>CALUFC010000001.1 GCA_944319885.1 uncultured Coriobacteriaceae bacterium
CGGCAAGGAGATATATTGCCAGCCCCGGGCCGCCCGCGCAAGGGCGGAGGGGATGTTCACGATTCCTCCACAATTGGCAACTTTTGAGCCGCTTTCACTACTACATATAGTGTTTGAGATACGTTCATCCACTAGAACCGACCGCCCACCGACAGTGAAAGCCACAGAGGCCCATGTTCGTCTATATCGCAGACGGTTCTCGCCCCGCTGGATCTTCCCTCTCTCTAGATAGACGTTCTATCTATATATAGAGAGTGGCGGCACGTCCGCATGTGCACGTGCATTCGAGCGCTTAGATGCCGAGCTCGCACTTCGCAATATCGCAGCCTGCCTCAAGGAGCTCGTCACGCACCTGGACGGTAGGTGCCTCGGCGTACACGCGCACCACCGGCTCAGTGCCCGCAGGGCGCATCAGCAACCACGATTCGTCCTCGAACTCCAGCCTGAGTCCATCCATATGGCTCACCGCCGTGGGCGTCCTGCCTGCTACATGCTGCGGGTTGAGGCCCGGCAGCAGCGTGCGAAACATCTCGATGACCTCGGCCTGCAGGCGCAGGTCGCGCCGACCATAGCTGGTTGTCCCGTAGGTGCTGGTCAGTTCGTCTGAGAGCGTCCCCAGGGATTTGCCCGTCATGGCCATGAGCTCGCAGAGCAACATGGTTACCAAGATGCCGTCGCGCTCGGGGCAGAATGCCGGAACGCCGATGCCGCCTGCCTCCTCGCCGCCAATCAGCACATCGCCCTTGCGTGATTCCTCAAAGATATGCTTGAACCCCACCGGCTTCACCGTGACGCGGCAGCCCAGATCGCGCGCTACGCGCCGGGTGAGCATCGACGTCGACTGGTTGAGCACGACGCGCCCCGTCATACCCCGGTGCTTCACGAGATACTCGATCAGCAGGGCGATGATGCGATGGGTGCTCACCAGGCGGCCGTGCTCGTCGACGGCCCCCACCCTATCGGCATCGCCGTCGTTCACCAACCCGGCGCTCACACCCGTTTGCACCACCGCCTGCTCGCATGCATCGATCCACGGTTCCATGCAATCAGGGTGCAGCTCCTCGTATTCGTCGTCTGCCGCGCCGTGAATCTCGACGGTCTCGATGCCGAGCGAGCCCATGGCGAGCGGCACGTAGCCACGTGCCGAGCCGTACAGCGGATCGTAGAGCACGCGCAGCTTGGCCTGGGCAATAACATCGGCGTCGACCACCGATGTGCAGAGGTAATCGAAATACGGGGTGACATAGTCCGTGCGCGCGATCGCCCCGCGGCGATCGGTGGGTTCGGGCGCGATGGCATCCTCGATGGCGCGCACGGCATCGCTCGACAGCGTGCCGCCCTTGGCTGAACGAAGCTTTACGCCCAGGTAGTCGTGGGGATGGTGCGAGCCGGTCACCTGAAATCCGCCGCAGGCGCGCACGTCGTTCTCCGCCGCCCATGAGAGCGCCGGCGTTGGCACATAGCGATCGCTCACCTTGGCAACCAGGCCATGCGACGCCAGCACCCTGCCCGCGAGGCATGCGAAGTGCTCTGCGCCGGGACGCGTGTCATATCCTACATAGACGATGGCCCCCGACATCTCATGCGCCCACACACGGCCCACGGCATCGGCAACGCGTACGAGGTTCTCCTCGCTAAAGTCGCCGTCTACGCGGGCGCGCCAGCCATCGGTTCCAAATCGGATAATCGTTCCCACTGCGAGCTACACCTCTCACGACGCCATCAAAGGTACGTGTGAGATATACCCAGAGGGGGCATGCTTCGTGCGATGAGAGCGCCGTGCGCATCTCATCCATAACTGGTGTAGGCAACCAGCGCATCGGCCAGCGCCGATGTGGTGCGCGCCGTGGTGCCGCAGCAGCCGCCCACGATGCGCGCCCCCGCCCGCAGCCACGCCGCGCAGGCATCCTCGAAGCGCTCGGGGCACTCGTGCCATACAAGCGAGCCGTCTTCCGCCTTGACCGGTGCGCCCGCGTTCGGCCGCACCATGACGGGCGTCCGTGCGGCACGCACCATGCGAGGCACCGCGACGGCCGCGGCCTCAAGCGAGCAGCAGTTCACCCCGACGGCCTGCGCCCCATGCTTCTCGGCGTAGAGCAATGCGCCCTCGATGGTGAGGCCATCGCCCAGCAGGTTCGCGTCCTCATCGATGGCGAAGCTCGCCAACACGGGCATGCCGTCGGCAGCGTCGCACGCGCCCTTGATCGCGGGCTCGAAATCGCGAATCGACGTGAAGGTCTCGAGGAGGAGCGCGTCGACGCCGGCGGCCAGCAGCGCATGCGCCTGCGCCCGATAGGCATCGCGGGCGGCGCGGAACTCGGGGGAGTCGGACAGGGTCCAATCGATTCCGCACGGGCCCATCGACCCCACAAGCACCTGCGGATGCGCCGCGCGCGCGTTATCGACCGCGGCGCGGTTCACCTCGGCCATGGGCGGCATGATCTCATCGCGCTCGAGCGCCGGCTGGCTCGCTTGGAAGGTGTTGGTGAGCAGGATCTGGGCCCCTGCGGCCTCATACAGCCGATGGATGCGCACCACCGTCTGCGGCTCGGCGAGATTCCAAAACGCCGCGGGCACCTCGCGCGCATCGGCACTGGCCACCAGCACGCTCCCCATGGGCCCCTGCATGAGCAGCGGCTCGCGCTCGAGGCGCGCCATGAACTCCGCCGCCCCCGTGCGGTTGTAATACGTCGTGTCGGGAAGATAGGTTGCCGCGTGCGTCGTCTTGCTCATATTAGCCGCTAGTCATCCACGACCACGATGCCCTCGCGCTCGAGGTACGCCGTCCAGCGCTGCATCGTATCCTCGGAAAGGGCGTGCTCCATCTGGCAGGCCTCGTCGTCGGCGCGCTCAAACGCAACGCCCAACTCTTGGATGAGGAACGTCCGGATGAGCCGGTGACGGTACCAGATGGCCTCGCCGATCTCCCTGCCGCGCGCGGTAAGCATCACGCGGCCGTAATGCGACTGCTCAACCAGTCCCTGCCCCTTGAGCACGGAGACCGCCTTGTTCACCGACGCCTTGGAAACACCGAGACGGTTGGCGATGTCGACGGAGCGCACGCCGGCCGCCTCGAGCGCCTCCCGCTCGATTCTCACCATGCACTCGAGATAGTCCTCGTTTGCCATGGTGAGATGCAGCTCATCCGAACTCGCAGTTGTCTCCATAGGCCCTTCCCTTCGCGCGCCTCGGGGCCCCGCCGCGATCCGATTGCGGCACGCCCACCATAGTTCGCCTTGTCTGATTCTACCCCACACCGTCGCGTGCTAGAGTGTGAGCTGTATGCACACACCCGCCACAAAGGAGAGGCCATGGTAGATCTTCCGCACGCCAACGCATCCGATGTGCTGGAGCGCTTCTGGCGCTATGTCCAGGTTCCCACGCAGTCCTCGGACGAGCACTGCGATCAGGTCCCCTCGTCTGACATCCAATTTGACCTTGCACGCCTGCTCGCCGACGAGCTGCGCGAGCTGGGCGCCCACAACGTCCACGTGACCGAGAACGCCTATGTGTGCGCGCATATCCCCGCAAGTTCAGGGGCCGAGAACCAGCCCAGGCTGGGCCTGATCGCACACATCGATACCACCGAGGTGGTCTCTGGCTTCGATGTGAAGCCGCATATCGTGCATTACGAAGGCGGCCCGTTGGTGAGCGGCGAGGCGCACGGCGCACCCGTGCAGATCGGGCCCGACAAACTCCCCGCCCTCAACGACCTGATTGGGCAGGACATCGTTTGCTCGGACGGCACCACGCTGCTCGGCGCCGACGACAAAGCGGGCGTGGCCGAGATCATGTCGCTCGTGGCGCGCCTCGCCGCGCATCCGGAGCTTCCCCATCCGCCGCTGGGCATCTGCTTCTGTCCCGATGAGGAGATCGGCCACGGTGCCGAGCTGCTCGATCTCGATGCATTCGGCTGCACCTATGCCTACACGGTCGACGGCGGGGCGCTCGGCGAGATCGAATGGGAATGCTTCAACGCGTGCGAGGCGACCGTGCGCTTCCAGGGATACTCCATCCATCCCGGCGACGCCAAGGACCGCATGGTCAACGCCGGCAACCTCTTCGCCGCGTTCCACGCGCTGCTGCCCGAGCACATGCGCCCCGAGCACACGGAAGGATATGACGGATTCATCCATCTCGAAGGCGTCTCGGCAACCTGCGAGCATGCCACCGCGCGCTACATCGTGCGCGACCATGATGCCGCGCGCTTCGATGCGAAGATCGCCCTCATCGAGCGCGCCGCGGCGTTTGTCAACGCCGAGCAGGGCACCGATTGCGTAAACGTCGAAATCAAGCAGCAGTACCGCAACATGGCCGAGATCGTGGCCGACCACCCCGAGCTCATCGATACCGCGCAGGACGCCTTCGCCGCCACGGGCGTCGAGCCCCGCGTGCTGCCCATTCGCGGCGGCACCGACGGCGCTCAGCTTTCGTTCCGCGGACTCCCCTGCCCCAACCTCTCGACCGGCGGCTATTGCTTCCACGGCGTCAACGAGTTCATCCCCGTGCGCTCGCTCGAGAAGATGGTCGACGTGCTGCAGGAGCTTGTTGCGCGCTTCGCATAACGGACCGCGCCCACCTTGCCGTGGGCGGGAGCGGCCGCGCCGAACCCGCCTGCGGCGTTACTCAACCGTTACGCTTTTCGCAAGGTTGCGCGGCTGATCGACATCGCAGCCGCGCATGAGGGCGACCTCGCGTGCAAGCAGCTGCAACGGGACCGTCGCCGTGATGGCGCAGAAGGCATCGCGCACGCGCGGGATATAGATCACGTGGTCGGCGATCTCGCGGATATCGTCATCGCCCTCGGTTGCCACGACGATGATCCGGGCGCCGCGCGCCTCGCACTCTTTAAGGTTCGAAACGGTTTTGTCGTACACCGGGCTCTTCGTAGCCACCGCGATCACGGGGAATCCCGGATCGATAAGCGCGATGGGCCCGTGCTTCATCTCACCCGCCGCGTAGGCCTCGGCATGCAGATAGCTGATCTCCTTCAACTTAAGCGCACCCTCGTTAGCGATGGCGGCACCCATCCCGCGACCCACGAACAGCGCCGAGTGCGCGTCTACGCACGCCGCGGCGGCATCGCGGATGTGCTCACCCTGCGTGTCCAAGACCCACTGGATCTGCTCGGCCGTATCGCCCAGCTCACGGAAGAGCATGCGCACCTGGCCGGTGGTGAGCTTGCCCTTGACCTGCGCCAACAGAAGCGCCAGCAACGTAAGCGACACCACCTGGCCGATGAAGCTCTTGGTGGAGGCGACGGCGATCTCCTTGTTGGCCTTCGTGTAGATGACGCCGTCGCTCTCACGCGCCACGGGGCTTCCCACCACATTGGTGATGCCGAACACCTTGGCGCCCTTGATGCGCGCGTCGCGGATGGCGGCGAGGGTGTCGGCCGTCTCGCCCGACTGGCTCACGGCGACCACGAGCGTCGAGGGGGTGATGATGGGGTTGCGATAGCGAAACTCGCTTGCCGCCTCAACCTCGCAGGGGATCCGCGCCCAGGCCTCGATGAGGTTCTTCGCGATGAGGCCGGCATGGTAGCTGGTGCCGCACGCGATAACATACACGCGGTCGATGAGGTTGAGCTCCTCCATCGAAAGCCCCAGCTCGTCGATGTCGAGCTCGCCCGCTGTCATGCGCCCCACAAGGGTGTCGCGCACCACGCGCGGCTGCTCGTAGATCTCCTTGAGCATGAAGTCGGGGTAGCCGCCCTTCTCCGCCATGTCGATATCCCAGTCGATATGCGTCACCGCGGGCTCGATGGGCACGCCCTGCGCATCGGTGTACTCGATGTCTGCGGGCGTGAGGCGCGCGAACTGGCCGTCTTCCAGCACCACGACATCGCGCGTGGCATCGATCACGGCGATGATATCGGATGCGACGTAGCTGCCGTGCTCGCCGCGCCCGATGATGATGGGCGAGTCCTTGCGCGCCACCGCGATGACACCGGGTTCGTCGGCGCACACCGCCGCGATGCCGTAGGCGCCCACCACGCGGGCGCATGCCTCGCGCAGCGCGGCGAGCAGGTCGTGCGTCTGTGCATACGCCTCTTCGATAAGATGCGCGAACACCTCGGTATCCGTTTCGCTGGCAAACCGGTGCCCGCGACCCTCGAGCTCGGTGCGCAGCTCGGCGAAATTCTCGATGATGCCGTTGTGGACGATCGCGATGCGGCCATCGCACGAAACATGGGGATGCGCGTTCACCATGCTGGGACGCCCATGCGTGGCCCAGCGCGTATGCCCGATACCGCATGTCGACGCGGCATCGACGCCCGCGAGCTCGGATTCGAGGCCCGCCACCTTGCCCACACGGCGTATGACGTCGAGCGTCGTCCCACCTTCCTGCGCGCGCTCGAGCGCGACGCCCGCCGAATCGTACCCGCGATACTCCAGGCGCTTGAGGCCGGAGATGAGGATGTCCTTAGCAGCCTTGGTTCCGGTATATCCCACGATGCCGCACATAGCCGCTCCTTGTCTGTCGTGGCACAACAAAGGCCCGCCATGGGCCGTAGCATCCATGGTACCCCCGGGCATATGCTCTCATATTACCAACTGGTTACCCGTTTTGAATACCAGCAGACTTCCACAGGACGCCCCCTGCTTGTGAATTAAAACGCTTTAACCATATGCTATGCTGCAACAAGCCCATACACGGCGTGAGATCACCAAGGAGGACGGCATGGCGCGGGTACGCATCGGCGATGTGGCGCGCGAGGCGGGCGTCTCGCTCGGCACGGTTTCCAACGCGCTCAACCACCCCGAGAAGGTGCGGCCCGAGACGCGGCGCATCATCGACGAGGCCATCGAGCGCTTGGGGTATCTCCCCAATCAAAGCGCCCGCATGCTCGCCGGCGGCCACAGCAACGTGCTGGGCCTGGTCCTGCCCCGGCTCAACCATGGTTCGAGCCTGCAGATCGCGAACGGTGCGCTCACCGAGGCGCGGCGCCATGGCTACAACCTCATCATGGCAAACGCGAACGACGATAAAGCGCTCTCGGCACGCTCGGCGCGCTATCTCATGGGCATGCAGGTCGACGGCATCTTGGTGCAGCCGGTTCCATCGCTGGAGTGGGAACCCGCGGCCACCCATACGGTGCCCGTGGTCTACCTCGATGTGCGCAGCGGTTCGCCCGGCTCCTATGTTTCGGCCGATAACATGGGGCAGGGTGCGCTGATCGCCCGGCATCTCGTGACGCACGGCACCGAGCACATCGCGGTAATCGGACGCACGTCGTCCCAGCACATGAAGCTCCGCCTCGCCGGCATCCAAGACGTGCTCTCCGCCCACCCCGACATCGAGCTCGAGGTGCTCGACGCCGGCGAATGGAATGTTTCGGGCGACGGCTATAGCCTGGGCGTCAGCCTCATGCAGCGCGCGCCGGGCGAACGCCCCGACGCCATCATCGGCCTCACCGATGTCCTGGCGGCGGGTGCCATCGGGGGCGCGCTGTCCACCGGGGCGCGCGTGCCCGACGACCTGCTCGTGGCGGGCTGCGACGGCAACCCGCTCGCATGGAGCACGCCGGTCGCCCTCACCACCTGCTCCCCCGCAGGATACGAAATCGGGCGCAAGGGCATCCAGCTGCTTCTCGAACGCATCGCGGCGTCGGACGCGCAGCCCCGTGAGACACAGGAGCGCCGCGAAGAGGTGGTGCGCCCCTTCTTGCTGCCGCGCGCCAGCACCGGCGCGGTACCGACGGAGGGCCTCACCACGGTCGAGAACCGCGCGCGCTCGATCCCCGAGTTCAACATGGGCGCGTATCTCTAGACCCCGCACTGCCCCGCGCGCCGCCAAGCCCCCGGTTTAGATATGGCCCTGCTCCTCGGCATCGAATGAGGCGCCTTCGTCGGCGCTGGTTGTATCGAAGGAAGCGCCGAACGCATCGTCCAGGTCGGTGCCGAGCGGATCGACATCGAGCTCGGTAAGCTCCTCCTCCATGCTGGGATCGAACCGCGCGGCACGCAGGCGGTCCACCTGCGTCACCGACATGACGCGCGTGTTGGTCATGATGCCGTTGAGCATGACGAAGGGATGCTTGAACGCCGAGAGCAACGCGCGGATGGCAAGCGAGATCAGCCAGATGGCGTACACGCACACAAGCACCTGCCAGATGCTCTCGGCACCAACCGCCGCCTCATCGAGACGGTACAGGGTGCTGCCGTACGCAGCCGGGAAGAGCGTGCTCACCCACAGCGGCGCCAGCAAAAAGCCCCAGAACAGCAAGCCGTAGCGGGCGACGATGGAGCATCCCGAAGCGCGCGAGCCATCGGGGCGCACCACGCGCAGGCGCACCACCATGTGGCCGATCGTCTGGCCGCGGGTGATGACCGGAATGAGCATGAAGGTGATGCCCGTGGCGCACATAAGGCCGCCGACGAGCCCAAACCGAGAATCCGAAAGCTCGGGCATGGCAAGGTGCAGGCCGGCAAACACGCCGGCGGTGGCAACCATATCGAGCGCGAACGCAAGCAAGCGGCGCGAGGCGGTTGTGTGCGTGGCGCCGCGCAGCGCCGCGAGCTCCTCGACGTCGTCGATATCGGGCAGGAAGCGGCAGAGCGGCACAGCGCACCAAAAGCCCAGCAGCGTGCCTGCTGTGTTGGTGATGAGATCGTCGACGTCGAGCAGGCGATAGGGATGCTCATACAGGCCGAATAGCCCGCTGAACTGCGACAGCTCGAAAAATCCCGAAAGCAACAGCCCAAGCAGCACGGCCTGCCACCAGCGACGCTGGAAGAGATAGCGCAGGTACACGCCGAACGGCAAGGTGAGCAGCACGTTGAACAACGTGGTGTAGACGCCGGGATTGCGCAGAAACACGATCCACGACGCCGGCGAGGTCGGGTCGATGCGGCGTGCCGCAGGGAGCAGACTGTCTAAGAAATAGAACGGCTCGAGCTGCGGGTGCTGCGCCGCCGGAATGAGGATGTCGCGATCGGCAGGCAGCGGCAGGATGACCATGAAATACGCGCAGAGCAGGTAGAAGATGAACGAGAAGACCAGAAACGTCTTCCACAGCGAGATGCTGCCGAACTTGCGGTACTGGTAGATGGCATAGGGGATGGAGAGCGCGGCGGCAATGAGGGGGAAGAGCAGCACCGCCGTATGGACGTTGGAGAGGTACGCGCTCATGCGCGGACCATGCCCCCGTCCTCGCGCAGGGCCGCCGGCAGCTCGAACAGGCTCTCCAGCACGCGGTCGCACATGGCGACGAGCTCTTCGGTGGGTGCGAGCACGTCGGGGACCATGTACACGTGCATGCCCGCGGCATGGCCCGCCTTGACGCCGTTGGCAGAATCCTCGATGACGGCGCACGTCACGGGATCGAGCTCCAAGCGCTCGGCGGTACGCAGGTAGATGTCGGGGTACGGCTTGCCGCGCTTCATCTCGTCCCCGCAGGTGATCACCTCGAACAGATCCATGATGCCAAAGCGGTTGAGGTTATAGTCCACCGTTTCGCGCCGCGACGAGGTGGCGAGGGCGATGCGGTAGCCCTCCTCGTGAAGCGTGCGCAGCGACTCGAGCGCACCGGGCTTGGTCTCGAGATGGTCTTTGGAAAGCTCGAACTGGATATCGCGGTGGAGATCGTATACCTGCTCGGCAAGCGACCGCGATCCCAGATGCTCGACGAGCATGTCCACAACCGAAGGGCGCGCCCGTCCAATGAACTGCTTCGAGAGATCGCGCGGGACATCCGTGCCCAGCTGCTCGGCAGCTTCATCCCATGCCCTGAGACCCAGATGCTCGGTATCGACGAGCGTCCCGTCCATGTCGTAAATCACTGCCTTGATCATTGCACGCTCCTAGGCTTCGCGGCTCCTTATCGTCTTCGATATCCCGGCCCTGGCGTGCGCGCGTGTTGTGCGCCCGCTCAGAGCCTTGTAGCATTGTGCCAGAACGCTTGCGCACGAGTTGCACAGAAGGAAATCTTTGCATGAATATCGACTCCGCCACCATAACCGCGCTGGATACGGCTATCGAGGGCAAGCTCGAGCGGCTCTACTCGTGGCTGAAGGCGCACGCAGGGGTTGCCGTTGGGTTTTCCGGCGGGGTCGATAGCACGCTGCTTGCAGCCGCCTGCCTGCGCGCCATCCCCGATCGCACGCTGCTTGTGCATCTGACAACGCCGCTTGCCACCGTGCAAGAGGCGGCATCGGTCGAGGCGCTGCGTGCTGCCGGCGAGCTCGCGAGCCTGCCGATAGCGACGATCCAGCTCGACCCGCTCGCCGATCCCCTGGTTGCGCAGAACGGCTGCGATCGCTGCTATTGGTGCAAGCGGACGGGATTCACGCGCATCATCGAGACGGCGCGCGAGCGCGGCTATGCGACCGTGGTAGACGGCAGCAATGCCGACGACGCCGTTGCCACCGATCGCCCCGGCATGCGCGCCTTGGGCGAGCTAGGCGTGCGTTCCCCCCTTATGGAAACCGGCTGGCATAAGGATGAGGAGCGCCGGGTCTTGCGCGCATGGGGACATGACCTGTGGAATCTTCCGGCAGGAGCGTGCCTCGCAACCCGCATCCCATGTGGTGAGGTGCTCACGCCCGAAAAGCTTGCAACGGTGCGGGCATGCGAGGCATATCTGCACGAGCTGGGCGCTCGCCAGGTGCGCGCCCAGCTCGCTGCAGGGACCATGCGCATCGCCGCGGCCCCTGATGACCTCGCGCGCCTCGCCGCGGGCGGCTCCGCCCAGCCCGACGCGCCGCTCCGCGATGATGTTCGCCAGACGCTGGAGCACATCGCGCGCTGTCCCGTGTCCCCGCTGCTTGTGCGCTATCAAAGGGGCTCGATGAACGGCGCAACGGAGAGCTGAGGCGCCCGCACAATAAAGGCGGACGGCCCATTGCAGACCGTCCGCCCCATGGCGATGAGATGCTGCGGAGATGCCAGCGTTACTTGTTGCCGGCGGCGCGCGCCTCCTGGTACTCCTTCACCAAGCGCTCCTGCACATCATGCGGAACCTGCTCGTAGCCGGCGGGCTCCATCGTGAAGTCGCCGGTGCCGCGCGAAAGCGAGCGCAGACGCGTGGCGTAATCGGTCAGCTCGGCGTAGGGCACGGTCGCCGTGACCACCGTCTCGCCGCGGTCGTTGGTGCTCATACCGGTCACGCGGCCGCGCGAGGCGCTCACGTCGCCCATCACGGCGCCCGCATAGCTCTCGGGAATGGTCACCGTGATGTTTTCCATGGGCTCGAGCACCACCGGGTTTGCCTCGGCGCAGGCCTTCTGAAGGCCGATGCGCGCAGCGGCGCGGAACGCCATCTCGTTGGAGTCGACGGGATGATACGAACCGTCGTACACGGCTACGCGGATGCCCGTGAGCGGGAAGCCGGCGATGACACCACCCTTCATGGTCTCTTGGACGCCCTTATCGACCGCGGGGATGAGCGAACGCGGGATGTGGCCGCCCACGACCTCGTCCACGAACTCGTAATCGCCGCCATCGGTAAGCGGCTCGACGCGCAGATAGCAGTCGCCAAACTGCCCGGCGCCACCGGTCTGCTTCTTGTGGCGGCCCTGGGCGCTTGCCACGCGGCGGATGGTCTCGCGATACGGGATCTTGATGGGCACGCTCTTCGCGGTAACCTTCGTGCGCTCCTCCAAGCGGTTGAGCAGCACCGACACCTGCGCCTCGCCAACGGCGGAGATGATGGTCTGGCCGGTCTCCTCGTCGCGCTCGATCTTCATGGTGGGGTCGGCATCGCACGCGCGCTCGACGAACGTGTAGAGCTTCTCCTCGTCGCCGCGGTTCTCGGCCTCGATGGCGATGCGGTACTGGCTGTTGGGGAACTGGAAGGCGGCAGCTTCGACCTTGCCAGACACAGAAAGGGTGTCGCCCGTCTCGGCGGCGATCTTGGTGGTGACGATGATGTCGCCGGCCTCGGCCTTGCCCACCTCGCTCATCTCGCGACCGCACATCACATAGAGATGCGCCAGGCGCTCGCCCTTGCGCGTGCGCGCGTTCACGAGCTCGATACCGGGCGTAAGCGTACCGGTGAGCACCTTGAGGAAGGAGATGCGGCCCTGCGAGGGGTCGTTGAGCGTCTTGAACACGAAGGCCACGGGGCGCTCGTCCTCGGAGGAGATCTTCAGCTCGTCACCATCGACCAGCGGCATCTCGCCGTAATCGGTGGGGCTGGGGAAGTAGGTCACGATGTCGTCCATCACGGAATGAACGCCGAGCTCCTTGTTGCACGAGCCGGCGAACACCGGCACGAACAGGCGCTGGGCGATGGCCTTGCCCAGCAGGCTCTCGATTTCCTCCTGCGTGAGCGGCTCGCCCTCGAGGTACTTCTCCATGAGATCGTCGTCGGCCTCGGCCACGAGCTCGCACAGGGTCTCGCGCGCCTCGTCGGCGGCGGCGCGGTATTCCTCGGGAATATCGAACTCGGTCTGCGTGGTGCCCTCGCAGTGGCGCGCCTTCATGCGCACGATGTCGATGACGCCCTCGAAGTTCTCGCCCGTGCCCCACGGCAGCGTGACGGCGCCCAGACGCATACCGAAGCGCTCGCGCAGCGTGGCCATAGTGCCGTCGTAGTCGGCATTCTCCTTATCAAACCGGTTGATGAAAACGGCGCGCGCCAAGCGCAGGTCCTCGGCGGCATACCAAAGCTTCACGGTTGTAGGCTGAGGGCCCTCGGCGGCATCGACCACGAAGAGCGCGGTCTCGCACACGCTCATGGCCGCGTAGGCGTCGCCGATGAAATCGGGATAGCACGGCGCATCGAGAACGTTGAGCCGCATGCCCTTCCAATCGATGGGGGCAATGGAGGTCGAGATGGAGACACCGCGCTTCACTTCTTCGGTGTCGTAGTCGAGTGTGGGCTTGGTGCCCGCATGGCCACCCAAGCGGGTGGTTTTGCCTGAAAGATGCAGCATCGCTTCTGCCAGGGAGGTCTTTCCTACTCCTCCCTGGCCAACCAAGACGACGTTCCTCACATTGCAGGTTTTGGGAGCACCCATAGCTGCCTCCTTTGCGCCCGCGCGCCGCGCTCGGCGGCGACGGGAATCGTTTGGACGCACCGGGCGCAGGCGCAGCAGCTTGGCATGCCATCGGCAATATGCACGTTGCCGCTGCCTGCGCAGGGCAACAAGGGCAGTCGGACAGCTCGCTGATGCCGAGTCGCGGGCTGTCCGACGCTACGCAAGTACGGTGGCAGGCTCCCACCGGCTGACGACACATCAAACGTGCGAGACACCGGACGCGCTGGCGCGGTCCTTGTCCTATGTGCTGAGCCTACCCCAAGCGACGGCGCGCATACGCATCCTTTCGCCCAATGAACGCGCTGCTGCGGTGAAGGGCGCTGCGGCGCTACTCGGTGCGCAGCGCGGTGACGGGATCCTTCTTGGCCGCCATGCGGCTGGGGGCAAGGCCCGCGACCAGCGACAACACCACCGATATCACCACGAGCGCAACGCCCGCGCCCACCGGGACGGCAGCGAGGTTCTCCACACCGGCGACCTGGTAGATGATCATGTTCACGGGGATATCGAGCGCCATGGTGACAAGGATGCCCAGCACGCCCGAAACAAGCCCGATGATGAACGTCTCGGCGGTGAAGATGCGGCTCACGTCGCGCTTGCTCGCGCCGATGGCGCGCAGGATGCCGATCTCCTTGGTGCGCTCGAGCACCGAGATGTAGGTGATGATGCCGATCATGATCGAGCTCACCACGAGCGAAATGGCCACGAAGGCGATGAGGATATAGGTGAGCGAGTTCACAATATCGGTGACGCTCGACATGAGGGTCCCCACGATATCGGTGTACTGGATCTCGGTACCCGATCCATCGGCGCGAATGTCCTCGTTGTACGCGTCGATGAGCTCGTCGACGCGCTCCTTGGCCTCAAAATCGTCCGGATAGATGCTGATCGAGGAGGGGCTGTCGAGGTCGCCTTTGCCCAGGAGCTCCAGATTTCCCTCGTAGGTGGCGTTATCGGTTTGACTCGCCATCCGCGCCGAGAACGCCTCGGCAATCTCGTCGTCTGAGAGGCCCTCGGCGCGCAGCTCATCGACATACCCTTGCAGCTGCGCCCCCTGGTCTCCCCCCAGCTGTTCGATCATGAGCTCGATGGCATCCATGGTGAGCCCGGTGGCGCTCTCCTCGAAGGGCAGGCCCGTGAAGATGTCGGTGGTGGGATCGGCCTCTTGCGCCTCAACCGCCGCGCTCGCATCGCCCAACGCGATCACGTGCTCCACCAGCTCCGGCGTATAGAGCACCGATCCCCAGTTGGTTGCATCGTTCTCCTCGCTCGGACGAACGATGCCCACCACGTGAAGCTCCTCGGCGCCATCGATCACGTCGCTCAGATACGCGTCGTCATCGCTCATATCCGCCCAGGTGCCATCTGCCTGCTCGGCATATTTCGCCGCCTCGGGCACGAGCTTGAAGGTGAGCCCCATGAGCTCGTCGTAGGTATACGAGACGCCCTCGGTCTTCTCGACGCTGCGGCCGGCGATCACATCGGCCATCATGCCGCGCAGGTCGCTTTGATCGAGCAGGCCCAGCGCATAGAGCGTGTAATCGGAGATGCGGTCGTTCTCATCGACATAGACCACGACCTCGTCCCAGCGCTCGGGCATGCGCCCGGCAACCACATCGTAATCGCGCTTCCACGTGTCGCGCTCGGGCAGCAGCTCGGTGAAGACGTCGTAGCTCGAGCCCATAGAAGAGAGCATCTCGGTTTGCGTCTCACCCATCGAGATGCCCAGCGCCTCCATGACAGTCTGGGGGTTCACCTGCACCGGACCCTGCGAGGTATCGCTCGCATAGATGTTGATCGGCACGTTATAGGTGTACTCGATCGCTGAGGTGATGGCGTCGATGTCGTCGGGGTTGCTATCGAGCCATGCCTTAATAGCGGGCATGTCGTTCTCGTTGGCTCCCTCCGATACACCCGCCACCATGTCGTTCACGAGATCTTTGGAGGCGATGGTCCCGTCTTCAACCGACTCCGCCGCGGTACTCGCCGCCGAACCCATCATCGAGGTCATCATGCTCGCCATATCGACGCTCGTCTCGTTGATGGTGAGCGGGTAGCTGCCCATGGTGGATTGCTCGGTGTCGGCGATGTAGTTCTGCGTGCCGTCGGAAAGCGACAGGATGAGCGCGATGCCGATGATGCCGATCGAACCGGCGAAGGCCGTGAGGAAGGTGCGCCCCTTCTTGGTCATGAGATTGGTGAACGAGAGCGCCAGCGCCGAGGCGAAGCTCATCGACCGCTTGCCCTTGCGCGCGTCGGCGACTGCATGCGCCTGGATCTGCTCGGGCGTGAGCGCCTCGCGATCCTGTTCGACCGGCCGGGTATCGCTGATGATGAGTCCGTCCGAGATGCGCACGATGCGATCGGAGTACTCCTCGGCGAGCTGCGGATTATGCGTCACCATCACCACAAGGCGATCGCGGGAGAGCTCCTTCAGGATCTCCATGACCTCGACGGAGGTCTCGGTATCGAGCGCGCCGGTTGGCTCGTCTGCCAAGATGATCTCGGGATCGTTTACGATGGCGCGCGCGATGGCGACGCGCTGCATCTGGCCGCCCGAAAGCTGATTGGGCTTCTTTTTCAAATGCTCGCCAAGGCCCACGCGCTTGAGCGCTTCCTCGGCGCAGCGACGGCGCTCGCCCTTGGGCACACCCGAGAGCATGAGCGCCATCTCGACGTTGGCGATGACCGTTTGGTGCGGAATGAGATTGTAGCTCTGAAACACGAAGCCCACCGAGTGGTTGCGGTAGGTATCCCAATCGCGGTCGAGATAGCTCTTGGTCGATCGCCCGTTGATCACAAGGTCGCCACGCGTGTACTGGTCGAGCCCGCCGATGATGTTGAGCAGCGTGGTCTTGCCGCAGCCTGATTGGCCTAAGATGCTTACGAATTCCTGGTTGCGAAACGTGACGGAAATGCCCTTGAGGGCATGGACAACGGAATCGCCCGAAGGATAATCTTTGGTGATGCCTTTAAGCTCCAGCACAGGGTACCTCTTTGCTCGTTATGCGTGCGGGCGGTATGCCCTGAGCACATGGTACCCAAATCGCCGCGCCGGAAGCCGCGCGGCGCCGCTACGCCTCTTCCGCCTGTTTTGCCTGCGTAGAGCGCCAATGGTAGTATCCGGCAACGGAAACGCCCAGGGCATGGCACGCCTCGGAGATGGAAAACCCCGCCAGCTCATCGCGCAGGCGCTCGATGAGCGCGAACCGCTTCGCCTTGCTCACCACGCGGCTGCTCCGCGCCTCGGCCAGCTCCACGAGCTCCTCGAGCACCGCAACCCTCGTCTTCATCAGCTGGTTCTGCTTGGCAAGATCGCAGTTCCTGTCGCCCGCGCCCTCGCTGATGTCACGCGGGCGCCAGCGCGCGATGCAGCGCTCGATGCGCTTGTGGCCGATCAGCTCCGGCTCGAGTCCCGCCTCGCGAAAGATGCGGACGGGCGAATCGCCGCTCAGGTAGCGCTCCATGCACGAATCCCGAAACTCATCGGTGTAGCGGATCATGCCGCCCGAAACCCCCGCAACAGCCGGAAGCGATTCCAGATACGCACGCTCCTCATCGGTGAAGTCCCGATGTGCCATGACGCCTCCCCATACATTCCCAGATTCGATGCTGCCGTGCCGCTACCTCGCAGCACGGCGGGCAGGCACATGTATTACCCCATTATCTGCGCATTTATGAAAGATTGCGCCATACTCTTCGCCCAAACATGTAAAAACGCTCACTTGAGCTGTATCGACAAAGGGGGCATTGCTCGCTTTATGTCATGTACGCATGTATGCAGCGTCTCCATCCATCGAGCTTATCGTCCATGGTCAAGCGAGATATGAAACCGCATGCATAGGGGGTGATTAAGGTATCGATGTCCGCAGATACAACAGCTATCCATAATTTCTTCATATCTTTATAGAGGAGCGCACCGTCGATATACTTGAAAGATCGTGAGCAACATGGAAGTTGGACTACCTATGACACATATGCAGCCCGGCGGGCGTCCCAGTAACACGCAGATGCGACGAGCGCGCAAGGCTGCGGCGGGCCCCTGCCCCGTTATGCACGCATGCGGCGGCTGTACCTGGATCGGCGTGCCATACAAAAAACAGCTTGCGCGCAAGCACCGCGCCATGGAGGAGCTTTTTGCCCCTGCCTGCGCGCGCTATGGCTGGGATGTGTCCATCGAGCCCGTACAGGGCATGGGTGGCACGTCGGCGAGCACCGGGTCGCTGCCCGCACCGCGCGGGTTTCGCTATAAGGCGGCGACGCCGTTTGCCCCCGGCGCCCATGGCTCCATACGTTGCGGCTTCTACGCGCACGGCACGCACCGCATCGTCTCGGTTACCGACTGCCCGATCGAGGCCCCGGGAGCACGGCGCATCCTCACGCGTGTCGCCGAGGTGGCACATGCGTGCAAGATTCCCGCCTACAACGAAGATGCCCGCACGGGGCTCTTGCGCTACGCGGTGCTGCGCTTGGGATGGCGGTCGAATGAGGGCATGCTCACCGTGGTCACGCGCAACCGCGATCTGCCACATGCCGAGGAGTTCTTCCACGCGCTCTCCGAGATTGACCCGCGTCTGGTGTCGATCGCCCACAACATCAACGCCCGGGGCGACAACGCCATCCTGGGCGCGCAGACGCGCATCGTCGCGGGTGCGCCCTGCATGCGCGATAGCCTGCTTGGCTGCACCTTCGAGATCTCGCCCACGGCGTTCTACCAGACCAATCCCGAGCAGACCGAGGTGCTCTATCGCCTCGCCATCGAGGGCATGACGCTCGAAGCGGGTGACACGCTCATCGACGCCTACTGCGGCAGCGGCACCATCGGCCTTGCGGCAGCGCATGTTGCGGCCACCGCGGGCACCGAGATCACGCTGCTCGGCATCGAACGCAATGCCGCCGGCATAAACGATGCCCGTCGCAACGCCGCGCTCAACCACCTCGACACGATCGCGCGCTTCGAGGCGGCCGATGCCACCGCGTATCTTGCCCACGCCGCATCGGCCGGGCAACGCGCCGATATCATCGTCTTGGATCCGCCGCGCGCCGGGTCGACACCGGCGTTTCTGGCGGCAGCCGCACGCATGCAGCCGCGGCGAATCGTCTACATCAGCTGCAATCCCGTCACGCAGGTGCGCGATCTCGAGCATCTTGCCCGCGCGGGCTACCGCCTCATACGGCTTACGCCGGTGGATATGTTCCCGCATACGGAGCACGTCGAGACGGTTGCCGTATTCGAGCGCGGGTAACGCCGCCGCTATACGCCTGCGACGATGTCGTCCATGTTGAGGCGACGGCCCTCGATGTAGTACACGCGCTCGCCGGCGCAGCGACGGCAATACACCTTGTCGCCGCGCTCGATACCGCGCCCGTCGTGGATGCGCTCGCCGCACGCGGCGCAGGTCTCGGTCTTGCGGGGCTTGCCCGGCAAATCGAACTCCCCCAGATCCGGCAGCTCGATTTCGTGCACGTAGAACAACTCATCGTCGCTGAGCTTCGCGAAGAACGCGCGAAGGTCCTCGCCATGCGGACAGCGCGGTGCATCGGGCCGCTGCGAGATACGGATCGCGCGATCGCTCGCGATATCGTAGAAGCTCGCGGACATGATGCCGTAGTCGTACCACTTGAGCCGACGCCGACCCAAGTGGCAGTTGGCCACCGAGATCACGGCATCCGCCAGACACCGATCGCATTCAACGAACGCGATGAGATCGCGGTACGTATCGGGATCATCGATATGGAAATAGGTGAGCGCCAGCCGTGACATGCGCGTGCCGATCACCTGCCCGCCGCACAGATGGCCGTGAAATGCCACAGCGCGATCGAGATCCTCGTCAAATGTTCGCTTGAGCACCTAGGCCTCCTCGTTGTTCAGCTCGTGCATGTCGCATACGCCGGCTGCCGCCATCGCGTCGAGCAGGGCGACGCGGCTGCGGTTGGCAATAAGCTCCTCGGGGAAATGAATCTCCTCGAGCATCTGCTCGATGTGGGGATAGCGCCCGATATACATCGCCAGATGCGCATCGCTCGAGACGCTCACCTGCACGCCGAGCTCGGCACAGCGCTCGGCAATCGCCGAGCAGGCGCCATGGAACCTGCCGCGCGCATCGACCTCAAGGCTGTGGTCGTTCAGCTCGATGAGCTTGCCAAGCTCCTTAGCGCGCAGGAGCACCTCATCCATATCGAACGGCACGCCCGAGCGACCCGTGTGCCCCAGCACGAGCACCTTGCGCTGCTCGAGCGCTCCAACATACATCGCGGTGGTTTGAGCGAGCGAGGCGTCACGGGTGAACGCGCTGTTGTGAACACTCGCCACCACGTAGTCGAGCCCCTCGGTCACGCGGTCGTAGAGCGTGCGGTCGTCTCGATAGGCGTTGCCCACGATGGTCACGTTGGCGGCGACATCCTGGCCAAACAGCTCACCGGAGAGACCGACGATATCGGCCTCGGCGCCGCGAAGCAGCGTCACGCCGTCCCACGTGCGCGGCCAGGCGTGCTGGTTGAGGAAAAACTGGTAGTTTCGCAGATCGTGACCGGGATAGGTCATGCAGCTGAAGTGATCGGCCGAACCCAAGACCTCGAGCCCCGCGGCGCGCGCCGCGGCGATGTTCTCGGCAATGGTCGAATAGGCGTGGCGCGAGTAGAGCGTGTGCGTATGGATATCGCTTGCAATGGTGTATGACATGAAAGCCGCCTTTCAATCTATCCCATCGTGTCAGTATGTCTGGGCGAGCTGCTCCCACGCTGGCAGCGAGCGCTCGATGACGTTCGCATCCACGCAGTAGCCTACGCGCACCCAGCCGGTCACCCCGAAGCTGTTCGAGGGCACGGGCAGCAGCTCGAAGGCGCGGGCGCGCTCGCAGAATGCCTCCGCATCGTCTTCGAGGGCGCGAACCCATAGATAGAACGCCCCGTCGGGCTCCACGTAGGTATATCCGAACCGGGTAAGCGCCTGGGTGAGCAGGTTGCGATTGCGCGCGTAGGCCGCGACATCGCTCGGCACGTCGGCGCAGTCTGCCACCACGCGCTGGAAGAGCGCCGGGGCGCATACATAGCCCAGAGCGCGCGCGGCGCCGGCGACCGCCGCCATCACGCGACGCGCACCCTCGCTTACCTGCGGCACCAGCACCCAGCCAACGCGCTCCCCGGGCAGCGAGAGCGATTTCGAGTAGGAGTAGCACACCACCGTGTGCTCGTAGATCGCCGGAATCCAGGGCACCTCGACGCCGTAGGCGATCTCTCGATAGGGTTCGTCGGAGATAAGGACGATGGGCTGCGGATGCCCCAGCTCGGCGGCGCGGGCGCGATTGGCCTCTTCAAGCACCGCCGCGAGCTTCTCGAGCACCGCGCGCGGATACACCACACCGGTGGGGTTGTTGGGCGAATCGATGATGATGGCCGCCGTGCGCGGCGTGATGGCGCGCCGCACCGCCTCGACATCGATCTGGAAGGTCTCGGGGTGCGCCGGCACCTCGATGCAGGCGGCGCCGGCAACCTCGATCCACACGCGGTATTCAGGAAAGAACGGCGCGATAACGATCACTTCGTCGCCCGGCGAGGTGACCGCACGGAGCGCGCACGACACCGATGCCGCGGCGCCTACCGTCATGAACACATCGGCCGAGGTGTATGTCGTACCGAAGCGCCGGTTAAGCGACGCCGCCACCGCCTCGCGAGCGGCGGGCAGACCGGGCGCCGGCGTGTATCCATGGAGCTCGGCAGGCGTGAGCTCGGCGAGCGAGCGCTCGATCGATGCTCGCACGGCATCGGGCGCCGGCACGCTCGGGTTGCCCAGGCTGAAGTCGAACACCTTGTCCGCTCCGATCTGCGCCTTGCGCTCGTTCGCATAGGTGAAGATCTCGCGAATGACCGACGGCTCGACGCCGTAGGCGTACATGGTCTCGTTCAGCATGGGCATCCCCCTCGTACGTGTTATTCCTCCGCTGCGCTCCGCTCGCTTTCGGAGACAGCCTGCTCGCGGAGCGCCTCGTCCTCGGCGGCGATGGCCGCCTCGGCATAGCGGGCGGCATCCTCCTCGAGCTCCTCCTGGGTCATGCGGGGCTTGGCATGCTTGCCGCCCTCCGCCGGTGCCGATCCGCCCGAGGCAGCCGCCTCGCGCGCGAGGTAGGCGTCCCACTCGTTATCGAGCAGCGCCTCGACGGCATCGCCCTCGACGGTCTCGCGCTCCAAGAGCACGTGCGCCATGAGCTCTAGCTGATCGCGGCGCGCCTCGAGGATCGCCTCGGCGCGGCGATGCGCCTCGCGCATGATGCGTTGGACCTCAACGTCGATGCGCCGCGCCGTCTCCTCGGAGTAATCCTGGTGATCGGCGTAATCGCGCCCCAGAAACACCTGATGCTGCGCCTCGCCGAAGACCTGCGTGCCCAGCTCCTCGCTCATGCCAAGGCGCGTCACCATCTCGCGGGCCATCTTCGTGGCGCGCTCGAGGTCGTTGCTGGCACCGGAGGTGATGTCGTCGCACATGAGCTCCTCGGCCACCCGGCCGCCCAAAAAGACAGCGAGCTCGTCGAGCATCTCGTTCTTCGTCTTGAGGAAGTGGTCTTCGGCGGGAAGCTGCAGCGTATAGCCGAGCGCCTGCCCGCGGGAGACGATCGAGATCTTGTGCACCGGATCGGAATGCTCGAGGATGTGCCCCACAAGGGCGTGGCCGCTCTCGTGGTAGGCGATGGTGGCGCGCTCCTTCTCGGTCATGACGCGAGCCTTCTTGGCGGGGCCGGCGATGACGCGCTCCATGGATTCCTCGATCTCGGCCATGGAGATGAGATTCTTCTTGCGACGCGCCGCAAGCAGCGCGGCTTCGTTCATGAGGTTCATGAGATCGGCGCCCGTGAAGCCCACGGTGAGCTGCGCGAGCTTGTCGAACTTGATGTCGTCGTTGAGCGGCTTGTTCTCGGCATGCACCCGAAGAATCGCCTCGCGGCCCTTCACATCGGGACGGTCGACGGTGATCTGGCGATCGAAGCGGCCGGGGCGCAGCAGCGCGGGGTCAAGGATGTCGGGGCGGTTCGTAGCAGCGATGAGGATGACGCTCTCGTTCTCCTCGAAGCCGTCCATCTCGACGAGCAGCTGGTTCAAGGTCTGCTCGCGCTCGTCATGGCCGCCGCCCAGGCCGGCGCCGCGCTGGCGGCCGACCGCGTCGATCTCGTCGATGAAGATGATCGAGGGGGCTTGCGCCTTTGCCTCTTTGAAGAGATCGCGCACGCGGCTTGCGCCAACGCCCACGAACATCTCCACGAAGTCCGAGCCCGAGATGGAGAAGAACGGCACGCCCGCCTCGCCGGCAACGGCTTTGGCCAAAAGCGTCTTACCGGTGCCCGGAGGGCCCACCAGCAGCACGCCGCGCGGAATCTTCGCCCCCAGCTTGCGATAGCGCTCGGGCGACGCGAGGAAGTCGCGCACCTCCTCAAGCTCCTCGACAGCCTCGTCGATGCCGGCGACGTCTTTAAACTTCACCTTGGGGCGCGTGGCCTCGCTCATCTTCGCGTTCGTCTTGCCAAACTGCATGGTCTTGCTGTTGGCACCCATCATCTGGCGCATGAAGTACACCATGAGCGCCAGCAGGACCAGCGTGGGCAGCGCGCTCACGATGAGATTGCCCCAGAAGTTGGGATCGCTGGTATCGACCACGTACTCGGTATCGGGGTGATCGGCCATGAGCTCGGAAAGCGAATCCGATCCCACGTAGTGCGAGGTAAACTGCTCGAGCTTGTCATCATCACCGCGGTCTTTGGCCTTCTTCCAGTACGTGCCGGTTACCGAGCCGTCGACCACCGTATAGGTAAGCGAATCAACCCTGCCCTGCTTGATGGCGGTCACCATCTCGTTGGTGGCAAGCTCGACAGGCTTGGCGCCACCGCCGAGCGTAGGGCCCATCTGAAAGAACATGTAGGCCAGCAGCACGCAGGCAAGCAGGAAGTAGAGCCAGTTGGAGCGCGAGGGACCTGGATTGGGGCCACCAGGACGGCGGCTGCCGAGCTTGGCGTCTTCGGGGAACATCCGGTCGAAGAGACTCGACTCGCCCTGGTTGTGCTCGCGGTCGCGGCGGGCGCCGTCACCATCCTCGTGGTCTGGGCGCGTGTCCTCCGCGGTGCCCTGGTGGCCGTCGCGCGGGGCCTTATCGGGCGCATCGCCCTCCGCGAGAAGGGCGATGTCTGACATACGATCGTTGCAAGGGGAACGGAACAACACTATGAGTAGACCTCCGGTTTAAGAACTCCCACGTAAGGGAGGTTGCGGTAGCGCTCAGCGAAATCGAGGCCGTAGCCCACCACAAAGGCGTCGGGGCAATGCGTGCCCACATACTTGGGATTGATGGCAGCCTGCTTGCCCTCGATGTCCTTCCACAAAAACGCTGCCACCTCGAGCGACGCGGGCCCGCGGTTGGACAGGTTCTTCATGAGGTACTTGAGCGTGAGGCCGGAATCGAGGATGTCCTCGACGATGAGCACGTCGCGACCCTTGATATCCATGTCGAGGTCCTTGACGATGCGCACGATGCCCGAGCTCTTGGCGTTGGCACCGTAGCTCGACACCGCCATGAAGTCGATGGCAAGCGGCACGTCGATGGCGCGCATGAGATCGCCCATGAACACCACGGCGCCGCGCAGCACGGCGATGAGCACCAGGTCCTTGCCCGCGTAATCGCGCGAGATCTGCTCGCCCATGCGCTTTACGATGGACGCGATCTTCTCCTCGTCGAACAAGACCTTTTCGATGTCGGGGTGCAGCTCGGACACGGAAATCCTCCTCACGTTAGGACCTTACGGCAGCTTACCCTGCAAGGCGTCCTCCTAACGCGGCGTCCACAGGGCAGATACGTAATTTTACCAGCACTCTTGTAGCCGACGTGCACTTAAACCGGTCATCGAGGCGAATTCCGCCAACCCACACAACGGCACCGGAGGGCGCGGTGCGCACCACGGGAACAAGCCGGCGATCGGCCACGGGAATGCGCTCCTCGCCCAGCAGATCCGAGAGCTTCTTCGAGCGCCCGTGCATGCCCAGCGGGCACAGCAGGTCGCCCGGCTGCGGCGCATCGACCCACAGGCGCGCCGAACGCGCCTCGGCGGGCATGCGGGAGGCGTCCTCCTTCAGGCGCACCAGATCGCGCTCGGCATATCCCAGCGATGCGGCATCTACGAGCACGGTGCTGATGCCGGGGCCATCTGCCTGCGACGCTTCGCGCGCAAGCACCACCGGATCGGCGCCCGCCGGGACAACGGCAAGCTCCGCCTCGATCACCGCGCCGGCGGGAAGCGCCATCTTGCCCGGGACCGTGAGCCAGCCGGCAACGAGCAACTCGCGCGCATCGGCCGTGCGCAGCGTGCAGGTGCCGAACTCCATGCGCGCATCGATACCAGCCGGCAGCGTGAGCGAGCCGGAGCCCGTCGCAACGAGCCCGAGCACCGCCTCGACATGCCGCATCTCGAGCCGCACCTCGGGATCGAGTTCTTTCACCGCAAGCCGCACCATGCGCCGCGCGATGGCGATTTCGGCAGCCGCAAGACGAACTGCATCGAGCACCACGAGCCCCTCCTCGCGTCGCCGCGTGCAGGTGCGCAGGGCATTTGCTGCAAGATGCTCCATGAAGGCATCTTCATCGCACAAGATGTCGCAGGTAGCACCGATTGTTTTGTCGAGGTTGCCGTTGCGCTCGCGGGCGACGGGCGCGATCCGGTGCCGCACGAAATTGCGCAGGTAGGCGGTGTCCTGGTTGCTCTCGTCCTCGCGCCATGTGTAGCCCGCAACCTCGAGATAGCGGCAGAGCTCATCATGGGTGTATCCGATGAGCGGGCGCACGATGATGTTGCGCCGCCGCGGAATGCTCGAGAGCCCGGCCAGCCCGGCGCCCTTGATCGCGTTCATGAAGAAGGTCTCCGTGCGATCGCTCGCCGTGTGCGCCGTGAGGATGCGCGCCGCGGCGCGCGGGCAACCCGCCTCGCGGCAGAGTTCGCGCACATAGCGGCGCGCGGCATGATAGCGCACCTCGCGCGCAGCCGCCTCGAGGTTCTGCCCCTTGAGATCGCCGAACGCAGCATGCTCCACGCATACCGGCACGCCAAGCCGCTCGCACAGCTGCCGGACGAACGCCTCGTCGGCATCGGATGCCACCCCGCGCAGATGATGGTTCACATGCAGTACGTGAATGCGCTCGCGCGCGATGCGCGCCGAACCGCGGCCGTCGGCGATATCGAGCGGCGACGAGCATGCCATGACGAGCAGCGCGGTCGAGTCCGCGCCGCCTGATACCATGAGCACCACAGGCGCCGCGGCGCCCTCGTGCCTCGCGGCACCTGCCGATGCTGCGGATGGGTGGTGCTGGCTATAATGCTGGGCGACCGTTGGCATCGACAACCTCCTCAAATCTGTAGACATTGTAGTCGTTCGAAAGGACCCGACACGGTGCATCGCACGCTTCATCTTCACATCCTCGGCAGCGGCTCCAAAGGCAACTGCGCGCTCATCGAGGGCCCTGAAGG
Source organism: uncultured Coriobacteriaceae bacterium (assembly GCA_944319885.1). GTDB lineage: Bacteria > Actinomycetota > Coriobacteriia > Coriobacteriales > Coriobacteriaceae > Coprousia. The sequence continues at coordinate 25,484 of CALUFC010000001.1, forward strand.
CCTCATCATGATCGACAACGGCTTCTCGCGCCGCGAGATCATCGCGCGCATGCACGAACTCGATCTCGATGAGGGTGACGTGCAGGCGCTCCTGCTCACCCACGAGCATTCGGACCACATCAGCGGCGTCACTGTATGGTGTCGGCGCTTTGACGGCGCGCTCTTTGCGAGCCTGGGAACCGCCGATACGAAGAAGTATCTCGCGAGCCTGCCGTTCACGCCCTTTACCCCCGGCGCCGCGTTCGATGTCGCCGGAGTGCACGTGGAGACCTTTCCCACCTCGCATGACGTGGTAAATCCCGTGGGCTTCCGCTTCACCTGCGCTGGAGATGCCATTGGCTTCGCCACCGACACCGGCGTGCTCACCCCCGGCGCCATGAAGGCGCTACGCGACTGCCGGATCCTCGCACTCGAGAGCAATCACGACGTCCCCACGTTGCGCACCGGCTCTTACCCGCGTTTCCTGCAAGATCGCATCATCTCGGAGCGCGGTCACCTTTCGAACGCGCAGGCCGCCGCGGCCGTGCCGAAGCTGGTAACCGAGCGCACCGAACAGCTCATCGCCATGCACATCTCGCAGGAAAACAACCGCCCGAGCCTTGCCGTGCGCGCCCTTGCAGAAGCACTCGGCGCCACACTCGACAACGAACTCGGCTCGTCCGCCACGCTCGAGCGCGGCGACGGCATCCCGGCGCTGCATATTCGTGCCGCCGGGCAAAACCGCCCGATCAGCTGCTGGTAGCAGCAAAACAAAGAAAGGCGGTGCCCGGGCCCGTAGACCCGAACACCGCCGCAACTATGACCTGTTGTCACGCGTTACAGATGCAGTGCGTTGCTGTATGCGCGCAAGGCTAGTCGATCGCAATCTTGGTGACGTTGCTCTTCTCCTGAATCTTAGGCACCGTGACGGTGAGCACGCCATCAGCGTAGCGCGCGGAAAGGCCCTCGCTCGCTGCGTCCTTGAGGTAGACGCCGCGGGTTGCGCTGTATGCGCTGAACTCCTTCTGCAGGTAGTTCTTGTCCTTGTTCTCCTCCTTCTCCTCAACATTCACCGAGATGGAGAGACGGCCCTCGTTGAGCTCGACATCGATGTCGTCCTTGTTGACGCCCGTAAGGTACGCCTTGACCTCGTAGCCATCGCCCGTGTCCTCGACATCGATGGGGAACGCCTTGGCAACCGAGTTGTTGGCGAAATCCATCATGTCATCGAACGCGTCGAACAGGGCGCTGGTGGTGGGACGGAGTCCAAATACAGAACGATACGGAATCATGCTTGCCATACCTCATCACTCCTTTGTGATTGCCCGGGGCGGCGAACTCCGGGACTTCGTTTGACACCTCTGTTATGCCCCGCTCGCGTGTCGTTAAACGGAATAAATCATATTTTTTAAGCGTCACAGTATCATCAAATCTAAGTTCTCGAGACTTAGATTTATCGCCTTCGAGCTGTTCGTCTGCGAGCCCGCCGTTTGAACCGCCTTGCTGCAGCTCGCGGCACCCCCTATGGGATGCGCATGGTTGCCTTGCAATTTCATTAACACCTCCGCAGGCCCCCTCACTTCATCGTACAATAGATGCATTCCGGGCAATTCCCAGAGAAGGACGTTATGGCCGGCACCAACAACAGCAACGATTCGCGATATCTGCGCGCACAGGGCGCCGACGCGACACGCGCCCCGCTGCAGGATGTTCCACGTGCGCCGCAAGCGGACGCTCCGCAGCGCAGTGCCTCGAAAACCCCCTATCAGCATCCGCGGCAGCATGTCGCGCAGGAATCCATGCACGACGGTCAAGACCGCTACGATGCGCCGAACGGTCGGAAGCACATGGGCGTTGCCACGTCCGACCCGCAATACCTGCCGCGCACACGGCCTGTGCAACCCGCCCATCCACGCAAGCAGTACGCCGAGGGCCCGGATGGCAAGCCCCAGCGCGCACCGCTTCATTACGAGCGCTACCTGCAAACGCCGAAGCCCGGCAAGGCGATTTTCACCGCGCGTCAAACGCGGGCACGTCGCCATGTTGCGCGCATCGTGTTGCTGATCGCCCTGCTCGCCATCATCGCCGCCGTGGTTTGGTTCTTCATTCTGCGGTAAGCTCTTCGTGTCGCGAGGAGCCATCATGAACGAATCTTCACCGCATCGAACAGAAGCAGCGCACGCCGCCGAGACGCCCTATATCTATGCAGACAACGCTGCCACGACGCCGCTTGCGCCCGCGGCGCTCGACGCCATGATGCCGTATCTCACCTATGCCTACGGCAACCCGAGCGGCATCCATCGCATTTCACAGGAAGCTGCCGATGCGCTGGAAGCGGCGCGCTCGCGCGTGGCTTCCTGCCTGGGAGCGGCCCTGCCGTGCGAGGTCTATTTCACGAGCGGCGGTTCGGAATCCGATGTCTGGGTGCTCACCGGTGCTGTGCAGCGGTTTCGCGATTGCTATGGGCCCGACGCCCCAGCGCGCATCATCACGAGCGCCGTCGAGCACCATGCGGTGCTCCATACCTGCGAGGCGCTCGCGCGAAACGGCGTTGAGGTCACCTACCTGCCCGTCGACGCGCTGTGTCGCGTGCAGCCGGAGGCGCTCGAAAAGACGCTTACCCGGCTGCAGCGATGCAACCATGAGCACGGCATCGAAGCTCCTCCCGCTGCGCTCGTATCGATCATGCTCGCCAACAACGAGGTCGGTACGATCCAGCCGGTTTCTCAGCTTGCTCAGATAGCGCATGCATATGATGTGCCCTTCCATACCGACGCGGTGCAGGCGGTAGGACATATCCCCGTTCATGTGATGGAGCTCGGTGTGGACGCGCTGTCACTCTCGGCGCACAAGTTCCATGGTCCTCGCGGTGCGGGCGCGCTCTACCTGCGCGAGGGATTCTCGATTCCACCGCTCATCTTGGGCGGCGCCCAGGAGCGCGGCATGCGGGCCGGCACCGAAAACGTTGCGGGCGCCGTTGGCATGGCCGCCGCGCTTGAGCATGCATGCGATTGTCAGACGGAGCGCATGGAGCGTGTGGCACGCCTTCGCGACGAGCTCATCGACCGCATCGTCACTGCGGTTCCCGACGTATATGCAACCGGCGACCCCGACGACGCCCGCCGCCTACCGGGTATTGCCTCGCTTCTTTGCAAAGATGTTGACGGCGAGCTGCTCGTGGTGCTGCTCGACCGGGCAGGCGTTGCCGCCGCCACGGGTTCGGCCTGTTCCACCGGCGAAACCGGGCCGTCGCACGTCATCACCTCACTCGGCGTAACCGATCCGCGCTGGGCACGCGGCAGCCTGCGCCTCTCACTTGCCGATGACGTGACCGCCGCCGATATCGACGCACTCGCCGCGCGCGTTCCCGAGGCCATCCGTCGTGCACGGAGCCTCAGCGCCGCAGTGTAGCCGATGCAAGGACGCCCTTACTCGCTGTAACGTGTGGCAAGGCAGTCCCTGACTGCCTTGCCACCGCACATGACATACCGCAGCAGGGCCCCACATTGCTGCGGGGCCCTGCGTGCACATTGCTATCTACGAGGTTCGCAAACTACGAAAGCAGCTTGCGGCCGTCCTCCTCGATCTTGTCCATAAGGGCATCGGCCGAGGCGGCGTCCTCGCCCTTGGCGAAGATGTAAAGCTTGATCTTGGGCTCGGTGCCGGAGGGGCGCACGATTGCCTTGTTGCCACCCTCGAGATCGAACTCGATGACGTTGGCCTTGGGCAGACCGTTTACGCCATCCTGATAGTCGAGCACGGCCTCGACCTTGCTGCCAGCGATCTCTGCGGGCGCGGTCTCGCGCAGGCCCGCCATGATACCCGCCATCTTCGCGGCGCCGTCGGCACCGGGATAGCTGAGCGAGATGGTCTTGTTGTGATAGTAGCCGTACTTCTCGTACAGATCGCTCATGGCCTGGGCGAGGTTCTTGCCCTGCAGCTTGTAGTACTGCGCCATCTGGCAGATGAGCATGGAGGCGTTCACGGCGTCCTTGTCGCGCACGTGGTCGCCGGAGAGATAGCCGTACGACTCCTCGAAACCGAAGATGAAGCGATCAACCTGGCCCGCATCGGAAAGCGAGGTAATGATGTCGCCGATGTACTTGAAACCGGTGAGGCAGCGGCGCATCTCGAAGCCGTACTCGGCAGCGAGCGCATCGACCATGGCGGAGGACACGATCGTGGTCACCGCGACCTTCTCGGTGAGGTCCTCGCCGCGCTCAGCGCGCATCTTGCAGATGTAGTCGAGCAGCAGCACGCCCATCTCGTTACCAGTGAGCAGCGTGTAGTCGTCGCCGTCCTTGCAGGCCACGCCCACGCGGTCGGCGTCGGGATCGGTTGCGAGCAGGAGGTCGGGGTGCACCTGTTCGCACAGGTCGATACCCTTCTGCATGGCCTCGCGGATCTCGGGGTTGGGATACGGGCAGGTGGGGAAGTTGCCGTCGGGATCCTTCTGCTCGGGCACGATCGTGATGTCGGTGATGCCCACCTTGTTGAGCACGGTGGTCACCGGGATGAGGCCCGTGCCGTTAAGCGGCGTGTACACGAGCTTGAGCGGGGCCTCGGCAACCTGCTCGGACGTGAGGTTGCTCACCGACTTATCGGCAACGGTGTCGTAGTAACGATCGAGGCAGTCGTCGCCGATCCACTCGATCTTTCCGGCGGCCAGCGCCTCATCGAAGCCCATCGTCTTGATGCCGTTCCAGGTATCAACACCTGCGATGGCAGCGGAGATGGCATCGGCGACCTCGGATGCAATCTGGCAGCCGTCGGGGCCGTAGGCCTTGTAGCCGTTGTACTGCGCCGGGTTGTGCGAGGCGGTGACGCACACGCCGCCGGAGCACTTCAGGTCGCGAACCGCCCATGAAAGCGTGGGCACCGGTGAGATCTTGGGATACACCTTGGCGACAACGCCGTTGGCGGCGAAGATTGCCGCCGCGGTCTTAACGAACAGCTCGCCGTTGTTGCGGCTGTCGCGCGCGATGGCAACCGTGGGGTTCTCGAAGTTCTTCACGAGATACTCGGCGAAACCCTGCGTGGCACGACCAACGGTGTAGATGTTCATGCGGTTGGTGCCGGCACCGAGCGTACCGCGCAGGCCCGCAGTACCAAACTCGAGGTCCTGGAAAAACGCGTCGGTGATCGCGTCCTCGTCGCCAGCCTCCTTCATCGCCTTGAGCTCGGCCAGAAGGTCTTCGTCTTGAACATTGGCGAGCCATGTATCGAGGAGCTCATGTACGTCAGCCATCTGAGTTGCCTTTCTATCGAACCTGCAGGTCATTGTTGCCGCCGCGCGGCACGAGTATAGGAACGCCGAAGCGTCATGTTATGTGCATCATACGGCAAACGGAGGCGCTCGAACGCGACTTACCGGTAAGCGTATGGGAAAGAAGGGTAAGATGCGACGCAACCGTATGGACAAATGCCGTCCGCAGCGCTCCCCCACGGCGTTAGCGTGCTCGCACCATGCACAACGAGCACATCGGCTCAGGTTTTTTACGAATCCTTCGCAAAAAGTGTCATTTAGTTCAGATTCCGGAGCGCATCTGATGATCCAAAGACTCTTATCGCGTCTTAAGGTGGGAATAAACACCTATTAGTCTATGTATTATTTATTTTTACGACTCAAGACTATGGCTGAGCCAGCGAATAGGTGCTTCCAAACCCCTATAGAAGCGATAAACGCTCCGGAATCTGAACTAAATGACAGTAAACTCCTCGCAGCGCAGAAAAACTCGCTTCGATACCGAGGAGAACGCTATGTTCGTCGCCGCGCCGATCCCCACGAGGGCGAAATTGCGCACGGACCAGCGCCTCACGCACGGCTTGCACCAGGTTGTAGCAGGTTACTGTAAGGACATAACGGGCCGCACTCGCGGGGAAATCAGGTTGATTGAGAAAAAAGGGAATGCCGTTCGACATTCCCGCAGGTAAACAATGGTGGGCCGTTAGGGGTTCGAACCCTAGACCTTGGGATTAAAAGTCCCCTGCTCTGCCAGCTGAGCTAACGGCCCGTTCGAGCTATTGTAGCAGTTCGTCGCAATGATGCGTACCTTATAGCCCATTTTGGGAAGAACCTCGTCCCGACCTCGACGCCGACCCGCTGCCCAGCCGGCTATCGCAGACCCGAACAGGAAGGCACGGCTGCCAAAAGAACCAAAGGTGATACGACGCGGGCAGCGCTACTCCCAGCACCACTGACCGTTCGTGAACACGGGGACCTCGGTCCCGTCCGCCATGATGCCCATGATGTCGAGATCGTCCGATCCGATCATGAAGTCGACGTGGGTGCTCGACATGTTGACGCCATGCGCGAGCAGCTCCTCGGGCGCCATATCGGCACCGCCTTCATAGCATTCGGGGAACCCAACACCGAGAGCCAGGTGGCAACTTGCGTTCTCGTCGTACAGCGTATCGTAGAAGAGAATCTCGCTCTCACGGATGGGGGTGTTCTTGGAAATGAGCGCGACCTCGCCTAGGCGGCGCGCGCCCTCATCGGTCTCGATGATGCTGCGGAGCGTGTCGAAGCCCACCTGGGCACCATAGTCAACCACGGAGCCGCCTTCGAATTTGAGCCAGAATCCATCGACCTTGCTACCGTGATGGATAAGCGGCATGGCGGAGTATACGATGCCGTCGACGCGACGGCAGTCGGGTGAGGTGTAAACCTCTTCGGTGGGGATATTCGGGAAGAACGGATGTCCGTCGGGCGTCTCGCTCTTGCCGCCGGCCCATATATGCCGGTCGGTCATGCCCACCACGAAATCGGTGCCGTTCGATGCGGTGTAATGCAAGGCATCGAAATGATGCTCGTTCAAGAACCGCAGGTTCTTATCGAAGGTGGCGTCATGCAGCTCCCAATCGCTCTCGGGATCCTCGCCGTTCGCGCGAGCGGCCGAAAGGATGGCGCACCAGAGCTGATAGATTGCCACCTCATCGGGGACGCCGGGATACACGTGCCGCGCCCACGCGGCGACGGGCGCACCGGCGATGCACCACGGATTGAGGTTGAAATCGAGTCCGCGCCTGAAGTCTTTGCACTGCGTATTGCGCGCCCGCGAAGCAGCTGCCGGCCTTGCCGGGTCGATGCCGCGCAGCGCCTCGGGATCGGAGCCCTCCACAAACAGGAAGCAGGCACCCATCTGGGCGAGCGAATCCAGCTGCACGCGTTGCCATTCGGGCGTGGTCTCGAAATAGGATGTGTCCACGTGCTCATAGGTGAGGCGGCCGACCTCGTCGTCCGACCAGATGACGGTCACATGTCCGGCACCGGCCTCGTAGCCGCAGCGCACCAGCAGGCGCACGAACGCCGCGCTCTCAACCGGAGCGCTCACCACGAGCTCCTGTCCCGGCTTCACGTTCACGCCCTTTTCAACGATAAGCTTCGCGTAGCGCTCGATCTGAGGCGCAAGCGCACGCATGCCGGCGCGGGCGTCTTCCACGGTCAATGCCGCTCGAATCATATGCTCACCCTCTTCTGGCTCGCAGATAAGGCCGTTGTCTGCACATGGAAAGGGCCCCGCGCACGGGGCCCTTTCCATGACAGGCGCAGGTGGCCGAGAACCCCATCTGCGTAATCGCCCGCTAATGACGCGAGCGGTTGTTCTTGTACTTCTTTTTCTTTGCCGGCTTAGCGCCCTCAGTTACCGGGGAGGCAGCCTCCTCGTCCTTCTTGGCATCCTTCTTATCGCGCTTCGCAGCGTCGCGCTCGATGATCTCGACGAGCTTGCGGTCGTTCATGCCCTCAGCCTGAGCGCGGTAGTAGTTGCGCAGCGGACGAATCTTCACAAAATCGTACACGAACGCGCCGATGACGAGCGCATACGCAACAACGACGCCCGCAAGCTGCACGGCAGAGGTCATCTCGCCGGTGGAGTCCGACAGGCCAAACAGCAAAACCCAGATTGCAAGGATCGCGACCATGCCGAGCGCAAGCAGCACCCAGAAGACTCGACGCAGGCGCTTGTAATCGGGATCGTCCTTCAGCATGATCGACGACACGGAATACAGGCGATCCTCGCGCATGCGCGCTTCGCGCTTGCGCGCCTTCTTCTCCTCGCGCGAAAGCCCCTCGAGCGACTCCCCGCGCTCCGCCTCGCGGCGGCGCTCTTTAGCAGACGCCGGAACAACGCGCACGGAACCCGCCGCCGCGCGGGCGGGCTTCGCCGACGCCGCAGATTTGCGCGTCGCACCCGCATACTCACGGTTCTGCGTGCGCTTGTTGGTAGCACTGCGCATGCTCATGGATTAGTTCTCCTTCATGCTTACGAAATCGGTGCCGGTGATGATCTGATACGCCTCGCGGTACCGTGCAGAGGTACCCTCGACCACCTCGGCCGGAAGATGCGGCGGCTCGCCGGTCATATCCCAGTTCGCCTTGAGCCAATTGCGGACATACTGCTTGTCGTAGCTCGGCTGGACCTTGCCCTCTTCATAGGTGTCGGCGGGCCAGAAACGGCTGGAATCGGGGGTCAGGCACTCGTCGATGAGCGAGACCTTGCCGTCGATGATGCCGAATTCGAACTTCGTATCGGCGATGATGATGCCGCGGGTCGCCGCGTACTCGGCAGCGGCGGTATAGATCTTGAGCGAGAGGTCGCGGAGCTGCTCGGCGATCTCGGTGCCCACGATATCGGCGCAGCGCTCAAACGGGATGTTCTCGTCGTGATCGCCGATGGCGGCCTTGGTGGACGGGGTGAAGATGGGCTCGGGCAGCTTCGAAGCCTCGGTAAGCCCGGCGGGCAACTTGATGCCGCACACGGTGCCGTCCTCGTCGTAGGTCTTCTTGCCCGAACCGGTGAGATACCCGCGCACGATGCACTCGATGGGCAGCGTCTCGGCGCGGCGCACGAGCATGGCGCGACCAGCAAGGTAATCGCGGTACTCGGCGAACTCGGCCGGGAACTCGTTGACATCGATGGAGACGAGGTGGTTGGGCACGATATCGGCGAACTTCTTGAACCAGAACTCGGAGATGCGGTTCAAGACCTCACCCTTGAAGGGAATCTCGTCGGGCAGGATGTAATCGAATGCCGAGATGCGATCGGTCGCAACCATGAGCAGGTTGTCGCCTGCTTGGTAGATGTCGCGAACCTTGCCCTGTGAATCGGGACGACGCTCCATAGTTGCCACGTGAGTCAACTCCTTATGCCGTAGCGCTGCAATGAGACTAGTTGTCCATTGTAGATGATGAAACTTCTGGCGTGTGCTCCCGCGGCAGATGAATCGTAAAAGTCGTACCCTTTCCAAGTTCCGACTCCACGGCGATATACCCCTGATGCCGCTCGACAATGTGCTTGGTGAGCGAAAGGCCCACGCCCAAGCCGCCCGCCTCGCGCGCACGGCTCGCGTCGGCACGCCAGAAACGGTTGAAAATGCGCGCCAGGTCGTCTTTCGCGATGCCGATGCCCGTATCCGAGATGGAGATCATGACCTCCTTGCGGTCGGCGAGCACCGACACCACGACCCAGCCGCCCTCGGGCGTGTAGCGCATCGCGTTGCTCATGATGTTGATAACCACCTGCGTGATCATGTCGGGATCGCACGCAACAGTCGACGAACAGCCCTGCGTGTCGTCCACGAACCGCAGCCTGAGATCGCGGTCTTGGAAGAGCTGCTGTTGGCCGGACACGATGCGCTGCACGAACGGCACCAATTCGACTTCCTCGATATGAAGCGGCGTGGTGTGCGCCTCCATGCGAGACAGGTCGAGCATCTGCTGCACCAGGCGGGCGAGCCGGCGCGTCTCGGAGGCAACCGTCTCGAGGTGCTCCTCATCGGGCTCCATCACGCCGTCTTGCATGGCCTCGACCGTGGCGAGCATGCCCATGAGCGGGGTACGCAGCTCGTGCGCCACGTCGGAGGTAATGCGCTTCTCGTGCTTGAGATCGCGCTCGAGCGAGGTGGTCATTTCGTCGAAGGTCTCGCCGAGCCGATCGATCTCGTCGTCGCCCTTCATGCCGGTGCGCGCCGACCAATCGCCGTCGCGGATCTGCTTCGCGGTCGAGGTGATCCGCCGGATGGGGTTGGTGAGCATGCGCGACACTAAAAAGCCCACGATCACCGACACGCAGATTGCGATGAGCGCAGCGAGCATCATGGCGTTGAAGGTACGATCGCGGAACGTCTGGTCTGCCCGGCTGAGCAGCACGTCCGAACCGATCACCCACACGCGCACGGTACCCACCTTGGTGCCGTCCGATGTAACGATCTCCTGGGTTACCGACGCCTCGCTGCCCGTCGGCGCCGTCGAGGTAAGCGCATGCGAGCGCATCGCGCGCGTGGAACTGCCGGCTGCCGTCGAACCCGCCGCCTGGCCCGAACTGGTGCCCTTTGCCTGGTCGCTGCGATGCGCCTCGGCGGCGGCGCCTGCTGCCGGCCAGGTGTCGTCGTAGATAATGGTGCCGCTGCGATCCATAACCTGCAGGCCGATATCGTCTTCCAAACTCGACTCGGCAATCTGCGCGATGAACTCGGTGGTCCAGGGCCCGTCCTCCTCATAAGAGAGCGCGAGACGCTGCGCCGTGAACCCGGCCATATCCTGGATGTTCGTGCGGGTGTAATCCGTGAACACGCCGCTCCACACCACGGTGACCACGCCCACCAAGATGAGCACGGTCATAAGCGAGGTGAGCGCGAAGGCGATCGCCATGCGCGAAGCATAGCTCATGCCGCCGCGCGCATCCTTGCGCGGCGTGTTCCAGCTCGCTCGCGAGCTCGTCTCGCCCGCCTGCTTGTGCTTGCGCCCTATTTCGAGTCGAGCGGGCTGCATGCGTTATCCCTCGTTTGCTCCCGCGCCCTTGGCGCCATCTGCGGCAGGCGCCTCGAAGCGATAGCCCACGCCGTGAACGGTATAGAGCCACTTGGGGTTCTTGGGGTCGTCGCCGAGCTTCGCGCGCAGGTTCTTGACGTGGGAGTCGATGGTGCGCTCGTAGCCCTCGAAATCGTATCCCAGGACCTTCTCGACAAGCTCCATACGGTTGTACACGCGTCCGGGATGGCGCGCGAGCGTCGCGAGCAGCTTGAACTCAGATGCCGTAAGATCGACCTGCTTGCCCTCAACGAGAATTTTATGACCGGAGATATCGATGACCAGATCGCCGAAATCGAGCACCTCGACCTGCGACTCCTCGGCGCGCTGCGCACGGCGGAACATGGCCCGTACGCGAGCCACGAGCTCGCGCGGGGAGAACGGCTTGACGATGTAGTCGTCTGCGCCGAGCTCGAACCCGATGATGCGGTCCTCGACCTCGCCTTTGGCAGTGAGCATGATGATGGGCACCGCAGAGGTCTTGTCGCGAATGGCGCGGCACACGCGCTCTCCCGAGAGCTTAGGCAGCATGAGGTCGAGAATCACGAGGTCGAAGTGGTGCTTCTCGAACTCTTCGACCGCCGATTGGCCATCTCCCACGCCCACGACCCAATAGCCCTCGCGATCGAGGTACGCCGCGACGGCGTCGCGGATTGCCTTCTCATCTTCTACGAGCAGAATGCTTCTTGCGTCTGAAGCCATGGTCGGCCTCCTCATCTACCGCTTGCAACTCGAATATTGTACCGCATGCAACACATTCATGATGCAGATGGCGGCAGGCGGTCGACGCATGCCGAGTCCGCGCGTCGGCGCCCGCTGTCCCTCATTATTCCCAGTTGCCGGAATTTCTTCCAAAGCGCGTTAATTAGATGCTGAAGACGCGCGCCACCACGCTCTCGGGAATACCCTGGTCGTTGCGCACCGTAGCATACGAGAGAAAGCGCTCGCTGAGCCCCTCGGTTGCCGGCCACTCGCCAAAATCAAGCGAACGGTCGGGGGCGTGCAGCGTGGCGTAGGTGTGCTCCTCGAGATCGATGACGAAATTCGACGCCTGCGCCTTCACAAGCAAGCGCGAGCCGTTTCCCACCGCAGCGGCCAGTGGCTCGCGACGCACATAGGTATAGGGGCCGCCCTCACGCCCTACAAAGGTGCCCATATTGCCCAAGCTGCCCAGGCCGTTATAGCTCGCCTCAATGGAGAAGACGAACGACTCGTTCATATAGTCTGCCGTGAACGGTGCCACGGTACGCGGCAGCACAAGCTGATCGATTTGCGTATTGTTGCCATCGGTGAGGTCGATGGCGGTCATGCCGTAGTACACGCCTTCGTCGCCGCGCACGCGCGGGGTGATGGTGAGAATCCCGTTCGATACGCACGGGCTCGTGGCGAAACGTCCGTGCGAGGTCCACAGCTCGGACCCTTCGGTGTCGCCAAGGGTCCAGAGGTAGCAATGGGAGTCTTCAGACGATGCCTCACCCGTTGCAAGCGGCATCTTTTGCCATATCACGCTTGAGCCCGATACCGTGAAGCGCGGAGGCTCCCAATCGATATCGCCGGTATCGAGCTGAACAGGGTCGCCATTCAGGCTGCCCGCGGAGAAGGCCTGCCCCATGAGCGCCCACGAACGGTCTGTATAGTTGATCTCGACCCACGCGTAGACCTCGTCCGAGCACCGCACGTCAAAGAAATCGAAACCGCGTCCCTGCACGGGGGTCTCGAGCAGCGTCACCAGGTTGCCGCTCGACAGGCTCAACACCCCCAACGTGTTGATATGCAGCGACGACTCGGGGTTCAGCATCGCCGCCGCCCAAGTGCCGCCGTTATGGAACAGGACCGTCCCCAACGGGAGCGTCCAGCTGCCGGACTCCGCAAGCGGGTTGTCGACGTTGGCGTAGTCGCCGTCGAGCACCGAGACGATCTGCGAATCGTCGGTCACCACCTGGGGCTCGCCCGTTGTCTGCTTCTTCTTGTCGTTGCCGCACGATGTCAGGCTGATCGCGGCGATGCCGGCGCCGATGGCCAGCGCGCTGCCCGCCGCAAACCGGCGACGCGTGATGCCGCGCCCATCTGTTGGCGCCGCTGCGTGCTGCTTGTCCCGCCTCCGCTTGAACATGAATGCGCTCTGATGCCCTTACGCCTGCGCCTGTGTGTGGGCCGCCTCAAGCGCGCGGCAGAGCTGATCGGCGCACGAGGTGGGACGGGCACCGCAGGTGTTGCCATCGAGAATCGAGATTACCTGCTCGACCGGCATGCCTTTCACGAGCTTCGAAATCGCCTTGAGGTTGCCGTTGCAGCCGCCCACAAACGAGCAGCCTTCGATGACCTGGCCCGCGTCGTCGAGATCGACGTGGATGTTGCGCGAGCAGACCCCGTGCGGCGTGAAATCGATCGAAACCATATGTCCTCCCCTGCCGCGCATCGGCGCGGCCGATATGTCACGTTTGCTCTAGCCATTATCCCCGTTTGCACTGCGAACAGCGGGGCGCGCACACGATATACATGTAAACGATGCCCCGGGCGGAGGCGTCCGCTCGGGGCATCGAGGTCGCTTGTATAAGCGAGGATGAAGTGAGGTGGTCCTACTCGGACGCAGCCTCAAACAGGTCGGGGGTGGTCCAGCCGTCGGGCACCGCGCCCTCCTTGCCGTAGCCAAGATCCTGGACGGTCCAGCCCTCGGGCACGCCGCCCTCGCCCTCCCAGGCGCCTACCTGGTGGCAGGTCGCGCAGGTGAAGACGCTCTGGTCGTGGAAGCGGTGGCAGGAGTTGCACTGCTGCACGCCATGGTAGTCGCTGTGCGGATCGAAGCTGAAGTCGGCCGTGGAGGACTCAGAAGCGCCCGGCATCACGCCGGCGCCCGCATGGCAGCCGCTCTGCAGGCAGAACTCGTTGGAGTAGGTCTCCTTGGCAAGCGGAGTCTCGTAGCCCCCGGAGAGCTGAGCCGAGATCTGGCTGCCCATCTGTGCGAGGGTCTGCTCGTGGCAGCCCAGGCAGTCGCCCTCGACAACGCCCTTGTGCGCATAGGCGAGCGACTCGGTGTCGTTCATGTAGGAGTTATAGTACTTGCCCATGGTGTTGTGGCACATGGAATCGCAGTACTCGGGCGTGGCGCGCCATGCCCAACCGGCGACGCCCAGCACCGTGACAACCACCACGGCGGCAATCACGATGGGGAGGCGCTTCGCCTTCCAATTCTTCTTCTTAGGAGCAGCCTCGGTGGTACCCGTGGTCTCCTTCTTCTCGTCAGCCATTGCTATCTCCTCTCAGGCAACTAGGCAAGCGCCGGGTTGTCGCCGCAGTAGTCGGCAAGGCAGCCAGCGTAGGTGCGGGTGCGATCGTCGAACGCGGCGCCGCCCTCGGTAAGGAGACCGAGCTCCTCGAGGTCGGAGGCAACGTCGTCGAGGCCGAGGTCCTCAAGGCACTCCTTGGTGGGGCAGCCCAGCTCCTCATCCCAGCCGAAGCGCTTGTAGAGCATGGTGAGGGCCGTCTGCCAGTCCTCTTTCTCCATCTTGTCGGTGCCGGCGGTGAAGGGCTCGATGTCCGGATCCTTGGTGAAGGGCCACTCGGTGATGGTGTCGTGGATGTTGCGGAAGTCGTTGCAACCCATGTTGCCATCAGCGTCGGTCATGCCGCGCGCGGTGTTAGCGCGCTGGAGGGTCATGACGCGCTCGGCGGCCTTGTAGAGGTCGTCGATCGTGATCTCCTGGCCGGTCACCGCGGTGTAGAACTGCGCCTCGAGGTCGAGGTCGCCGCGGTAGCTGCGCTCCTTGGCGGGCGCCATGGCCATGGGCCACACCCAGTTGCAGAGCGTCAGGCAGTCATGCAGGACGTCGGTCACGATGGACCACCAGCAGAACTCCGCCTTGTACTCGTTCATCGGCGTGTACTTCTTGGTGTCGTCGATCGCGGAGGCGTCGCCCCACATCTCGGCGGCCATCTCCTGCTTGAGCTCGAACGGCAGGCCGCAGCCCTGGAAGTTCACCGCGGAGTGAATCATGTCGTCGCGGTTGAAGACCATGTTGTAGAGCGCGCCCACCTGGCCGAAGCACTCGTGCGCATGGTGCACGGGCCAGCCGCGGTAGTTGATGAGGGTGGAGGCGGTGGTGTCGAACCACTCCATGTGGTTCCACTCCTTGCACCACACCATCGGGCCATGACCCAGCAGCGAGATGGGCTTGTTCTCGACGTCGTTGGAAGCGATGTCCACCAGGATCTTGATGAAGGAGGTGGGGTCGCCGTTGTTCATGATGGCGTCGAAGTTGTACTCGGCCATCTGCTCGGCCGGAACGTGCTCGGCGAGGATGCCGTTCGCGTAGGTCCAGGCGATATCGCGATAGAGCTGCGCGTAGTTGCACCACAGGCCAAGATCATCGACCGTAGCGGAGATGATCTGGTCGTAGAAGACCGCGGTGTCGGTGCTGATGTTGTCCTCGTTCTTGATGCCCTGCGCCTTCATGATGGGCTGCATGTACGTGGAGAACGGGAAGTTGGGCACGCAGGTGTTGCCCGAGGAAGCGTAGCCGGTGGCCTCGAGGACGCGCGGATCGCGGATCATCGAGTAACAGCGCACGGGGCAGCCGTGGCAGCCGGCCATCTTGACGGTGTACTTCTCGGCCTCGGGACCCATGTCCTTGGTGGACTTCATGCAGCGATAGCCCATGGTGTTGGGCTCGAAGGGCTTGGGCTCGCCGGTCTCGATGGGGCCGCCCTCGGCAGCTGCCCAGTAGAGACCCTTCTTGGCGGTCCAACGCGAACCGGCGTCGTAGTACTCGGCCCAGGACTGCTGGGTGCTCGGCACGACATGGTTGTTGTTGGAGCCCAGAACCTCGGCGATCATGTAGTCGGAGAGGTCGGAGACCATCTGAGGATCGGCGACGTTCACGGCCTTGGTGCCCTTGACCACGACGGCCTTGCACTTCTTGGAGCCGAGCACAGCACCCAGGCCAGCACCTGCAGAGTGGCTGCGGGTGTTGATGACGCATGCATAGGGAAGCAGGTTCTCGCCGGCAGGACCGATGGCGGCCACGCAGGCCTCGAGGCCGTGCTTCTGGCAGAGCGCCTCGGTGGTCTCTCGGGTGCCCTTGCCCCACACGGCGGAAGCGTCCTCGATCGAGATCTTATCGTCATCGATGAGGATGTAGCACGGGGTCTCGGAAGCGCCCTCGATGATGAGGCCGTCGTGACCCGAGAACTTGAGCTGGGCGCCCAGGTTGCCGCCACAGTGCGCGTCGACGATGAGGTAGTCCTTCGAGAAGGTGGACAGCGTCGCCCACGTGGAGCGGCCAGCCAGGGGCACGCCGGAAGCGGTGAGCGGGCCCACGGCGAGAACGGCCTTGTTCTCGGGAGCATCCCACGCGGTGCCAGCGGGCACCTCGTCGTACATGATCTTGTTGGCGAAGCCCATGCCGCCGATGTAGTCCTTCTGCATGGCCTCGTCGGACTCGACCGTGATCTCGCCGGTCGAGAGGTTGACACGGGCGATCTGGCCCATCCAACCGTAAGAACCGAAAGTGGCAGTATCAGCCATTTAAGTTACTCCTTACCTTACGCGACGTGGCCGCCGCCGACGAAGTCCTGCGTCTCGCTCACCAGCGGGAACGTGGTCTCGAAGCGCGTCGGGCCGGAGGAATGGTTGACATCCTCCCACTCGATGAGCTCGATGGCTCCGTTGGGGCACTGCTCGACGCAACGACCGCAGGCAACGCACTTCGAGGACTTGCCGGTCACGGTGTTCACCACGGGCATGTTCCACGGGCACGCAGACACGCAGTTGCCGCAGCCGACGCACTTCTCGGCATCGACCACGCGCACGCCGTTGTCGTTGGTGTAGATGGCACCGTGCGGGCATGCGGTCTGGCAGAGCGCCGTCTTGCACATGTGGCACGTGCGAACCTGCCACTCCTGCGAGTAGTAAGTGCCGTCGGCCGTGTCGAGGCCAGCACCGAAGTTGAAGCCGTCGCGCACGTGAATGCGGGCGGCAGCGGGCTGGGACACGCCGTCGTTGGTGAGCGTGCAGCTCATCTCGCAACGCTGGCAACCCGTGCAGCGGGCACGGTTCACCTTGAGCACGTGCGTGGGGCACGCATAGTAGTCAACCGCTCCGTTCGAGCTCGTCGGCGCTGCCGCCGCCGGCTCCGGGAGCAGGCCGAGAGCCACCATGCTCGCCACGAACGCCCCCGACACCTTCACAAACCCGCGACGGGTAAAGAAGGAGTTGAGGCGATCCGCGCCGGAGCCCACCTGCTCCAAGGCGGTGTTCTCTTTCATAGTTCCCTCCCCTTACATCGTACGGCGGTCCCGTGACCGCCGCTTACTTGGTACGACAACTGCGCGGGCGATTCGCGCAATCTGCCGAGTACCATTGTCACCTTTTTTATTCCTGACACCTCACCTGCTTCTGGGTAATTTCTTCATACATGCCGCTACCTGCGAACATGCTTGTCACCTGTTTTGGGGTACCCACGTGTACGCGGCGTTTTGAGACGCGCGAGCGCCGCAAAACGAATGCGGAATCCATAACCCCGCACTAACCCTCAAGCTCGCCGCGCTCCTTGAGCTCCTGCTCCACGCGATCATCGCGCAGCGAGCAGTTCTCGGTGATCATGCACGGGACGCTGAGCTTCTGGCAGGGCAGAAACGCATCGAGATCGGCAATGGAGAAGCCCTTCTGCTTGAGGCAGTAGTTACCCACCAACGCGCGAATGGCCTCGAGTCCGAAGATATAGGTGTACGCACGGCTCTCGGGCAGCTCGCCGGTAAGCGCGGTGATATCCTCGCGGGTGATATCGAGCGCCTCGGTGATGGTCTTGCCGCGCAGCAGCGTGGCGATTGCCGTAGCGCATGCGATGGCGGCAAGGCACCCATGGCTTCGGAAACCGACCTCGACGAAGCGATCATCCGCTGCATCGACAACCGCAAAGAGCTGCATCTGCACCGTGCCGCGCTTCTCCTTGCCCACGCTGCAGAAGGCGTTGGCGCCATCGGGCACTCCGCCGTTCACGGCGTCGGCAATGAGGTCGATCGCCTGCTTGGGATATTCCGAGATGGGCGCATCGCGCTCGATCTGGTACATGTCGGGCGTCCGCAGAAACGGCGCGTCCTCGGTAAGGTGTCTGGGCATAGCTGCTCCTTCTTCGCGATTCGGGTCAGGTGGCTTATGGGTTCATGCCCCGCTCGATACCGTACCACTGCGCCAGCGAGGCCGCCTGCGCCTCGCTGAGATACAGGTCGGAGTAGAAGTACGGCGTGCCGAACGAGGTTGCGGTCTGCTTGATGTCGCCAAACGAGCCGCTCGCGACAACTTCCTCGAACACCTTGCGCGTCTTGGAGCGCGACCAGAGATACGGCGGGTTCATGAACGTATCGATTTCAACCGGCCGCGGATAGGTGCTCGATTCTGTGCGCACCACATCAACGAAGGTAGCCATGTCGTTATCCTCGGCGGTGAGATACAGCGCGCGGGCGAAACTGTGCGAGAGCAGGGCCACCGAGTATAGGTAGATGCCTTTCTTGCCAAACATGAACGCGATGTCGTGCACATCGAGGTCGGGCAGCTCGTCGGTGTCGCCCAGCTCGACGCCCTCGAGTTCGACCTCAAGGGGTTTCGGGGCAGCCACACGCCCCATCACGGGCTTCGCCTCAGCATGCTCGTGATCTTGGATGTAGGTCATGAGCTGCTCGGTGAACGTCTTGGCATCCATGCCCTCCGGCGCAAACGCGCGCTTCTTCCACCGCGCCGTCGTGGTGAGCTTGCCCTCATAGGAGCGCTGACGCACATCGGTCAGCGCCGCATCGGCCGCACGGATGAACGCGTTGCGCGCCTGTATTGCCGCGAGCTCCTCTTCGGTTGGCGCGGCGTCCGCGCCCCCATCGCTCGCCGGCGTGGCACCGGCATCAACCTCGTCGTGCGCATGCTGGGCGTCTGTATCTTGCATCGCTCCCCCTCGCGGTCTACCTCCTTGCGAAACCTAGTGTAGTACAAGGTATACTTCTATTCACCTTATGCAGTAACCTAAAACAGGTGACCCGCATCCATCTCGACATTCGAGGAGATAACGGCATGGCAGAAGAAGCTCGCGATAACGCGCCGGGCATGCGCTCGCTCGTCCCGCCGGTGCTCGGGCTCGCGCTCTCCTCTGCCTGTCTGAGCCTCACGCTGTTCAATGGCCATCGCGGCGGTGCCTCGCCCTCGCTCGACTTCATTCCCATGGTGCTCAGCTGTGCGATCATCGTCCTGCTCGGCGCCCGCGCCCTGCGCGCAGAGCGTCTTCCCAAGCCGCGCGTGGCGCTCCTCACGTTTCTCTCGATCCATGTTGCCGGCATCGCCGCACTCGTACTCATGCTCATCGGCATCATGGGGGCGCAGCCGCCCGGCATCATCTTCTCGCTGCTCGAGGGCATCGTTGCCGCCGGCAATGCGTCGCTTGCATGCTTCTGGCTTCGCAAGCTCCGCGGAACAGCGGCGCGCGAGGTCGCTCTCGTAGCGCTCTGCGCGGCAGCATGCTCGGAAATCGCCGTCTTTGTCTTCGGCTGGACGGACACCGCGGCCTACGGCGCCGCCTTTGTGTTTGCGTTTATTCAATTCGCCGCCGTGAAGGGGTCACGCGCCATGCAGGTGCCCAGCGACTTTTACCCTGCCGCCTCGGAAGCGTACTTTGGAACGGGCGAGATGCGCTTCTCGAGCCGCGGGTACCTCGCCGCCGCCGCGCTCGGCATCTGCTTCATGGCGGTGCCGCTCGGCCTGGGCATCGCCGTGCCCCTCGGTGAAGACCCCGCTACCAGCGCGCCGTTCATCAACTTCGCCGAGCGCTGCCTGACGCTGATCATCGTCGTCGCGCTTGCCGGTCTCGGCATACGCCGCGTGCAAAAGACAACCGGACACGCGCTCACCACCTTGGTGTGGCTCGTCATGGAGCTGCTCGTTTCATGCGCCATGATCTTGATCGCCATCGGTGGCGGCGGCGCGCTCGCCGGCCGTGCGGCCACACTCGCCACCTCGCTCATTTTGCAGGCATTCGCCTGGTATCTCTCGGTTGCGTTTGTAAGCTTTGGAACCCGCGATCCGTATTTCTACACGGCAGTGGTCTGGGTGGCACTCTGCCTGCTCGAGGCGGCGGGCGGCGCGTTCGGCATAGCGCTTGCGGCGATTGCCCCCCATAACACCGCGCTCCTGGTAGCCATCATGGGCTTTTGCGTGCTCGCCAGCGCCCAGGTGGTGTTCACGCAGCTGCTACGCGACCCATCGCGCCAGGCGGGCGCTGTGGCATATGGAAACGTGAACACGGGAGCCGTGCGCACGGAGAAGGCAGGCAGCGCAGCTGAGCCCGCCAGCACTCCGAGCGAACAGGAACGTAGCGCGGAAAAGGACGCCCTGCCGCTCATGAGCATGATGGGCGTGCCACCGGAGGGACAAAGCAGCCTTCCCAGCGGCGCCGCCAACGTACACATTGCCACCTCGGTCATCGCGCTGGGCCAGCAGTTCGGCCTTACCGGGCGCGAGATCGAGGTGCTCACGCTCTACGCCCTCGGGCACACGCAGGCGCGCGTGAGCGAAGAGCTCCAGCTCTCGCAAAACACGGTGCACACGCACATCAAGCGCATCTATGACAAGACCAATCTCCATTCGCGCCAGGAGATTCTCGACTATCTCGCCGAATACGGCGCCTGACCGAACGCAGAGCCTCGAATAGACGCCCCGCGGCGCCGCTTCCCACCCGTCTCGCTCCACACCACACGCCGTTTTATGCCGAATTGACCTCTAAGAGCCTCAAAACGAGGTCCTTAGAGGTCAATTCGGCATATTCTACGGTTGGGCGCCGCCGCTCCGCGCAGCAAGCGGGCGCAGAACGGCGGCGGGACGGCGCGGGATGCCCTACGCGAAGTCGAGCTCCTCCAAGCGATCGAAAACGCGATCGATGCGCGTGAGGAAATCCCACGGATCGAAGATCTTGTCGAGCTCCTCGGCGCTCACCGTGCAGCGCGGGTCGGCTTCGAGCTTCTCGCGGAACGTGGTACCGGCCTGGCACTGCTGCACCTCGCGCCAGGTGGCCATGGCGTTCTCCTGCACGATGGCGTAGGCCTCCTCGCGCGTGATGCCCGTCTCCACGAGAGCGAGCAGCACCTTGGACGAGAAGATGAGGCCGCGCGTCTTGTTGAGGTTGGCCTTCATCTGCTCGGGATAGAGGATGAGGCCATCGACCACGCGAATGAGACATTGGAACATATGGTCGAGCGCGATGAAGCTGTCGGCCTGCGCCACGCGCTCGGCGGAGCTGTGGGAGATGTCGCGCTCGTGCCACAGCGCCACGTTGTCGAAGGCGACCTGCGCGTTGGCCTTGACCACGCGGGAGAGGCCGCAGACCTTCTCCATGGTGATGGGGTTGCGCTTGTGCGGCATAGCGCTCGAACCCTTTTGCCCCTTCTTGAAGGGCTCCTCGGCCTCGAGCGTATCGGTCTTCTGGAGGTTGCGAATCTCGGTCGCGATGCGCTCGCAGGTAGCGGCCGTCGTGGCAAGCACACCGGCGAGATAGGCGTGGTGGTCGCGGGAGATAACCTGCGTGGACAGCGGATCGTGCACAAGCCCCAGGTGCTCGCAGACGTACTCCTCCACCTCGGGATCGATGGAGCTGTAGGTGCCCACCGCGCCCGAGATGGCACCGAAGGCAACGTTGGCGCGTGCATCGATCATGCGGTCGAGATCGCGCTTGAGCTCCCACGCCCAGCTGCCAAACTTCATACCGAACGTCATGGGCTCGGCATGGATGCCGTGCGTGCGACCGGCGCAAAGCGTCTCGCGCTCCTCGAACGCGCGGCGCTTGCAGATGGCGCCGAGCCTGCGCACATCCTCGATGATGAGATCGCAGGCCTGCACGAGCTGGTAGCAGAGCGCTGTATCACCCAGGTCGGAGCTCGTCATACCAAAGTGAACCCAGCGACTGGGCTTGGGCTCGCCTGCAGGCACCTCGGCATCGATATATTCGCCCATGTTGGTAAGGAAGGCGATGACATCGTGGTTGGTGACGGCCTCGATGGCGTCGACCTCATCCTTGTTGAACGCGGCGTGCTCGCGAATCCAAGCCGCCTCCTCGCGCGTGATGCCGATCTTGCCCAGCTCTGCCTGCGCCTCGCACGCGAGCACCTCGATCTCCTGCCAGATGGCGTACTTGTTTTCCAGCGAGAAGATATGCCCCATCTCAGGACGGGTGTAGCGATCGATCATGCGCGGCTCCTTTGTTCAAACGCATCGACAGGTACATGGAAGCAGCATGGTGTCGCCGAGCACACGGCACGCCATCCCGCTCGGGCCGTCGGCACTACGCATGAAGCTGCCGCAGCCTCTACCTATTGTACGGGTTCGGACCCTCCTCCGACGGCGAGGAAGCGGCCTCCTTCACAGGGACACCGTCGGGCAGCGGATCGGCCGAGACGCCCCAGTGCCCCACCTCGAATCGGCAGAACCACTGGCCGGTCGCATTCATGGCAACGAGCTGCATGGCGATGGACACGACACCGTAGAAGAAGAGCACCGCGACCACGAGCACCACGATGAGCGCGATGGGGCCGATACCCATCGAGAGCGCCCGCGCAAGCAGATACTCACCGGAGATATAGCCGAGCACATGGGGGTCGCCCATGAAGAACGCGAGCACACCGCCCGCCACCGCTGCGCCGAGCAGCACGAACATCAGCGCGGAATAGACGAATCCCACTAGTCCGCCCACAAGCGACACGAACAGCATCTTGCAAAACCCGCCCGGGTCGCGCGCGACCATCTGGCAGACCCGATCAAGACGCCATCCCGCCGCAAAGCTGTCGTAGAGCGTGGTACGCATCACCGCCGCCATCGCGAACCCGTTGATAACCAGCGCGATCATGGCATCGACAAGGCCCGCACGCAGGCCGTCACCCAGATCGACCGGCAGGCTCACGCCGGCGCTATGGAACGCAATGTAGACGGGCAGCATCGAGGAAACGATGACGTCGCGAAACACGAGGCCCAAGATGAGCGCGAGCGCGAGCATCATGCTCATGAACACGAGAAACGCCCGGCCGCCTGTTGCCAGCACCTTACCGTAATCGACACCGTGCTGCTTCGGCGCCGCATCGATACCCCACGCGGTGAGTCGCGCCCATTCGAAACCGTAGCCAAACACCACGATCTGGCCCAAGATGGGAATCCATCCCACCAGCGCAAGCACGCAGAGGGGCTTGAGCCAGCCCTTGTCGCGCGTGAGCATCTTCCAAGACGAGGTGAAACCAAGCTGTCGCGATAGCATGAACGTCCTTCCACTGCGCGTGTGTGCCGCAGGCTGCAACATGAGGCACTATGAGTGTACGTTCAGCGCTGGGCCAGCGAGGTCGAAACATGCGAAATAAGCGGATCGTTCGCTCGAAATAAGTGCATATTAAGCACTTTGCGCAGCGTCAAAGCCCCTGGGGGCGAAAACACAAAAAATCGTGGTTGCACCCTGCGCGATATACGGTACAATTTCCTGTGCTTATTTTTGGAGAGTTGTCCGAGTGGCCGAAGGAGCACGATTGGAAATCGTGTAGGCGCCAAAAGCGTCTCCAGGGTTCAAATCCCTGACTCTCCGCCAGTGCACTTCACGCGGTGCGCAGCGCTCGTTGCGCACCGTTTCACCCCATGCGGAGGGGTGGCAGAGTGGTTGAATGCGGCGGTCTCGAAAACCGTTTATCCGGTGTCCCCGGGTACGAGGGTTCGAATCCCTCCTCCTCCGCCAGCAGATAGATGAGCCCGGTTCCTGCAGGAGCCGGGTTTTTTCATAGGGGCGCGCATCTTCGCTGCAACTTGGGGTTACGTAGCACTTTTCCATACCAACATGGACCTTGTCGATAGATACTGGACTATGGATGGTTGTGTCTTTCGCGCACCATGCGGCGCATGGCGTGCGGGACGGGAGATGGGCATGCTCGAGGATTACCGCAAAGCACGCAAGCTCGGACTCAAGCAGATTCAGCGCGACGTTGCCGCGGGCAACTACCCCTACCCGCCCGCGCTCGACGACATCCTGAAAGGCCAGGGCTATCAGGGCGAGATTCCCATGGGCTTGGCGGAAATCGATATCGCGCTCATCGCGGGCACCAAGACGCGCGGCAGGCAGAACACCTTCTCGCGCGAGTTTATGCCCCTGCCGGAATCGAGCTCCGAGTTCGCAAGCAAATGGAGCGACCTCATTGACTCGCAGCGCGTCGAGGGCCTGCATGAACCCATCATCGTCTATGAGTTCATGCAGCGCTTCTACGTGCAGGAAGGCAACAAGCGCGTCTCGGTGATGCGCTTTCTCAAGATGCCCACGATCCTCGCGAAGATCACCCGTGTTGTGCCCATGCCGTCCGGCACAAAATCCTTCCGAATCTACCAGGAGTTCACGCAGTTCTACAACGCCGCGCCCATCTACGGCATCGTGTTCTCGGAAGAGGGCTCCTACGCCAAGCTCGCCGCGCTCGTGGACAAGCCGCTCAATACCCCGTGGCCGGAAGAGGACGTGCGCGACCTGCGCAGTGTATTCGATTCGTTCAACGCGGCGTTCACCGAACGCGGCGGCAACCGCCTGGGACTCACCGCAGGCGACGCCTTCCTCATCTTCCTCAAGATCTATCAGTATTCGAAGATCGTTCATGCGACGCCCGACGAGATCGCAGGGCATGTCGCGCGCGTGTGGAACGAGTTTGTTGTCTCGCGCGACGGAGGCAAGGTTGCCTACCTCGAGCACCCCAGCCCCTCCAAACCGAAGATCATCCCCGAGCTCAAAAGCGTCTACAAAGACGTGCTGCGCGCCAAGCCGTTCCGCGCCGCCTTCATCTACGAATTCGGACCGCTCACCTCGGGTTGGACGGCGCTCCACGAACGCGGCCGAACGAAGCTGGAGCAGAAGCTCGGCGCGACGATCAGCACCCGCGCATTTCTCGATTGCATCGATGACGACGACTTCGACCTCGCCGTCGAGGAGGCAGCGCATTGGAAGGCAGACCTGGTGGTGACGGTCTCTCCAACGCAGATGCGCCAAGCGATGCGCGGGGCGGTCGCACACCCCGAGATCTCCTTCATCAACTGCTCGGTCAGTCTCTCGCACAGCGCGGTGCGCACCTTCTCCGGCCGCCTGTACGAGGCGAAGTTCTTGCTCGGCGCGCTGGCGGCGAGCATGACCGACAACCACAAGATCGGCTATGTAGCCGACACGCCGGTCTTTGGCAGCGTATCCGAGATCAACGCCTTTGCGATCGGTGCCGCCATGATCGACCCGCACGCCATCATCTACCTCAAGTGGTTCACCGCGAAAGACTACGATTGGAAGCGTGAGTTGGCCGAAGAGGATGTGCGCATCGTCTCGGGGCGCGACTACCATGATCCCCTATTCCCGAACGAGGCATGGGGCTTGTATCGCATCGAGCACGATGGAACGACCACCCACCTCGCTGAGCCCGTTTGGAAATGGGGGCGCTATTACGAGCTCATCGTGCAGTCCATACGCAACGACACCTGGAATCGCGAACGCGATATCATGGGCGACCAGGCGCTCAACTACTGGTGGGGCATGTCGGCCGGGATTCTCGACGTCAACCTCTCGGCATCGCTGCCTTTTGGCCAGCGCCGGCTCGTGGAGATCATCCGGCAATCGATGCTCACCGGACGCACCGAGCCGTTTGTCGGGGACCTGATCGATCAGGACGGCACCGTGCAGCACACCGGAGAGGGCCGTCTTTCCAGCGAGGAGATCGTGCGGATGCGCTGGCTCAACGCGAATGTGATTGGTCGCTTGCCCGAGCAGCGCGAGCTTTCGCAAGACGGCCTCGAACAGGTCGAGGTGAGCGGTCTCATCCCACTCGACCCCACCACGCTACCGCATCGCGGGACCGCCTCATGAGAATCCTCGCCATCGCAGACACCGAAGAGAAGTGGCTCACCACCCATTACGACCGCAAGCGCATGGCGGGCGTCGATCTCATCATCTCGTGCGGCGACCTTCCGGCGCGCTACCTCGAGCACATCGTGACGCTTGCCAACGTACCGCTTGTCTACGTGCCCGGCAACCACGACGCCGCCTATCGGGAACATGCGCCGCAGGGCTGCATCTCCCTCGAAGAGCACATCGTAGATTTCCACGGCCTGCGCATCTTAGGGCTGGGCGGATCGATTCGCTACAACCAGACGGTCTACGGATTCACCGAGCAGGAGATGCGCTGGCGCGTGGTCAAGATGACGCTGGCGGCGCAGGCAGCGGGCGGCATCGATCTCGTTGTCACCCATGCACCCCTGCGCGGATACGGCGACCTGGACGACCTGCCCCACCAGGGATTCGAGTCGCTCAACACGTTGGTTGAGCGGCTGCATCCGCGCTATCTGCTGCACGGGCATGTTCACCCCGAATACGGCCGTCTCACCCGCGTGCGCGAGCATCCTGCCGGCACCACGCTCATCAACGCGTGCGGCTGGCAGATGCTCGACATCGACGAGTCGACGCTGCCCGATCGCTCGCGCTCCTCATTCTGGCGTGTGGAGCACATCTAGCGACCGGGCGCGCCTCAACCTTACAGGCAAACAGCTCCTACCTGGCGGATATTGGTGAGGTAGATGTTCTCGGCACCCACATACGGGGTCATGTACGCAATATAGTCGTCCGTGTGCTCATGCGGCACCACGCACATGATGACGCCGGCGAAGCCGCCGCCGTGCAGGCGGCACACGCCTGCACCGATACGGCGCAGGAAGATCTCGGTGAGCGCAAGCGCCACGGGAATGGACTGCTCGGTGGGATCGGCGGGTACGTAGGCATTCTGCAGCCACTTCCACGACGAGTTGCCCGACGCCTCAATCATCTCGAGCACGCGCGCCTTGTCGCCGGCATGGAGCGCCCGCACGGCCTCTTCAACGCGGCCGCACTCCTCGAAGTAGTGGAGCGCGCGCAGGACCGCGCGGTCTGAACCCACGCGCTCGCGTAGCTCGGGCAGCGCGTCGAGCACCGCTTGCTCGGTCGTCTGGCAGAGGTTCTCCACACCGAGCAGCTTTGCCACGGCATGCATCTCATCGGGCACCGAGGAGTATTCGGCGGAAAGGTCGGCGTGTCCCTTGCCGGTGTTCACAATCACCAGGTCGCAGCCGAGCGCATCGAACCCAAAATCGACCTGCTCGTAGTTCACGCCCTCCGAGAAGTCGAGCATGATGGTGCCGCCCGCCGCGCAGGCCATCTGGTCCATGAGGCCGGACGCCTTCTTCCAGTAGATGTTCTCGGCATACTGCCCGATGCGCGCATAGTCGGCAACCGTCACCTCGTCGTTGTTGAAGAGGTGGTTGATCATGCTGCACACGAGCATCTCGAACGACGCGGACGAGCTGACACCCGCGGACGGAATGACCTCGGATGACGCCATGGCGTTGAAGCCACCCACAGCAAAGCCGCGCTCGCGGAACGCGCGCGCCATGCCCGCCACGAGCGAGGTGCTGCCCTGGCACAACGGAGCTTCTTCGAGCTTATCGAGATCGACCACGATGGGATCGTCGTACCCCTCGCTCACGATCTCGATGATGCTCGTGCCGTTGGCCGCCGCGGCGCCCACGCTATCCATGGTGATGCTCGCTGCAAGAATCTTGCCGCCGTTGTGGTCGGTATGGTTGCCAATGATCTCGGTGCGGCCGGGCGCCGAGAAAAACTCGAGCTCGGCATCGCCGAAGCGCGCCTGGTAGCGCTCAGCGAGCACCTCGAGACGCTGCTTGGCAGCCTCGGCCGCCTCGCCGTAGACCTCATGGAGTCGCTCCTGGGTTGGAAACGCCATCGTTATCTCCCTTCTTGCGCCATACGGCGCGAATCATTACCTGATATCCGCTAGCAGACGCCCTGGACGAAGCGCATGAACGCACGCGACCCGTCTTCGGTATCGGCGAAGACCGCGCACTGCTCGAGCACACGCGCGAACACCGCTCCGATCTCTTGCTCGATGATGCCATCGAGCGCGCGAACGCCTTCCTCGTCGAGCGATGCCACCGCCTGCGGCGCATATGCAGGATGCCGTTCGATCACCTCGGCCGCCCACGGCGCATGCGCGGCGATGGCGGGGATCTGCGCCGGGTCCTCGCCCGCCAGGATGGCCCGCTTGAGCTCGTTCATCTCGCCCAGCAAGCGCGCCGGTAGCACCGCGAGGCCCATGACCTCGATGAGGCCGATGTTCTCCTTCTTGATGTGATGCAGCTCTTGGTGCGGATGGAAGATCCCCAAGGGGAACTCGTCGGTGGTGCGGTTGTTGCGCAGCACCAAATCGAGCTCGAAGAGGCTGTCGCGGCGACGGGCGATGGGCGTGATGGTGTTGTGGGGCGTATCGCCCGTATAGGCAAGGACGTCCACCGAGGAGTCGCTGTAGGCGCGCCACGCACGCAGGATTATGTCGGCGAGCTCGATGAGCCGCTCGGGATCCGCGGCGTCGAGCCTGATGACCGACATGGGCCAGTCGACGATGCCCGCCTTCACGTCCTCGAACCCGGAGAACGCGAGCTCCTGGCGCAGGCCCGCGCGCGCCATGGCAAACGTGTAGCGACCGCCCTGATAGTGCTCGTGCGTGAGGATCGAGCCGCCCACAATGGGTAGGTCGGCGTTCGAGCCCACGGTGTAGTGCGGGAACATCTCCACGAACTGGAGCAGGCGCTCGAACGTGGTCCGGTTGATCTTCATGGGCACATGCTGCTCGGACAGCACGATGCAATGCTCGTTGTAATACACATAGGGGCTGTACTGCAGGTACCACCGCTCGCCTGCCAGCGTGAGCGGTATGAGACGGATGGTTTGACGCGCCGGATGATCGAGCCTGCCCGCATACCCGATGTTCTGGTAGCACAGCTGGCAGCGCGGATAGGGCTCGGCGCCCTCCTTGCGCTCGAGCGCGGCAGCGATGGCCTTGGGATCTTTCTCGGGCTTCGAGAGATTGATCGTGATGTCGAGATTGCCGTAGCGCGTGGGCGTCACCCATTTACGGTCGCGCGCGATGCGGTACGTGCGGATGTAATCGGAGTCGCGTGCGATGCGGTACAGATAGTCCGTTGCCTTCTCGGGCGACTCCTCGTACCGCCTCCAGAACCCGCGGACCACATGGCTGGGACGCGGCGTGAGCACACCCATGAGCCGCGTGTCGAGCAGGTCGCGGCTTGCAATGCCTCCATCGATAACCCCGCGTGCCACCGCATCGTCGAGCAAGCCCGCCAGGATCTTCTCGAGATCAGGGTGCTCGCTCGCGCGGACGGCACGACGCACCTCCTCGACGGGCACAAACAACCCATCGGGCTCGTAGTGCAGCGCATCGAACAGCTGGTTCACGGCGAATGTGATGTCATCCTCCGCGATGAGCCCGCGCCTGAGCGCGTACGCGACCAGCTCGGACGCGCCTCGCTCAACCGCACCGATATGAGAATCTGCCATGATGCGCTCCCTCCCAGATACACCGGTCATGATGGCGGGAGCTTGCCCCCTCCAATCACGTTATCTTAATCCATCGTATGAGCCTTTGATGAGCTCTGGTGGGCATCTTCCCCATCTTCCGGGACGCTGCGGTTTTCGGTCGGCGAACGGTCGATTTTCCGAGTCCAGCGGTACTTGCATTCTTCCATGTTTACGTGCTGTTTTATCCCATATCGCCACTATTTGGAAACGATTCCAAAATTGTCGCTTCCATGCGCCTGCAAATGGAGTACACTCACGTGGAAACGTTTCCATATCGTTCGGAATGTCGGGCATCATCGGTCGCTCGCAAAGGACGATGGTGCGGACATTGATCCTTTGTTATGGCTCCACGTGAAACGAGGTGGCATATGAACATTCGAGATATCGCCGCGAAGGCCGGCTACGGCGTAGGCACGGTCTCGCGCGTGATCAACGACCAGCCGAACGTGAGCGAGCAGGCCCGTGCGCGCATCCTCACCGTCATGGAGGAATGCGGGTACGAGCCGAACAGCAACGCCCGCTATCTCAAAATGCAGTCGCAAACACCCGTGGCGGCGTTCGTCATGGGCGTCGGCAACCGCCTGTTCGGCGACATCCTCGGGCCGCTGCAAACAACCCTTGCCGAGGCAAACGAAGACCTCGTTGTCACCTACCTCGACGATGATGCAGACGAGGTCCGCGCGGCGATTGCATACCAGAACGCCCGCCATCCCAAGGGCATGCTGTTTCTGGGCGGCGAGCCGCGCTACTTCGCGGAGGCATTCCACGAGATCGAGGTGCCCAGCGTGCTGGTAACCGGCTCGGCAGCCGATCTTGGCTTCGAACGGCTCTCGAGCGTCACTATCGACAACGAGGCCGCGGCACGATGCCTCTGCGAGCACCTGCTGGAGCACGGCCACCGCCGCATCGGCATCATCGGCGGCAGCAAAACGGGCAACCAGACAAGCACGCTGCGCCTAGCCGGCGCGGTCGCGGCCATTCGCGCACGGGGCATCTCCTTCGATATCGCGCGCGATTACGAGCCGTGCGACTTCCATGAGGCCGGCGGGTACGAAGCAGCTCAACGCCTGCTTGATCGCAACGGCGATCTCACCGCCATCTTCGCCCTGGGCGACGTCATCGCCTTCGGTGCGCTGCGCGCCATCGTCGACCGCGGCCTGCGCGTTCCCCGCGACATCTCGCTTGCCGGATTCGATGACACCTCGTTTTCCCAGTATGCCGTTCCGCGCATCACGACCATCAGACAAAACGCCGAGCAGCTTGGTCGTGCGGCCGC
The DNA here is from genome assembly GCA_944319885.1 of uncultured Coriobacteriaceae bacterium. GTDB lineage: Bacteria > Actinomycetota > Coriobacteriia > Coriobacteriales > Coriobacteriaceae > Coprousia. The sequence continues at coordinate 55,989 of CALUFC010000001.1, forward strand.
ACGCATCCTGCTCGCCAACATGCACGACGGCGCCCCGGCAGCGCACGAGGTCGGCCCCTTTGAGCTCATCGAGCGCGAGAGCGTTCGTGCGCTGTGAAGCAGACGCAACAACAAAGAAAGGAGCAACAACATGAACATGCATGAGGATTGGTGGAAGCAGGCGGTGGTGTACCAGGTGTACCCGCGCAGCTTTCGCGACAGCAACGGCGACGGCATCGGCGACATCAAGGGCATTACCGAGCGCATGGGATATCTCAGTGCGCTGGGCATCGACGCCATCTGGCTCTCGCCGTTCTACCCCTCCCCGCTCGTCGACGGCGGATACGATGTGGCAGACTATCGCGATGTCGATCCGCGCCTGGGCACGCTTGCCGATCTCGATGAGATGATCGCGGCCGCTCACGCCGCCGATATCAAGGTGGTCGTCGATATCGTTCCCAACCACACCTCGACCGAACACGAATGGTTCCGCGCGGCCCTCGCCGCTGCACCCGGCTCGCCCGAGCGTGCGCGCTACATCTTCCGCCACGGCCGTGGCGAGCATGGCGAGCTGCCCCCTAACGGCTGGAAGTCAACCTTTGGCGGCCCCGCCTGGGAGCCGGTGGGCGATGGCGAGTGGTATCTGCATCTTTTTGCCGTTGAGCAAGCCGACCTCAACTGGAAGAACCCCGAGGTTCACGAGGATTTCAAGCGTACCTTACGCTTCTGGGCCGATCGCGGTGTCGACGGATTCCGTGTGGACGTTGCCCACGCGCTCGCCAAAGATCTCGAGAGCCGTCCGCTCGAGGATTGGCCCGATGAGCCCGAGCAAGGCGTGATCGACGGCGAGAACCCGCTCTGGGATCGCCCTGAGGTACATGAGATCTATCGTGAGTGGCGCGAGGTCTTCAACGAGTACACGCCGGCGCGTTTCGCGGTGGCCGAGGCCTGGGTGCACCCCGATCATCAGTGGATGTACGCCTCGCCCGATGAGCTGGGCCAGGTGTTCAACTTCGAGTTCTCCAAGATGGACTGGTTTGCCGACCGTTTCCGCCTTGCCATTGAAGAGGGACTCGCCTCGGCGGCGCGCTCGCATTCGACGACCACGTGGGTGCTTTCCAACCACGATCTGCCCCGCCATCCCACGCGCTTCGCGCTGCCGCAGGTCCCCTCCCGCGTACACCACCAGCTGGTAAACGACTGGCTCCTGCGCGACGGCACGACCTATATCGAGGACCGCGAGCTCGGCACGCGCCGGGCGCGGGCGGCGCTGCTCATGGAGCTGGCGCTGCCAGGATCGGTTTATCTGTACCAAGGCGAGGAGCTGGGGCTCTTCGAGGTGGCCGACATCCCGTGGGACGCCCTGGAAGATCCCCAGGCCCAGATGACGGCGCACGGCGATGCGCTGAAGGGCCGCGACGGCTGCCGCGTGCCGCTGCCCTGGACGGCAGACGACGCAACCGGAGCCTTCGGCTTTTCCATCCCGGCCGAGCATGCGGCGCCGCATCTGCCCCAACCGGCATGGTTCCAAGGCTTCGCCGCCGACGCGGAGGAGCGCGATGACGCCTCGATGCTCAGCTTCTACCGCCGCGCCCTCGCCCTGCGCAGCCAGCTCATCGCAGCGACGGGCTCAACCGAGCTCACGTGGGCACCCGACAACGGCGGCGAGGTGATTGCCTACGAGCGCCCGCTCGCCGACGGCCGCACGCTCACCAGCATCACGAACTTCGGCGCCGCTCCGGTGAGCCTGCCCGAAGGCGAGGTGCTACTCGCCTCGACACCGCTTGCAGACGATACCTTACCGCAGGACGCCTCGGTCTGGATTGCCCGGTAGGGAGTCTTTTCTAACGTCAAAGGGCCCGCCAGGCATCTTGCAAAAACGCTCCACGAAGTGCGCGTCTCTGCGGATACCAGGCGGGCCCATCTTGTGCTTCGAGCGTCTTATGCGTCGATGCGCACGAAGTGGTACATGCGGCTCATGTAGGGCGCGCTACCCACCGGCAGCGGGATGCCCATATCCATGATGGCATCGGCTGCATAGACGGTATCGGAGTACTCCTCGCGATAGAGCGCGCCGCGCGTAAGGCCGCGGGGCACCACGTAGTTGGCGACGCCGTAGCCCTCGACGTTCAAGACCACCGCGCTCACCAGCGCCTCCGAGCCATCCTCTGCCACGTAGCCCCACGCCGCGATCGCATCTTCAAGCGGCGACGTGAGACGGTAGTACAGCCCCTCGCGCACGAGATGCTCGATCTCGTGATACCGCTTGACCTGGCCCTTGATGATCTCGCAGGCGCGCTCGGGCAGCTCGATCAGGTCGAGCTCGTAGCCAAAGCCGCCGCCGGCCATCGCAACGGTACCGCGGCACGAAAGCGGCACCTCGCGCCCGTTGATCTCGTTGGGGCAGGCGGAAACGTGGGCACCCATCGACGAACAGGGATACCCGAACGACGTTCCATACTGGATGGTCATACGGTCGTGCGCGTCGGTGTTGTCGCTCGTCCAGATCTGCGGCGTGTAATAGAGCATACCGGCGTCAAAACGCCCACCGCCGGCCGAGCAGCCCTCGATAAGCAAATTGGGATAGCGCTGGATGATACGCTCCAGCAGGTCATAGAGACCCAGCACATAATCGTAGAGCACGCGGCCCTGATCCTCGGCGAGGCGGGAATACACGTCCACGATGCTGCGGTTATAGTCCCACTTCAGATACTCGATGTTCGCCTGGTCGAGAATGCCGCACAGCTGCTCGAACAGGTTGTCGCGCACATCGGGGCGCGACATGTCGAGCACGAGCTGGTCGCGTCCGAGCACCGGGTCTTTGCCGGGAATGGACAGCGCCCAGTCGGGGTGCGCGCGGTACAGATCGCTGTCCTCGCTCACCATCTCGGGCTCCACCCAGATGCCAAACTTGAGCCCCGCAGCGTTCACGTAGTCGACCAGCTGCTTGAGCGGGCCGCCCAGCTTCTGCTCGTTGACGGTCCAATCGCCGAGGGCGCGCAGGTCGTCTTTGCGCTCGCCGAACCAGCCGTCGTCCATCACGAGCATCTCGATGCCCAGCTCGGCAGCTTTGTCTGCCAAGCGTGCAAGGCTATCGCCGTCGAAATCGAAGTAAGCCGCCTCCCAGCTGTTGATGAGGATGGGACGCGGACGGTCGCGCCACGGGCCGCGGCACACGTGCTTGCGAATGCAGCGGTGCAGGTTGTGCGAGATACGCTCCAGGCCCGCGTTGGAATAGGTGAGGATCACCTCGGGCGCAATGAGCTGCTCGCCGGGCTTGAGCGGATACGAGAACTGCTCGTCGGTGAGGCCCATCTGCATGCGCACCTGATCGAACTGGTCCATCTCGATCTCGGCCAAAAATCCGCCGCTGTACATGAAGCTCATCGACCATGCACGGCCGGAGGTCTCGGTGGCGTTGCGATCGCACATGATCATGAGCGGATTGTATTGGTTGGACGACATGCCGCGGCGGCTGCCCACCGAGAGCGAACCATGGCCCACATGGCGACGAGATGGACGGCGCTCCATCGCATGGCGGCCGCAGAACGTGATGGCGTCGAAATCGCCGTGCACCATGTCGAGGCAGGCGGTCTGCGCGCGCTTGACCACGATCTTCTCGGTGCCCGCGTTCTTGATGATTGCCGCGCGGGTGATGATGTCGAGCTTGGGCAGCACGCCGTAAAGCAGCTCGACTTCGAGGCCCAGGCGCTTGTCGGCAAGCGTGATGGAGAGCGTCTGCGCACCGTCGTCCTCAGAATCCGAGTACACGGCGGGCAGGCCCTCGAGCGCGTATTTGCCATCGCGAATCTCGTGCTTCACATAGCGCAGGTCGCACCCGAAGGTGCCGTTGGCATCGCGCACCACCAGCAGCGGGCTGCGCATGTCGCCGCCGCCCTGGAACGCGTACTCCTGGGGCAGCACGTCGAGCGAATAGGTACGGTCCTGCACGTCATGCGGGCTAGCGCACATGCCGCTGCGATCGGCATAGGTCACCAGGTAGCGCAAGTCGCCTTCGGTGCGCGCACCATAGTACAGATGGAGCAAATAGCCGTGCTCGTCTGCCACCATTTGATACGTACTGTTCTGCGTGTGGATAGTGAAAATGCCGCTCTCGGCGTCGTACGCAAGAGGCATGGGAGCTCTCCCTATCATGATCGGGTGTGGTAGATATAGGGTTGAAACGCAACCCTGCTCGAACCCGGGAAGGCTCGAGCAGGGAAAGAATAGCACGTCGCGCAAAACGTATATGTGGCGTTTTGCTACTTCACAGCACCATTAGTAACGCCGCCGATAATCTGCTTCTGAGCCACGATGTAGAAGAGGATCATCGGGAGCATCGCGAGCAGGTACGAGGCGAATGCCAGGTTGTAGTTCGTGGAGAACGCCGTCTGGAAGTTCATCTGCGCGAGCGGCAGGGTGTTCACGCCCTGGCCACCCATGATGACGAGCGGGGTCATGACGTCGTTCCACACGGCCAGACCGGTGATAACGGCAACGGTCGCATGCATGGGCTTCATGAGCGGGAAGATGACCTTCCAGTACGTCGTCCAGGTGCTCGCACCGTCAACGCGGGCGGCCTCTTCGAGCGCGATGGGGACGTTCCGCAGGTAGCCGGTGTAGAGCATCATGTTCATGGGCATGTAGAAGACCACGTACAGGATCATGACGCCCACCATGTTATCGAGGTGCATCACGGCGGTCTGCTTGACGAGCGGCATCATGAGGATCGCGAACGGCACGTACATACCGGCGATGATGAAGTAGTACGACCACTTGAAGATGCGCTTGTGGTCCATGTTGCGCCCGATGGCATACGCCGCGAGGCTATGGACGAGCACCGACACCACGACGGCCACCACGGTGATGATGAGCGAGTTCATGAACGAGTGGAAGAAGTCGGTAACCTGAATCGCTTCGATGAAGTTATCGAGGCTCCACGTGCTGGGCAGCGACAGGATGCCCGCAATGTCGTTCGTCATCTCGCTGGGATCCTTGAAGGCGATGACGACCGCCATATACAGCGGGAAGATGATGGTGATAAGACCGATGATGAGAAGAATGGTCACAGGCCAGTTGACCCGCTCCTTGACTTTTTCCTTAGCCATTAGAGCTGCTCCTCCTTACTGTTCAAGAACTTGGTCTGCAGGATGGAGACGACGGCGATGAGGATGAAGAAGATCACCGCGTTGGCGCATTGATAGCCAAACTGGCCGCCGGACAGGCCGTTGTTGTAGATGAGGTAGGAAATCGACTCGGTGGACTGCGCCGGACCGCCGCTCGTCATAGCGATGATCTGATCGAAGACCATGAGCATGTCCTTCATCACGAGCACCATGTTCGTGGTGACCGAAGGCATGATGAGCGGGAAGGTGATGTAGCGGAACTTGTCCCAGCCCACGGCGCCGTCGAGGGAACCGGCCTCATAGACGTCCTCGGGCACCGAGGAGAGACCGGTGATGTAGATGATGGTGGTCTGGGCGCATGCCTGCCACACAACCACGATCACGATTGCCACCCATGCCCATTCCGTGCTGGCGAGAATGGACTCGGTACCGGTGATCGCCGGCACGATATAGGTGAAGAAGTAGCTGAACACGTAGCCAACGACCAGACCGCCCAGGATGCGGGGCACAAAGTAGATGCCACGCAGGGCGCTCTTGAACTTGATCTTGCTCGACAGGCCGATGGCGAGCATGAGCGAGATGATGTTGGTGGCGAGCGTTGCCACCACGGCCACCTTGAACGTGAACAGATAGGAATTCAGGACGCGGGCGTCGCTGAACAGGTCAAGGTAGTTCTGGATGCCAATGATGTTGAAGGCACCATATCCCTTGGAGTCGGTGAAGCTGTAGAAGAATCCCGTGAGAAGCGGGAACGTGTTGAATGCGCAGAAAAGCACAAGGACGGGGATCAGGATCGCTATGAAGGTCTTATTGCGACCCGATCCGACCTTGGTTGCCGTGCTTGCCATATCGCTTCCTCCTTACTGCTGGCTCTCGTAGTCCTGAACCTTGCGGATGACGCTACGGTTGTAACGCTGCCAATCGGTGTCCCATTTCTCCAGGAACGCGTCGATATCGCCCGAGAGCAGCATCGTCTGGATCTGGGCGTCGCAGGCCATGGAGGACTGATAGGAGTGATCGAGGTAGTCGAGCACCTTGCCCTCGTCAAGGAACGGCTGGATGTCGTCGTACAGCGGGTCGAGCGTGTAATCGCCCTCGGTGCAAGGAATAGCGCGCTGGTCGTCGATGTAGGTCTGGACGTTGGCCTCCTCGTTCAAGAAGGCGATGACCTCGTACACGGCGTCCTTGTGCTGGCAGCTCTCGGCTACGCACCACTGCAGGTCGATGCCCGAGACCACGATGCGGTCGTCGGGGTTGTCGGCCGACGGCATGGCGAAGAGGCCGATGTTCATCTCGGGGTTGACCGAAAGGATCTGGGGCACGGCGAACGAGCCGCAGGGGAACATGGCGCTCTGGCCGCGCGCGAACGCGGTGCAGGCGTCGTTGTAGCTGTACGCGAAGGGGCCGTCCTCGGCGTAATCGAGCAGCTGGAGCATGCGCTCGGCGGGCTCGCGATAGTAGTCCGAGAACTTGGCCTTGCCGGCATTCACCTGACGAGCAAGATCGCTCGGCACCATGTTGATGGTGATGGAGTTCCACGGAGACAGAATCGTCCAGGTGTCGAGATAGCCAAGGTAGATGGGCAGGACCTCGCCCTCGGCCTTGATCTCCTCGAAGAGCGCGATCATATCGTCCCAGGTCTCGGGGATCGCCCAGCCCTTCTGCTCGAACATGTCCTTGTTGTAGAGCATGCCGGCGGCATTTGCCACATAGGGAACGCCGTAAATGCCGTCCATGGGCACATAGGTAACGCTCTTCAAGATGTCCTGGTACGCCGGGGCCACCTTGTTGATGGTCTCGCAGTCCGAGACATCGGCCAGGATGCTGGAATCGACGAAGCTGGCGTAGTCGGCGTCGCCACCGATGCCGATAACGTCGGGATAATCCTCGCGAACGAAGCGCGTCTTCATGATGGTGACGGCGTCCGCGGGGCTCGTGATGTTGAGGTAGATGTCATCGTGCGTGGAGTTGAACTCGTCCATGAGCTGCTCGAAGATGCTCACGGCTTCCTGCTTGTAGGAAACGATCTCCACTTCGATCTTGCCGTCGCTGCGCTCGGTGGCGCAACCGCTGAACAAGAGCCCCGCCGCACCGGCGGCGCCGAGCCCCAGGAGCGAGCGGCGCGTGATAGGCTTGTTGAGCATGCTTTGCCCTCCTCCTGATAGTTAGTGAACGATGGCGAGCTCGGTGTCCTTGTCGAACACGTGCAGCTTGTCGACGTCGAAGGCGACCTTGATCTTGTCGCCGGTGCGCACCGGGTTGGTGGCGGAGATGTGCGCGGAGATCTGGCCGCCGTCCACGTCGCCGTAGATCATGGCCTCGGAGCCCAGCAGCTCGTACACCGTGACCACGGCGTCGATCTTCTCGCTGAGCGTCTTGCCCTCGGCGTACTCGTGCTCCTCGACCACGTCCTCCGGGCGGATGCCGGCGATGACGACCTTGCCCTTGTAGGGCTTGAGCGCAGCGGCCTTGGAATCGGGCACGGTGATGGTGTTCTTGCCGAAGGTAAGGGTGATCTTGCCCGCGCTCTCGCCCACCATCGCGTCGATGAAGTTCATCTGCGGGGAGCCGATGAAGCCGGCCACGAACAGGTTGCAGGGCTCGCCATAGAGCTTGGAGGGCGTATCGACCTGCTGCATGACGCCGTCCTTCATGACGACGATGCGGGTACCGAGCGTCATGGCCTCGGTCTGGTCGTGCGTGACGTAGATGATCGTGGCGCCCAGGCGATCATGCAGCTTGGAGATCTCGGCACGCATCTGAACGCGGAGCTTGGCGTCGAGGTTGGAGAGCGGCTCGTCCATGAGGAAGACCTTGGGCTGACGGGCGATGGCGCGACCCATAGCGACGCGCTGGCGCTGACCGCCGGAGAGCGCGGAGGGCTTGCGATCGAGCAGCTTCTCGAGGTCGAGGATGCGGGCGGCATCGCGGACGATCTTGTCGATCTCGCTCTGCTCGACCTTGCGCAGGCGCAGCGGGAACGCCATGTTCTCGTACACCGTCATATGCGGGTACAGCGCATAGTTCTGGAAGACCATCGCGATGTCGCGGTCCTTGGGCTCAACATCGTTGACCACGCGACCGTCGATCTTGAGGGTGCCGGAGGTGATGTCCTCAAGGCCGGCGATCATACGGAGCGTCGTCGACTTGCCGCAGCCCGAAGGGCCAACGAAGATGATGAACTCCTTGTCCGCGATCTCAAGGTTGAAGTCCTTGACGCCCTCATAGCCGTTCGGGTACTTCTTCCCCACGTGTTCGAGTGAAAGTCCTGCCATGGCATTTCCCCTTCTCGCGCGCCCGTTTCGCATGGGAAAACGGGCAGCTCTACGTTACCGTAGCCTTCATTCTAAGATGCCAATTTGCGCTTTTATGTTTCTATGTAGGAATGTTATATGGATACGTTTGGCTTCTTGCAGGTAGATGCCTTATGGAATGATTACAATTTCCGTATGCAAAATCGCCAAACGGTTGATTTTAAGGGGGTAACGGTATATTGAGATTTCTTGTTATCGCAGTTCATTGCTTCGTTTAGGATAGTCGGCAAGAATCTCGCGATATAGTTCTCAACAGGCGGTGGTAGCATTTTATATGTATAGATGATATTTTTATTCATATTTTTTATGGATTAATTTATACTTGAGATAGCATTTATCTATATTTTTCAGAATGTTCCCTATTGGAGGACGGTACCCATGGCTTCGCATGAAATTGTGTTCTCTACCTTCACCGGAGGTAATTTCATCGATCTCCACCCCTTCCAGTACGGCCGCGAACTCTGCGAGCCCGGCCATGCGTTTGGACCGGCGCAGCGCCGCCACTATCTGTTTCACTACATCGTCAAGGGCAAGGGCACGCTCATCGCGACCGAAGATGCGGGCGAGCAGCATCGCTACGAGCTGCATGCCGGCGAGGGGTTCCTTATCTTTCCCGGCCAAGTGAACACCTACTTCGCCGATATCGACGATCCCTGGGAGTACATCTGGATCGAATTCGACGGCCTCCAGGTCTCGGAAGCGCTGAAAAAGGTCAACCTCTCTCCCTCATCCCCCATCTACCACTCGTCCTCGTCCGAGCTTCGCAGCAAGATGGAAGCCGAGATGCGCCATCTGGTGGATGAGCGCGACGAGACGCCGCTTCACCTTGTGGGCCACGCCTACCTCTTCTTCGATTACCTGCTGCGCTCGATCGAGGTGGGGACATCGACCCCCAGCAAACTGCAGGACTTCTATATCAGCGAGGCCATCTCCTTCATCGAGCACAACTACGAGCGCGACATCACGGTCGAGGACATCGCACAGCAGACGGGCCTCAACCGGAGCTATTTCGGCAAGGTTTTCAAGAACGCCACCGAGCAATCGCCGCAGCAATATCTCATCGGCTACCGCATGACGAAAGCCGCCGAGCTCCTGAAGCTCACCGCGCTTTCCATTGGCGATGTGGCGAAGTCGGTTGGCTATCCCGATCAGCTTCATTTCTCCCGCGCCTTCAAGAAGGAGTACGGCTCGTCACCGCGCGCGTGGCGGCGCGAGAACGCCGGAGGCTGACGGGTATATCGTGGGGCACACGCGGCGTGCGAGCGTATACTATTAGCTCGTGTGATTACGCACACGCATCGCCCGCACGAAAGGACCCGCATGCTGCCCCAAGACCCAGGAGCCATCCCCGCTGTAGCGGCGTTTGTCGCCGGCGGCGGCGCGAGCGCACCGGTAGCCATCCCGGTATGGCTTGAGCTCGTGGCAATCGTTGCGGCATCGATATCGGGGGCGCTCACCGCACGCGAGCGCAAGCTCGACCCTGTGGGAACCGTCTGTCTGGCCGTCGCCTGCAGCCTTGGCGGCGGACTTTTGCGCGACATGATCCTCCAGGTGGGCAGCGTCTACATCCTAGAACAGGACCTCGCGCTTCCCGGAGCCGTCATCACCGCGGCCGTCGTCTTCATCATCCCGTCGGTCATCGAGCGGCAGGACCGCCTCATTGCTATCTTCGATATCTTCGCAGTTGGCCTCTTTGCGGCAACCGGGGCAGATAAAGCCCTGGTATACGGCTTCAATCCCCTGATTTGCATCATGATGGGATTCTTTACCGCAGTTGGCGGCGGCATGCTGCGCGACGTGTTCCTCGGACAGACCCCGTATATCTTTCAGCGCAGCAACTTCTATGCGCTCGCTGCCATCGCGGGCGCGGCGGCGTATACCTTTATCGCATCAAGCGGCATCTCGCATGTCTTCGCCGTCTGCGTGTGCGTGGCGGTAACCATGGGGCTGCGCTTCCTGTCGCTGCACTACGATATCGTTTCCCCTACCGAGGTAGACCTTGCGAAAGTCGACCTGAAAAACGTTGAGCTGCCCCATGTCGAGCTTGTAAAGGCGCGACCGCGGCGCGGGCATGCAAACGCTGGCCGCACGCGAGACACCATGCCCTCGCAGCGCCCGCGCATCGACAAGCCCGACCGCAGTGCCAGCGAGCTGGCGAGCCGGCACAAGCGCACCCTCGCCGACATTGCGAAACGCCGCGGCCATTAAGAATGGTGTCTCGTGGACCATTAAGGGCACGTTTTTAGGTGTCTTAATGGTCCACGAGACACTATTAGCTTACATTCCGCCCGGTATCGCCTGCGCCGCACCGCTCGGGCGACGAACGCCATCTGCCCGCGCGCTATCTGCTGTGCGCCATATCCCTCTAGCAACAGGCGCTCGATGCCCTGGGACATCGAGCGCCTGCACGAGATACTAGGCAGCCACGCGTTAGCGGGCGAGCACCTTCTCAACGGCCGCCTCGACACCGGCGGCATCGAGACCGTACTTCTTCAACAGGTCAACGGCGGGGCCGGACTCGCCGAAGACATCGTTCACGCCGAGCTTCTCAACCGGCACCGGGCACGTCGAAGCAAGCACGTCGCACACGGCGCTGCCCAAACCGCCGATCACCGAATGCTCCTCGGCCGTCACCACGCGGCCGGTCTTCGAGGCGCTCTTCACGATGAGCTCCTCGTCGATGGGCTTGATGGTGTGCATGTCGATAACCTCAGCAGAAACGCCCTTCTCGGCAAGCGCTTCGGCGGCTTCGAGTGCGGCCTGCACCATGAGGCCGCACGCCACGATCGTGACATCGGTGCCCTCGCGCATGACGATGCCCTTACCGATCTCGAACTCGAAGTTCTCGGCATCGTTGACCACCGGCACCGCAAGGCGCCCGAAGCGCATGTAAACGGGGCCCTCCATCGCGTAGGCAGCACGCACGGCGGCTTTGGCCTCGGTATCGTCGCAGGGAACGATGACGGTCATGCCCGGGATGGTGCGCATGAGCGCGATGTCCTCGTTGCACTGATGCGTGGCGCCGTCCTCGCCCACCGAGATGCCGGCGTGCGTGGCACCGATCTTCACGTTGAGGTGCGGGTAACCGATGGAGTTGCGCACCTGCTCGAACGCGCGACCGGCCGCGAACATCGCAAAGGTGCTCGCGAAGGCAACGTGACCCGTCGAGGCGATGCCGGCGGCGACACCCATGAGGTTCTGCTCGGCGATGCCGACATCATAGAAGCGATCGGGGTAGGCGGCCTTGAACTTGCCCGTCTGCGTTGCAGCGGCGAGGTCGGCATCGAGCACCACGAAATCATCGTGCTCGGCGCCAAGCTCAACCAGCGCCTCGCCATAGCTCGCGCGCGTAGCGACCTTCTTCACATCTGCCATAGCGCTTACGCCTCCTTTGCGAGCTCGGCCATTGCCTGCTCGAATTGCTCGTCGTTCGGGGCGGTGCCATGCCACCCAACCTGGTTCTCCATGAACGAGACGCCCTTGCCCTTCACGGTCTCGGCGATGATCGCCACGGGCGCGCCCGTCACGCCGCGTGCCTCCTTGAAGGCAGCGCGAACCTGCGCCATGTCGTTGCCGTCGGCGAGCTCGATAACGTGGAACTTGAACGCACGGAACTTGTCAGCGATGGGCATCGCGGAGTTGACCTCCTCGATGGTGCCGTCGATCTGCAGGCCGTTGTGGTCGACGATCACCACGAGGTTATCGAGCGCATGGTTGCCCGCGAACATAGCGGCCTCCCACACCTGGCCCTCTTCGATCTCGCCGTCGCCGAGCAGCGTGTAGACGCGATAGCTATCGCCCCAGTGCTTGGCCGCGAGCGCCATGCCCACGGCGGTGGAGATGCCCTGACCGAGCGAGCCGGTGGACATGTCGATACCGGGGGTGTCGTTCATGTTGGGATGACCCTGCAGGTGGCTGCCGATATGGCGCAGCGTCTCGAGATCCTCCTTGGGGAAGAAGCCGCGCTCGGCCAATGCGGCATACAGGCCCGGAGCCGTATGACCCTTGGAGAGCACAAAACGGTCGCGATCTGCCTTGCGCGGATCCGCCGGATCGATGTTCATCTCCTCGAAGTACAGATAGGCAAAAATGTCCGCCGCGGAAAGCGAGCCGCCGGGATGGCCGGACTTGGCAGCATGCGTGCCAACGAGCACTCCCTTGCGAATCTCATTTGCGACATGCCTGAGCTCATCATCTGTCATGTTGTTCCCTTTCTCGCATGGGCCCGGTGCGGTAAGGGGGTTCGCACGGGCGAGGGCGCGAACGGTTCGCGCCACGACGCTCTTCCAGTATAAGATACGGCATCCGTGCCGGTTATATGAACAAAGACCACACAGGTTTTGGTGGACGGGGTGCCCGCGCGGGCCGACGCAAAAAAAGCGAGCGCCGCCCCATATCGTGGACGGCGCTCGCAACGCGCTCGAACAACCTACCTGCTGCGGTGTCGAAGTATGAGTCCCGTACCACCTATCAGCACGCCGAGAACGACGATGGAGATGCCGAGCGAGGAAAGCATATCGCTCGTGGTGGGAAGCTTGCCGCCCTCCTGCTGCGAAGATGCGCTTGTTCCATCGTGCCCCTCGCCGGAATCGCCACCGGCGGAGCCACCCGTGGAGCCACCGCTCGTGCCGCCGGTGTTCATGCCGCCGTCCACATTGCCGCCACCGGGATTATCCGGGTTGGGGGCGGGGCGCTCGGGATCGGGATCGGGGTTCCCCGGATCGGTGCCGGGCTCTTCTGCCTGCTCCCATGTCATGAGGAAGGGGCTGAAGCCAGACTCGTCCACATGGAAGCTCACGTAGCCGTTCGCCTCATCCACCTGAACGGCAACGGTCTCGACCGTGCTTGCCGCGATAAGGTCGGAAACCTCGGCATCGTCGGCGTCGTAATCACGATGCAGGCCGTTGAAATGGTAGACCCGAATGCTTGACGGATCGGCGCCCTCGGGGATGCGCCAGTAAATATCGGTGCCAAGCGAGGAGCTCACCCACGCGTTGGACTGGCTCTCATCGACAAGGTCGAGGTACTGGAAGTCATAGGTGTCCGCCGTGCCGATCTCCACACCGAGCTGCTCCTCGGCATGGTCCACGAGCTCGGTCTCGCGCTGCCCGGGCAGCAAGTCGTCGGAGAGCAGAGTCACGCCAGAGGTGTCCGCGAGCGGCACGCCTGCATTGCCGTTGAAGTTGATCGTCGTGCCTGCAGGCAGGGATGCCACCACCCCACCGGCCGTCTCGGCGAGGGCCGATTGCACCGATGCGGCGTCGGTTGCGGCAAGAAGGTCAACATTCAGGTCGCCCCGCTCCGCCTCGGTGCTGTCGGACACGCTGCGGATCACCAGCTCGGCAGGCTCAAGCGCGTAGGCATACTGCTTGCCATCAACCGTGACGACGGCCTCGCCGTTCGAGCGCGATGCGCCCTCGATCACGATGCGCGCCTCGTAGGTGCCGGGCTGGGTGTCGTCCGTGATCTCCGTGCCGGATTCATCGAAGTAGGCGATGCGTGCGGTCTGGCCGGCGAGCAAGCTGTTGAGCTCATCGATCGCATAGGCCTCGCCTTGCCCGTCCACCACGTACTGATCGACGAAGTGCCCGCCGGTCTCGCTCTCGCCACCGGTATAAATCTCGGCGTCTGCCGGGCGAAGCGTCAGGCAGGTGATGTCAAAGGCGAACGAGGTGTCCTCGCCATCGGCCACGGCCCATGCGCCCGTCGCTGCATCATAGGCGAGGATGAAGATGCGCTCGCCCTCCTGGTCCTCGGGGTCTGCGAAATAGTGCGCGCCGTTCGCAGCGGAATACGCATTGAGATACGCGCCGCCGTCGAGCGTCACCTGGGCAGTCCAAGCACCGGTCTGCGCATCCTGCGCGGGCTCGGCCACCGTGAAGCTGTCCGCGATGAGCGGGTTCTCCCCGCCGGCGGCATACGCAACATCCGGATGCTCGCCGTAGGCCTCCGCGCCGTTGAGCTCGTTGATATCGCGAAGCACGACCGAGACGCCCGGCAGCTGGGCGACCGTGCTGGCGTCAGGCGCTGTGGGCACCACCGGTCCGGGCTCGGGTGCCGGCGGGTTCCACTGAGCGGCCAGCGTCATGCTCTCGTGAATCGCGGTGAGGTCGGTTACCGTGCTGCCATCTGGTGCGGTCCAGCCCACGAGCTCATGACCCTCCCATGAAACCTCGGGCATGCCGCCCCAGGAACGCAGAGCCTGGCCGGGCGCCATGAGCACGTCGGTCGCCCCGTCGGTGAAGACGGCGCCCTCGGTCTCTTCCCCTTCGATGCCATCGCCGTCATCAAAGGTGACCTTGATCACCCCGGCCGTCTTGACCTCGCTAGCGTTATGGTTCTCGTCGGCAGGAGCGAAGATATAGAACGTCCCGGCGCGGTCCACCTCAAACTCGTTGTTCTCGGCCTCGAGCGCGTCGCTCAAATCGTCGCTCTCGCTCCAGTAGTACATGTCGGCGTTGCCGTTCTGCAAGATGATACGCACGCTACCTGTGGTCTCGCCAGACGCGTAGCGGATATCGGGCGCCGTGTAGGTAGCCTTGGCAATGACGAGACCCTCTTCGAACACCTGGGAGTACGCCTCGTAGGTGTCGTCCGCGGCACGTGTCACGCGAACGTCGTAGGTGCCGGCGTTCACCGGGGCCTCACCGGACCAAGAGTCGGTCTCCGCCGCATCTGCCGCGCGGTATTCAACCGTGAAGCTATCCGCAGCAACGCCCTCAGGTGCCACCGTAAAGCCGAACGCCTTTGCCGAGCCGTCGTAGGTGAAGCCCGTGTTGCCCTCGTCGGGCGTCACCGTGAGCTGCTGCAGCTCGACCGGCACCCCTTCGATGGCAACCTGCTTGCTCGCCGCGATGCCCGTAGGCTGATCGTCCTTCATAAGGGTTGCCGTGATCGTCACCGTCGACGCGCCGTCTTCTGTACGCGCAAGCGTCGCCGCAAGCGGGTTGGCACCGGGCGTCACCGTAGCGGCCGCGCCATCGTTGAGCGACCACGCGACGGTATAGCCCGCAGGCAGCGTATCGAGCGTGAAATCGCCCGCCTTGAGTTCGAACCCGTAGCGCAGCCCGCCCTCGACGTCCGCACCGTAGGTGTCGCTGCCGGTTACCGCGGGCGCAACAGCCATAAGCACGATCGTCGCCTTGGCACCGGTTGTCGCATGTGTCGCGGTGATGGTCACCTGACCTGCGGTTTTGAATGTCACATGGCCGGCATCGTCCACGGTCGCGACGTCCTCGTCGCTCGACTCCCACGTGATGAGGCTGGTCGCGTCATGGGGCTCGATGGTTGCCGTGAGGTCGACCGTCGGCGGCTCGCTCTCATCCCATGCAACGATGGCGCCCGGATTCGCCATCAGGCTGATGCTCGCGCTCGGATTGGAGAGCATCGTATAGCCGCTATAGGCATAGATAGCATCCGTGTTGCCATCGACGTACCCCATGAGCGCGCTGCCGGACATGACATGGTACCGCGCGTAGGCATAGGCGGTCTGGCTTGGCGCAAGAGAGGCCGTGGCCGTGAGGGCCGAGCCGTCGTGCGCGGTGTCAAGCGCGCCATGCTGGTTGGCAGCCATGCCGGGCAGCGTGGTGATCTGCTGGCCAACGGCGTAGATGGTGCCCTCATCGGTCTCACCGAGGCCAGCCGCCGCGGCGGTGAGCGGCCAGCCGGCAGCGCTCACGTTGCCGGCGGCGATGTCTAGGCCGAGCCCATCCCCCAGCTTGCCGAGCGCGTCGCTGGTGATATGCAGCTCCCCTGCAACGTGGAACACCCTGCCCGAGGTTCCCGCCTCGAAGGAACCGGCGCTCTCGACATAGAGGTCCGCATCGTCTCCCATCCAGATGGGGTAATCGACGCTTGCCCCGTTGAACGCGCCGCCGCCCACAACGAGGTCGCCGTAGGACGTGACCTTGGTAAAGGTTCCGCCATCGATCTCGAGCTGGCAGGACAGATTCACCGAGCTGTTGCCAGTGTAGATGGTGTTGTAGGTGCCTCCGGTGATATGGACGGCATCGTTCGCGCTCGAGCTCTCGGAATGCTGCACGACCGAGTCGCGCAGGCCGGAAATGGTCCCGGTGGTGTTGAGATACACGGCGCGGTCGCCAACAACGGACGAGTTGTCGGGATTGCCCACGATGATCGCATGGCCGCGCCAGCTCTCGTCCTTGAAGCCGTCCGTGGAACCGTTGTCGCGGTTTACGAGCACCGACGTGTTGCCGTTCGCGACGAGCGTGCCGTTCTCCACGCGAATCATGTTCATGGGCGTGGTGTTGCCGAAGAAAGGCTTCTTCTGCCAAGCCTGGAGCTTCACGTCCTCGAGCACGAGCGTCGCGCCGTTCGTCACGATGAAGCCGCAGCGACGCAGGTCGGCGAAGCCCTGGCTGCCGGCAGCCGCCTTGATCACCACGTTATGGTCGACGGTATAGTACTGATTGTTGAGCGTGTTTCCGCTGTAGGTGCCGATCGCCGTCGAGTAGTCGCCGGGCAGGATGATCGTGCCGACGTTCGGGTTGGCGATGGCCTCCTTGAAGGCGGCGCGGCGCTGGTCCTCGTCGTTATCCTGGCCGTCGTAGTAGATCCCGGTCGAAAGATCGACGATCTCCTTGCCAGCGATGTCCCGGTACACCTTGATCAGCTGCTCGAGCTGTTCAAGCTTGGAGAGGTTGCTCACCTGCGCCTGATCCGCGCCCTCAAGCTCCTCGTAGGCCGCACGCGCCGCCTCGACGTCCGCCTGGGCCGCGAGAATCGCCTCCGAGCCGGCATTCGGATCCGGCAGCGCATCGATCATGCCCATGACCTTCTCGGCAGGGCTGAGGTTGTTGTCTTTGGTAATGGCAAAGGAGTCGATGCACGTGCTCTCGCCCGACGAGGCATCGTAGGCATAGCTCCGCCAGAACAGCGTGTCGCCGTCGATCTCAAGTGTCGACCACACGGGCTGGTACTCCTGCCATGAGACCGCGCACGGCAGGTCGTTCTCCACGATATCGTAGTACTTGGAGCCGGAGGTCGAGGGGATCACGAACGTAGTGCCAGCAGGGTTTACCTGGGCTTCGTAGCGGTTGCCCGCGCTATCCGTCACGGTTTTGGTGGTCACGCTGGCCTCGGTGCCGTTCGTGAGCGACGGGGTGCGCATGTAGGTATGATCGTGACCGGAGAGCACGAGGTCGATGCCGTGCTGCGTGCAGAAGGTGTTGAGCCAACCGCGCAGCGCCACAACATCGGAATCGTTCTGATGCGAACCCTTGGAGTAGGGAGCCTTGTGCGTGACGAGCACCTTCCACGTGGTCTCGGCGGCGTCGGCCACGCCTGCAGCCCACTGCTGCTGGGCATCGCTTACCGCAGCGTCGCCGTCGTTGGTGTTGAGCACGATGTAGGTCACATCGCCCATGACAAACGAGTAATAGATTCCGGTCGAGGTATCCTGCTCGGGGATATCCACGTTGTAGTGCGCGGCGACGGCGTTCGCAAGCCGTTCGTCATCCTGGCGCGCCTCGTGATTGCCAGCGACCGGCATCGTTGCCACCGCACGGGAGGCATCGGTGTCCATGAGCCAGCTCCAGTAGTTCTCGTTGGAGCCGTCGTCCACCATGTCGCCCAGGTGCAGCGCGAAGGCCTCGCCATCCACGCCGCCCTCGGCTGCGGCGAGCACCTGCTCGTAGGCATCGTAATCAGCCTCGGAGGCTCCCTGCGAGTCGGCAACCACGATCGCGGTGTAGCCCTCGGCGGGGTCCGCTGCATCACCGTCGACACGCACCGGATCGCTCCAGTAGCTATCGGCTGCGGAGCCCACGCGGTAGTAGAAATCGCCCGCAGGCACCGTGATTGTCGCGGTATGCCGATGCTCCTGCACGATCTCGTAATTGGTGATGAGTATGAGGTTGAGGGTTACCTTGGCCTTGTTGGCAACCACCGTGTTGCCGCTCGCGGTGATTACGTCTTCGCCGGCGTCCATGGCCTTCTCGGCAGCTGACGCATCGGCGATGCCCTTCGCTGCAATCACCTGCACATCCGAGCCCTCGACATCCGTCGCGGTGTACCAGCTAAAGTTGCGCGAGCTGGCGCCGCCATCGGCGTCGAGCGACATCGACACCTGATCGGGAAGCGCCCCGTTCTCGACGGTGGGGTGCGGCTCGGGGTTCATGCTTGCCTTGAGCTGGACCGCGGCACCATCGACCACGTCGTCGAGCGTGTCTGCGTCGGTCGCAAAGCCTCGTATCATCGAGGAGGCGAGGCCGCCGATCTGGTTGTATACGCTGTCGGTGAGGTATTGGTCGATAAGCCCGTCGAGCAGGCCGCCCTCTCCGGTGAGATCGAGACCGAACTTGTCGAGCACCGTTGCAATCGAAGGGTTGTCGCTACCCAGCAGCGCCTGCACGGCGGTGTGCCACAGGGTGTTGCGCCCGAAGAGATTGTTCACATCGATGGTTGTGTTCTGGAGCACCTCGTTGATGAGCGGGAAGAGCACCTGGTCCAAAACCTGCTCCACCTTGTTCTGAAGCAGCGGGCTCGACGCAAGGTTCTCGAGTGCGCGGCGCATATTGTCAGACATCGGCTCCTTGTCCTGCCCCGAATTGTGGCGCTGGAACATGTCACGCAGAAGCTGACGAAGCGTATAGCTCTCGCCCAAGAACGGCGTCTCGTCAGGGTTGTCGGGATTGAGCAGGTTGACGTCGCCCACATTCTCAAGCAGGTCGCAGATCTCCTGCTCGAGCCGACCATTGGCAATGTAGTTCGCCTCGATCTGGTCGAGAACGCTCGCGACCTCCTCCTGGATGTCCTCGTTGCGAATGGTGAAACTGGACAGCAGACCCGCCGCGCCCGAGGGGTCGAGATTCACGCCGGAGGTGTTGAACTCGCCCGTATCGTTCCAGGAAATATAGATCGAACCCAGGCTGTCGAGATCGACCGTCGTGCCGCTGCCCAAAAGCCCGGGGAGCGCATCGAAGAGCGTGTCGTAGAGGTCGAGACCGGCAATGTTTTGGAGCGCCGCGGGGATGTCCACGAGCTGGTCGAGGTAGCGCGCCGCATAGCGCATGACAAGACGCGTGATAAATGACTCGCCCTCATCGTTTTTGTCACCGTACATGGCGTTCGTCATGTACTCCTGCACGTCAACCATATCGGTATCCGTGACGCTGCCATTCGGCGCGTCGAGACGCGCGTTCATGGCCGCCTGCTCAACGCTGATCGACCAGAGATCGAGCGCGAGCTCGCCCTCGCCCGTAGCAGAGATGTTCGCGTAGTGGTACGGAGCAGGATAGGCGCACAGGCCACCCGTCTCGATGTCATAGATCACGTTGCCCGCCGCGGTGGTGTAACTCGCCACGTCGTTCTCATGCATGTGACCGGAGAAGACGTAGTGGATACCCGCGTTTGCGAGCTGGGTGGCAATGGCGTTCGTGTTGTCCTTGACGGCTGTACCCTCGCCACCCTGGATGTCGATGCGATCGGTGATGAACTCAGTCTCGGCCGTACCCTGGTGGTTGAGAACCGGGTGATGCACGCCCGCAATGATGGTGTAGCCCTCCCCTGTGAGCTCTGCGGCCTCGGCCTTGACCCATGCGAGCAACGCGTCCGACATCATGCCGCCACCGCTTCCGGCGGCCTTGCCCTGGCCGTTGAAGTCGGCAGTGTAAACCTCGGTATCGATCATCATGAACGCGACGCCCGAGGAGGTCTTGGCAACATAGGAGAGCCCGCCCTGGCAGTCTGCGATACCGTCATCACCCAGGTCTTCGGCGTAGTAGTCGATGCCCGCGATCGTGCCGTTCGACGCCTCGATCGTGGCCTCGGCGTCATAGCCCATGCTCGCGTAGATCTCGCGGAAGTCAGCCTCCGTGGTGTAGAGGCTGCCCGTGCCGTTATCGCGCACCTGTGTATCGTTTTGGAACGTCATGGCGCTGTCGTTGTAGAGGTCATGGTTGCCCGGAATCACGAGCACCGTGACGCCCGCCTCCTGGAGACGCGCCATCTGCTCTGCGAAGCCCTCGTGGCTCGCCTTCTCGCCCTCACTCGAGAGGTCGCCCGTCACGAGGAGGACGCTCGGCAGCTCGCGCGACCCATCGGCATCATCGGCCAGCATCTGATCGACCGCGCCTTCGGTAAGCGCGCCGTTCTCGCCCATGAGGCGCAGATCGCCCGAGATCTGGTTCTGGTAGTCCTCCGCGCGCGTACCCTGGTACTCGGCGGGGAAATAGTGCGGGTCGCTCATCACGCCGATTGAATATTGCTCCACCGTGCGCATGGCGGCGGCGCTGTCCGCCGGCGTCTGCTCCGCCACCGCCGCAACCGCTGGCGAAAGCGCAAGCGACGTTGCAGCAAGCACGGCAACGGCCGCGATGCGACCAACGGCGCTCCACACATGCACGCGCATCAATGCGTTCGTTATCAAACGAAGCCGCTCCTTGAACCAACACAACAAATGTGACATGCCCGCTCCGTCTCTCCATAGCTGTCGCCAACGAACAGGATCATTCGAAAGAAAGGATAGTGAGCGATTGTCATGCCCTTTCAAGGGGACCTTCAGCTTGTCTTGAGCGTACGGTAAAGCGCAGCGGCGATATCCCGCCGTGATAGCGCGGCGATGTAAAGGGACAATCAGGAGCGCGTCATAGAGCCGTGAGTATTCGCGGTGAAACCATCGCCACCGACAGGTCACGTACGGGAAATTCGCATGCGTAACCGTTCGCCCGGTAAACCGTGCCGTCCAGCGGCCGGGAAATTTCTTTTCTCGCTATCGCGTAGTCTCCTACCCCAATTCGCCGTCCGCTACCTGCCTTGTTAGACGCTTGTGAGATGTTCTGGAATCTCACCCCTCTAGTTCTGTGAGATGCACCTTGCTACGGTGGTTTTCACGTAGTTCGCAGCTATGCACAACAGGGAGCGCAGTGCATGGGCGTAGGCGGTGCGCAGGCGAGAGCGGGCGGGAGAATGCAGGATGAGCAGAGCATCGGGAGCACAGCGGTCGTCACGCCAACGAGCCCGCATGCACGGGCTACTCGTCGCATGCCATGAAACCCGGCGGTGCCTTGTCGCCCCCGACCCCTCAGGAAGGCGCTGTCTGAAACGACTCGTCGCATGCGGCGAAGTCGTAGAGCCACATCCGCACCTCTTCGCCCTGCGCTCGCTATGGAACACGCTGCCGCATCAGGAGCGCATGCGCTGGGTGTTGCGCACGCTCGCGCGCGAACACCCGAATTGGGTCTTTTGCTCGTTCAGCGCTGCCCTGATCCATGAGCTCCCGGTGTCGCATCGCCTGCTCACCCCGATACACGTCTGTACGAGCCAGGATGCACCAACCCGCAGCAATCCGTATGTGCACCGTCATCGCTACAAGCGCATCGAACATGAAGCGATCGACGACATCAACGTTACGCCGCTTGTCCAGACGGCGATCGATTGCATGGCGCAGACGTCGTTTCCCAACGGCCTCGCCATCGCCGACGGTCTGCTTGGCATGCTCGATGTCGAACGCGAGCTCCTTGAGGAGATGGTCCTTCTCATGATGCGCGGCAAAAGGGGATGCATGCAGGCGCGCGCATGCGCATCATGGGCAGACGGCAGAGCGGAAAGCGGGGGCGAATCGATTGCACGAGCCATCATGATCGAAGCCGGTATAGTCCCAACAACCATCCAGGCTACGTATCCTCGCCCCGACAATCTCCTGCGCACTATGCGGGCCGATTTCTCTTTTCACCTGGTTACAGAGCGCGTGGTACTTGGCGAGCTCGATGGACTCGAAAAATATCAAAACAAGCAGATGCTTGGCGGCTGCACAACGGTTGAGAAGCTCGTTGCCGAACGTCAGCGAGAATCACGGATCACGATGCTCGGCATGCCCGTCGTCCGGTTCACCATGAACGATGTCTGGCGGCCCGGACGTCTTGCGTGGCTGCTCTCGCTCGCCGGCGTGACGCCCGAGACGCTCGTAGCGAGCGATTACCGCTCAACCGCGAAAAAACCTCCGCGAATCCCGTATCCCCCATCCCTTTTGTAAAGAGATGGTGCCTATCGAACCATTAAGGGGCCTCAAATGGGCCCCTTAATGGTTCACGAAGCACTATTTGGTGCCGCGATTGTTCTGAAATGCGACTGCTGGCAGCCGCTCGCCGACAGAGTGAGCGCTACTTGTTCACCTGGCCCGCGCGAACGGCGGCTTTCTTGCGCGCCGTGGCATCCAGGATGCGCTTGCGCAGGCGGATGTTCTTGGGCGTGACCTCTACGAGCTCATCATCGGCGATGTACTCGAGCGCCTCCTCGAGCGTGAAGGTACGCGGCGGCGTGAGCTGCACGGCGATGTCGGCGGTCGAGGAGCGCTGGTTGCCGAGGTTCTTGGTGCGCGCGATGTTCACCACCATATCGCCCGGCTTGTTGCGCTCGCCCACGAGCATGCCCTCATAGCACTCGGTGCCCGGCTCCACGAAGAGCTGCCCGCGCTCCTGCAGCGTACCGAGCGCATACGCCACCGCTTTCTCGGTGGTCATGGAGATCATGGCGCCGTTGTTGCGCTGGCCGAGCTCGCCGGCGTACGGGCCGTATTCCAAGAACGTGTGGTAGAACACGCCCTCGCCGTGGGTAACGTTCAGAATGCGATTCTTGAGACCCATGATGCCGCGCGTGGGGATCTTGAACTCGATATGCGTCACGGTGTTGCCGGCGTGCATGTTGGTCATGGTGCCGCCCGCGTTGCCGAAGATCTCGATGACCTTGCCCGAGTACTCATCGGGGCACTCCACCACGGCCTGCTCGACCGGCTCCATGCGGTTGCCGTTCTCGTCCTTCTTGATGAGGACGCGCGGACGCCCCACCTGGAACTCGTAGCCCTCGCGGCGCATGGTCTCCATGAGCACCGAAAGATGCAGGATGCCGCGGCCGGAAACCTCGACGCCGCTCTTATCCTCGAGCTCCTCGATCTTCATGGTCACGTTGTTCTCGGCCTCCTGGGCCAGGCGCTCCTTGAGCTGGCGCGCGCCCACGATGTCGCCATCGCGACCCACGAGCGGCGAAGTCGATGCCTCGAACACAATGGACAGCGTAGGAGGATCAATCTCGATGGGATCGAGGTGCACCGGAGCATCGGGGTCGGTGTACACATCGCCGATATCGGTGTGGTCGATACCCACCACGGCGGCGATATCGCCCGCCTGCACCTCGCTGCACTCGGTGCGGCCGAGATAGTCGAACGTGAAGAGCTGCTTGACGGTCTGCACGCTCGAGCTGCCGTCGTTTTTAACCACCAGAATCTTGTCGCCGGCGTGCAGGGTGCCGGAGTAGATGCGGCCGATGCCGATGCGGCCGACGTAGCTCGAGTGGTCGATGGTCACGCACTGCATGGCGAGCGGGGCGGCTTCATCGACCTCCGGCGCGGGCATGTCGGCGAGAATCATGTCGAGCAGCGGATACATATCCTGGTTGTCGTCATCGGGCTGGTAGCGCGCGTATCCGTTCACCGCGCTCGCGTACACCACATGCTCCATGGCGAACTCGAGCTGCTCGTCGTTGGCACCAAGATCAGCCATGAGATCGAGGCAGTCGTTGTACGCGCGCTCGGGATCGGCACCCGGGCGATCGATCTTGTTGATCACGATCATGACGCGCAAGCCAGTGGCGATGGCATGGGAGAGCACGAAACGGGTCTGGGGCATGGGGCCTTCGAACGCGTCGACGAGCAACAGGGCGCCATCGGCCATCTTGAGCACGCGCTCCACCTCGCCGCCGAAGTCGGCGTGGCCGGGGGTGTCGATCACGTTGATCTTGACGCCTTTGTACTCGATGGAGCAGTTCTTCGCGAGAATGGTGATGCCGCGCTCGCGCTCCTGATCGTTGGAATCGAGCACGCGCTCCTCGACCTGCTGGTTGGCACGGAAGGCGTCCGTGGCGCGCAGCAGCTTGTCGACAAGCGTGGTCTTACCGTGGTCGACGTGTGCGATGATCGCGATGTTCCTGAGATTCTCAACGCGCATGATGTTCTGCTCCCCTATTCGTTTTACGCGCCGCGCGAAGCGACTCCGACGGCGCGGTTTTGGCTTCATAGATATATGTCGGATGGTGCCTATGCTGGTGATGCACGCGACGCGCAGGCATCCCGTAGCGCAAACAGCCATTATAGTAAACGAAAAAGAGGTAAGCGGCAGCGTTTGCTCTGCAAGCGCTCTGTATCGCTAGAAATCCACGCTGTGGGCGCACCCGTTAGATGAGCGGTGGCTCCTCGCCGGCAGGCTCGGGATCGGCCCACCCGAACGCATCCCCGCCGCCTGCATTCTCAAAAAGCACGTATGCCGAATACCCCACCGGCAACGCGCGCTCAAAAAAGCTCACGAGCACGGCATCGTGATAGGCACCCTCAACTTCGACCGCGCCGGCGTATGCGATGGCGTACCGATCCATCTTGCCCATACCATCGGCGGGAGCACCCTTGGCGTTCTGCACGATAAACGCTTGCGCGGCCTCCAGGCAGGCCTCCTCGCCATCATCGGAAAACGCAGCCTCAATGCGGCCGGACGCTGCATCCTCGGCACAGACCACCACGCCGGGATCGCGGCCCTCGGCAAGCTCGTCGAGCATGAAGCCGATGAGGTCGCACACCATCTCATCGAGCTCGGGCGACACCGCGCCCGTATGCTGCTGCGCATTGCTCATGTCGAGAACCCCTTCCATACGATGCAGGGTCATTCTAGCACGGCGGCCCGCGCAGGGCGGCGGGCGGTCGTCGGCGTGATATGCAGTCTCAGAGCTCGCGTGCACGGCGGGCGATATCGAGCGCATCGTCGCGCTGGCGCTGCAGCTCGCGCGCACGGTGGGCGAGCACCTTCGCCTGATTCGACAACGTCACCACGTCGAAGATGCCCCACACGGTCACTATGAGCGCAACCGACGAGACGATGCTTCCCACCAGCCCGCTCATGCGCCAGGTAACCACCAGCGCGAGCGCGGCGACGACGATCATCCCCGTCATGCCGTTTCGGCGTTCGCGGAGCGTGCGGGCCTGCGCCACCACAGCGAGGCGCGCGGTTTCCGCAGCGTGAGCACGGGCCTCGGCCTCGAAGGCGATTTGGGCAGGCGTTGAAGCTGCCGTGCGGGCGCCGCCCGATCGCCTCGATGAGGCCGACACTCCTTTAAGCAGCACGTCGCGCGCTTCGTTCATGATGCGCATCTGCTGTTCAGCACGGGCACGCAGCTTCTTGTTGTCGCCGAATTTATCGGGATGGAGCATCTGAGCGAGCTCGCGATAGGCAAGGCGCACCTCATCAGGAGATGCGCCCTGTTTCAATCCAAGTACCTGCAACGCCTCGTCGCGCGTCATGCGCGCCTCCGCTCCGCTCGATCTACACGTGCCTTCGGAGCCTATGGTAACAAAGGCTACGCATCCGTGCCGGAGGGAGCCTCGTCTTCCGCGGGCGCGCTCGCAGCCGCCTCCATCTCCGCGGCAGCCGCCTCGACATCCTGCACATCGCCTGCGCCGGCACGCAGCAAGATGAACGCGAGGTTCTCTTTGTGCCACGGAGCTCCCAACACGCTACGCCGCACCTTGTAGACGAGCTCTCCGGCATCGGTCTCGATGGTGAACGTGAGGCTCAGGAGCTTCATGTTCATCTTGAGCTGCGTGATCTTCTCGTTGGGAATGAATAGCAGCTCGTCGGCGAGCATCTTGCCGCGCCGGTCGTCGATGGGGATGATGGCGATACCCGAGCTGTTGAGATGTAGTACGTGCTCGCGCATCGTGTTCATATAGTCGCCCATACCGTTGTTATATGCCCCAACGGTTGGCTTGAGCGTGGCGAGCAGCGTCGCGTGATGGGCAAAATCGATGCCATGCCCCAAAAGCAGCTCTCTGATGTCGTTCTCGTCCATGGAGCGCTACGCCTTCGCCATGCGCGCGCGATGTAGCTCGTTGTAATCGGTGATGCCGTCGCGGCCGGTTTGGATGAGCGTCTCGACATCCATGCCAAAACCGCGCGCAGTCACGTATTCGATCACCATGGGCAAGTTCACACCGGTGACCACCTGCACCCGATCAAGGCTCTCGGGATCGCGCAGAAGCATACCCGAGCAATTGCACGGCGAGCCAAACAGCAGGTCGCAGAAGACCACGACGCCGTCGCCGGTGTCGACATGCTCGACCGCCTGCTTGAGCGCCAACGCGAACTCACCCATCTCCTGGCCAGGCATGAAGCCGAGCGCCTCGATCTGCTCGGGTTCGCCGGCGAACATCTTGACGGCGTCGAGCATGCCCTCAGCAAGATGCCCGTGGCTTACTAAAACGATGCCTTTCATAACAGACTCCTTGTTTTGCGAGTGTTGCAGGAAATAAAAAGGCGCATGGCGCCGGCGCGGGGCTGGCTGCCATGCGCCGATGCGCTGCGCGCGACCGCATCGCGCGCAGCGCAGACGCACATGCGACTTAGACGATGCCAAAGAAGGCGAGCACGAGTGCGACCACCAGGGTGCCGAGCACGAGCTTGACGATGCTCACGTTCTTCTTGCTGATGAGCAGGTAGTAGGTGAACAAGACGGCAATCTGGAGCAAGCCGGGCATGAGCGTGTCCAGCTGGTCCTGAATGATCATCGTCGATTCACCGGAGGTCACCTGCAGCGCCAGCGACAGCGACACCATCGAGGAGGTGAGCACGCCCATCATCGTCATGCCGAGGATGTTGGCGCCCTCGGTCACGGAGTTCATGAGCGCCGAACCGAGCACGTTCTTGATGGCGGAGCGTCCCTGCTTGTAGGTGAGCTTCGTGGTAAGGATGAGCTCGCAGAGCGTCACCATCGTGCCGAGGAACAGCACGAGCACGCCGAGGAAGTTGCCCTGCTGTGCCAGCGAGCATGCAGCGAGGATGAACAGCGTGGTGATGGTGCCCGCAGAGAACGAGTCGCCGAATGCGGCGCAGGGGCCCATGAGGCCGGTCTTGACCGCGATGATCGATTCGCCGGGGATGGCGTCGATGTTGTTGGCCTTCTCCTCCTCCATCGCCAGGACGGTACCGAGAATAAGGCCGCCGGCGGTGGCGTTGGTGTTGAAGAGCTCCATGTGACGCGTCATGGCGTCTTTGAGATCATCCTTGTTGGGATAGAGCTTCTTGAGCGCGGGCAGGAGCGCGTCGGTAAACGCGATGGACTGCATACGCTCGAAGTTGAGCGAGATCTCGCAGTTGATGTACCAGCGAGCGATGACCTTGTTGACATCTGCCGTAGTAAGGGAGATGCGCTTGGTATCTTCAGCCATTTGTTACGCCTCCTTCTGAGCGTCGCGCTTTGCCATGACTACCAGAACGGCCACGCATCCGGCCACGAGACCGGCGGTGATGTTGTTGAGCGACAGGCACTGAACCATGATGAAGCCGATGATGGTGTAGGGCAGCATCTTGGGCTGGCCGATCATGTTCATGATGAGAGCGAAGCCGATGGCGGGCATGACGCCGCCGGCAACGGAGAGACCCTGCATGACCCAATCGGGCACGACGTTCATGAAGGCGAGCATGGCATCCTGGCCGAACATCACGACGATGAAGACCGGCAGGAACAGGATGGGGAGCTCGATGATGGGCGGATAGATGAGCGCGCAGCGCGAGAGCTCGGCGGTATCACCCTTGGCAACCGCAGCATCGGCGCGGTGCACGAAGATGATGTTCACGAAACGGCGAAGCGTGGTGACAAGCGAGCCAACGAGGCCCATGGGCACCGCGAACGCGATAGCCTGCTCGACGGAAAGACCGGTTGCCAACGCGATGGGAATCACCGTCGTCGCAGCGAGCGCCGAGTCGGTGGGTAGATTGCCGCCGGGTGCGATGATACCGGCGAACACGGCCGCGATACCGCCGCCGATGATGAGGCCCTGGACGACATCACCGTAGATAGCGCCGGCAACGACGCCCACGAAGATGGGGCTCGCGAAGAAGAACAGGGCGAAGTAGCCGCCGATCATGCCTCGCGCAAGCCAGTACAGCACGCCCATAGCAACCGCCATGAGAATAAGCTGTGCGCCTTCCATAAGGACTCTCCTCTCTCTAACCTGCAGTTTCCTGCCTATTTAACCTTGCCCTCAACGGATTCGAGGCTGTTTGCCGAGGTTTCGGGGATGGGCTGCAGGTAGACGTTGATACCTGAAGCCTTGATCTCGGCCAGCTTGTCGTACTCCTCCGGCGAGAGCGCAACGCCCTGCATCGCGTTCTTGCGATTGGGTGCCGACTGCACGGCGCCCACATTGAGCTCGGGGATGGCGATACCGTTCTTGAACGCCTGATACGCGCTGTCGACATCCTTGAAGATGAGCATCACGTTGTCGTCTTTGCGATCGAGCGCTTGCTGGATGTCGGCGACGGTGGTGATGTCGACTTCCTTATCGCCGGCTGACATTCGATAGATGTCCGCCATGAAGTCATCGTTGATGAGCGTGTCATCGACGAGAATCAAGCGGTCTACCGGGCGAAACTTGATCCACTTTGCCACAATCTGACCGTGGACGAGGCGGTAGTCGACGCGAACCATCTTCATAGTAGACATAAGCACCCTTCCTTTCCTTCTTACCTATTGCCTACAACGACAAGATACCGCTCGACCAAACGCGACACGTGAGAAGACGGCCGGTGTAACAACCCTGTCGGCTGGGGGACGGTGCCGCAGGGTGCCACGCCGTCTCCCCACCTGCCGCGCGGTCGATCAGAACCACTTAGTACGTGAGCTTCACGGCCTCGTGAGTCTCGACGCTCTTGGTAACCGCCTCGGCGATGAGCTCGGCGTGGAGACCGTCGGTGAGGCCGGCGAGGAACGGCTTGCCCGTCTGGATGCAGTCGACGAAATCGCGCATGGGGTCGATGCCAAAGCCGGCGAGACGCCCGCCGTTGTCCTGCATGAAGCAGATGTTGGGGGTGTAACCCTTCTGGCTGTCGAAGAATTCGACACCGCGACGCTGGGAGTCGACGCGGATGAGTGCGTTCTCGCACATGATGTGCGTGCAGGAATCGTCGGCCTTGGCAAAGCCGTTGGGAACGATCCAGGAGTTCTCGACCGTCCAGGTGCAACCGTTTTCAAACTGGAGCATGGCGGTCACGGTGTCGTAGGTGTCGACGCCCATGGACTCGAGCAGGCCCTTGTGGCCGCGCGCGTAGACCTCGGTGACCTCGCAGCCCATGTACCAGCGGATGAGGTCGTAGCAATGAGTGCCCAGGAAGTGCACGGGGCTAGAGGCATGCGCCCAGTTGAGCCAGTTGGTGGGGACGTCGATGATGTCGTCCATGCGCATGTAGCCGCGCAGCGGAGCGCCGGTGCCCTCTTCGGCGAGCTTGTTCTTCACGGCGATGGACGCGGGGTCCCAGCGCTTGTGGTAGTCGACCATCACGCGCACGCCGGCCTTCTCGGCGGCATCGATGATCTCGTGCGCATCGGCCGACGTGGTGGCCAGCGGCTTCTCGACCAGCACGTCCTTGCCGTGCTTGATGGCGGTGAGGACCGGGTCCTTGTGATAGGGATCGGGGGTGGCAACCGAGACAGCGTCGACGTCTTCGGTGGAGAGCAGCTCGTCAAGATCGGCATATGCCTTGACGCCATACTCGGCCTCGACCTGCTGGCGGATCTTCTCGGAAAGATCGCAGACAGCCACAAGCTCGGAACGCGGATTCCACGTGTAACCGTTGAGATGGTTTCTACCGTAGATACCGGCTCCGACAACGGCGATCTTCAGCTTGTCGTTCACACGAACTCCCTTCGTCTGACTACGGAACGTGTCACCATAATACGCACACTTGTAGGAAAGTTTCGTAACTTAGTATCTAGATGTAACAAAATTTCCGTGAACGGCCTTTTTGCGGCCGTGAGCGCACTTTTTGGATCGCGTGAGGCGGGCAGCGCGATACTTCCAGCGGTGTACCACGCCTGTGAACTGGTGAAACGTACGCATGTATCGAATGGATGCGGCGTTGAAGAAAAAGAGAAGGCCGGCGGTGTCGTAAACCTTTTACACTTATAGAAACGAACCGAGCTAGAGAGGGGTTGCACGTGGCCAAGCAGAACGTCATCTCGATGATCGAAGGCTCACTGCCCACCCTTACCGGTGCCTACCACGCCATCGGTGAATACATTCTCGACCATCGCTATGATGTCCCCTCGATGTCGACGGAAGAACTCGCGAGCGCGTGCAACGTAAGCGAGGCGACCATCGTTCGCTTTGCCCGCACGATGGGGGCGACGGGATACCGCGACTTTAAAATCTCGCTTTCGGCGGCGAATGCCGTGCGCGAGCATGCCGGACTCGATCTGGCCGACATCCGGCCCGACGATACGCCGGCCACCGTCGCGAGCAAGCTCACGTCCTACACGATCAGCTCGCTCGAAAGCACCGGCAACGTGCTCGATCACAAGGAGCTCGAGCGCGCCGTCGAGCTCATCGACGAGGCATACACCTCGGGTCACAAGCTGTATCTCGCGGGCCTTGGAGCTTCGGGCACGGTTGCGCGATCGTTTTCCATCAAGCTCATGCGCCTCGATATCCCCACGGTGTACTACGAGGACTTCCATCTTCAGCTCGAAGCCATCCTCAACATCAAACCGGGCGATGTGCTGGTGTGCTTCACGGTGCTCGGCCGCTCGATTGAGAACGAGCAGCTCATCAATATTGCCCGGAAGCGCGGATGCGATGTGATTCTGATCACCCAGCGCGGCATGGGGGGCATGGCCAAGAAGGCAACGTGCTTGCTGCTCACCTCGTGCGTGGAAAGCAAGCTGCGCCTGGCAAGCCAAACCGGCCTCATCGTGCAGATGCTCATCGTGGATGTGCTCTTCACCTCGCTTGCACTGCGGCATCTCGACGTGACGCGCGCCAGCGTGACCGAATCCAAGCGGACATTCATCGAGCTCGGCCACTATTCGATGTAGCGCGCTCACACACCTTGCTCACTGATCCAAGAACCCTGGATTTGCAAATGAAAAGAGCCCCGCGATGGCGAGGCTCGAAGATTCGATGGTGGAGGTTAGGGGGATCGAACCCCTGACCTCAGGCTTGCAAAGCCCGCGCTCTCCCAGCTGAGCTAAACCCCCACTGTAGGAATAAACACCCCAGCGGCGACTCGGCTCTCGCTGGGGTGTTTATTGCGAAAGAATGGTGGACCTGACAAGATTCGAACTTGTGACCTCCCGGTTATCAGCCGGACGCTCTAACCAACTGAGCTACAGGTCCATCGCACTCGGAAATAATAACCCGCGTCCGCGGGGCAAGTCAACACATTTTTTATTTTTCTCCGAAGTGATTGTCCGCACGCTGAAACGCGAAGGACATACCGCGAACGACGAAACCTGTTGACTTCGTGGTCTTCACGCGAGAGAGCCTTGGAACCCCGCATAAACCTCCATGCGAACACCTCGTGGTAGCAGCATGGATAGAATCGGCTGCATCCGTGGTGAGATAGCTGTCAGACATCTGCAAGACAACGCGCGCAAACCCTCGAATCGCCCGCGGTATCCTCCTCTCCCCTCGGGGAAAGGAGGATCCGTGTCACATCACCGTATCAAAACGATCCACAGGGCCGTCGCACTCGCCATGTCGGTGGTGCTCATGGCATCAAGCGTGCTCGGTGCGCTATCGGGCTGCATGCCACGCTCCGCCTATGCAGAGGACGGCTGGGAGCCCATGGGGTTCCGCACGGCCACGAGAAGCCTTGGACCCTATGCCAACATGGGTACGTACGAAGCGCAAGACGGAACCGTCGCGTACTGCCTGAACGCCGAATCGGTGGGACCGTCGACCGTTGGCGCGGGCTTTACGCTGTACAACCGCGGTTGGAGTTGGGTGAACGACGTCTACGCCGCGGTGACCTACCATGGCTACCCCAACAACACGACCATCGGCGGCGTGACCCTGAGCGCCGACGAGGCCCGTGCGGCCACGCAGATCGCCATCTACATGCTCAACGGCACCTGCGACCGCGACGGCAACTACAGCTACATCAACTATGCCGGCGCGCATGCCCAGGGCTATTGGGGCGGCACCGAGAGCAAAGACCGCTGCATCGCCGCAGCGCGCTACCTCTACGATGGCGCGCAGGCAGGAACGCTCACAGCACCGGTCAACACGGCGCGTCGATACAACTACGTTGTTTCGGCGGCGGGCAACAACCGACAGAACATGCTGTATGTCATCTACTGCCCCTCGGTCCGCGTGAACTTCACCAAAACCTCGATGCAAGCCGAGCTCAGCAATGCCAACAGCGCATACTCGCTTGAGGGAGCGGTGTACGAGATTCATCTGGCGAGCAACGACAACCTCGTGGGCACCATCACCACCGATGCGAACGGAAGCGCCTCGCTCGAACTCGCGCCAAACGAGAACTATTACGCGATCGAGATCACCGCACCGCAGGGATTTGTGCGCAACCCCGATCGCATCGCGTTCAACTCGGGCAGCGGTGCGAGCGTATCGTTGCCCGATCAGCCTGGTACCGTGCGCGTTACCCTGCAGAAACGCGACTCCTCAAGCGGTACGGAAGCCCAGCGCGGCGCCTCGCTTGCAGGAGCGGAGTTCAAGCTCGTCGACGCGATGGGCACAAGCCATCTTGCAACCACGAACGAGGCGGGACAGGCATTTTTCGGCGACACCGATGACGACAGCATACCGCTTGGCCCCTACACCATCACCGAGGTCACCGCTCCGGCAGGATACCGCCTCTCGGAGGAGCAGATCAGCGGGACTGCGCAGGCCGACGCCATGAACGATGCGGGTATCGTTATGGTCGAAGCCGCGATCGATGAGCATGCGATCGCCTTCGACCTCGATATCACGAAGTACACCGACACCGGGCAGGAGGGCTCGGGCGTGCAGACGCCCGGCGAAGACGTGGTGTTCGAGATTATCTCCAACACAACCAACGAAGTCGTGGGCACCATCGAAACGGATGAGAACGGCGTCGCCACCACCGCGGGCATGTGGTTTGGCGCCGGTGAGCGCGCGGAGGGCGTACATGGAGCGCTCCCCTGGGATGGGGCCGGCTACACGGTTCGCGAAGCGTCCGACAGCGCACCGCCGGGCTATCTACCCGCGCCGAGCTGGAACATCGATGCCAACGTCATCAAAGACGGTGTGACGCTGCACTATATCGTCGACAACGACCTCTTGCAGAGCCGCATCCAGATTGTGAAGGCCGACGCCGAAACGGGAGACACGATACCGCTCGCAGGGTTTACCTTCCAGCTTCTCGACCATGAAAAGCAGCCCATCACGCAAGAGGTCTGGCATCCGGAGCATCAGGAGCTGCACACATTCACCACCGATGAGAACGGCACCGTCACCCTACCTGAGCCCCTCACCGTGGGAACGTACTACATCCGCGAGATCGAGGCGGTGGCGCCCTACCTTACTTGCGGCGACGATATCGAGGTGATCATAGAAGACCGCGATGACCTGCCGCCCGTGACCGTGGTAACCATATCCGACGATGCGGCGGTTGGACGCGCCACGATTACCAAGACATGCCGCGAGGGAGACGCCTGCGCAACGCATCTCGCCGGCGCTGAGTTCGACGTCATCGCGGTAGATGACGTGATCTCCCCCACCGGTGCCACCCAAGCTGTCGCCGGCGAGGCGATCGACCACGTTGTCATCGGCGAAGACGGTACGGCCACAACGGCAGATCTGCCGCTCGGCAGCGGCAGCGCCACCTATGCCTTCAAGGAAACGAAACCACCTGCAGGACACGTGCTCGATGAGGAGCTTCATGAGTTCACCGTCACCTATGAAGACGATGAGACCCCGGTGGTGCACGCATCGGTAACGGTGGAAAACGAGCCCACTGAGCTGCTGGTCGATAAAACCATCCTTGGAAGCGATACACCGCTCGCTAACGCCACCTTTGAGCTGTGGAACGCCAAGGACGAGGTTTCGATACGATCCGAAGATGGTTGCGCTGGCGTTGCCATTCGCGCAGAAGATGTCGGTGAGGTTTCGCTTGTCCAACAGGTCGATGAGGCACTGGTGGCCGCAACGCTACCTGCAGGATGGTCTGCGGTGCTTGTTGCAGGACAGGACCGGTGGGCGCTCACCGAGACACCATGCGCCGTTGAGCCCGGTGCCTATACACTTTCGGTGATCGACGCGGACGGCACCACCGTCGAGATAGATATGGGCGATGCCCTCGAGGTGGAAGCAGGCATGAGCTACAACGTTGCTGGCGATGAGGGATTGCTCGCGTCGGGCAGCGCGCATATCGATGCGGCGTCCGTTGACGCCAAGCAGCAGGCACTCGCTGTAAACGATGGGCTGGGAGCATGGATATCGACCGCCGTCACGCCAGGGAGCTGGCATGTTGTCACTGATGGGCAGGAGTGCGGCACGCTCGAGGTTCACGATGGCGACCTTTGGTATGGCATGATCTCGGAAGGAACGGTGGTCGAAAGCGGCTATCTCTTGCAGCCCGGTGCCGAGCACACAAGCCATACCACCGATGAGGACGGCATCATCCGTATCGATCATATCGTGCCTGGATCGTATGGGCTGCGCGAGATCGACGCCCCGGATGGCTACCTCGTCGATGATACGACGCACCGCTTCACCGTCGACGCGCAGGGAAAGATTGAGGGGTTGCCCAGCTACACGCTCGACATCGAAGATGACTACACCAAGGTCGATCTTTCGAAGCGCGACATCACCAACGAAGATGAGATCCCAGGCGCTCATATGGCGCTGCTCGATCATGAGGGCACGATCCTTGCAACGTGGACTTCTGGAGAGGAGGACCACCGTATCGATGCGCTTGCACCCGGTGCGTACACGCTGGTTGAGACCATGACGCCCCATGGGTATGATGTTGCGACCGCCGTCGATTTCACCGTGCATCCCACGGGCGAGGTGCAGCGCGTTGTGATGTACGATGAGCCCATCGAGGTTTCCGGTGAGATTGATAAGCGGCAGGAGATCTGCGATCCGGTGCATCCCGGTACCGAGGCAAACGGCGACGGCGCGAATAAAGCCGAGACCGCGGTTTCCGATACCGGCACCTACCGATACTCGATCGACATGAGAAACACGAGCTCAACCTGGGTCGATGAGTTCACGGTAACCGATACCATCGATGGCGCGGCGGCTGGGCTCGTAACGCTCGACAGCATCACCACGCCGGCGGCTGCCGAGGACTACGACGGAAAGCTCAACGTATGGTTCTCGACGAACGAAACCGATGCCGCTTACCGTGATCCCGCTGGTGCGAATGCCACGCTCGGCGATGGCCATGAGAACCCATGGCTCACGCACGAGTCGATCGCGGAGCGGCTCGGCGACGATGGTCGTGCGGTGTCCTACGATGGTTGGCGTCTCTGGGCGCAGGATGTCGACGCCACCACACCGACCACGCTCGACGTTGCTGATCTCGACCTCGGAGATGGCGAGGTTGTGTGCGCGGTGCGCTTGGAATATGGGCGCGTTGAAGCCGGTTTCACCTCGCGTGCAGACGATTGGGACCGCCTGAACATCAAAGACGAACACGACGATGTAAACGACTTGGTGGCATACGCCGACGCGCGCAGAAACGACGATGGGGACGTGCTGTTCGCACCGCTGCTGCTCGCGCTTCATGCAACCGATGCATACCAGGCCGGCACCTCGCTGGAGAACCAGGCACAGGTCGATCTCTTCCGCAACGGAGGATCAACCGAAGATGGTGAGCGGCTGGAAGACCATGACCAAGATCGCGTAGTCCAGACCCCTGCGCCCGGTGCATCGCCCCGGCTCGACCAAACCGGACGCGATGAGCTCGCTCCCGCATTACTAGTTGCTGGCACGGGTGCGGCGGGCATCGCGGGCGTGCTTTGGCTGCGCACC
The DNA here is from genome assembly GCA_944319885.1 of uncultured Coriobacteriaceae bacterium. Lineage (GTDB taxonomy): Bacteria > Actinomycetota > Coriobacteriia > Coriobacteriales > Coriobacteriaceae > Coprousia. Next base: position 92,204 of record CALUFC010000001.1, read on the forward strand.
ACCAAGCAACGCATACTCCCTCGCAGGTCGAGCAGGCGGCACACGTGAACACCAGACGCTTCATACGAACGACATCTGCGCTGGTTGCCTGCACGTGTCTGGCGTGCGCGGGAAGCCTCTGTGCCCACGAGGACGGCACGGCCGCCGCATACGAGCGGCTCGCACGCAATAAAAGCGTTGTGACGCAGCGCACCGAGCAAGGCGAGCCAGTGGATGCCACCGCCCTGCCCGCCTCCTGCTGGCTCACCGTCGAGGGCACCCCGATCGACTATCCCGTCATGGAACCGGACGATGCCACGCCAGACGGATGGTATCTCACGCATGACGCCTGGGGCGTCCCCTCGCGGCTCGGTGCGCTCTATATCGATACGCGGACATCGAGCACGCGGCGCCACGTCTTGATATACGGACATAAAGCCGGGTCATCCAAGAGGATGTTTGGGAGTATCTCCGATGCCTATGAACCACAGAGCTTCGAGCGTATTGGCAGCGCCCAATTCCTGGACCGTGATGGCTGGCACACCTTCTCGCCGCTGTGCGCGCTCAAGGTGCCAGCAGATTATCAAGCTATCCAGCGCTTTTCCTGGACAGATGCCTCTTGCGTGGGAATGTTCGCCCACGATATCGCACGGCAGGCAGATGCTCGATCGAGCGATTGGGACACGCAATCCCTAGCGGCCGCGCGCGTCCTCACGCTTGTAACCTGCACGCAGGCGACACCCGGCGGACATGAACGGACCCTCCTGCTCTTCACTGAGCAAGAGGGTCCCTCATAAACGATATAACCCGCGCCGTCACTCCGTCGGGGCTTCGTCCGACGCCTCGGGTTCCAGCGATTCCTGCATGCTCTCGGTGGATGCCTCGCGTTCCTCTTCAGACTGAACCTGGTCTTCCATCACGTCGTCGGGTGTTGAACCCACAACGCCAACGAAAAATGCTGCCGAGAACCCCAAGATGATAGCGAGGGCGGCGCCGATGAGATACGGGAGCCAATGCTCCTTGATGAACCTGAACACGCATCCTCCAACCGTGTACGCGCAAGAACCTTTACGAGCGCCTGATCACTTCCGTGACCACATCGGCAACCATATTGATGTTGTTGACATCGACGTTGTACGGCAAATCCTCTTCACTGTGCGAGCAGGCAAACGTCGGCCCGTCGATACCCGCAAGCGTGAGCGAGCGCAGGCTCATGCTCATCGCCGCATAGGCATCGGTGGTGACATACGGCATATCGATGGCGCCGTATTCGTTATGGAACGCCGCCGAGACCTTGCGCACGAGGCCCATGATGCGCTTGTCGCCCTTGAGCACGCGCTTCTCGCCCTCAGAGGCGACCATGGCGATCTGGCCAGCGCCAACGCACTCGAGATTGATGAGGAACACGCCGCGCAGCTTGTCGCGATGCGTCTCGAGGAACGCACGGATACCCGCGTTGTCAAACTCAGAGGCACCGGTTGCCACGAACCAGATATCGTGCCCCAAAAGCTCGTCGTCGCCCAACGAGGTGATGGCATCGCGCATCTGCTCGATGCTCGCCCCCTCGGAGCTGGCGGCGCCGCCCTTCCAGTCATCGTCCTCGAAGTTGTCCCATGAGCCGATATCGCGGCCAGAGCGCTTGGCATCGAAATCATCATCGACGCCGAGCCAATCGCTCATGCTCGATTCATCGCGCTTCTTGCGACGGAACAGACCGCCCAGGCCGCGGCGGCGCGGGCGCTCGGCATCGAGCGATGGCGCGTCATCGGCGTGAAGCGTCTCGAACACACCGTCCGTCTCCGGCGCGGCCTCGGGCGCGGCGGGCGAGCTGATGACGGTGAAGCCGTTGCTCGTGACCTCAGGAGCGGTAACGCGCGGAGCAGCCGCCGTCACATCGGACGACAGCGGATCGCGGGCATCGGCGAGCGGATCGGGAAGGTCGAACAGCGAGGCGCGGTTAACCGATGTAGGTTGGTGCAGCGAGGGCTGCGAAGGATCGGGAACCACCAGCGGCACCTGACGCGGCGCGGCGGGCTTGGGATTGTGCGCCGAAATCTCGGCCATGAGCGAATCGACCGTCTCAGCCGGGCTCTTGGGTGCCGGTGACACCGGCTGCTGGGCAACCGTAGCACCCAAGTCATCCGCGGCAACGGGCTTCATCGTCGACATATCGAACGCCTGCGTGGCCCCGGAAGCATCTGCATCGACGCCGGCGAGCACGGAGGCCATGTTCGTAGCCACCGTCGCACCGGGATCGATGGGCTCCTCCTCGTGCTCCGGCTCCTCCTCGGCATGGGCCTCGCTGTCGGCGGGCTCCTCCTCGGCTGCGGGTGCCTCGGAAGCCTCATCCTCGACGTCTGCCTCCAGCTCTTCAGGAGAGGCGGGAGTCTCGTCGTGATCGGGCTCGGTTTCTGACTCGCCTGAGAACTCGGCTGCGGGCTCAGCTGCAAGCTCGTCTGAGGGCGCAACCATTTCGCCATCGGCAGCCGGCTGCTCGTCCACAACCTCGTCTTCGAGCTCCTCCGGCTCCTGGCGCATGGACGCTACGGCATCGCGGGCAGCAGCTTCGATGTTCTCCAATGCGCTCTTACCGCGCGCGAGCGCGTTATCGAAGAAGCGCGAGGCGCGGGTACCAAACGCGGACAGCGACTCCATGAAGCCACCGTTTGCCTGGCTGTAATCCGACGAGGGATCGAGCGCCTGCTGGCCGTACTCGTCGTAGTACTCGTCCTCGGCGTAGTCGTAACCCTCTTCATCGATGCCCTCATCGAGCTCTTCGTCGTACAACGTGGGATCGAACTCGCCCTCGGTCTCGATTTCGACGTCATCTTCGGATTCATCGATCTCGATGGCCTCGTCATCCTCGACGGGAAGCTCCTCATACGGCTCATCGGTCTCGATTTCGATCTCGTCCGCATCCACGTACGGCTCGTCGGTCTCGACCTCAGGCTCGACGGTCATCGCGTCGTCGATTTCGACATCGGCCTTGACCTCCGGCACCGGCGCCACCGGCATGGCGTCGGGCTCATATTCGATCGCGCACGAGGGGGCGAGCATGCCGAGTGAACGGATGACGTCGCCACCGAAGCGGTAGTTGCCCGCTGCGTTCACGATACCGGGCTCGGGCTCGGCGGCGGGCTCAGGTGCTACTGCCCCCTCCGGCTCCATCGTCTCATCTGCCGCGCCGGATTCGCCGGCGTCGGCGTCTTGCTCGTCACCGACCTCGGGAATGATGTCGAGACCGGCAAAGGCATCGTCGGCCTCAGATTCCTCAGCGGCGCCCTCGTCATACGCGCCGGCAGGCTCCGCTACCTCGGCGGACTCCTCCTGAGGAACATCCTCTCCAGGCTCGACATCGCCTGCGGCATCGGCCGTCTGCGCCGCCGCACCGGCAGCCTGAATAGCGGCCTGAATCTCCTCCTGCGACATCGCAGAGGTTTCCTGCGTCAGCACCTCATGAATTGCAGTCTGATCGACGGGCGCCTCCTCGGCATCGAGCGCCTTCGTCTGGATCGTCGCATCTGCCGGTAAAACCGCGGGCATGCTCACCGTGCCACCGAGCTCGGTTGCGGCTGCATCGGAAGTGTCGGCGATCTCCTCGGCGGTTGCCTCGGCACCGGCGACGGCAGCACCTGCGCCCGCTGCGGCAGCGGCACCGGCAGCGCCAGCGGCAACATCTTGCGCGGCAGAGCGAACGTCCTTCGCCTTCTGCTGCACCGTCTCCTGCACGGAAGCCGCCTTCGCAGCAAGTTTTTCCTTCAGCGCCCGCGCACCGCGTGCAGCACCCTCACCCTCGGCAGAAGCCTTGCGACGTGCCTGCTCCTCGGCCTCGGCCTGCGCCTGCGCGTAGATCTGACGCTGGATGCGGCGCTGCTCGGCGAAGTACTTCTCGAAGGGCATGTCGTGCGGGAACTCCTTCTTCCCGTGGAACGGGGAGACGGCATCCATGACACCGAGCATCGCGGCAACCGACGACTTATTGCACACCGAACCCGACGTGTAGGGCAGCACGAACCGGTTGAGGATGATCGCGATAGCGTTGATAAGCGGAATGAGCGCTGTGATGAGCGCCACGATCCACAGCACGATCTTGGCAACCTCGGGCAGCGGGAACAGCCTGAGTACGGCAACCACGGCCGGCACCAGCATCGCATACGGCAGCAACTTCACCAGCATGGGCTTGTAGGCTGCATACGGCATGTTCGAAAGGATATCGGCGCGCGGCGAATCATAGTGCGCCACCACCACAACCGGACGATTGCGCGGCGAGGCAAGAGGGCCGGACGCCTTGTGATAGGCGATCACGTTCTGCGAAAGACCACCGGCACCCAAGTTGGAGAGCACCGGGCGACCCGTGCGCTCCATCCAAAACAGCACGGCTGCCGCAAGCACCAGCAGAAGACCGATGATGGCAAATGCGCCGCCCAGGATGAGGAACAAGGTTCCCACGAAGAGCACGATGCCCAGCACCGCGGTCACGATCTTGGTTGAACCGGAGGCGCTGAACTCCTGGATCTCGGGCTCAAACCCATGGTTGACGAAAATCTGAGCGATGTCCTCAGCCGCTTCGCGCTCCTCCTCGCTGCAGGCAGGCGTGATGCCCGTGTTCTGGAGAAGGTGGTTGAGATATTTACGGGTAGTAGCCATCGGCGCTCCGTGTCCTTGTTCGTTTATGAGAGGTCGCCCGGGTGCGCGGGCGCCCGGATAACTCGTACATAGTCGCAAGTATACCCCGAGTTCAGCATTTCTGCAGCTATTGCAGGTGAGCGGCCCGCACGGTGATGCAGATACACGCCAATCTCCATATCGATTAGAATGTGCCAAGATACGGATGGTCCATCGGGCCCCGTACCTGAGCAGCCATGCACCGTAAGGAGGGATGACGATGGCGTCGACCGAGCGCGATCCACAAGCGCGGCATGACGAGACGGCGCAGCGCCTCCTCAACCTATTCTTTATCCTCAACACCTCTCCGGTGCCCCTCACCACCACCCAGATCGTTACCGATACCGATCTGGGCTACGGTTCTTCAAACCGCGCATCCGACGAGCGGAAGTTCCGGCGCGATCGCCGCAAGTTGGAAGAACAGGGCATCTTTATTCAAGAGATCACGGACGCGCTTTCGTCTGAAATCGAGGAAAGCTCGTGGGCCATCGGTCGCGAGAGCACCTATTCCTGCGGCGGCATCCTCTCCGCTGACGATGTCGACGTCCTGCTCCAGGGCATCGATGAGTATCTAAGCGCGGGTCCCACGCCGCTGGCACGCCCGCTTCATGCCGTGCGCATGCGCGCGCTCGAAGCGAAGGCGCACGAAGACGGTGCGGCATTGGGCGAACCTGAGCCAGTGAGCTCCTATCAGCCGCAGCTCGACGCGGTGTGGACCGCTTTTGCACGGCGTGCTGCGCTCACCATGCTGTACCAGAATGCGCAGGGCGATTCGAGCAAGCGGACGGTTGCCATCTACGGCCTGTTCACACAGGGGGAGCACACCTACATCACTGGATACGACGATGTGGCGGGTGGCATCCGGACGTTTCGCGTCGATCGGATCGTGCGCGCGTGGCGGCCCACCAAGCCCTACACGATTCCCGCCGACTTTGATATCGACGATTACCTGTTCTTCCCCTTCGACCTCTCGGATGAAGCCTGCACCCATGCCACGTTCGCCTTTCCCGCCGAGCGAAGCGAGACGGAGGTTGCAGCTTGCACGCATCATCGCGGCACCCTCGAGCGCAACGGAGATGGCTGCTGGGTCTGGCATATCGACGTACGCGATGTACCGGCGGCGGCATCGCTCGCGCTGTCCCACGCACGCGACGGCATGCGTCCCCTGGGACCTCCCGAACTTTGCGACGCATGGACGGCAGCACTGCGAGAGGCGGTGAGCGCATATGGCGAAGAGCACTAAGCGTCTGACGGAACAGCAACGAGTCACCGGGGCACTCGCCCTCATGGAGGCGCTCTCGGCCTCTCCCGATGCGCGCCTGACCATCGAGGATGCCTGCCGCGTGGCAGGATGCGGCGACGCCGACCTCGACAGCATCATCGATTTGATATCCACCCTCGCCGATCGCGAAGGGGGCACGCGGGCGATTGTCGTGCGCGAGCAGGGCTGCGTTCGCAGCTACGGCACCGCGACGCATATGCTGCCGCTGCGCCTCTCTGCGGCCGAGGCGGCGGCGCTCGACCATGTGCTCGATACGCTCGATATCGATGATGATGTGCGCGAACGCATCGCGCGGGCGCTGCTTCCCTTTGGCTGGCGCGAGCCGTCCACGCGCCTCATCGCCACGACCACCGCGTACGGCGCATGCTACCAGCTGCTTGCGGAGGCGGTGCGCGACGGGGTGCGGTGCCGCATGCGCTATCGCTCACAGGGAGAGCGCACGGCGCGCGAGCGTATCATCGACCCCCTCGATATCGAGAGCACGGCCTCCGGCGCCTACCTCATCGCATGGGATGTCGATCACGACGAGCAGCGCAGATATCGCATGGAGCGCATCGAGGCGGTTGCACTCACCGACGATTCGGTGGAGCATCACGCGCTGCGTACCACAAGCATGCGCGAGAGCCTTGCACACGGCGGCGAGACGGTCACCATCTCGTTCGATGAACAGGGGCCGATTCCCGTTTCGTCGTGGGCGGGCGTGGAGCGCATCGAGGCGGATCCCGCACATGCCGGCCGCCTGCTCGCCCAGATGCACGTTACCGCACGCTCCTGGTTCTTCGATCAGGTGCTCGCCTCGCGCGGGACCATCACCATCGAAGGTCCCGACGAGGTGCGCCGCGCCTGCGGTGCCTACACGCGCGGCCTGCTTGCCGAACCGCGGCCCTCGTGTGCATAACGCCACAGCTCGAGATAGCGGCCGACCTGCGCGGCAGAGATGGCCGAGTAGGAAGCGGTGGGGAGCGACGAAAGGAACTTTTTGCCGTATCCCTTGTTCACCAGGCGAGAATCGGCCAATACCAGCACGCCGGCATCTGACGACGACCGGATGAGCCTGCCCGCGGCCTGCTTGACCTCGAGCACGGCATCCGGCAGCGCATAGCGCGCCCACGCGCGGTCCTCGCGCAGGTTGCGCTCGCACGAAAGCGGATCGGTAGGGCGTGCAAAGGGCAGCTTCGGGATGACCACGCACCGCAAGGTCTCGCCCGAGGCATCGAAGCCCTCCCAAAACGCCTTGAGCGCAAAGAGCGAGGAGCCCTTCTCCTGAATGAAGTGATCGCGCAGGCGCTTGGCCGACGTCGCCCGTTCCTGGCACGCAAGCTCGAGGCCCGCCGCCGCCAAGCGAGGATGAACCCGCTCGTAGAGATCTTCCATATCGCGACGGTTCGTAAAGAGCGTGAGCACCGAGCCATCCATAGCGATATGCACATCTACCAGCAGTTTTTCAAGTGCGTCGATATATGCTTCCCGATTACGGGGATCGGGGAGGTCGCCTGCCACAACAACCGCCATGTTATCTTCAAAGTTGTAGCTCGAATCGAGATGCAGGCTTGCATGCGAGCCCGGCGGCAGACGATCGAGGCCAATCGAGCGGTTGAAATGATCGAACGAACCGGAGATCGAGATGGTCGCCGACGTGAAGATGAGACTCTCCATCGCAGGATACCAGTCGTCGGCAAACGCCTGCCCGATGTCGATCCGCTCGGCCGAGAGCGCCTCGCCGCCCGCTTTGAGCCGAAGATTCACCTGCACGGCGTAGACGTAGCGATCGTCGGTGCCGTCGAGCACGAGCGTGAGACCCTCCACGAGTTCGCGCATCCTGCGCTCGATATCCACGATATCGCCCACGGCATCGGGCTGATCGGGCGCGACCGTCTCGATGATCGCCGCGAGGTCCTTATCTGCGCGCTCCAGGGCATCTGCGGCGGTCCGCCCCGCCAGCACCACCGATGTCCACGCCTGCGACGCGCGGATCTCGGGGCTGATCCAGAGGTTCGACGCATCGAACGAGCGCGAGCTTCCTGCAAATTCGCGCAGCGCGGCGAACAGCTCGGCCGAAACAAGCGACGCCCGCGCCGTCGAGGAGATCGCCCGCGCCACAATCCCCATGTAGAGCGTCGCGGCATCGGAGGACGCGAGCGTGCTTGCTAGCGTCCCAAGCGCACCCGTCTTCTCGCCCCCCAGGCGTTCGAATATGAGGCGTGTATCATCGGCTGACACCGTGGTTGCCCACTGGCGACGCGCCTCTTTCTCGATGGCATGGGCCTCGTCAACGACCCACACTCTGATGGGCGGCAGGATGTTGCCCTCGGCAGCGACGTTGCGGAACAGCAGCGAGTGATTGGTCACCACCACGTCGGCACGCGCGGCGCGGCGGCGAGCGCCATGCACCAAGCAGCGGTCGGGGAAGAACGGGCACAGGCGGCGCGCGCACTCCCGCGAGGCGGTGGTGAGGCTCGAACGGTCGACGCTGCGCCAACGGATGCCCAGCGCGTCGAGGTCGCCATCGGGCGACTGGCACACATAGGCGTAGATGACCGCCATGGCCGTCAGCGTGTCCGCAGGGTCGCGGCGGGTTTTGATCTCGGCCGTCGAGAGGCTCAGCCGCTCGAGTTTACGCAAACAGGGATAGTGATCGTAGCCCTTGAGTGCACAAAACGAGAGGCCTCCCGGCAGCTCGGCGGCAAGGCGCGGCAGCTCATGATACATGAGCTGATCCGCTAGGTTGTTCGATTTGGTAGCGATGCCCACGGTGATGTTGTTGCGACGCGCCGCCTCGACAAGCGGCACAAGGTAGGCGACCGATTTGCCCACCCCGGTGCCCGCCTCGATGACGCGGTGGGTTGAGCTGGCAATGGCATCGCGGACCTCGAGCGCCATGGCAACCTGCTCGGGGCGCGCCTCAAAGGAGTCGTACATCTTGCTCACGACGCCACCTGCATCGAACGCCGCGGCAACCTCCTCGCGCGAAGGCATCGAGAGCACCGGGAGCTCGGCGGCATCGCCGCGCTCGGGCGGGAGATCGGACTGCAGCACACGCGTACGCGCCGCGGTGAGCGAGAACGGCGCCTCACCCATGCGCTCCTGGGCGAGGTAGGAGAAGATGGGTCGATACGCCCACGGCACATCGGGATGCATATCGGCGAACCGCCGCAGCAATCCCGCCGGAAGGTCGGTCAACGCGCACAGAAGCACGCGCCACACACCGGCGAGCGCGTCGACGTCGTCGTTCGCGCGGTGCGAGACGGCGCTGCAACCAAAGAGCTCGGCCATGCTCGCAAGCTTATGGGAGGCAAGCCGCGGCAGCGCGATACGCGACAGCGCGAGCGAATCGATCCAGATATCGCTCACGGCAACACCACCGGGCACCGACTCGATGAAGGTGCGGTCGAACGTGGCGTTATGGGCGATGACCGGACAGCCCTGCACAAACTCGGCGAGCGCCGCTACCGCTTCGCGCGACGTGGGCGCGTGCTCGACATCGCTGTTGGTGATATGCGTAAGCTCGATGATCTCGGGCGGGATGGGCCTGCCGGGATGCACAAACGTATCGAAGCGATCGACGATGGTGCGACCCGAAAGGCGGGCGGCAGAGATCTCGATCAGCTCGTTATCACGTGACGAGAGCCCTGTGGTCTCGGTGTCGAGTACGATCACATCCTGCTCGATGAGCCCGAAATCACGCGTGCGGGCGCGCTCGGCAAGCGTTGCGTATGCCTCGGTAATATACGACGGCGTGCCCGGCAGCACCGCCGCACGCATACGCGCGATCTCGCTGGCGGAAGGCTCCATTTACACTCCCGCCCGCTCGAGCGCCATGTCGATGAGCGCGTCGCACACCTGGGGGAAGTCCATACCCGCATGGCGCAGCTCGTCGGGATAGAGCGAGGTATCGGTCATACCGGGGATGGTGTTGGTTTCCAAGATAACCGGGCCGTGCTCGGTCACGATGAAGTCGCTGCGCGAAAAGCCCAGGCATCCGAGCGCACGATGCGCGGCGCACGCGAGCTCCTGAGCACGGCGGTAATCCGCCTCGGGAATCTGCGCGGGAATGCGATGCACCAGCTTGGGGTCGATGTACTTCACATTGAGGTCGTAGAACTCGGCGTTCTCCTGCTTGCGAATCTCAACAACCGGTAGCGCCATGAGCTCCTTGTCGCCGTACACGCCGATGGAGATCTCGGTGCCTACCAGGCGCTGCTCGATGAGGATCTTGTCACCGTGCTCGAAGGCGCGCTCGATGGCCGGCATGAGCTCGGCCTCCTCATGCACGCAGGTGACGCCGTAGCTCGAACCGTTCACGGCGGGCTTTACGAACAGGCTTTCGCCCAAGCCTGCCACGATGGCGGAGGTATCGATCTCATCGCCCCGCTCGAGCGCGATGCCGCGCGCGATGGGAATGCCCGCGCGTTCGTAGAGCGCCTTCGAGACGTCCTTGTCGGCCGCTGCAGCGCTTGCGATCACATCTGAGCCGGTGTAGGGAATGCCTAGGTACTCGAGGATACTCTGGATCATGCCATCCTCGCCGCCCCGACCATGCAGGGCGATGAACGCAACATCATAGGAGCCGGCAGCAAGATCGGCCAGGAAGGTGTCGGTCGCCGGATCGAGTATGTCGACGTGAACGTATCCCACCTTATGCAGCGAGTCGCGCACGTTCGCGCCCGAGGCGAACGAGATCTCCCGCTCGTCTGAGATACCACCGGCAAGCACGACGACACGCAGCGTACCCGGATTCTTGGACATATCGGCCACTCCTTTCGGCGGTGATTTTGCGCCGTCTTAGAGGTTTCGCTCACGATACCTTATTGTATAGGTACCAAGCATTTTGATACTTTCGAAAGGCAACCGATGGAACACGTTAACCGTTTGCAAGATATTCACGCCTTGGGCGAAGAGGGCATTCGCGAGCTCATGGCCGAGATGGGACAGCCCGCGTTTCGCACCAAGCAGCTCATCGAGTGGGTGTACGAGAAGAACGCCCAGTCGTTTGACGAGATGACCAACCTGCCCAAGGCGCTGCGCGCGCAGCTTGCCGAGCGCTTTGACTTCATGGCGCCCACGGAGCTGTTGCGTCAGGTGTCGCAGGATGGCTCGAGGAAATACCTTTTGCAATTTGCCGATGGTGTCTCGGTGGAAGCCGTTGCCATGCCGCGCCGCAACAAGCTCTCGGTCTGCGTCTCCACCCAGGCGGGGTGCGGCATGCGGTGCGCGTTTTGCGCTACCGGGCTTGCTGGGCTTGCGCGTTCGCTCACCGCGCAAGAGATCGTGAACCAGGTGACGCATGTTGCCCGCGACTTCGGCGAGCGCGTGACGAGCGTAGTGTTCATGGGACAGGGCGAACCGTTTGCCAACTACGATGCCACCATCGCCGCGCTGCGCATGCTCAACAGCGAGCACGGCCCCAACATCGGGGCGCGGCACCTCACCGTCTCTACCTGCGGCATCATTCCCGGCATCCGCGCCTTCGCGAAGCTTCCCGAGCAGTTCACCCTCGCCATCTCGCTGCACTCCGCCGTGCAGTCCACGCGCAACCAGCTCATGCCCGGCGTGAAGAAATACACGCTGCTGCGCCTGCACGAAGCGCTGCAGGAATACACCGAGAAGACGGGGCGCCGTCCCACGTACGAGTTCGCCATGATCGAGGGCGTCAACGATACCGATCCCGAGATGCGCGCGCTCTGCGACTTCTGCGAGGGAACGCTTTGCCATGTGAACCTCATTCAGCTGAACGATATCCCCGACAGCCCGTTCAAGCCCTCGCCCATGAAGAAGCTCGAGGAGCTGCAGCGCCGCCTTACTCAGCGCGGTGTGGAGACCACCATCCGCAACTCGCGCGGCAACGACATCGACGCCGCCTGCGGCCAGCTCAAGCAGCGCGTCGTTGGTTTCAAGAGCCAGAAGTAGCTGTAGAGGCGTACGGCGCACGGCGTCGCTTCGCATGAACCTGTAAGCAAAACGGGGACCGATCTACAACCGGTCCCCGTTTTTCACCGTTCTATGCAGGTGAGCTACTCGTTGATGAGCTTACTCGGCGACTTCCTCGTTGGCCCCAGCGGCCTCGGCAGCCTCTGCCGGAGCCTCCTCGGTCTCCTCGGCGGCCTCGGCGGTCACGCCAACGAGAACCGTCACGGTAGCGCGAATCTCGCGATACAGCGAGACGTCGACCTGGTGAACACCGGCAACCTTGATGGGCTTGCCGAGCTCAACGCGCTTGCGGTCGATCTCGACGTCAAGCTGATCCTTGATCGCGTCGGCGATCATGGCTGCCGTGACCGAACCAAAGAGGATGCCCTCATCGCCAACGGTAGCGTCGACGGTGACCTGCTTGCCCTCGAGGGTCTCCTTGAGCGCGTTGGCGTTCTCAATGCGAACGGCCTCGCGCTTGGCGATGTTGTTGCGGCGCTCATCGAGCTGCTTCAGGTTGCCCTTAGTAGCCGCAACGGCGAGTTTCTTAGGGAAGAGATAGTTCTCGGCATAACCCTGAGCGACGTCTACGACATCGCCCTCGCCACCCTTGCCCTTGATCTCACCAAGAAGAATGACTTTCATGAGATCTCCTTTACGTGCGCGCCGCGAAACGGCGCGGGAATTACTCATCCTGTTCGCTGCGCGAGCGACCCCGGTTGAGCTTCCGGAAGTTGGCCCACACATCGATCAGGCCGACGATGCTCATAACCAGAAACATCGTCTCGAACCAGATACCGAGAAAGATAGCCAAGGTGCGCGTCATGCATCCCATTCGAGCTCGGCTAAGAAGAGCGGTGAGCACACCGAACCCCTGCAGCGCGAAGATGAAACGCACGCTCATAAGCACCGTTGCCGCGAGCGGGAGCACGTACTCCGCACCTGCGATGCCGCTCAATGCGACGCCGACGCCCAAAACGGAGAGGGCGAGCACGGCGACCGCCCACAACGGGGCATCGAAGCGATCGATCTGCGGCCCGGCCGTATCCTTGCGGGAAACCGCGAGGAACGACCCGATTGCCGCCAGCATGACGAAGAGCGCCGCGTTCGCAACGTACACGAGCGGCCAAAACGCCCATGCGATCGGCTTAATGGACGATGCGAGCATCTCGGCTTCGATACCGCTGCCAAGCGCCAAGTAGATCGAGTCCATGAGCGCTTGGAAGGTGACCGCTGCGATATCCGTACCTTGCATGAATGCAAGGACCTCATCGCACGCAAGCCCCAATCCCGTGACAAGCACGATGATGAGCGATACCGCGGTCACACCCGCACGGCGGCGCCACATGCAGGGCACCAAGCACAGGCCGCATACAACGGGTGTAAGCGGCACAAGCGCAGTTGGAACGCCATATGCAACGCCCAACGCCACCATAATCGCAGCCGCGATAGCCGCCGCGATGGCGAGGGCGCGGGAGCCGAAGCTCTCAACCTGGATCCTAAGGATTCCGGCAAAGAAGACAGCTCCCAAAACCGATGACCACATCGTCATGGCAACAGCAAAAGCAAGCCCGATATACCAGGCCGCGTTTCCCTTGAGCGCGGACGCGCCCGCGGGAACGAGCTCGGTCGAAGGCTGCTTATGCTCAGGCAACTTCATCTTTCTCGTCTATCAAGGAACGTTAGCCGCGCTTGCGCTCGCCGCGAGAAGAGATCACGGGAACGGCGTACGGCAGTAGGGCCATCTCGCGAGCGCGCTTGATGGCGTTGGCGATGTCGTGCTGATGCTGCGTGCAAGCGCCAGTGACGCGACGGGGCTTGATCTTGCCGCGATCGGTCATGTACTTACGGAGAAGCTGAGTATCCTTGTAGTCGATATACTCGGTGTTCTCCTTGCAGAACTGGCAGTACTTACGACGCGGCTGACGTGCAGAATAATCATTAGCCATGTCAAAATACCTTTCATATGGCGCGCGGGCATGACCGCGTGCCCCTCACAGAAGATGAATTCCCTAGAAGGGAATGTCCTCGTCGTAGACATCCACCGCGGGCGGTGTTTGGACGGGGGCCTGGGGTGCGGGGTGCTGCTGGCCCATGGGCGCGGGAGCAGGAGCGTAACCGCCCTGACCCTGCTGGTTACGGCTCATGAACTCGATCTCATCGACGATGACCTCGAGCTTGCTGCGCCGCTGGCCGTCGCGCTCCCAGGAGCTGTAGCGCAGCTTCCCCTCGATCGCGACCTTCGAGCCCTTCGACAGGTAGCGGCCCACCGCCTCGGCGCGCGTGCCGAACATGGTGCAGTCGACGAAGTTGGGGTAGTCCTCCCACTCGCCGCTCTGCGGGTTGCGCCTGCGATCGTTCACCGCGACGCCGAACGAGAGCACCTGGGTGCCGCCGCTCGTCATGCGCAGCTCGGGATCACGGGTGAGGTTGCCAGAGATGTTCACTCGGTTAATGCTCATGTGGTTACCCTACCTCTCAAACATAGGCTCGCATGTCGCGAACCCTCATGGAACCCGTAGTTCCACCTTGCACTCCTACTCCATGTCGTCGCGGCGCACGATCATGTGGCGAACCACCGCATCGGTGATGCGGAGAACGCGGTCGAGCTCGGCGATCTGAGCGGGATCTGCATGGAAGTTGATGAGGGTGTAGTCACCTTCGGTGAGCTTGTTGATCTCGTAGGCGAGCTTGCGCTTGCCCCACTCGTCAACCTTGTCAACCTTACCATTGCCTGCGGCAATCGTGGTGTCGATACGCTTCATGACAGCGAGACGAGTCTCGGGATCAAGCGCGGGGTTGACAAAAAACAGCAGTTCATAGGCCTTCATGTGGTCACCTCCTCTGGGCATAAGGCTTCGGGTCGTGAAGGTGCGCCCGAAGCAGGAAAGGACTCAGCTACTATAGCCGCTCACCTCATAAAAGACAAGAAGTACCAGCTACACCATCATGACTTCCACATGCACCTCCCCCATGCGATGCGTCTGCGCCGCCTTGCTCAGCGCTATCATCGCACGAGCATCTATGCACTTTCTTACGTGATATGCAGAGCTTCTTACAGGAATCCAACAAGCTTCCCCGCACGTCCCAACACAGCAGCTCAAGGTCATGAACGCGCAGGTGGAACCTCTATTGTCGTTGCAGAAATTCAGTGTATCTCCATGAAAAACGGCGCCGTGAAGCGCCGTGAGAGTTCCTGGAGCGGGCAACGGGACTCGAACCCGCGAATGTCAGCTTGGGAAGCTGATGCCTTACCACTTGGCGATGCCCGCGTATGGTATGCACTGCAAGTGCACGATGTAGTATACCGTTCCGGTTTTCACCGGACAAGGCATCCACGGCGAATCGGCCATGAATCGCACGAAAGATATCTCTTTTATCTCTTTTGTATAACCACGGTATTTTGGGTACCATAACGTATCGCTTCGTTTCCATGTACACCGTATGGGAGGTGCCATAATGATTCGCACTGATATCGAGACCATTATTATGGCCGCCGGTTCCGTACCTTCGATCATCGTGCTGCGCGAGCGCAGGGGCAAGATGCCCGCAGATGCACCGCTGCGCGCGCTCTCCATTCAAACGGGGTCCTTTGAGGCGGCGGCGATCAGCCGCGGCATCGAGGGACAGGGCGCGGCGCGGCCCATCACGCATGATCTGTTCATCTCAGCCTTGCAGGCACTCGATGCCAAGGTTGAACGCGTTGAAATCAACCGCGTCGACGGCGCTGTGTTCTATGCGACCGTTGTCCTCGCTGTTCAGCGCGGAGAGAACACCGAGGAGCGCTCCCTTGATGCGCGCCCCAGCGATGCGCTCTCGCTTGCCGTGCGCACCAACGCCCCCATCTACGTCGATGAGGACATCATGAATCGCGCCGGGACGATCTCCTACAACCATGGCGACTCGGCCGACGAGGAGATCGAGCAGTTCGACCGCTTCGTGCAGAACCTCTCGCCCGACGACTTCTAGCTCCAGTTCTTTCCGGGACGGCACGAACCTGTGCGCGTTTTTTCAGCTGCGCAATGGATTAAGCTGCATATCCCATGTAGCCAACGCGCCGCAACCGCGAATCCGCAGGTCGACGGCACGCGCGTCAGAGCTGGGAGGCCGGTCTACTTTATAGTGCCCATCAAAAGCATTGCGTAGCTGCATTTTGCTCACAGGCGAACGGCAAAACCGACGCGAAAACGGCCCCGTACCGATCTTCAAGCTCGGTACGGGGCCGTCCGCAAGCATACGCAAGAGAATAATGCGTCTTACTCGTCCATCAAGTCCTCAAGCTGCGCGTCATCGACGCCGATGTCGACGTGGTCTTCAGAATCGGTGGACATCGCGCCCAAATCGAGCGATTCCTGCCCTTCGGCCACCGCAGCGGGCTTGGTCTTCTTCTTCGCACTCGTCATGCGGGCCACGGCGGTCACGCGATCGCCGTCGGCAACGCTCATCATCTTGACGCCCTGCGTCGCACGGCCGGTCTGGCTGATCTCATCGGTCTTCACGCGGATAACCGTGGCACCCTCGGTGATGATGAACAGCTCATGCTGCGGCCCCACCGTCTTCATGGCGGCGAGCTTGCCCTTGCGGTCGGTCATCTGGATGGTGTAGACACCCTGGCCACCGCGATGCTGGCACGGGTAATCGGCAACCGGGGTGCGCTTACCAAAACCGCGCTCGGTGATCACGAACAGATCACCGCGCCCGTTGGTGATCTCCATGCCGAGCACCGAGGCATCGCCCTTGAGCGTGATGCCGCGCACGCCCGAGGTGTCGCGACCGGTGGCGCGCACCTGGTCCTCTTCGAACATGATGGCCTTGCCCTCGGTGGTTGCCATGATGACCTTGTCGCCTTCGCGCACGCGGCGCACATCGAGCAGCGCGTCGTTCGCCTTGAGGTTGATCGCGATGATGCCGTCGCGGCGGCTGCGATCATATGCGCTCATGACGGTCTTCTTCACCATGCCGCTCTTCGTGGCAAAGAGCAGATACTCGTTATCCGGGAACTCACGGCAGGAGATAACGCTCGCGATCTTCTCGCCGTCTTCGAACGGCAGCAGGTTCACGATCGCCGTGCCGCGCGCCTGACGCGTGCCGATGGGCAGCTCGTGCACCTTCAGGCGATACACCTTGCCGCGATTCGAGAAGAACAGCACGTACTCATGGGTGCTCGCGATGAACATCTCGGAAATGACATCGTCCTCTTTGAGGTTCACGCCCGAGACGCCTTTGCCGCCGCGCTTCTGCGCGCGATACGCAGCCACGGGGATGCGCTTCACATAGCCGGTGTGGGTGATGGTCACGACCATGTCCTCGTCGGCGATGAGATCCTCGACATCGAGGTCCTTCTCGGCCTGGGAGATCTCGGTGCGACGCTTGTCGCCGTACTTGCGCGCAATCTCGCGCATCTCGTCCTTGATGACACCGAGGATCTTCTCCTCGTGCGCCAGCAGGTCCTCGTAGTAGGCGATCGCCTGGCGCAGGCCCGAGAGCTCCTCTTCGATCTTGTTGCGCTCCAGGCCGGTGAGGCGGCGCAGGCGCATCTCGAGGATTGCCGAGGTCTGCTCGGGCGTGAAGCCGAAGCGCTCGATGAGGCGCGCGCTCGCCTCGGTGTCGGTTTGCGAGGAACGGATGATGGAAATGACCTCGTCGATATGGTCGAGCGCCAGGAGGTAGCCCTCGAGGATGTGGGCGCGCGCCTGAGCCTTCTTGAGGTCGAACTGCGTGCGACGCGTCACCACGTCGACCTGGTGGTCGATATAGTGGCGGAGCATCTCAGGCAGCGACAGACACTTGGGCACACCGCCCACGAGCGCCAGGTTGTTCACGCCGAAGGTGTTCTGCAGCGAGGTGAACTTATACAGATTGTTGAGCACGACCTGCGGGATCACGCCCTTCTTGAGCTCGATCACGAGGCGCAGGCCCTTTTGCGTGGACTCGTCGCGCATATCCGAGATGCCCTCGATGCGCTTCTCGTTCACGAGCTGGGCGATCTTCTCCTGCAGCGTGCCCTTATTCACCTGGTAGGGAATCTCGGTGAATACCAGGCGGTTACGGCCGGTCTTGGTGGACTCCACATGCGCCTTCGCGCGCACGGTGATCGAGCCGCGACCGGTCTCGTATGCCTGACGGATGCCGTCCGACCCCATGATAACCGCGCCGGTAGGGAAATCGGGGCCGGGCATGACCTGCATGAGCTCGTCGACCGTCGCGTCGGGATTGTCGATGAGCATGCAGGTGGCCTCGACCGCCTCGCCCAGGTTGTGCGGCGGGATGTTCGTGGCCATGCCCACGGCAATGCCCGAAGAGCCGTTCACGAGCAGGTTGGGGAAGCGCGCCGGCAGCACCTGCGGCTCGGCGAGCGACTCGTCGTAGTTGGGCTGCCAGTCGACGGTGTCCTTCTGGAGGTCGCGCAGCAGCTCCATCGCCGGCCGCGCGAGACGGCTCTCGGTGTAGCGCATGGCCGCGGCGCCGTCGCCGTCGATGTTACCGAAGTTGCCGTGGCCGTCGATGAGCGGGGTGCGCATGCTGAACCACTGCGCCAGGCGGACCATGGTGTCGTACACCGCGGAGTCACCATGCGGATGGTACTTACCGATAACCTCACCGACCGTCCACGCACTCTTCTTGTGCGGGCGGTTGGGATAGATGCCGCTCTCGTTCATCGCGTAGAGAATACGGCGGTGCACCGGCTTCAAGCCATCGCGCACGTCGGGCAGGGCGCGCGCGGTGATAACCGACATCGAGTACTCGATGAAGCTCTGACGCATCTCGCGGCCGAACTCCGAGATCTGCAGCGAGCCGCCGTTGATGTCCTCGCCGGCGCTCTCGCCGCGCTCGACGGCGCCAAAGCTCTCTTCGAGCTCGCCGTCGTCTTCCTCTTCCTCGCCGTCCTCGTCCTCAACGTAGACGTCGGTGCCCTCATCGTCGGCCTCGGCGCGGGCGAGCAGGCGCTTGAGGTCGTCCGAAAGACCCTCGCCGTTCTCGGGCGTGTTGTTCATATCGTCTGCCACGTGTGCTCCTTATGCGTCCAGGAAGCGCGCGTCGTGGGCGTGCTTCTCGATGTACTCGCGGCGATATTCCACCTGGTTGCCCATCAGCTCGCGCACCGCGCGGTCGGCGGCGACAGCGTCGTCGATCGTCACGCGCTGCAAGATGCGGGTCTTGGGGTCCATGGTGGTCGAGGCGAGCTGCTTGGGATCCATCTCGCCCAGGCCCTTGTAGCGCTGGACGGTGTAGCCGCGGCGCTTCTTGGTGACCTTGCCGGCCGATGCCTCGTCATCGGCATCGTCGGGGTTGAGACCCAGGCTCTGGATGGTGTCGCGCAGGATCTCCTCCTCGGGCTGGCGGCCGTTGGGATAGACGTAGTGAATCTTGTTGCGCACCTTCACACCGAAGATGGGCGGGCACGCCACGTACACATAGCCGGCATCGATGAGCGGGCGCATGTACTTGTAGAAGAACGTGAGCAGCAGAATGCGGATGTGCGCGCCGTCAACGTCGGCGTCGGTCATGATGATGATCTTGTGGTAGCGCGCCTTGGTGATATCGAAATCGCCGCCCTCGCCCGAGCCCGTGGTGACGCCGCAGCCGATCGCCGTGATGAGCGACTGAATGGTGTCGCTCGAGAACGCGCGGTGGTCGCCCACGCGCTCCACGTTCAAGATCTTGCCGCGCAGCGGCAGGATGGCCTGGATGTCGCGGCGGCGGCCGTCCTTGGCCGAGCCGCCGGCCGAGTCGCCCTCGACAATGAAGAGCTCGGTCATCTCGGCGTCGCGCACCGAGCAGTCGGCGAGCTTGCCGGGCAGGCTCGCGGTCTCGAGCAGGCTTTTGCGGCGCGTGGCCTCACGCGCCTTGCGCGCGGCGTTGCGCGCCTTCGAGGCCTGCTGCGCCTTCTTCACGATCTCGCGCGCCGCCTTGGGATGCTCTTCGAGATACTCGGAAAGCCCGTCGGATACCACCTTGAGCACCAGGCCGCGCATGAACGAGCTGCCCAGCTTGGCCTTGGTCTGGCCCTCGAACTGCGGATCGGCGAGCTTCACCGAGATGACGGCGGAGAGACCCTCGCGCACGTCGTCTCCGGTGAGATTCGAGTCCTTCTCCTTCAAGATGTTCTGCTTGCGCGCGTAATCGTTGATCACGCGGGTGAGCGCGGTGCGGAAGCCCTCGAGATGCATGCCGCCCTCGGGCGTGTGGATGTCGTTCGCAAAGCTCATCACGTTCTCGGAGAACGAGGTGTTCCACTGCATCGCCACCTCGACCTCGCCCGTGCGCTCGGTGGGCGCATCGGGCTCGCTCGACCCCGAAAGGTAGATGGGGCGCTTGAGGCCATCGGCGATGGTCTTGCCCTCGTTCAGGAACTTCACGAAGTCGATGATGCCGCCCTCATAGCAGAACTCGTCCACGCGGGGCGTGAGCTCGCGCTCGTCTTTCAGAACGATCTTCAAGTTCTTGTTGAGGAAGGCCGTCTCCTGCAGACGATCGTGCAGGGTATCGTAATCGTAGATGCACGTCTCGAAGATCTCGTCGTCCGGCCAGAACGTGGTCGTGGTACCGGTGGTCTTGGATGTGCCGATCTCCTTCATCTTCATCGTGGTCTTGCCGCGGCTAAACTGCATCTCGTAGATCTTGCCGTCGCGGCGCACCTGCACGTCCATCTTCTTGGAGAGTGCGTTCACCACCGAGACGCCCACGCCGTGGAGGCCGCCGGAGACCTTATAGGCGTTGTTGTCGAACTTGCCGCCCGCGTGCAGCACGGTCATAACCACCTCGAGGGTGGGGATCTTCTTCACGGGGTGCTTGGCAACGGGGATGCCGCGGCCGTTGTCGACCACGGTGATGGAGTTATCCGCGTGAACGGTTACCTCGATCTTGCTGCAGAAACCCGCCATGGCCTCGTCGACCGAGTTGTCGACGATCTCCCATACCAGGTGATGCAGGCCGCTCGAGCTCGTCGAGCCGATATACATGCCCGGACGCTTGCGAACCGCCTCGAGACCCTCGAGGATCTTAATATCGCTTGCGCCATACTCCTCTTTTTTAGCCACGTGTTCTCCCTCTCAGAGAAAAGTTTGTAACCTTCCATATGATACCGGAAACACGAGGTTCTCTCTATGGCGCTCACAAGGCTCTACAAGGCCATCAGATTGCCTCTATGGCTTTTTAAGCGCTTCCCTACCCTTTTTCCACTCAAGGCTTGCCTTCATGGCCTTTTTCATCGCCTCACGCAATCGCTCGTCTTCAATGGGGGCAACGCGCTCGTCGAGGGCACGCGCCTCCGCGTCATCAAGATCGGCATGCGGGGCGGCGGGGCGGCTGCTGGGCAACTGGGGGCGCAGCACGCGCTTGGAACTCGTGCCGTACCCGCGCTTCGACGTGCGGAATAGAAACCCGTCGATCGAGACGCCCTCGCGCTCCATGCGGCCGCGGATGATCTCGCGGAGCATGGTGAGCTCTTGCGTCCACACTGCATCGTCGAGATAGACCAGAAGCTCGTTCGAATCGGGCAGGTACCTGAGGCCCGTCACATGATTGCCCTCGCGCGTGTTCGCGCACACGGCGTTCCAGGCGCGGTACACCTCGCGCGACTTCTCCGCCGCCCGCAGGCGCTCGCGCTGCTCGGGTGTTGCCTGCGCGAAGATGCGCCCGCGCTCGGCCGCGATCAAGCCGTCGATATTTTGCGTGCGCATCGTGCGGTCACGATTGCCGGTCATCTCCGATCCTCACCACCTTCGCGCGCCTGAGCACATCATCTGAGAAATACCCCAGATTGGTTGTGGTGATAACCGTCTGGATGCCATCTTGGATAAAGCGGAGAAACGAGGCGCGGCGGTCGGCGTCGAGCTCGCTCATCACGTCGTCGAGCAGCAGCAGCGGCGGGCGGCCCAGGATGTCGCGGGTCACCTCGACCTCGGCGACTTTCCATGCCAGCACCAGCGAGCGCTGCTGTCCCTGGGAGGCGAAGTTGCGCGCGTCGCGGCCGTCGATGCTGAATGCAATCTCATCGCGATGCGGGCCCATAAGCGTCATCCCGCGGGCAAGCTCCTCCTCGGCGCGGGCATCGAGTGACGCCGCGAAGAGGCGGCGGGCCTGCTCGAGCATCTCGTCGCGAGACGGCGCATGCCCGTCCGCGCCCGCGATATCCCCCACGGTCGACTGATATGCCACCTCAAGGCGCTCACCCGGCGCGATGGCCTCGTACGCGTTTACGAGATGGGCACGCAAGCGATCGAGCAGCGAGATGCGGTGGACGAGCAGCGAGGCGCCGGCCTGCACGAGCGAATCGTTCCAGGCGCCCAGGACCTCGCGCGTGCACCATCGCTCCTTGAGCAGCGAGTTACGCTGCTCGACAATCCGCTCATAGGTGGCGGTGAGCTTGGCGTACTGCTCGTTCAGCTGCATCCCGAAGGTGTCGAGCGCCGCGCGCCGCACGCGGGCGGAGCGCTTCACCATATCGAGGTCATCGGGACAGAACAGCACCGAGGGCACCACGCCGCGCACGCCGGCCGCGGGGCACCGCTTGCCGTTGCGCTTGAAGGAGCGCTTGCCGCCGGTTACCTCGCATGCGATGTCGACCACCCGCTCGTCGCCCTCGAGACGAAGCGAGAGGTCGCACGATTCCCGTCCCATGCGCACGAGCTCCGCCGGCGCGGGACGCCGGAACGAGAGGCCCGCGGTCAGCAGCTGCAGCGCCTCCACCAGATTGGTCTTGCCCACCGCGTTCTTCCCCACCAGCACCGTGACGCAACGGTCGAGATCGAGCTCGAACCGCTCGTAGTTGCGGTAGTCGCGAACGCGCAGCGTGCGCGCGTAGATAGCCATGCGCTAGATGCGGACGGGCATGACGAGGTAGAGGTAGTTGATCTTGTCGTACGACTTGAACACGCCCGGCGCTGCATAGCTCTTGAGCTCGAGCGTGATCTCCTTCTCACGGGAGAGCACGTTCAGGCAGCCGAAGATGTAGTGGTAGTTGAACGCGATGACGCCGCTCTCGCCCTCGGCTTCGACCTCGATCGTCTCCTGCGCGAGATCCTGGTCGCCCGAGATGGCCGAAAGCGACAGCGTGCCGGCCTCGGCATCGATCTCGAATTTCACCGCGGGGTTGTTCTGCGCGATCACGGCAACGCGCTTGAGCGCCGCGGAGAGCGCGTCGACGTCGATCTTCACGCTCGTCGAGCAGGTATCGGGAATGAGCTGCTTGTAGTTGGGGTACATGCCCTCGATACGGCGCGAGACGTAGCAGGTGTTGCCCGCCTCGAACACCACCTGGGTGTCGGTGGCGCCGATCATGATCGTGGGTTGATCGTGCATAATCGAGAGCGCGTCGTTCATGGAGTCGGCGGGCACGTTGAGCTCGAAGTTGCCCTCCAGCGTGGAGGTCTCGACCTGCGTGTCGCACACCGCGAGACGGAACGAATCGGTTGCCACGAGACGGATCGTGTTGTTCTCGACCGTCATATGGACCCCGCCCAGGATGGGTCGTGCCTTGTCGGTCGAGGTGACGCGCCACACGCGCCCCACCATCTCGGACAGGATGTTAACCGGGAGCTCCACCGCAGCCTCGATGGCGTAAGCCGGGAACTCGGGGAAATCGGACGGATCCAAGGTGTTGAGCCGCACGTTGGTCTTTTCGCACGAGATGAGCACCTGGCGGTCGACGGTCTCAAAATGCACCGGAGCGTCGGGCAGCGTTTTGGTGAGGTTCGCAAGCATCTTGCATGGAACGATCATCTCGCCGTCTTCCTCAACGTGCGCGGCGATGCGATGTCGGATCGAGATGGTGTAGTTAGAGGTCTGGAACTCCAAGACGCCGTCTGCCGCGCGCACGAGCACGCCGGACAGGATGGGTAGCGTCGATGCATTCGCAACACCTTTCTGAACGGTGGCGATGGCATCGGAGAGCGAGCTCTGGCTTACGGTGAACTTCATGGCGCGCCTTTCTTATATGTATATAGATATCTCTTTCATAATAGTAATAAGACGGTGGACGATGTGGATGAGTCGTATTCGAGCTGGTGGATGCGGGAAAAGTTTTCAACGTTGGCGTGTTGGCAACCGGTCTGGTTTTCAACACCTTCTCGCGCGGCCACGGCTCTCCACCATGATACGTGAGTTTTCAACAACCTTTCCCCGGGCTTCCAACATGTTTCCCACGGGGCTTACGATATCAGCGTGATCTTGTTGCGCAGCTGCTGAAGATCCTCGGCGATCGTGCGATCCTCCTTGATTTTCTTCTCGATGACCTTGATGGAGTTCAGGACGGTCGAGTGGTCGCGTCCGCCAAACTCGGCGCCCACCATGGGCGTGGTCATCTCGCACATGTCGTTGGCGAGGTAGACCGCCACGTGCCGCGCGAACGCGATGTTCTTCAGGCGCTTGGGGCCGATAAGATCCTCGTGGCTCACGTGGTAGAACTCCTCAACCACCGATTGCACCGTGTCGATATGGATCTTCTTGTGCTTGGTGTCGAAGTATTCGTTGGCGATCCGGTCGATATCCTCGCCGGCGAGTTCGCCGCCTGCTTGCTCGCGCTCGTACGACTCGCCCGCGCACCGTTCGCAGAAGCTCTCGAGCTCGCGGATGTTCGTGCCCGAAACATGCGCCATATAGCGCAGCTGCTCGTCGGTGAGCGTGCCGCTGCCCGAGCGAATCGAGCCGAGCAGGGAATCTTCGCCCTCGAGTTCCTCTTCGGCTTCTGCCGAGGGCAGCACGGTATTCTCGTAATAGCGCTTTAGGATGGCGTATTTCATCTCGAAGCCGGGAACGGATACCAGGCAGAGCATGCCGGCATTGAAGCGGCTGGTAAGGCGCTCGTCCATGCCGAGTTTCTTGGGTGCGCGGTCCGAGGCGATGACGACCTTCTTGTTGTCGCGTATGAACTCGTCCATCAGACGGAAGAAGTACTCGATGCTCGCCGTCTTGCCGATGATGTTCTGGATGTCGTCGATGATGAGGATGTCGGCATCGTGGTAGTCGCGCAGGATGGCGCGGCCCTCGGTCTTCTGGATGGCGACCTCGTTGATGAAGTCGTCGATATAAGCCTGCGAGTTGGCGTATTTTACCCGGATATAGGGCTTGTTCTCGTTCAGGTAGTTCTTGATGGCGAGCAACAGGTGCGTCTTGCCGAGGCCCGAGTTGCCGTAGATGAACAGCGATGTGCAGGTGCCCGGCTCCTCGGCGAGGGCTGCGAAGCGCACCGCCGACTGGTAGGCGTGCTTGTTTTCGTCGCCGTACACGAAATTCTCGAACGTGAACTTCGAGTTGATGGGGACGGAGGGATAGGGTTCCGCATCGTGCGTCGGGTGCGACACCTGTTGCGGGGCCTCGTGCTTTTCCACCGGCGTCCCGCCCATGCCCGCCATGATCTTTTGGAGGTCGCCCGGCGTGATGATATTGGTTACGTTGACGCGCTCGCTCGGTTCGCGCGTGTTGGTTGCGGCAGCTGCTGCGGGCATGCCGTGCAAAGGTGGCACGCTCGGCACGATTGGCACCTGGTGGCGCGCCTCGCTCGCGGTTGCCTCGGGCGTGGGTGTTTCACGGGAAACCGGCTGCGCGCCGCGCGCGCCTGCCGCCGACGGCACCGTGATATGGAGCGAGAGCTCGCAGAACGCGATGTCCTCGAGGTAGCGCTCGATGACGGCGCGCTGCTTCATAAGGTATGAGTAGGCGAAGCGCGACGGTGCTTCGATGGTGAGCGCCTCGTCGGTGAGGGAGACCGCCCGCGACTGCTCGAGCATGTTGATCAGGCGGGCATCCTGGTTGTCGCGCTGGCAAAACGAGATGGTGTCATCGAGGATCATCTGCGCTTCGTTATCCATGTTGTCTCCCGCCCTCAGGACCCATGCAGGGGTTGCTATTCGTGCGCTTGGATCCACGTGGTGCCGAGTTCGGTGAGATGGTATTTCTGCCCGCGCTTCGCGATGAATCCTTGCTCACTCAGTGTAGCAAGCTCGCGCGACCAGGTGGGACCCGAGTGCCCGTAGGCGTGGGCGAGGTCGGTGGGGCCCGCTTCCCCGCGCTCTAGGATAAAACGCAGGGCAAGACCTGCGCGTTCACTGATATACGGTGCCTGCGCAGGGTAGGCTTGCCCACTGGGCGGCACCATCTGGCCAGGCCAAGGATATCCCTGTTGAGCAGGGAATTGTGGAATTGTGGAAAACTGATGGCCAGCTTGTGGATAACCGGGGTTCGTCGCCGGGTAGGCGGGCTGGGGATACACGGGTTGCGCTTGCGGACCTGCCGGCCACGCCCCCATGCCGGGCTGTTGGTAGACACTCGGCCATGCGCTGTATGCCATGCCTTGGTCCATGGCGAGCGCCTGCTGAGCGGCCGGCATCTCGGGTGATGCCGGTGTGCTCGGCATGCTGGCCGCCCCGCTGCGCACTGCCGCCCCGCGCTGCGCATGTCCGGCTATCTCCTGTGTGCGCGCCGGATCGATGGTGACCGTCACCACGGTGCCCGCGCCGAGATTGTCCTCCACCGACACCGCGCCACCCGCTGTCTCCAAATACTGCTGAACCATGGGAAAACCGGCACCCGTGCCGCGGATATAGCGTTTCATGTCGCGGTTGGCCGAGGTCACGCCGAACTCGAAGGCCCGTTCCTTGTCCTCGATGCCGGGTCCTTGGTCGGCGAAGCGAATGGTATTGCCCCCATCGAGGATCGAGATGATCGGCTCCACGAAGTGCGCGTGGATGAAGTTCTCCACAATCTCGCGGATAACCATGAGCGCGATGTTTCCGCCCTGCTCCTTCATGCAGCGATAGACGGTGTTCGTGATCTCCTCGAGATAGGTTCGCACCGGCGCCGGCTCGATGACCATCACGCGCGGTGTTGAGTACATATCGTCGTAGATTGCGATACGCGTGGCGTAGGCGGCCATCTCGCCCTCTGCAGGTGCATCTTCTGCCGCACGGGCGCCCGTGATGTGCCGATTGTCGGGTGCGGGATCGCCCGAGTCCACGAATGTGTAGAAATCTTCTGCCATGGTGTCCGTTTCAACGTCGCCGATAGCTAGATAGTAGCTCAGACCGCCTCGATTCACATCTTTCCACACGTTTTCAAAACTTGTTGAAAAGTGAAGAAAAGGAGTGAAAAGTTATCAACATATTCAACAGCACCTGTGGAAAAGTCTCTGAAAGATTGTGAAATATGACCGATGCTTTTCAGGCGCGCGCATCACTCATAGCGGTCGGTATGGTGAGTTCTGGAGATGTCACCAAGATTTGTTGACATTTCCGCACCATATTCCCTACAATCTGAAAGCTCACGTGCATGTAATGATTGCAAGAAATGCAGCAGGAGGATATCAACCATGAAGCGTACGTATCAGCCGAATAAGCGCAAGCGTGCTAAGACCCACGGCTTCCGCGCCCGCATGGCAACCAAGGGCGGCCGCGCCGTGCTTGCTCGCCGTCGTGCCAAGGGTCGCAAGCGTCTCACGGTCTAGCTTCTACGTGTGCCCGTATGAGGACCATCAAGTCCCGAACGGACTTTGAGCATGTGTACACGCGGGGAAAGCGCTACAACCATCCATTGATTCGTATGGTTATATGTGAAGCTTGTTGCGAAGGCGATCCGGGCAGGGTCGCCTTCGCTGCACCGAAGCGACTTGGCAATGCCGTGTGGCGTAACCGTTCGAAGCGCGTTTTGCGCGAGGCGTCCCGTCACAACGGTCTTCCCGTGCAGGGATTCGACATGATCTTCTTTGCCACGCGTGGCACCGCTACGGCGGCGGCCGGCGAGGTTGCAGGCGCGCTCGCGACGTTGCTCAAGCGGGCGGGTGTGGCCTGATGGCGCGTTCGCCCGTGTCATGGGTCGCCCGCGCGGCCATTCGCTTCTATCAGCGTTGTATCTCGCCGATGTTGCCGAACGCATGCATCTATGTCCCGTCGTGCTCACAGTACACGCTCGAGGCGATTGAGAAATATGGTGTTGTTCAGGGCTGCTGGCTGGGAGCGCGGCGCATCGTTCGATGCAATCCGCTCCACGGCGGCGGCTACGACCCGGTGCCTTAGGGCACGTGCATAACGGAGGATTCATTCAATGTGGGACTGGCTCGTTAACATTCTCTTTGAGATTCTCAAGCTGATCCAGAGTTTCGCGGTCGACTGGGGTCTCTCGATCATCATCTTGGTGCTGATCATCCGCGTCATTTTGACGCCGCTGCTGCTGAAGTCCACGAAGTCCACGGCACGCATGCAGGTGCTGCAGCCGCGTCTCATGGAGCTGCAGCAGAAGTATCAGGACGATCCGCAGCGCATGAACGAGGAGATGCAGAAGTTCTATTCTGAGAACAAGTTCAATCCCTTCGGTGGATGCCTGCCGCTCCTTATCCAGATGCCCGTCCTTTTGGCGCTCTTTACGCTGCTGCGTAATCTGCCGCAGTATTTCGAGGGCACCAATTTCTCGTTCTATAACATCCTGCCCGATCTCACCACGGCGCCCTCCACGGCGATGTCTCAGGGGATTGAGGTCGCTCTGCCGTACCTTATCTCGCTCGTGCTGTTCGCGGTGCTCACCCTCATCCCTCAGCTGTATATGGCGCGCAACCAAACCGGCCAGCAGGCTACCACGATGCGCACGACCGCTCTGGTCATGGCCGTCATGATGCTTTTCATCGGCTGGGCGCTTCCCGCCGGTGTGCTGCTGTATTACGACGTCTCCACGCTCTGGCAGGTTATTCAGCAGATCTTCGTTACCCAGAAGGTGATGGAGAAGGCCAAGGCCGAGGAAGAGGCTCGTTTGGCGAATGCTCCCATCGAGGTCGATGTCGTTCGTCGCCAGCGTAGAGAGCGTCCTCATAAGAAGCACTAATTAGGTACCTAATTAATATGCAAGGAGTTACTATGGCTGAGGAATTGCTCGATCAGCTTGACGAGGAGCCCACTGCCGATGAGGTTCAACCTGAGACGGTTGATTATGTTGGGGCGTATCCCGAGATTGCCCAGCGCTATAAGAATGGCGAAGATCTCTCCGATGAGGATCTTGATACGATTGCCGATGTCGCTATTTCTATCCTGCGTGAGATCTTGGGACACTTCGATGCTGCGAACTCTCCCATTGATGAGTACGAGGGTGACAATGGCGAGCTCATCCTCGATGTGACTGCCCCCAACCTTGCTGTGCTTATTGGTCGTCATGGCCGTACGCTTGACTCCTTGCAGACGATGTTCTCCTTGCTGGTGAGCCGTAAGCTCGGCTTCCGTTATCCTGTGGTCGTCGATATCGAAGGCTATAAGAGCCGTCGCCATGACAAGATCGTTGATCTTGCTCATAAGGCTGCTGCTCGTGCCATTCGTCAGCACTCGACGGTTTCTCTTCAGCCTATGAATGCATATGAGCGCCGTCTGGTCCACATCGCGCTTCGTGATAATGTGGCTGTTGAAACCCATTCCGAGGGTATCGATCCCGATCGCCGTGTGGTGATTACGCTTCGCTAATACGTATAACATGGTATGGTGAAGGGGCATGGATTCCATGCCCCTTTTCTTATGCCACGATTTCTTGTGCCGTGGTTTTCTGTCTTGAAAGGCCGATGTATGTCTGCTTCACTTACTACCTCTGATAGAACCATGGTGTTGGCAACACTGGAATCATACTGTAGTGAGTTCGGTATTTCTGCTTCTCGTGATGACCTGACCTTGTGCCTTGATCACCTCGATCTTGTTATCGAGAAGAATAAGGTCATGAATCTTACGCGCATCACTGATTATGATGACGCGCTCATTCTTCATATCCTTGATTCTCTGTTGTTTCTTCCAGCTCTTGAGTCTGCGATCCAGGGTCCCTTGCTGGATATGGGTTCCGGTGCTGGGTTCCCGGGTATCCCGCTTGCTATCGTGTCTCGTCGCCCTACGGTTCTGATTGATTCTGTCGGCAAAAAGGTTCATGCACTTACTTCATTCATTGAGCACCTCGAGCTTCAGGATGTTTGTGCCGTTCATGATCGCCTTGAGAACTTTGCACTCGCTCATCGACATGAGTTTGCTGTTGTGACTGCGCGTGCCGTTGCCTCTCTTCCTATTCTTATTGAATATGCTGCCCCTCTTCTTGCTATGCGCGGTGTGCTCGTTGTCTCAAAAGGTAATCCATCTGATGAGGAGCTTCATGCTGGTTCTGCCGCTGCTAAGATCTGCGGCATGAAATACCTTAACTCTATTTCCTATGATCTTCCTCACGATGCCGGTCACCGTCAGATTCTTGTCTATGAGCGAGTTGCTGATCCTTCGATTAAGCTTCCTCGTGCCATTGGTATGGCAAAGAAAACTCCACTCGCATAGTTGTTTCACGTGAAACACCCTTTATCTTTTTGTTCTTGCCACTTTGTTTCACGTGAAACATAATAGAACCGAATAGTGATGTTGTTTCACGTGAAACAATCTCCGGCCATGAAACGAACTTGAACTACAAGGAGGTAACGTGGGCTATCAAGACGTCAAGCGCTCTAAAAATGCGAAAGCAACAAGAGTCATCGCCATCATCAATCAGAAAGGTGGCGTGGGAAAGTCAACAACAGCTGTTAATCTGGCAGCAGCACTGAGTGAACTGAAGAAAAAAGTCTTGCTCATCGATTTTGATCCACAGGGAAACAGCACCAGCGGCTTCGGAATCGAGAAGGAAGAGCTTGAAGCATGCGTCTATGATGCACTGCTCAATGATGTTCCGCTTGAAGAACTCATTCAAGATACGCCAAGCAAGCGTGTGTTCGTCGTGCCGGCAACAATCCAGCTTGCTGGTGCAGAGATAGAGCTTGTTTCGGCGATGGCACGCGAAACGCGTCTTAAAGAACTCATTGCACCAATCAAAGATGAGTTTGACTTTATATTTATCGATTGTCCACCGTCCTTGGGACTGCTTACTATCAATGCTCTTGCAGCCGCTGATAGTGTTTTGATTCCTATTCAGTGCGAATACTATGCTCTGGAAGGCGTTACGAAACTTCTCGAATCAATGCGTATGGTTAAAAGTCGTATCAACAAGCAGCTTGATACCTATGGCGTGCTTCTGACCATGTTTGATTCACGTACATCCTTATCAAACCAGGTTGCAGACGAAGTGCGCGCCTACTTTGGAGACGATACGTTTAAGACTGTAATTCCGCGTACGGTAAAGCTATCAGAAGCACCTTCTTTTGGTCTTCCGATTATCGAATATGCTCCAACGAACAAAGGTGCCATTGCCTATATGAATCTCGCCAAAGAGGTGATCAAACGTGCCTAGTCCTAAGAAACGTGCACTTGGTAAAGGTTTGAATGCTCTCGTAGGTGAAGCTCAGCACGAAACCGGTTCATCCGCACAAGAGATGAAGGTGCCGATTGAGAAAATCAAACCAAATCCCAATCAGCCGCGTATTCACTTCAATGAGACCGAGTTAAATGAACTTTGCGAATCGATACGTGAACACGGCGTGTTGCAGCCCCTTCTGGTTCGCAAGCAGGGATCAGGTTATGAGATCATCGCCGGAGAACGTCGATATCAGGCATCGAAATTAGCCGATCTCACTGAGCTCCCTGTGATTGTGAAGGATGTCAATGATGAAGAGATGCTTGCGCTGGCACTCATTGAGAATCTTCAGCGATCTGATTTAAACCCGTTGGAAGAAGCCAAGGGATATAAGCAGCTCATTGACGCAAGCGGAATGACGCAAGAGGCACTCTCTAAGGCAGTCTCTAAATCTCGCTCTGCGATAACCAATTCGTTGCGCCTGTTGGATCTACCGGAGCCAGTACAGGATCTAATCTTTGCAGGAAAGCTGACAGCTGGACATGCTCGCGCAATTCTTGCAGTACCTTATGAAGATGCGCGAATCAAGTTGGCAGAGAAGGTGGTAGCTGAGGGATTGTCGGTTCGAGCGACAGAAAATCTTGCTCCATTGTTTTCTGTCGGAGAGACACCCAAGAAGCCTCGTCCGGTTACGCCGCAGGCATTCAAGAAAGCTGCTCGTGTGCTTCGTCAAAAGCTCAACACGAATGTACGTGTGAAGAGCGTGCGGGGTAAGAACAAGATTGAGATTGAGTTTAAGGATGAAGATGAACTTCAGACCATCCTTTCTGAGATCATGAATATCGAAATGGAGTAATCATGGGTAAGAAATTGTTCGGCATCATTGCATTAGGTGCAACGATTGCAGCGGGAGCATTTGCCGGATATAAGGTTGCAACCGACAGTGAGCTGCGTCAAAAGCTCCTTCGTGGCGCACAAGATATGCTCGAAACTTCGAAGAAAGCAGTAACCGAGATGTCGGAAGATGTCGCATTGAAGACAGCGAGGATGACCAAGAATCCCAAGATCAATCAGGAATGGGTTGAAAATCAATGGGAGTCTATTGGTTATTAAGGTACCTAATAAACCTGTTGTGTATGGGAGGGATCGCGATGCGGTCCTTCCCTTTTGTTATAAAGCAAACGTCACGCTACCACTGCGTTATGGTTGACAAGTAACGAAGAGAAGAAATCAACAGGTCATCGTTGATATGGTGAAAATCTACGAAGACAAACATACGTTTTGCACAAGCGGCCAATCACAACAACAATCTATAAACAGCTACGTCTTCCTGCGACTTGGATAAATTTGTATAACTAACCTGCGCATTCACAAAATGTACAACTAAACAAGTAGGAATAACTGGCAAAACATATTATAGAATGAATAACCGCAGGTCAAACAAGTGCTTGTGGAAAAGTCAGAAATGAAGCGACGCGAAATGTGGAAAACGTTGATAACACGACAATCCGCAGGACAGCATTGCAAGGTTTTCGACAGGCGCATGTTAATAGAAAGCATGCCAAAGTTTCACTTCATGAAGGTTCTAGCAGCGTACGCATGTCGTATAGTGATGCTCCCGCCTATTTCGCCGTAGGTATGGATTCACGTGGAACATCGAGCAGCGATGAGGGAGCAGGTGAGCGTCGGTGAACGAGGAATATTACCAGGAAGATGTCGTGTCGCGCGGCGCGCGACAAGGCCTGCCTAACAACGCGGACGCTGAGGCGAACGTGCTGGCAGCCATGCTGCTCTCCCCCGAAGTCGTCAACGATGCCGCCTCGATGCTGCGCCCCGAAGATTTCTTCCGTCCGGCGCATCGCACGCTGTTCACCTCGATGCTCGAGATGAACGAGCGCAGTATCCCGGTCGATTCCATCTCGCTGATCGATTACCTCGCCTCAATCGACAAGCTTGCCTCCGTGGGCGGCGAGGCGTACATCCTCGAGTTGGTGGGAAACACCATCTCGCTGGTGAACTGGCAGCACCATGCTGGTATCGTGCGCCGCGATGCCATGCTGCGCGAGATCATCGGTGCAACGAACCAGATCAATGCGCTCGCCTATGATGCGCCGCTCGACACGAAAGAGGTCGTGGAGCGGGCCGAGAGCATGCTACTCTCGGTGACGGAGCGCGAGGTCTCAAATGTCTACAAATCGCTCACCGAGTTCATGGTTGAGGCCTATAACGAGGCGGCGGAGGTCTGCGCGGCAGGTGGTCAGGCGCATGGCGTTCCCACCGGGTTTCCCAGCCTCGATCGGCTGCTGCTTGGATTGCGCGAGGGCCAGCTCGTCATCATCGGCGCGCGCCCTGCTGTGGGTAAGACCTCGTTCGCCCTCAACCTGGCGCTCAATGCGGCGGCAGCGGGATACACCGTTGGCTTCTTCTCGCTCGAGATGAGCGGCAAGGAAATCGCCCAGCGCCTCATCTGCGCGCATGCGATGCTCTCGATCTCGGATTTCCGCACGGGTCGCATCTCGCCCGAGCAGTGGGCGAACATCAACGAGGCAACCCAGGAGCTCTCGAAGCTCGATATCCTCATTGACGATACGCCGGGTACCACGGTCACCGAGATTCGTGCCAAGGCGCGCCGCATGCTCCACAACAAGGAGAAATCGATCGTCATCCTCGACTACCTGCAGCTTGTAAGCCCGCCTCCCGGCCGCCGTGCCGAGAACCGCGCGGTCGAGGTCTCCGAGATGAGCCGTGCGCTCAAGATCTTGGCGAAAGACCTGGCGATCCCCGTCATCTCGCTCTCCCAGCTCTCCCGTGCTGTGGAGAGCCGTACCGGCAAGCGCCCGCAGCTTTCCGACCTGCGTGAATCGGGCTCGATCGAGCAGGACGCCGACATTGTCATGTTCCTCGACCGCTCAAGCGACGAGCATGAGGCGTCGCGCGATGACAGGCCGGACGAGGGCGTTACCCGTGTCATCGTGGCAAAGAACCGTTCGGGCCCCATCGGCGATGTCGACCTCGCCTTCGTGCCCGCATCTACGAAGTTCTATGAGCTTGATGCGCTCCATGATGAAGGTTAGCAAGATTGAGCAGGTAAAGGCTATACTAGGAGTGTTGTGTCACTTTCTGCACAGGACTCATGTGTCTTGATGCAGCTCGACGTGAGGAGATAGGCATGTCGTCCGCGGTGTTGGTAGGAACCCAATGGGGAGACGAGGGCAAGGGTAAGATTTGCGACCTCGTAGCGCCTGAGTTCGATTGCGTCGTGCGCTACCAGGGAGGCAACAACGCCGGTCATACCATCGTGTGCGGTGATAAGAAGTTCGGCCTGCACCTCGTGCCGTCGGGCATCATGTACGAGAGCGTGACACCGGTCATCGGCAACGGCGTGGTGGTCGACCCCAAGGTGCTCATCGAGGAAATCGATATGCTCGAGAACGAGGGCGTATCGACCAAGAACCTCAAGGTCTCCGGTAACGCGCATATCATCATGCCCTACCATCGCGATCTCGACGGGGCGTTCGAGCAGAGCCTGGGCAAGCATAACATCGGCACCACCAAGCGCGGCATCGGTCCGTGCTATCAGGACAAGATGGCGCGTATTGGCTTGCGCATGCAGGATCTGCTCGACGAGGGCATCTTCCGCGAGCGCTGCGGCGTCGCACTCGAGCGCGTCAACCCGCAGCTCGAGTTGCTCTACCATCTGCCTACCTATACGGTAGACCAGCTGTGGGATGAGTTCAGCGCCTACGCCGAGCGCCTGCGTCCCTATATCTGCGAGAGCTCGCTGCTGCTCAACAACATGCTCGAAGACGGCAAATCGATTCTCTTTGAGGGTGCGCAGGCAACGCTGCTCGATATCGACCATGGCACCTATCCCTACGTCACCTCGTCCAACTGCACCGCCGGCGGCTCGGTGACGGGTTCCGGTGTGGGCATGAAGAACATCGACCGTGTGCTGGGCATCATGAAGGCCTACATCACTCGCGTGGGTATGGGCCCTATGCCCACCGAGCTTTCCTATGATGATGAGTGCGGCCATACCTTGACCGAGGTTGGCGGCGAATACGGTGTCACCACCGGCCGTCGTCGTCGTTGTGGGTGGTTCGATGGCCCCATCGCGCGCTATTCCACGCGCATCAACGGCCTTACCGATATCGCGCTCACCAAGCTCGACGTGCTCTCCGCGTTCGATACCATTCCCGTGTGCGTTGCCTACGATTGCGATGGCGTGCGCTACACCTCGGTCCCCGAGCATCAGGCGCTCTTTGCGAAGGCGAAGCCGGTGTATCAGGAGGTACCCGGCTGGCGTGAGGATATCACCGGATGCCGCAGCTACGAGGAGCTGCCGCAGGCGGCACGCGACTACGTCGACCTGGTTGAGGAGCTAGCGGGCTGCCGCGTCTCCATCATCGCTGTTGGTCCCGATCGCGAGCAGACCATTATGCGCTCTTGGAACTAGGCGGGTTCACCATGAATTCATTTGCTGTCGTAACCGATAGCGCGGCAGATATTCCGCTCGATCTTGCGCGTGAGTTTGGCATCAAGATTGTCCCGCTGCACGTTGCCTTCCAGGGCAAGGAGTATAACGACGGCGTCGACATCTCGACGCCTGAGCTGCTTTGCCTCATGGAGGGGTCTGACGAGCTGCCCAGCACCTCCCAGCCATCCCCGGCCGATTTCCTCGCGGTGTATCAGGAGCTGTTCGAAGCCGGATACACGCAGATCCTCTCCATCCACCTTGCCCGCGCGCTCTCTGCCACCATCGAGAGCGCCCGAGCCATCGCCGGCCAGCTGCCTGAGGGCCTGCGCCTCGAGGTGGTTGATAGCCGCTTCGCAACGGTTGGCCAGGGTGCGATGGCGCTTGAGGCTGCCGTGATCGCACAGCATGGCGGCACGCTGGACGAGGCGCTCGAGCGCATCGAGGCCATTCGCGCCGCGGCGCGCATCCATTTCCTGCCCGACACCCTCGACAACCTCGTCAAGGGCGGGCGCGCCACCAAGGCCCAGGGGTTTGTGACCTCCCTGCTCGACATCAAGCTCGTGATCGGGCTTGAGGACGACGGTTCGATTGTGGTGGAGCGTAAGGTCAAAGGTGCTAAGGCGGCAATTGTAGACATGAGGAAGCGCATGGCCGCAGCAGTGAAGCAGTTTGGCCCGCAGGTGTACTACATCTTGCATACCAACGCTCCCGAGCGGGTGGCAAAGCTCGCCGAGGAGATCAAGAAGCTCGGCGGCGAGGTGCGCTATCTCACCGAGGCAACCATCGGCCCGGTTATCGCCACGCATGTAGGCGAGGGCGCGATCGGCGTGTTCCATTATCCGGCAGCGCTCCATGCTGCCGAACTCGACGGCGTATCGGAGTATCTGACGCCGGAATTCTAGGTTTTACCGGGCGCGGTCTTCGCGCCCGTTTGCGTCTATGGAGGGGAGAACCATGACGGACGAGAAGAAGACCATCGATATTCTGCTGCTGGGCAGCGGCGGCCGCGAGCACGCCCTGGCCAAGAAGCTTGCTGAGAGCCCCCTGTGCGGGGAACTCTATATTGCGCCGGGTAACGGTGGAACCGTCGAGGTGGGCGAGAACGTCGCGCTCGATGAGAATGATCCGGTTGCCGTGGCGGATTTTGCCCGTGAATCGAATATCGGCCTCGTAGTGATTGGCCCTGAGGCCCCGCTTGTCGCCGGCGTTGCCGACGCCGTGCGCGAAGCGGGCATTCCGTGCTTTGGCCCGGGTGCGGCGGGCGCCCAGATGGAGGGCTCGAAGCGCTTCTCCAAGGAGCTCATGGGTCGTGCGAACATTCCCACCGCGGCCTACGGCGTGTTCACGAACGAGGAAGACGCACTCGCCTACGTGCGCGAGCAAGGTGCGCCGCTCGTGGTGAAGGCCGACGGCCTCGCCGCCGGCAAGGGTGTGATCGTGGCGACCGAGCTTGAGCAGGCCGAGGAGGCGGTGCGCGAGTGCTTTGGCGGCGCCTTTGGCGATGCCGGCTTCACCGTGGTGGTCGAGGAGATGCTTACCGGCCCCGAGTGCTCGCTGCTGGCGTTTACCGATGGCAAGACCGTGCGACCCATGGCGACCTCGCAAGATCACAAGCGCGCACTCGAGGGCGACAAGGGCCCCAACACGGGCGGCATGGGCGTGTACAGCCCGGTTCCCATTGTGACCGATGCGGAAAAAGCCGAGATGGAGCGCATCATGGATGCCACCGTGGCGCAGCTCGCATCCGAGGGCATCGATTATCGCGGCTGCCTCTACGGCGGCTTCATGCTCACGCCAGAGGGTCCCAAGGTGCTCGAGTTCAATGCGCGGTTTGGCGACCCCGAGACGCAGGTGGTGCTGCCCCGCCTGAAAAACGACCTTGTGGAAGTCATGCTTGCCTGCGCTAACCAGACGCTCGACCAGGTTGCGCTCGCATGGCGCGACGAATGGGCGGTCTCGGTGGTTCTCACGAGCGCTGGATATCCCGGAAGCTATGAGAAGGGCAAGGTGATCACCGGCATCGATGACGCCGCCGCCATGGAGAACGTGACGGTGTATCACGCCGGTACCGCGGTGAACGAAAACGGCGAGGTAGTGACCGCCGGCGGGCGCGTGATCGATGTGACCGCGCTTGGTGCCACGTTCGAGCAAGCTCGCAATCTGGCATATGAGGCCTGCGAGAAGATTCAGTTCGAGGGCAAGACCCTGCGCCACGACATCGGTCTCAGGGCTCTCAAGGGCAGGAGCGCGTGGGACTAGGTCTGGACGTGCGATATATCGCGTGGAGTGGGATGCATTGGCAGGATGCATCCCATTTTTTTGTACTGCCGTAAGGAAGGTCATACTGTTTACTGAATAAAAATTCACTGAATAATTTTTCAGTAAAGCCGCTCAATCGCCCGATGGGGATCCTGGAGCGCCAACAGTGGTGATGGTCTGTATATGAGCGCAGAAGGTTGATGTATCGTATCGGGCTAAATCTGAATACCGTAAAAAATATCTGGTTTGAATCGGCAAGCGGAATATCGCTGTACGCGATAGCTGTTTGCCGATTCTTTGCATGAATTGCTTTGGAGGGAGCATTTTAAATCTCGTGTATCGCCATCACACTCTACACGCCTATCTACCTATGTCCTGAGCTGCGGGATAGAGGAATAGGCACCGCACAAACGGATTAGAAACGAAAACGGCCATGCGGAGACAGGAGATGGGATGAAACGGGAATTCATGAGGCTGGCAGGAGGTTTGGCACTTGCGGCTGCGCTTGTGTCGGTGGCTCCCTGCGTAGCCTTCGCCGCCGGTACCACGGCAGATACGCAATCGGGGGTATCTCTGAGATAACCCCGCAGGCAGATGAGCCGGTCGCAGAAATCAATGGTGTGCAATATACCGATATTGATGAGGCCATCGATGCGGCATCTGCTGGCGATACGATTACGCTGCTCAGCGATGTGAAGGTTACTAAGACGTTTTACAAGTCTCTGACCTTTACGGGTGGATATAAGTTGACCGTTGATGCGTACAGTTGGCGCTACAACGGAGATCTCATCTTTGATGCCGCTGATTTTGAGATGGTTGTCGACGCTGATTCTCCAGCAGCTGATAACGGAGAGATTTCTCGCTGGCTCGGTATGGCGCTCAGCAATGGTTCCATAGTTGCCCGAAATGGCGCCGACGTTACTTTCTCATTTGATTCTGTGAGTGGCACGAACTGCGCTATTTATGGCACGAATGCCGACATAATCGTTGAGAATGGCTCGACATTTGGCATCTATGGCAAAAATACGGCTGGTGTTCAAGGTCAGGGATTGCAACTTGATTCAGAAAAAGCGGTTGGCATTAAGGTAACCGGAAACAGCACCTTTTTGATCGACGGCACGAACCGCGGTTACGTCTGCAGTCCGGATATTTACGTCGAAGATTCAACGTTCAAGGTTCAGAACTGCACCGCGAATGCTTCGAACGGCGGTCTGTTCGAAGCGGTCAATTCTGAGATCAAGTTCGATAACAATGACGGCCACGGGCTTTCTGCTGGAAACGTTGTTATTGACGGGTCAACCGTAACGACGACGAATAATGGATACTGTGGATTCGTCCTGAGTGGCAATTTGGATATCAAGAATAAGTCCGTCATTACGGTGACTGGAAACGCATGGCATGATGACAGTAACAATGCCGCATATGCGGGTTTTCGTCTCAACGGAGGTAGCACGTCCAACGTCTACAACATAGACGGGAGCACAACACTCACCATTGCGGATAATTACAATGCCGGTCTCGACGTACGTCGCGGCACGCTCACCATTGCTAACGGGGCGAAGGTCACCATTACCGGTAATTCGGTGACGAATACCGATATGGCGGGTTATGGCGGCGGTATCTATGTTGGCTATAGCACGCAGTCCGATTGGGCAAAGGCAACCATTCCTTCTGACGCGCTTATTTGCAACAACCATGCCCTTAATGGCGGAGACGATATCTACGTTGCTACAGGTGTCGAGGGAGCTCGGTCCTCGTTGACCATTATTCCGGTGGCGGATGGGCAATCTCTTGACGGTACTAAGCTCGTATCGAGTGGTAGCAGAGATTCGCGCGGCAGTGTTGCGGATGACTGCATCGACAGCATTGACGGTTGGTACCTCGACGGTATGAACGAAGAAGGAGCCCTTGATGCTGACAAGCGTTGGGAGGCCCATGCCGATTCCTATGATGGTGTATATGCTGAGCAGTATGCCGTTGACGAAACGGTAACAGTCGAGGGCCCGCTCGCCCTCAAGGCAGCGCACGGTCTCGGTGTGGTTGCTGTTGATCCGGCCGATATCACCATCTATATGGGTGGCGATGAGGGCTACGAGGGAACCGCGACCGAGAACGGTTCCATCTCCGGCAGCAACTCCCTGCCCGAGCCCGGCTTCTACTTCGTGCTGTCTGATGACATCAACCAGGCGTTCGCCGATGCTGGCATCGCTGATTTGGGCGTGGCCGCCGACCTCTCGCAGTACATGACTATCTATACGCATGGCTACAACGGCGAGAACGGCGAGCTCCACTGGAAGCTCGAGAAGTACGGCGAGAACAACTCCGAGGCATACGGCCAGTTCATCTACCGCATTGTGCCCGCGCCCACCGCAGACCAGGAAGCAGTGCCCGTGCGTCTGCAGTTTACCGGCGAGGACGGTTCGACCGTTACGAGCGACGAATTCGATCCGAGCGCAGCCGATACGCTTTCTCAGAAGTACACGATGCAGCTCTACACCGAGCTTGTTCAGAACGATCAGGTCGTGTTCGAGGTCGATATCAAGGGTCAGAAGTTCTACAACTCCATGGAGCTGCAGACCGGTGAGCTCAACGTTCGCTATGTGACGGGCAACCAGGATGACGTGGTGAGCGATGTGCTTAACTCCGAGGCAGAGCTCGCTGCTGCGAAGGCGGAGGATCCCAACAAGGCATTTGCCCTGCATCCCGAGGGAACCACGTACTACATCAACAACAGCAAGGTCGATATCGCCGATGGTATCGCCCCGTCGCTGTTGTTTGACGATGTGGTGAGCGACCATAACACTACGGGTGCCGAGGACTACGATCAGCAGCTTGCCAGCCGTGCGGTCGATGTGGCCATATCGGCGGGTGCTGATTTTGAGAACCCGTACTTCCAGGCTAAGTACCTCGACCTCGTGGATGCCAACAACGGCAACGTCTGGTTGACTGCGAGCGAGCCCACCACGGTGTATTGGCCGTATCCTGCTGGTACAAACGAGAACACCGAGTTCTATCTTGTGCACTTCACGGATCTCGATCGCGAGATGAACAACTCCGCCATCGACGGTGCTATCGATAGCTCGGCGACCGAGTACGTTGCCGTGGAGAACACCGAGCATGGCATTCGCTTCACCACCGATGGCTTCTCACCGTTCGTGCTGATCTGGGATGCCGGAACCGAGGCCGGCCCGCAGCCCGAGCCTCCCGTGGTTCCCACCGAGCCCAGCAAGCCCGGTAACGGCCTGCCCACTACGGGTGATTACTCCCTCATGGGCGCTGCCGCTGCTGCCGTCGCCGGCATCGCGGTGATTGGTTGCGGTATCCATATGGCGCGGAAGTCGCACTAATATATAAGGCTATTCACACATAAGAACGGCAAGAGGAGAACGTGCCCCGTCCAAGGCGGGGCACGTTCTTTGTTGTTCACCGGATTTCCCGTGGTAGACGCACATATTGTGAAGGAGTTCTTAGTGCAGAAACAATAGGGTGTACCCTTATCGGTAAACGGTTATGAGCAGGTAAACGGCTTAAAAAGTAGTGATTAAGAAAGAAATAAGGTCGGAGGGCTGCTCAATATCAGGTTGAAGCTTGCATAGATGGAGCCTAGCATGACTAAGACTATCGCTATTCCGGGCGATAGCTATGCGCAAAACGTAGGTAAGTTGTCGCGCGCATGAGTGTGAGGAGTTGCGTCATGGCGTTCTGGAAAAAGAAAACCCTCGCGGGGGGGGGCTCTCGTAGAGTAGTGCCCTGGCTTGCTGCAGCTGCGGTAACGGTGGCTGCGGTGGTGGCAACCGTTCCGCTAGCGTTTGGTGCGGTAACAGGGGTCACCTCAGTTGATCCAGACACGTCGAACAACTGGAGCTCCATTGCGGCGAGCTCAAATAGTACCGAGAATGTTGGTCGCATTTGGACCGACAAGAGTGTGTACAACGCGGATCATTCGCTTGATGGCGCGCTGAGCGGAAAGAGCATCTCTAAGGGAGATTCTGACTTCCTGGTTGGTCTGTCTGCGATGTCCTCGACGTCTAACGTGAAGTCTACGGTCACGCGCACCGATCCCCTTGACATCGTTCTCATCATCGACCGCTCTAGCTCTATGCACCAGGACATTGAGCAGGCTGGGTCCTATACGGAGATTAATGCCAGCGACGTAGAAGAGGCGGACGGCTATCTTGAGTGGCATGATGGCATCTGGGGTTTTGGAGAAGGTAACGAAGCCCATCAGACGTCCGGTGTTAATGAATACTATGCCTTGGTTGATGGCGAGTATGTTCGAATTAACGAGGAAACCGAAACGCATAACGGTGACGGTTGGTATGAGGGGACAAGCTACGAAGAGCATATCCGTTGGACATTGAACGGTCAGACTGTTACGCCAGAGGATACT
This sequence comes from uncultured Coriobacteriaceae bacterium, assembly GCA_944319885.1. Lineage (GTDB taxonomy): Bacteria > Actinomycetota > Coriobacteriia > Coriobacteriales > Coriobacteriaceae > Coprousia. Next base: position 134,381 of record CALUFC010000001.1, read on the forward strand.
CAGTTCTACGAGTATCAGCAAGGCGGGACAATCAGTCGCATGGAGGCTCTGAAGACCGCTGCCAACAACTTCATTGATTCCGCCGCTGGACTCCCCAACTCTGGGCAGGTGCGCATCGGTATCGTCAGTTTCGCGGGTAGCAGCGATCGTGATTGGAATTCAGCGAGCATCGATCGTGAACTCACCGATCTCTCCGGTAACAATGCGGAGTCGTTGAAGGCAACCGTCAATAGCATCAATCCCCCGAGCAGCGGGGCGGGCACCTATCCAGCTAACGCTTTCGAAGACGCACAGAGCATGTTCAACGGGTCCGCTCAAGGTACCCAGAAAGTCGTTGTATTCTTTACCGACGGCGGTCCTGGTGGCACTACGGGCTCCGTGCTCGACAACGGCGTTGCGAATGATACGATTCAGGCCTCACATGCCGTCAAGGTGTCTGGGGCAACCGTCTATTCGGTTGGCGTGCTTGACGGCGCCGATCCCTCGGCGGACATCAGCAACGTAAGCAATAACTCAAACTCGACTCTTCGCGTGAATGCTTACATGCACGCCGTCTCGAGCAACTACCCCTCTGCGACCGGATTTACGAGCAATGCAATCGGCTATCGTGCACCCAACAGTGACTACTACAAAGCGGCATCAAACTCCGAAGAACTCAACGACATTTTTAGCAACATCTTCGATGAGATCGAGCAGAACCAGGGTTCCGGTTCGCCTATCGAGGAAAATGTTCCCGGCGGGGGCGCTGAGAACACCCCTGGAAATCTTGTCTTCGAGGATCAGCTCGGCGACTACATGCAGGTTACTGGCGACAAGATGACGCTTGTATATGCTGATGGTCTGCATGAGAGCACGCGCACGACAACTCAAGGTAACGTTACGACCTATTACTTCGAAGGTCAGTTCGCTGGTAACGGCGTTTACGGCGCGGCAAACTATAGCGACATCACCGTGACGGTCACGCACAGCAGTGATCCCGCTACGGGCGATAAGGTCACGGCCACCATCCCGGCGAGCCTTATCCCCATGCGTTCCTACAATATTGATATGGACAGCGAGACTCCGACCATGACCATCACGGACGCCTATCCCATGCGTCTGTATTATGGCGTGAGCTTGAAGCGGGAAGCAAAGGACGCACTGAATAGCGGTACCGGCGACGTGTATGAGGCCATCGTTGAGAGCCAGGCTTCTGAAAGCGGCACCGTGGACTTCTACACCAACGCGTTTATCGAAGCCGCTTCCAACGGTCTTACGACGGCGACCTTCACGCCCAACGAGGCCAATAAGTTCTACTACTATACGCAGGACACCACGCTTTACTTAGACGAGGATTGCACCCAGGTTGCCACATCGCAGAACAGCCAGCGTGTGGATACGTTCTATTACTCTGAGCCGTACTGGACACGCAACCAAGATGGAACTGCGGTTGAACATAACGAGGGCATCGCTATCAGCCGCTTGGATACCGACTTTGGAAGTGTTGAGACCAACTGGCGGGGCGAGCTGTACATCCCTGCTCACACCGCACGACAGGATCGTCCGAACACCCTGAACGTGACCAAGAACCCGAACGAAACGGGAACTGCTTCAGAGGTGCTGGCGCCTGCTTGGAACAACACCAATGAGTCTGTTACGCAGCATCTCGGCAATAACGGCAAGATGAGTTATCCGATGCCGGGTTCTATCGAGATCAAGAAGACGGTCGACTGGACCAACGCATCCAGCCAAACTCAGCAGGATAAGAATTCCTTCACCTTCGATATCTCGCTCACGGATGTGGACAACAACCCCATCAGCGGAACGTACAACTACTACGTCGATAACGCTGAGACCGCTTCTGGTCAGGTGATCTTCACCAACGGTCACGCAAGCATCAAGGTTAACGGCGGCACGACGGTGCGCATCGACGGCCTGACCTCTGGTGCTAAGTTCACCGTGACCGAGCAAGGGGTGGGTGAGAACGGCTTTACCGTTACATCCGACTCGACTTCGCAGGCCGAGGGTGAGAACGTTAGTACCACCGACGGCATTGTGAGCGGCACCATTGTTGCGGGCTCGCAGGTCTCGCTTTCCTTTGACAACCGGTATCACGCTGAGGATATTGACCTGAATGCAACGGCCACCCTGCAGGTGAAGAAGAACCTGACCAATCGCGAGTGGCGCGACACCGATGAGTTCACATTTGTGATTGACGGCCTCGGCAACACGGCTGCAGGCAATATTGCTACACCTGAGCCCGCCGAGACCACAATCACAATTGATGACGAAACGACCGACTACACCAAGGCGTTCGGTGACATTACCTTTACGGCGCCCGGTGTGTATCGCTACAGCGTCGTTGAGGATAACGACACCAACCCCATCGCGGGCATCGACTACTCCGACGCCATCTACCGCGTGGTGGTGACGGTGATTGATGACGGTGCAGGCCAGCTTGAGATTTCCGGCGTGAAGGTCGAGCAGACCCAGAACGACGAGGGCAGCATGGGTGCCCAGGACGAGCCTATTGCCGTCGAGGGCACCACGATGACCTTCACCAACAACTACGACGCCGGCGTTGGCACCACTAATATCAACGCGGTAAAGAACTATGTCGACACCACGGGTGGCAACCCGATTGACCACAACAAGTTCCAGTTCCAGATTGAGGCGCTCGGTGGTTACGAGACCGATGGCGGCTCCTCGAGCAGCTACACGGTTGACGCTGCCGATGTCCCCATGCCCGAGGGTTCCACTGGCACTACCAAGCAGATGGGCAACACCGGCTCTCAGGTCAACTTTGGCACCATCACCTATGACGGCGACGCCGTGGGCAAGACCTTCGAGTACAAGGTGACCGAGCTTGGCGGCAATGAGCAGGGTATGGACTATGACAAGACCGAGCACATTGTCCAGGTGAAGGTCGAGGAGGTCACCGACGACACCGGTACGCATATCGTGGCGACGGTGCTTGGCGACTATGCTGATCCGAGCAACCTGTCCTTCTCCAACACCTACAAGCCGACCGAGGTGACGTTGAGCGGCGACACCGCCATTCACGGCACCAAGACGCTGACTGGTCGCGATCTCAACGACGGCGAGAAGTTCTACTTCACGCTGACGCAGACCGGTGGTCCGGCGACGCTCGATCCCAACGACGACGCCGACGCATATGATCAGGTTTTGGCGCAGTCCGAGATTGTTTCTGTCGATAGCTTGACGGACGGGTCCGCGGACTTCTCATTCGGTGATCTGAGCTTCACTCAGGTGGGTACTTACACCTTCACGGTTGACGAGACCGCGGAGAACGGTTCCGACACCACCGACGGCAACGGCCTCACCTACAGCAAGAACGTGGCGACGGTGACCGTCGAGGTGAAGGACAACGGCGAGGGAGCGCTCGTGCCCACGGTGTCCTACGTCAACTCCACCGGTAGCACCGCGACCGACAAGGCCGTGTTCACCAACGTGTACGAGTCCTCGATGGACTACGGTGCGGATGGTGCCGGTGGCATCACCGTCACTAAGCAGCTCAATGGTCGTCCCATGGCAGCCGACGAGTTTACCTTCACCATCACGGGGCAGGATGCGGCGGCCGATATGACCACCGACCTCGATCAGGAGTTCAAGAACACGGGCGCCGCTGAGGGCGAAACCATAAGCATGGAGAAGCTTCAGAGTCTGAGCTTTGATCAGGATGACGCGGGCAAGACGTACACCTTCATCGTGGATGAGGTCGAAGACGACCTGACCAAGGTTACCTACGATCAGTCGCAGTACGAAGTTGAGATTGCCGTGTACGACGATGGCCTTGGCCACATGCATACCGTGACCAACGTCACGAAGATCAAGGATGCCCAGGGCGACACGGTGAACGAGCCTGTTGTGACAGATGCTGACTCCAGTGCAGATGAGTATTCTGTCCCGACATTTGGCTTTGTGAACACGTACACTCCTGACCAGGTGGTTGTTGGTGAGGATGCGAAGAACGCCATCCAGGTGACCAAGACCGTTACTGGCGCTCCGTCGCCCGACGGTGTGAGCTATGGCTTCACGCTCACGCTTACCAGCAATAATGCTGACGGCATTGCGAGCGGCATGGACGTCAACGATGAGGGTGCGCTTCAGGCACACATCCAGACGTCCGGCGTAATCGAGGCCAACGGCTCACAGGCTGTATCCTTCGGCGACATCAGCTTCTCCAAACCGGGTACCTACACGTTCAATGTGACCGAGGACGCCCTTGCCGCTGATGATGGTTGGAGCTATGACACTGTCAACAGCGGCCCCAAGACCGTGACGGTTGTTGTTCGCAACACCAACGATCAGGGTCAGTTCGATGGCAAGCTCTACATTGATAGTGTGACTGGCAACCCGGCTGAGGTGACTAACAGCTACAAGCCCGGTGAGGTCGTTGTGGGCGGTGATGGCGCCGAACAACAGATCACGGTGCAGAAGACCGTGACCGGTGCCGATTCCAACGCCACCTTCACGTTCCAGATTGAACCGGTCATCGATAATGACCATACGAGCGAGTGGTGGAGCGACCGCGTGAGCGGCACTGCAGGCTTCACGCCCGAGACGACTATCTCCAGTGTGACCCAGAAGCAGGCCAAGACTGCCACTTTCGGCGGCATCATCTTCAATGCCGAGGGCAAGTATCAGTTCAAGATTACCGAGCGGGGCGCGGCCGACTTCAACGCTGGCGACACCCGCAATGGCTGGACCTACGACGAGCACGCGTCCTACGCGACCGTGACCGTTACCGATACGGACTACGATGGTTACCTTGAGGCATCGGTGTCGTACAACAACGATGACGCCACCACCGAGGCCGACCAGGCAGTGGACAATGCCGCTGCGTTCACCAACGCGTATACGACGACCCCGGCCGAGCTGACCAAGGATGCGGAGTCTGGCATCGGTGTTCAGAAGCACGTTGAGGGCGCGCCGAACTCGACGAACTTCGCCTTCACCGCGATCTTCAACGCCGATGCGAGCGCCGAGCAGGCTGCGGATGCCAGCTTGACCGCAGGCGTGGCCTCGAGCATCGAGGGTCTGACCGGCGGCAAGCTCTCCGTGACCATCAGCGATGACTTCAAGGCAGACGATACGAAGGCCGCCGACTTCGGCACCATCAAACTCACCAAGCCTGGCGTGTACGTGTTCGACGTGACGGAGGACAACGCCAAGAGCGAGGCTCCCAACGGCTGGACCTACGATACGGCTACCCATCAGATCACGGTAACGGTCACCGACAACGGCCAGGGCAAGCTCGAGGCGTCCGTTGAGAACAATGACCCGCTGTTCACCAACAGCTATCAGGCCGGCAGCATCACGCTGGACGGCGAAGACCAGCTCAAGGTGACCAAGGAGGTCACGGGTGCGCCTGCGCTCTCCGACTTCGACTTCACGCTGAAGCTCACCGATGGCGACCCGAGCGGCGTGACCGGTATCGGCGATGATGGCATCACCAAGTCCACCTCCGGCCTGACCGGCAAGGAGGGCGATGAGGCGAAGCAGACTGTCTCGTTCGGCAGTCTGACTTTCACCAAGGCCGGTACCTACGAGTTCCAGGTTGTCGAGAACACCACGACAGCCGCCGATGGCTGGACCTATGCCTCCGGCGAGGACAACGCCAAGACCATCACGGTCACGGTGACCGACGACCAGTTCGGCGGTCAGCTCGAGGCGACCACCGAGGTTGATGGCACGGATACCAACAACCCGACCTTCACCAACAGCTACAAGGCCAGCTCTATCACCACTGGTGAGGACGGTCTCGACGAGCTCCAGGTGACCAAGGCTGTGACCGGTGCGCCTGCCACTGAGGAGTTCACCTTCGAGCTGACTCCGGCCAAGGACTATGGCGACAAGGTCGAGGGCCTCAAGGACGGCAAGCTCACGGTTAGCACGACCGATCTGAAGGGTCAGGAGGATTCCCGCACCCTCACCTTCGGCGATCTGACCTTCAACGCGGAGGGCACCTACACCTTCGACGTCAAGGAGACCAACGCCGATCCCGCCGAGGGCAGCGGCTGGACCTATGACAACGATGCCGCCAAGCAGATCACCGTGGTGGTGACCGACGAGAACCACGACGGCAAGCTCGACGCGACCACCGTGGTCGATGGCCAGGACACCAACAACCCGACCTTCACGAACGCCTATGTGCCCGCCGAGATCACGACCGACGCGGATGCCGGCACAGCCATCCAGGTGACGAAGAAGGTCACCGGCCGTGACGCCACCGAGGCGTACGACTTCTCGCTGACCCTCAAGGAGGGCCAGAACGCCGATGCTGTGTTCAAGGGTAAGGGTGAGGACAAGACCCCGTTCGACGGCATGGAACTCACCACGTCCAAGGACATCAAGGCCGGCAAGACCGAGACCAAGACCTTCGGCGACATCACGTTCACCGAGGCCGGTGACTACACCTTCGTGATCGACGAGACCACGACGACCACCGCCGGCGGCTGGACCTACGATGGCTCCACGCACGAGGTGACGGTCCATGTCACGGATGATGGCAAGGGTGCGCTGCACATCGAGAGCATCGATGGCAACGATCCGACGTTCGAGAACGTCTACAAGCTCCAGCCGGCCAAGTTCCGTGCCGTGCGCTTCATGCTCCAGGGCAACAAGGTGCTCGACGGCCGCACTTGGGAGACCGGCGACGAGTTCACCTTCACGCTGACCCCGGGCCGCGGCGACAATGTCGATGGCTCGCAGATGAGCGAGGATGAGGTTACGGCCACCATGCCCGCCTCGACTTCCGACACCATCCGCCCGGCGGACGGTGACGGCTCCAAGGTGACCGACAACTCGGCCCAGTTCACCTTCACGGACGAGCGCTTCCCGGGCGAGGACATCGTGGGCAACGAGGACGACGTCTTCACCTACACCAAGCCGGGCACGTACCGCTATCTCATCCGTGAGACCAACCCGAACGTATCCAACCCTGGCTCGGGCATTCTGGGCGTGAGCTATGACCAGACGGTCTACCGCCTGACGGTCAAGGTCACCGACAACGGTGATGGCACGATGAGCGCTGAGGGCTCGTACACGAAGCGCAACGCCGACGGTACCTGGACCGACCTGACCGGCAGCAACGAGGTCACGTTCACCAACAAGTACTCGTCCGACGAGGTCGACATCACCTTCAACGCCTTCAAGGTGCTCCAGAACCGCGACCAGAACATGAAAGACGGCGAGTTCACGTTCCATATGGAATTCGCCGGCTGGGCAGCCAACGACGCGAACGCCGACCCGAACGACGATTCCGTGTGGACGATGGATGACACCACGAACGCGCCCGAGGCCGCCGCTGATACCGGCAACATCATCCGCGGCGACGTGACCTTCGACGGCATGACCTTCACGAAGGACAACGTGGGCTACACCTACCGTTACAAGATCACCGAGAACCCGGGCGACGTGCCGGGCGTGACCTACGATACGAGCGTCAAGTACGTGACCGCCAAGGTGACGAGCGTTTCGACGCCCGACGATCCGCAGGATCCGGACGGTGCCTACACCGAGCACGTCCGCGTGGAGACGAGCGGTGAAGCTGAGTGGAACGAGCAGGCCGGAACTGCCCCCACCGCCGGCGCCATCTTCACCAACACCTATCAGGCTGGCGCCGCCACGGGAGTACCTGCGGACTTCTCGTTCACCAAGCAGTTCGTCGGGCACGAGTGGACGGACAACTACAGCTTCGAGTTCACGCTTGCCGCGCAGGACAGCAAGCTCGCTGACGGCACGCCTGTTGCCGCCGCGGACGTTCCCATGCCCGCAAGCGCCACGAAGACCGTGAACACGCCCGGCCAGGAGGGCGGCGACACCGCGACCTTCGACTTCGGTAGCATCAGCTACGACAAGGCCGGTATCTACAACTACACCGTGACCGAGAAGAACGCTGGACAGACCATCGACGGCATCACGTATGACGCGCAGCCGGCTCAGGTGACCGTCACCGTGACCGAGGGCAAGGATGAATCCGGCGCGCTGACCGGTCAGCTGGTGGCTACCGCTACCGTGACCAACGGCGACTTCGTTAACGAGTACCACGCCTCCGCCAGCTACAAGGCGAGCGGCGTGGGCGGCCTGGACATCACCAAGCAGCTCAACAACCACGAGATGGCTGACGATCAGTTCAGCTTCACCATCGAGGCCGCTGACGAGGCTGCCGCTCAGAAGCTCGGCATTCAGGACGGTCTGACCACCACGGTCACGAGCGCCGCCGCGGCTGCCAACACGCCGCAGTCCGTGAAGTCCAACCCGTTTGACACCATCGTGTTCAACGAGAAGGACGACGGCGTCACCTACACCTACACCATCACCGAGAACACGGACGGTGTCGACAGCCACTACAAGACGGACGACACTACCTACACCGTCTCGATCACCCCGACGGACAACGGTGACGGCACCATGACGGTGAAGACCGTTGTCAACGGCGCCGAGACCACCAACAAGCGCGCCACCGTCGCGTTTGTGAACAGCTACCAGGCCGACCCGACCACGGTGGGCGCCGAGGGTGCCGCCACGATTACGGGCACCAAGACCCTCAAGAACGACACCCTGACCAACGGCCAGTTCACGTTCCAGGTGAAGAGCGGCGACGTGGTGGTTGCCGAGGGCACGAACGACGCCAACGGGAAGATCACCTTCGGTGACATCACCTATAACACTGAGAACCTTGCCGCAGCTGCGACGGTCGACGGTTCCGACAAGGTCGGCAAGGCAACTGTACAGACCACCGCCGCGGGCACCGAGTACACGTTCACCTATACGGTGAGCGAGGTCGCGCCCGCGACCGGCTCCGGCGTGACGGCTGGCACCGCCGCCCAGAACGTCACCATTACGGTTACGGATGACGGCAACGGCACGCTCACGCCCGTCGTGACCTACGGCGACGGTGACCCGCTCGCCTTCGAGAACGTCTACGGCGGCGACGCCGAGTTCGCGCTCGACATCGCGGGCACCAAGAAGATCGTGGGTGCGCAGGACAATCTCAATGTGCCGCAGCTCACGGCCGATGCGTACCAGTTCACCATCACCGGCAACCCTGCCGCGGACGGTACGCCCGCCCCGATGCCCGCCGTCACCACGGTCGGCAACGATGCCAGCGGCAACGTGACGTTTGGGGACATCGTCTACACGATGGAGAACACTTTCGGCTCCGCGCCGGCGACGGCTGAGGCCGCCGCTGACGCCGCGACCGACGAGGGCATCGAAACCTACACGGCCGGCCGCACTCAGGTGTTCACCTACACCATCAGCGAGTCCGGCACGGTTGCCGGCGTCACCAACGAGCAGGGCACCAAGACCGTCCAGGTCACGGTGACCGACCTTGGCGGCGGCAAGATCAAGGCCGAGGTGACCTCCGACAAGACCGCCGAGGGCGCGGACTTCGGCTTCACCAACGTGTACGATGTGAAGCCCGAGGACTCCAGCCTCACCGGCAACGGCGGGTTCACCATCACCAAGGACTTCTCGTCCACCAACACCGACCGTACGCTGGTCGAGGGTGAGTACGAGTTCCAGCTCAAGAGCGGCGATGACGTGGTTGCCACCGCAAGCAACGATGCAGCGGGCAACGTGAGCTTCGGTTCCATCACGTTCACCAAGCCCGGAACGTACAACTACACGCTCTCCGAGGTCAACGGCGGCAAGCCGGGCGTTACCTACGACCAGACTGTCTACAACGTGACGGCCAAGGTAGAGGATAAGGGTGACGGTACACTTACGGTGACGTGGGAGATGCCGCAGGCCGAGAACAACGGCGTGACGTTCAGCAACACGTACACCGCCGCGGATGCCAACATCACGCTCAAGGCCGCTAAGGTGCTCAATGGCCGTGCGCTTGCCGATGGCGAGTTCACCTTCGAGCTGCGCGAGAACGGAACGGTTCTCGACACGGCGACGAACGATGCGACGGGTCAGGTTACGTTCGATGCCATCACCTACTCTGAGCCCGGTGAGCACGATTACGAGATCGTGGAGGTTGCTGGCAACGAGGCCAACATGACCTACGACACCACCGTGCATACCGTGCATGTGAGCGTGACGGACAATACCGAGACCGGCTCGCTGGCCGTTGCGTGGAACTATGGTGAGACGGGTGAGCCGGTGTTCACCAACACCTACACCGAGCCCGTTACGCCTTCTGAGCCCTCTGGTCCGAGCGAGCCTGCCAAGCCGGCCGATAACTTGCCGGTGACGGGCGACTACACGCTGCCTATCGTGGGCGGTATCGTGGTTGCTGGTGCTGCGCTCATCCTGGGTGGCCGTGCTATCAGGAAGCGTGGTGAGTAACATGCCAAGCAAGGGCACCGGTTCTTCCCTCAAGGGCGTGAGCACCCGCATCAACGGCCGTCATGCGTTCATCCACGAGCGCGTGCTGGAGCTCATTGCTCGCGAGACCGAATTGCGCGGCGCCGTCACGTTCCGCAAGGGCGATCTTGCCCAGCGGCTGGGGTGCTGTGAGCGCTCGCTCGATCGCGCGCTCACGCGCCTGCGCCGCGATGGCTATGTGATCTCCACACCCATGTTTGGAGAGACGGGTGCCCAGCTTGGTAACGAGTACAAGGCCACGGCGGACGGCATCGCACTCGCCGGCGGATTCCGGAAGGATAAGAACGCCGGGTACCGTACGGGAGTCCGCGCGTAGCGCCTGAGGGCACATCGTATGCTGTGATAGAAGCGCCGCTGAATTTTCAGCGGCGCTTCTTTGTGCGCAACGGATGGCGAACGGGTAAGATACGCGTAGCTATGCTTCGACGGTACGCGTTTTGGGAACGGGAGAGGGCTATGGCAGACGAGGAGACCACGCAGCGCACGGTAGATGAGGACATCGAGTTCGACGAGGGGCAAGGCGCCTCGGAGCTCGACGGCGAGGTGTCGCTCGTGTTGGGCGATGAAGCCGAGCACGATGCGGAGCTGCATGAGGAGATTCTCAGCAGCGATATCGCCTGGCAGGGCAAGATCTTCAATGTGGAGCGCATGGACGTGCGCCTGCCCAACGGTCACACCTCGGTGCGCGACGTGGTGCGCCATTGCGGCGCGGCGGCTGTTGTGGCGCTCACGGAGAACGGCAAGATCGCCCTCGTGCGCCAGTACCGCACCTCGCTCGACCGCGTGACGGTGGAGATTCCCGCCGGCAAGCTCGATCCCGGCGAGGATCCGCTCGAGTGCGCCAAGCGCGAGCTCAAGGAGGAGACGGGTTTCGTGGCCGGGCGCATTGCCTATCTCACTACCATCGCCACAAGCTGTGGCTTCTCGGACGAGCTGATTCACATCTACCTTGCCACCCAGCTTTCGTTCGAGGGTGCTAACCCCGATGAAGATGAGTTCCTGAACGTGGACCTCGTGCCGGTGAATGAGCTTGTGGATGCTGTGCTCGACGGCAAGATCGAGGACGCCAAGACCGTGGTGGGCGCGCTTGCCTGCGACGTGATGGCGCACCGTCTCGCCCTTGAAACGGTGGAGGAATAGCATGCCGCCGATACCTGCGCAATATCTGAGAGGCAACTGAAATCGAGGCGGAAGCCGGATGAAAGAGGTGCCGTGTGCGGCGCCTGCGGCGTATACTGGTGAGCCGGAAATCTACCAGTATATCGACCGTAAGTGAGTTTTCGTGAGCACTACCACTCGTCCGCGTACCATGTTTCGCCGTTTTCTTTCCTACTATGGGCCCGAGCGCGGGCTCTTTATCGCTGACACCGTTTGCGCGTTGGTGATTGCCGGCATTGACCTGGCGTTCCCCAGCATCCTGCGCGCTCTTACCGGCGGGCTCTTCACGCAGGGTCCTTCGGTCATCATGGCGTCGCTCGGCATGATCGCGGTGGGGCTCGTGGCCATGTATTTGGTGCGGTGCGCGTGCCGCTATTTCGTTTCGGCGCAGGGACACATCATGGGCGCGCGCATGGAGTCGCGCATGCGCCAGGATCTGTTCGATCAGTACGAGCGGTTCAGCTTCTCCTACTTCGACCGCATGAGCTCAGGCGATATGATGAGCCGCGTGGTGAACGACCTTTTTGACATCTGCGAGGCCGCGCACCACGTGCCTGAGTGGATCATCATCTGCGGCGTCGAGATCATCGGTGCGTTTGCGATCCTGTTCACCATCTCGCCGGTGCTTGCGGGCGTTATGTTCGCGGTCACCGTGGTGTTCGTGGGCATCATGGTTCGCCAGAATCTCACGATGCGCGAGGTCTTTGCCGACAACCGCCGGAAGATTTCCGGCGTGAATTCTCAGCTGCAAGATTCGCTCTCGGGCATCCGCGTGGTCAAATCGTTTGCCAACGAGGGGACGGAGCGCGAGAAGTTCCGTCGCTCCAACGACCGCTACCTCGACTCCAAGGTGAATCAGTACCACGCGATGGGCTCCTATCAGGCAACGAGCGCCGCCATGACCGGCGTGCTCTACACCATCATCGTGGTGCTGGGCGGGGCGCTTGTGGCCGCCGGTCAGATGACCGCGGTCGATATGGCAACGTTCGCCCTCTACATCAGCCTCTTCACCACGCCGGTGGAGACGCTCGTGAATTCCACCGAGACCGTGCAGAAGGCCATCGCGGGCTTCAAGCGCATGGACGAGGTGCTGCTGTCGGAGCCCGATATCCAGGATGCACCCGATGCGCGTCCGCTCGAGGTGACCCACGGCGCCATCGAGTACCGCGACGTGTGCTTTAGCTACGACACCCAGGAGCTTACCGAGGACGGGCGCGTACGGCCCGTGATCGATCACCTGAATCTCGCGATTCGCCCTGGTGAGACTCTGGCGCTCGTGGGACCCTCGGGCGGCGGCAAGTCCACGACGTGCTCGCTGTTGCCGCGCTTCTACGATGTTGATGCGGGCTCGATCCTCATTGATGGCCAGGATGTACGCTCGGTGACGCAGGACAGCCTGCGCCGCGCGATTGGCCTGGTGCAACAGGATGTGTATCTTTTCGACGGCACGATTCGCGAGAACATCGAGTACGGCTTGCCCGGCGCCACCGACAGTGAGATCGAGGCGGCGGCGCGGCGCGCCAACATCCACGAGTTCATCGCAAGCCTGCCCGATGGCTACGATACGGTGGTGGGCGAGCGGGGCAGCAGGCTTTCCGGCGGGCAGAAGCAGCGCATCGCCATCGCCCGTGTGTTCTTGAAGGATCCCAAGATCCTCATTCTCGACGAGGCAACCTCGGCGCTCGACAACGAGAGCGAGGAGGCCGTGCAGGAGTCGCTTGAGCGTCTGGCGCAAGACCGCACGACGATCATCATCGCGCATCGTCTGTCAACGATCAAAGGCGCCGACGAGATCGCGACGGTGGAGAACGGCCGCGTGGTGGAGCGCGGCACGCACGAGGAGCTGCTTCAGCGCGGCGGCACCTACGCGCGCTACTACCGCATGCAGTTCGAGGGCGCGCGGGAGCACGAGCTGTAGGAGCCGCTCTGCAGCTTGCATGGGGATTCGAGCTGCCGCTATCTGCGTGCGCAGGGCTTTCGTATAATGGCGAGCGTGATATCGGACCGCTACGGCGGGCGAGCAAGGATGGGGCATGGCCAAGAAGCAACCGCTCACGCCAGACGAGGTGATCGAGCTCTTTTCGGAGCTCGATGAATCGGGCGTGCTCGATCCCAGCCGTGTGAGCAATCGTGAGAAGCGCCTCAAGTTCAGGGTCGCCGCGCGCGAGGCCGGCGATAGCGAGTCGCTCGGCAAGATCGCGAAGGCAAGCGGACGCTCGAAGACGCGCGAGGCCATCGACCCGCTTTCGGGCGACGACCCCTCGGGCTCCAAGGTCGATAGCACCATTTCGCGCACCGCCATCGGATTCATCGTTGTTACGCTTGTGCTCATCGTGGGCCTGCAGATTGGCTACGGTGTGAGCCGCCGCCTCAACACCTCGAATCTCTCGGAAACGGTATCGCAGGAGACGGTGACCAACGCCTTGCGCGGCGGCCTCGAGTGGGGTAACGGTTTCACGCAGTTTCCCGGCGAGTTCACGGTTGACCGCGCCGACGAGCGCACGGGCGTTGTCGAGGTGAGCGTGGTGGAAACCGATGCCGCCAACGAGCTCGAGCTCTTCTCGAACAGCCAGTTGCAGGCCACTGCGCTTGCTACGAACGCGCTGCTCAACGATAACATCGACCAGGTGGTCTATAACGTAAGCGCCATCGTGGACGAGGATGGGACCATTCAGCAGGATCAGCTACTGGGCATGCTGCCGGCCACCGGTACCGAGCGCTCGGTATTCACGTTCATCTGGACCAAGAACAAGTCGGAAACCTCAACCAATATCGACTGGGGCCTCCGCATCGTGGGCATCGACGAGGACATCGCCGCGCGCATCCAGGAGCAGGTCAATTCGGTATCGTCGCTTATCGAGGACGACCCGGCAATCTCGCAGGACGATCTCGAGAACCAGCAGTTCGAGCAATCGCTCGAGCAGGGGCTCAAGGGCTCGGAGACCTATACCGGCGGTGCTGCTGAGAAATCACCCGCAGAGGTTATGGCCGAGGCGGGTATCGAGTAGAGACGTCCAGGTTGGCGGGCCGACCACCGGCGCACGTGCGCCTTCGTGGCGGTAGCGCATCACCGTTTTTCAAGTATTCCATGGTTTAGGTTCGACCCCTTGAGTAGACCGCTCGTTATGTTGGACATAACGAGCGGTCTACCTGCGATGATGCAAAACAGCTTGTGCGGCTACTTAGGGGTTGGGTGCCAAACCATGGAATACCTGAATTTTGCTCGTGCTGTTGCGGTGCTGCATGCTGCCAAGAGCCTCGCTCGGCAACATGCAGCCGTGTGGCGCTTCGCTGCCTAGCCCAGAAGCGCCGTCACCTTGCCCAGCAGCGGCTCGAAGCTCACGCCACGATCCTGGAACTGCGGCTGCTGTGCGGAGACAATCATCGCATCGTGGACGAAATCGCCTGCGAACGCCACCGCCTCGTCGATGGGGCGTCCCGCCATGACGGCGGCAAGCAAGCACGAGCAGTAAAGATCGCCGGTGCCGTGCAGCATGTACGGCAGCAGCTCGTTGTTAACCTCGAAGAATGATCCATCCTGCGCGGCAACGAAGTTGCGGATCATGCCATCGCCGCGTTGGATGCCCTTGAGCACAACCGTCTTGGTGCCCTTGGCAAGCAGCCCCTCGGCGAGGCGCCGCGCCTCGGCGTCCGAGATGTTCTCGCCCGCCCAGGCGTCTTCGATGGGCTCGCCCAAGATGATGGCGGCTTCGGTGAGGTTAGGTGTGAGGATGTCGGCGCCCTCGGCAAGTTCGGCCATCGCGGCGCAGAGCTCGGGCGTGTAGGTGGGGTAGACCTTGCCGTGATCTGCCATGACGGGATCGACTACGCGCAGCGCCTTGGGAGACATGGTGTACAGGTCGCGGATGCGGTCGACCTGCTCGGGCGCGCCCAAAAAGCCGGAGTACACGGCATCGGTCTCGACGCCGATGTTCGACCATGCAGCGAGGTAATCGGAGAGAATCTCGGTGGTGTCGTGCATGTACCAGCCTGGGAATGCCGTGTGGCTCGAGAAGAGGCCGGTGGGCACGGGGCAGACGTCGCATCCAGCGGCGGAGAGCACGGGGATTGCGACGCCCAGCGAGCATTTGCCGTAGCCGCACAGGTCGTGTACGGCGGCGACGCGGGGGATGTACGCCCCCTCTCGCTGGTAGAGGACGGGCATGGCGCTGATGGTTCCGTTCGACATGATGTTCCTTCTTTCTTCCGCGGACTTATGGACCAGCGTGCACCAAGAAGTCTAGTACCGTGATGCCGCGGAATGCGCTCGTGATAGGTGATTGCGTCAATTCGAAACGAAGTCAGCACATACGATGAGGGATATGAGATACATGTATAACATACCCCCTATAGTTGAATTGAAATGAATCGTTTATCGGCCTATCGCATATGTGCTGAATAAAATGAGTTTCTACAGCCAGAGGTGGTGCATTACGTCTACAATACACGCAGCCTGTAAACCTTTAAGCCGATTCAGAGAAATCGAAAAGGAGCATGTATGGCGGAATACTATCGAGCGAGCCGAAGCGCTCGCAGCGTGATGCTCTCCGAGCTTGCGCGACAAATGCTTTCCCATACCACGAAGCGTGCCTGCGCTCCCGCTCTCCTCGTTCTTGAGGACGGGAGCGTTTTTTATGGCCGTTCGTGCGGCGCCGAGGGCACGGTGACCGGTGAGGTGTGCTTCAACACGTCGCTCGAAGGGTACTTCGAGGTGCTCACCGATCCCAGCTATGCCGGCCAGATCGTGACGATGACCTATCCGCAGATTGGCAACTACGGCATCGGCGCTGCGGATACGCAGATGGCGCCGGGCAATCCCGTTGAGCATGGGGGGCGTCCGCGCCCCGCCCTGAGGGCAATGGTGGTGCACGACATGTGCCGCACGCCTTCAAACTGGCGCTCGGAGCAGAGCCTGCCGGAATATCTGGAGCAGTGCGGCGTGGTTGCCATCGAGGGAATCGACACCCGCGCGCTCGTGCGGCACCTGCGCGACCATGGTGCGCAGAAGGGCATCGTTTCCACGGAGGTGTTCGAGCTCGAGAAGCTGCAGCAACTCCTCGCCGAGGCGCCCGATTTGGTGGGGACGAACCTTGTGGAAACGGTGAGCTGCCGCTCGCCGTATTCGTTTGACGCGACGAGCCTGCCGCACGAGCACGAGTTCGCTGCGGCTGCGCCGGAGCCCGCGCGGCACCAGGTGGTTGTGTACGATTGCGGCGTGAAGCGCGGCATCTTGGAAGGGCTTGTGCGCGCGGGATGCTCGCTCACGCTTGTGCCGTGGGATACGCCCGCCGACGAGGTGCTTACGATGGGCGCGAACGGTGGCGCCCCCGACGGCGTCTTCCTTTCAAACGGTCCCGGCGACCCGGATGCCGTTGAGGCGACCTACGCCCAGGTGCAGCAGCTCATAGGCAAGGTGCCTATTTTTGGCATCTGCCTCGGGCATCAGATGATTAGTCTTGCGTGCGGCGCCGACATGGAAAAGCTCAAGTTTGGTCATCGTGGTGGTAACCAGCCGGTCATGAATCTGCTCACGCGCCGTGTGGAGATTACTGCGCAAAACCATGGCTTCGGCCTTGTGTTCCCAAGCCTCGGTGAGCTTATCCCCGAGCTTTCCGGTGGCATCGCCGAGCATCCGTGCGGGCATGACGGCACGCCCGCCACGGGCGACCTGCGCTTTTGGCTGGAGCGCGGGGTGGCGCCGGTTGTTCAAAACGAGCGCTTCGGGCGTATCCGTCTCACGCATGTGAACCTCAACGACGGCACCGCCGAAGGCATTCAGCTCCTGGATCAGCCGTGCTTCTCGGTTCAGTACCATCCCGAGGCCTCACCGGGGCCAACGGATGCGCACTACCTGTTCACGGCGTTTGCGCGCCTTATGGACGGCGATGCGGATTACCTCAACATCGACATCTCGAAGGATCGCCTCGCGGGCTGGACGTTCGCACAAGAGGCGTAGCGGAAGCGCCGCGGTGTGCTGCATTCCAGACACCGCGCACCGCGGCGGCGTGTTTTCTACGGAATTGAGAGCAATATGGTCATTTAGTTCAGATTCCGGAGCGATGGGGCGGGTTTTTGAGCCTATGAGCGCCCAAACTGGGTCCAAAAAGCGGGTTTTTGCAGTAAAGCGGATCGCAGAAACCCAAAAATACCCCCTCATACCCCCTAAAGTAATGGCATCAGCTCCGGAATCTGAACTAAATGACCAATAAAGGAGCGAATCATGCCAAAACGCACCGACATCAAGCGCATCCTCGTGATTGGATCGGGTCCCATCGTCATCGGGCAAGCGTGCGAGTTCGATTATTCGGGGGCTCAGGCCTGCAAGGTCCTCAAAGAGGATGGCTACGAGGTCGTTCTTGTGAATTCCAACCCTGCGACCATCATGACCGACCCCGGCCTGGCCGACCGTACCTACGTTGAGCCCGTAACACCGGAGTTCATCGAGAAAGTTATCAAGCGCGAGCATCCCGACGCCCTGCTGCCCACGCTCGGCGGCCAGACGGGCCTGAATGCCGCTGTTGAGCTCGCGAAGGCGGGCGTGCTTGAGCGCGAGGGCGTTGAGATGATCGGATGCGATCTCGCCGCCATCGAGCGCGGTGAGGATCGCAAGCTCTTCAACGAGGCGATGGCCGAGCTGGGGCTCGAGGTGGCGCGAAGCGGCTACGCTTACTCCATCGATGACGCGCTCGAGATCGTGGCGCGCGTGGGCTATCCCTGCGTGCTGCGTCCGAGCTTCACGCTTGGAGGCGCGGGCGGTGGCATCGCGCATGACGAAACCGAGCTGCGCGAGATCGTCCGTCAGGGTCTCGAGCTCTCGCCGGCAGGCGAGGTGCTGGTGGAAGAGTCCATCGAGGGTTGGAAAGAGTACGAGATGGAGGTCATGCGCGATCGTGCCGGCAATGGCATCATCGTGTGCTCCATCGAGAATCTCGACCCCATGGGCGTGCACACCGGTGACTCCATCACCGTGGCGCCCGCCCAGACGCTCTCCGACCTCGAGTATCAGCGCATGCGTACGGCATCGCTGGCCATCTTGGAAAAGATCGGCGTCGAGACGGGCGGCTCCAACGTGCAGTTCGCGGTGAATCCCGCCAACGGGCGTATGATCGTGATCGAGATGAACCCGCGCGTGAGCCGTTCCTCGGCGCTCGCTTCCAAAGCAACTGGCTTCCCCATCGCCAAGGCGGCGGCGCGCCTCGCCGTGGGCTACACGCTCGACGAGATCGTGAACGATATCACCCGTGCCACGCCGGCGTGCTTCGAGCCCAGCATCGACTACTGCGTGGTCAAGGTGCCGCGCTTTGCGTTCGAGAAATTCAAGGGCACCGATACGCGGCTCACGACACGTATGAAGGCCGTTGGTGAAATCATGGCCATTGGCCGCACGTTCGAGGAGAGCTTCGGCAAGGCCATGCGCTCGCTGGAAGACGGGCATCAGGGGCTCTCGGCGGGCGGCAGCGAGCACGCGGGCGAGCTCACCGACGACGTCCTCGAGCAGCGCGTTGCGGCGCCCACCGAGCACCGCATCTTCTATGTGGCGGAGGCACTGCGCCGCGGATGGAGCGTGGAGCGTCTGCACGAGCTCACGCGCATCGACCCGTGGTTCCTTGCGCGCATTCACGACATGATCGCCATCCAGGAGAGCGTGCGCGGCATGCGCCTTGAAGACATCGATGCCGACGCGATGCGCCTGCTCAAGCAGTACGGCACCTCGGACGCCGAGATCGCCGCGCTCACCGGCAGCGACGAGCGCTTTGTGCGCGCATATCGCAAAGGCCTGGGCGTAATCCCGAGCATGAAGACGGTCGACACGTGCGCGGCGGAGTTCGCGAGCGCCACGGAGTATCACTACAAGACCTACGAGGGGCTTCTGCGTACCGATCTCGAGGCGAAGAAATCCTGCGCGGCAGATGAGATCCATCCCGTGAGCAAGCCCAAGGCGATGATCCTGGGCGCGGGCCCCAACCGCATTGGCCAGGGCATCGAGTTCGATTACTGCTGCGTGCACGCCTGCTACGCGCTGGCAAGCCGCGGCTTCGAGACGATCATGGTCAACTGCAATCCCGAGACCGTCTCGACCGACTATGACACGTCGGATCGTTTGTACTTCGAGCCGCTCACCTACGAAGACGTGATGGACATCATCGACGTCGAGCGCCCGGACGGCGTGGTGGTGACGCTCGGCGGTCAGACGCCGCTCAAACTGGCGCGCGCTCTCGAGGAGGCGGGCGTGAACATCTTGGGCACCAAGCCCGCCGCCATCGACCTCGCCGAGGACCGCGAGCGGTTCAGCTCGCTGCTCGATCGCATGCACGTCATGTACCCTGCGGCGGGCGAGGCGCGCAGCTTCGAGGAGGCACTCGGCGTTGCCGACCGCATCGGCTTCCCGCTGCTGGTGCGCCCCAGCTACGTGCTGGGCGGGCGCGGCATGATGATTGCCTACGATGCGGAGCAGCTGCGCTCCTGCATGACCGAGGCCGCTCAGGTGAGCCCCGACTACCCGGTGTACCTGGACCACTTCCTCGAGGGCGCAGTCGAATCGGATGTGGACGCGCTGTGCGACGGCGAGGAGGTCTACATCGGCGGCGTACTCGAGCACATCGAGGAGGCGGGCATCCACTCCGGCGACTCGGCAACGTGCATCCCGCCGTTCTCGTTCTCGGATGCGCTCGTGGCGAAGCTGCGCGACACGACACGCCGCATCGCGCTCGAGCTAGGTGTGCGCGGTCTCGTGAACGTTCAGTACGCCATCCAGGGCGAGACGGTCTACGTGATCGAGGCAAATCCGCGTGCCAGCCGCACGGTGCCATTCATCTCCAAGGCGACGGGCGTGCCGCTGGCCAAGGCGGCCGCGCGCATCATGGCTGGCGAACGCATCGCCGATCTCAACCTGCCGCCCGACGACCGCGAGCAGAACTGGTTCTGCATGAAGGAGGCCGTGATGCCCTGGGGCCGCTTCCCGGGTGCCGACGTTGTGCTGGGGCCGGAGATGAAATCGACCGGCGAGGTCATGGGTATCGCCAAGAGCTATCCCGAGGCATACGCCAAAACGCAGCTCGCCATCGACTATAAGCTGCCGAGCCCCGAGGCCGGCAAGGTGTTCATTAGCGTGAACGACCGTGACAAGCGCCACATCCTTTCGGTGGCGCGCGTGCTGCGCTACCTGGGCTTCACGATCTGCTCGACCGAGGGCACGGCGAAGGTGCTGCGCGGCGGCAACGTGCCGTGCGAGGTGGTTCGGAAGTTCTCCGATGCGCACCCCAACATCGGCGACATGATCGCCGCGGGCGAGATCGCGCTCATCATCAACACGCCGTATGGCCAGGGCGCGCGCGGCGATGGCTACCTGCTGCGCACCGAGGCGGTGCGGCGCAGCGTGACGAGCGTAACCGCGCTTTCGGGCGCGGGCGCATTCGTGGCAGCCATCGAGGCGGTGCGCGATGCCGAGCGTTCCGAAGACGGCAGCATGGATGTCATCGCGCTGCAGGATCTACCGCAGTACGAGGTGTAGCTCGGGGCGCATGTGTCGCTTCCTCGTGCATGAGGGCGCTGGCGTACGCGGGCGGCCTCATGCACGGGTATACTTGACGAACGCGTCGTGTTCACGACACGGCAGCAGATGCGACATCCAAGGAGGACAGCATGGCCGATTCCGAGAAGACCCCGCTCGTGGGCATCATCATGGGTTCCAAGTCCGATCTCCCCACCATGGAGGGATGCACCGCCGAGCTTGAGGCGCTCGGGGTGCCCTACGAGCTCGTGATTGCAAGCGCGCACCGCACGCCCGATAAGGTGCACGAGTGGGCTGGCAGCGCCGCCGATCGCGGCCTCAAGGTGATTATCGCCGCCGCAGGCAAGGCGGCGCATCTGGGCGGTGTTGTTGCCGCCTTCACGCCGCTGCCCGTGATTGGCGTTCCCATGAAGACGAGCGACCTGGGCGGTCTCGACTCGTTGCTCTCCATGGTGCAGATGCCCTCCGGTGTGCCGGTAGCGTGCGTTGCCATCAACGGTGCCAAA
Organism: uncultured Coriobacteriaceae bacterium; assembly: GCA_944319885.1. Lineage (GTDB taxonomy): Bacteria > Actinomycetota > Coriobacteriia > Coriobacteriales > Coriobacteriaceae > Coprousia. Next base: position 155,897 of record CALUFC010000001.1, read on the forward strand.
AATGCCGCCATCTATGCCACGCAGATCCTTGGCGCCACGATGCCCGAGTATCGTGAGGCGATCGCTGCGATGAAGCAGGAGATGGCCGAGGCGTAAAGCGGCTCAACGCGCAGGTAAGCGGGTTTTGTGCGGCAAGGAAGGGCTATGACGGAGTACCAGGGTAAACGGTTCAAGCGCCCCGCAGGGGAAGGGCATGCTGCCGATGTACGCCCCGGCGGGGCTCATGCGGCACCGCGCCACGCTGCGCCGAGCACGCCTGGTGCGCACCGAGCCCCTTACGTGCCGCCCGCCCCGCGTCACGCTGCGCCGGTTTCCTCGACGCCGCAGGCTCGTCCTGCAGGCGCGCGATTTGCCGCGTCGGCGGGCGGGGGGTCAACGCGGCAGGCACCTCCCTCCGAGCGTCCCGCGGGGAGGCGGTTCAAGCAGGCAGCGCCCGATCCGGCTACACGGGCGGCTGCGCCGTCGCATGCCGCGCACGCTGGATCCTCAGCTCCATCTGCCGCGCCCGCGTCGCACCGCCGCCCGCCCCAGGCGCAGCAGGTTCCCGCCAGCCGCGCCGCAACGGCACCTCGCGCGGCGATTCCCGTTACGGGCGCGCGCGGCGTGCGGCCGTCGTCGTACACGCATCCCGAGAACGCTCGCAGCACGGGCCGTGCCGCATCGTCGCGCGCTGCCGCCAAGACCCGTGGCGGTTCGCAATCGGGGCGCCGGCGCAACGTGCTGTCCACAGTGCTCATCGTGGTGGGCGTGCTGCTCCTTGCCGCCGCGGCCGGTATCTTCATCTTCGCGCAGCTCGGCTACAACCAGGCGAGCGACGCCTACGATAAGATCGCCGAGTCGGTTACCGTGAACGACGAAGGCGCCTCCGGCGTCCCCACGATCGACTTCGACGCGCTGCGGGAGATCTGCCCCGACGTGGTGGGTTGGATCTACATCCCCAACACCAACGTGAACTATCCGGTGGTACAAGACGAGGACAACACCAAGTACCTCCGCCATCTCATCGACGGCACCTGGAACATCTCGGGTTCGGTGTTCATGGACTGCGACCAAACCGCTCCGGGCATGGTCGACCAGCAGACGACGCTCTACGGGCACCATATGAACAACAACACGATGTTCGCCCAGATCGACCAAACCACCGACCAGGCGGCGTTCGATGCTATCGAGGCGGTGTACTACATCACGCCCGATACGGTGTACCGCCTGCGTCCGCTGGCAACCACGGTGGTAGACGACTCATACGTCGAGGCGCGCCAGGCCAATTTCGGCGACCAGGCGGCGCTCGCCTCGTATCTCAACGGGCTCATCGACCGTGCCGACGCCAAGGCGGCAGACGCGAAGGAGCGTGCCGCGTCGGCCGAGCAGATCATGTCGCTGATCACCTGCAACTACGGATGGGGCGTCAAGGCGCGCGCCGTGATGACGCTCACCCTCGAGGAGGCAACGCCGGTGGCGCATGCCGAGACGGGCGCCTAGGCGCGTTGCCCTAACGCAGACGACAAGGAGTTTTCATGGCAGGACAGATGCCCTCGATCGACGCATGGCTTCAGGAGGCGAAGCAGGATCCGGCGTTTCGCCAATGCGGTATGTACCTCGTGCACAACGGCGTGGTGCGCGAAACGCCCAAGGCCGAGGTGCGCGGTGTTGCGTGCGACGGCGTGGAGCCCGGCCAGAAGGTGGGCGGCATGGTGTTTGGATACGACGCCGCCAAGGTCGCGGCTGCGATTGAGCGCACGCGGGCGCTGCCCGGCATCTTCTACGTGCGCGTATGGCTCAACGAGGGCGAGCTTGCCGTGGGTGACGACATCATGCTCGTGCTCATTGGCGGCGATATTCGCCCGCGCGTGATCGATGCCCTGCAAAGCCTCGTGGGCACCATCAAGAACGAGTGCGTCTCGGAGGTCGAGCGCGAGGCGTAGGCACCCGGCGGCACCGCACGCCCTAGGCGGCGTCTTGCGCGGAGGGCGCGGCGGCATCGGCGGCGGTGTTGTCCACGCGGCTCGCGTTCTCCGGCGTGATCGACATGCTCTGGAACCGGTGCTCCATGTAGGCGTTGTCGAAGCGCTTGGCGTAGAATTCCTCGACCGGCGAGGTTCCTGTGATGCCCGACAGACGCTCGTACCAGCAGTCGAGCGCCTGCAGCGTCATAACGCTGTTCACCAGCATAAGGACGGCGCAGACCGCGGTGAGGCTATAGCGGAGCTTCCAGGGAATGAGATTGATGAGGCCGAGCAGGCGCGGCAGGCAGAACTTGATCCATACAAAGCCCAGTGCGCCCCACATGCACATGAAGAGCGTGGAGGTGCGGCCGCCAAAGAGGATGGCCACGGGATCGGGGAAGAGCCCGAAGATGGTGGACCCCGAGTAGTCCCACGCAACGGCGCCAAAGCCGGTCTGCATGAACCATGAGACCGTGGCCTCGAAGACCCCGCCAATCACCGCCGAGACCACGAAGATGATCACGGGGTTTGCCTTGTAGAAGCGGTTGAGCGCCACGGTCATGAGCAGCGCACCCACGCCGTAGATGGGAGAAAACGGTCCGAAGAGCAGGCCGGCGCGGTCTTGGTAGACGCCGGGGTCGACCACCACCATGTGGTAGACCGTCTCGATGATGAGGCCGAGGACGCTGCAGACCACGAAAACCCAGAACAGGTTGAAGAAGTTGAGCTCGATATAGCCCTTGCCCTCCGGGTCGCGCCCCAGCATGCCCTCCTCGGCGGCCTCGCGATCCTCGAGGTCGCGCAGGCGGCGCTTGAGTTCGCGCTCTTGGATGAGCGACGGATCGACCGAGACCGACAGCGCGATTAAGATGACGAGCTGGATAGCCGGGCGGATGAGCTCGGTGCCGATGCCCTGGAGCATGATGAGCACGAGCATCTCGATGATCGTGGTCGCGATGAGCACGTGCGAAATGAGTGCGGCGTGGCGGCGCCGGTTGCGCAGCAGCGAGATGCCAAAGACCACGAGCGCGATGGCGTCGGCCACCGAGATGATGACGCCGATGGTGAAGATGATGACGGTGAGCGTGGGGTCGATGTTCACGCTGAGATCCGATGGATCGGTGATGAGCGCCCAGCCCCACAGGAACATGAAGATTGCCAGCACGGGCGCGGCGACGATGCCGTTGCCGAGGCACAGCAGGCCGTACACCTTGAGTACGAGCGGTATCTTTTTGGCTTGCTCGGGCGTGGGGGTTTGCGGGTCGAGGTCGTTGCCTGGCAGATCGAGGTCGGGGTACGGGCGGCTCGGCGCGGTGCTCATGGCTACTCCTCTGCGGCGGCAATGTGAACATCTTGCCCCATGATACCCACTGTGCGGCGTTTGGTATATTGAACAGATACGCCGAGTGCTTAAGAATTGCAGTGCATCAGGGGAGTGCCTATGTCCAGCGTCGATACCAGCCTGTTCAAGACCGATCTCGTTTTCTTCGATTTCGAGGCGCACGACCGCTTCGATCTGTTCGAGAAGTTGGGGGTCATCCTCAAGGAGAAGGGCTATATCGCTGATACCTGGCTCGAGGCAATCGAGGCCCGCGAGCGGGATTATCCCACCGGCCTTGCATTCGAGAACATCTCGGTGGCAATTCCCCATGTCGATCCCGAGCACCTCGTTAAGCCCTACATCGCCATCGTGAAGCCCAAGGAGCCGGTGGTGTTCGAGGGCATGGCGGGTATCGGTGGCGACGTGCCGGCGCAGCTCGTGGTGAATTTGGGCCTCTTGGCGCATGCCGAGGGGCAGGTCGCCGTGCTGCAGGCGCTCATGGGCGTGTTTGTGGATGCACAGGCCGCCGAGGAGGTCATGGCGTGCACCACGGCAGAGGACATGGTTGCCACGATGAAGCGGCTCTGCGCGTGAGCGATGTCGCCTGTGCGCGGCGGCCCGCAGACCGGTACCACGGAATATATGCAGATATACCAAGGAGATGTGATGGAGCAGAAAGCGGAGCGCGCTGCGATGGATGATGCGCTGCACGAGGAGTGCGGCGTCTTTGGCGTGTGGGCACCGGGGCGCGATGTGGCGCGCCTCACCTATTTTGGTCTCAAGGCGCTGCAGCACCGCGGGCAGGAATCGGCGGGTATCGCGGTGGGCGATGGCGGCACCGTCATGGTGCGCAAGGATCTGGGCCTCATCGACCAGGTGTTCAGCGATGCCGATCTCTCGGCGCTTACCGGGCAGCTCGCCGTGGGGCACGTGCGGTACGGCACTGCCGGCGCGAAGAGCTGGGAGGCCGCGCAACCGCACCTCTCCACCATCAACGACGTCATCATCGCGCTCGCTCACAACGGCACGCTCGTGAACACCGACGAGCTGCGCCGTCAGCTCATCGACCTCGGCATCTCGTTCCTCTCCAACTCGGATTCCGAGGTCGCCACGAGGCTCATCGGCTACTTCACGCAGCGCACGCGCCATTTGCGCGAGGGCATCCGCAAGACGATGGAGCTCGTACGCGGCGGGTACGCCATGACGCTCATCAATGAGCAGGCGCTCTACGCATTCCGCGATCCGCACGGCATTCGCCCGCTCGTACTCGGTCGCCTGCCGCACGATGGGTCAGATGGGGACGTGCTCCATCCAACCCATTCTGCTGGCTGGGTCGTTGCGTCCGAGACCTGCGCGCTCGACATCGTGGGCGCGGAGTACGTGCGCGACATCCGCCCCGGCGAGATCTTGCGCATCTCGGCCGAGGGGCTCGTCTCCGAGCAGGGCGTAGCGCCCGAGCCGGAGAGCGCGGAGTGTATCTTCGAGCAGGTGTACTTTGCACGGCCCGATTCCATCATGGGTGGCAAATCGGTTTATGCCTGTCGCTACGACATGGGCCGGCAGCTGGCGCGCGAGGCGCCGGTTGAGGCGGATATGGTCATCGGCGTGCCGGATTCCGGCCTGCCGCCGGCGGAGGGTTATGCGCACGAGAGCGGCATCCCCTTTGGCGAGGGCCTCATCAAGAACCGTTACGTGGCGCGCACCTTTATCCAGCCCACGCAGGAGCTGCGTGCCATGGGCGTGCGCATGAAGCTGAATCCCCTGCGCGACAACATCGCTGGCAAGCGTCTCGTGGTGATCGACGATTCCATCGTGCGCGGCACTACGATGGTGCAGCTCGTGAAGATGCTCCGCCAGGCGGGCGCGGCCGAGGTGCACGTGCGCATCAACAGCCCCGAGGTGGTATGGCCGTGCTTCTATGGCATCGATACCGACGTGCAGGCGCAGCTTATCAGCGCCAACAAGACGGTCGAGGAGATTCGCGCCTATATTGGGGCGGACTCGCTCGCGTTCCTCTCGGTCGAGGGGCTACTCGCCTGCATGCCCGCGATTGGCGAGGGTCTGCCTGCGGGCGGCGTGCGCGGCTACTGCACCGCGTGCTTTACGGGCGTCTACCCGGTGGCGATCCCCGCGAGCTTCGGGCGCGACAAGTTCATGCCCGGGTACGACCCCTGCAACATGACCGAGCCGGCAGCCCTGCCGCGTGACGTAGTTGCCAAAAAGGAGCACGACCACAGCTGGGAGGCCGCGCACGGCGTATAGGGGGCGGGGGCTCGCCGCAGGGCTGTAGCATGTTGCAGGCGCATATCCACCGAGACATTACGCGGTAAGCTAAATCTTTTTTTGAGATAGAAAAACACTACTTCCTACCTTATAGAACAAAAGTCTAAACCCCTCCCACAGAAGTACCCCGTATCGCAAAAAAAAGAGATGTAAACTATAGTTTACGTTACCTAGACTTAACCCTGTATATCGCTCGTTCCAAGCGATAGCTGTGCGCATTTTGGGTTGTCTTGTGCGCAGGGGAGTTAAGGATAGGTGTTCGTATGCCGCAACTGAAGTTCAATCATCGTAAACGGCCGGGAGACGGTGCCAACAAGCCGGTGCGCAAGGCGCTCTGGCACCGCATTGCTGCGGCGGCAGGCGTTGTCGCCATAGCGGCAGCGGGAATCGGGGCTATCGCCATGACGGCGCAGGCCGATCCGCACCCGGTTCAGAAGGATACCGTTGCCGACAATTCGACGCTCGGCAACTGGAGCGGCGCGGTGGGCATCGAAGACACCACCGAGAACGTCGGTCGCATCTGGACGGACAAGACCGTGCAGAATGAGGACGTTACGCTCTCGGGTGATGTCGGCCAATCGGTCAATATTGAAAAAGGCAGCTCCGACTTCCTCGTGGGGCTCTCCGCTCTCTCCTCCATGTCGAACACCATGACGACGTCCACCACTCCCCTGGACATCGTGCTCGTGCTCGACATGTCCGGCTCCATGTCCGGTGAGCTGAGCAGCGAGCAGCAGTTCGTGTACAACGAGGTGGGTGCTCGAAACGTTCAAGGTTCTGATGTGGAGAGCCACCGTGGCTTTGGAAGGACATATTACACGCAAGTAGACCCCGGCGATTACTACGTTCTGGTTGACGGTGAGTATGTGCCCGTCCTTGAGCATACGCACACGGAGAGCTACCAGAGCCGCTTTAATGGCATGCAGGATTTTGATATCCACGACTATTGGTATCTTGAAGATGGCACTCAAGTAGACCCGAGCACCACGCAGTTCTACACGCGTCGTTCCCAGACGGTAACAACGACGAAGATTGACGCGCTGAAGGAAGCCGTCAATGAGTTCATCGAAACCACCGATCAGGCGAACGCGTCCTTGCCTGCAGATGGCAAGCACGAGGTTTCAATCGTGAAGTTCGCAAGCGACAGCACGGATCGGGTTGGTAATAACACCTACGACGATTATCGATATGACCCGTCGACCCTGAACTACAGCCAGGTCGTAACCGACTTCACCTCGGATGCGACCGCGCTTGAAAGCTACGTCAACAATCTCGAGCCTGCTGGTGCGACGCGTGCCGACTTAGGCATGGAGCAGGCTCAACGCGTTATCGACGGCGACCGTAGCTACAATCTTGAAGGAGCCCGCGATAACTCCAAGAAGGTTGTCATCTTCTTTACTGACGGTCAACCCACGAGTTCGGACAGGTGGGACGCAGGCGTAGCGAATGCCGCCATTCAAACTACCTACGAGATGAAGAACGACCGGAATGACCCGGTCACCGTCTATTCCATTGGCGTGTTCGAGGATGCCAATCCGTCGAATACCACGGATGACAGCTTCAACTGCTACATGCACGCCGTGTCGAGCAACTATCCCAATGCAACCGGCTATCGGCACTACCAAGGCTGGTGGGATTCGGGCAATATGGGTGACCGTACGCCTGGGTCCGACTATTACAAGGCGGCCACAAGCTCTGACGAGCTGAGCCAGATCTTCCAGGGCATCTCTGAAGACATCGGCTCCGGCACCGGTGCGCCTACTCAAACCGAGGGCGAGAACACCGAGACCACGTCGGGCTACATCACCATCACCGACCAGCTCGGTGATTACATGAAGTTCGACGGCATGAAGAACGTCGTTTTCGCGGGGCAGAAATTCAACCAGGTGGGCGAACCGGCTCCGGACACTGATCCCGACTATAGTGGTTGGACTCGCTACACCTTCGCAGGCGAAGCGAACAACGACATCTATCCCGAAGGCAACCTCGACCAGCTCATCATTCGCGTGAAGGAGGGTGGCGACCTCAAGACGGGCGATACCGTCCAGGTTCAGATTCCCGCGAGCCTCATCCCCACACGCTATTTCGACGTGGATGCGACGGCGGGCACCATGTCCGTCACGGACGCCTACCCCATCCGCATCTTCTATGGCGTGAGTTTGAAGGGCGGCGTGGCCGATAGCGTCGCGGCGGGCGTTCCCATGGGTGGCCTCACGCAGACGCAGTACGATGAGCTCGCGACGTATGTCAGGAGCAGCCAGTACACCAATGAGGACGGCACCGCGTACGCGAGCTTCCTCTCGAATGCGTGGACCGGCGGTGCGAACGGCAACACCACCTCGAGCTTCGAGCCGTCGAGCGGCAACGAGTTCTATTACTTTACGAAGCCCACGACCCTCTACTTTGACGAGGCTTGCGAGCGTCCGGTTACGGATCGTAGCCAGATCCGGGACGGACAAACCTACTACTACAAGAACACCTTCTGGCAGTTCACAGACGAGAACGCAGATACAGACGGCACGCCGTATGCAGCCGAAGAGACGTTCACGCCCTTCGCGCTCACTGCTGCGCAGGCGCGCCAGCTCGCAACGGGCACAGACGGTGATGGCAACGTGTGCATCCCCGCTGGCACGCGTCACACGGCGATGATCAGCGAGCTTGTGGAGAACAAGGCCGACGGCGCCAACAAGACCTCCACGGCAACATCTGTCATCAACCCGAATTGGGCGGGCAGCGGCGAGGACGAGACCATCGATGCCGCGCTGGGCAACAACGGCCGCCTGGGTATCGAGCTGCCCGGCACGCTTTCCGTGACGAAGAACATCGAAGTCCCGACGGGCGTGGATGCTGCGCAGTTCGCGAACACCGAGTTCCCGTTCCAGATCACGATGGCCGACGCCGCAAACTACACCTTCAAGGCGCAGGTTAAGAACGCCGATGGAACCATCGCGAACCCTGCTTCGGGTGAGGGTTACTTCGATCTTCGGTTTGATGCTGAGGGCAAGTCCACAACCGTGAACCTCAAGCCCGACCAGACCCTTACGATCTACGGCTTGGGTGATGGCTGGACCTATAGCGTGGCCGAGACCGGCACGATGCCCGCAGGCTTCGCACAGACCGAGCCTGCCGATGGTGCTCCTGCAACGGGCACCATCGATCAGGCGACGCCCGCCGTGGCCAACTTCACGAACACCTATAGCTTCAATGATGACGTTACCATTAACGGCAAGACCGACCTCTCCGGCACGAAGACGCTGACGCCGCGCGCGTGGCAGGACGGCGATCGCTTCGACTTTGAGCTTATGGTCGCAGCTGGTTCGACGTATGCCGATGGCGCTCCGGTGCCGACCGAGAACCAGCCCATGCCGACGGATGGCGATAAGCAGGCTAACGGCAACGTGCGCATCTCCCTTACGAACGAGCAGGCGAAGGGTGCTGCTTCCGGCACGGCGGTGAACTTCAACTTCGGCGACATCACGTACACCGCGCCCGGCACCTATAACTACATCATCCGCGAGGTTGACTACACGAGCGGGCAGGATGGGTACGTTGCAGGCGTGACGTACGACCTCACGCGCTACTACGTGCAGGTCGTTGTGACCGATAACGGCAATGGCACGCTTGCCGCGGACGCTCAAATGTATACGACGCATTATGAGAACGGCGCCCTTGTTCCCAACTTCAATGATGATGTTACGCTTGCGACGTTTGAGAACACGTGGTCTGCGACCGATGCGACGCTGCCCGTGAGCGGCGCGAAGACCTACAGCGATAACACGACACCGGGTGAAGACCAGGTGCCGACCAACACCTTCTTCTTCCGCATCACGGCTCAGGGCAACGCTCCACTGCCGCAGTTGCAACAAGGCGATCCCATCGCCCAGGGCGACGACTACATGGTCGTGACCGCGATGCCTGCTGGCCGCTTCCAGTTCGGCGCCGCAACGTTCACTCCTGGCATGGTGGGCAACACCTATACCTACACCATCGAGGAGGTCGTCAAGCAGGGTGACAACTACGCGCCCGTGAGCGAGGCTATTCAGCCCAACTACGACGGCGCGTACGTGCAGGACGGCATGACCTACGATGCCACCAAGTACACGCTGACGGTGACGGTGCAGGCGACGGCCGATGGCGCGCTCGAGGCGGTGCCGGAGTATAGCAACGGCACGGATACGGTCGCGGAGCCGACGTTTACCAACAGCTACGATCCGGCCGACGCGACGCTTACGGGCGACGCCGCCATCCACGGCACCAAGACGATTACTGGCCGCGACATGACGGGTGACGAGAGCTTCACCTTCACGCTCTCTGGCGCGGATCCCGCGACCACGACGGCCATGACCGATGGCACCATCACGTTCGATGGCAAGAGCGACGCAACGTACACCCAGGATGTGTCCGGTGCTGCCGAGGACACCGCCGCGGGCTTCAACTTCGGTGACATGGTCATCAACAAAGATGGCGTGTACACGTTCTATATGAGCGAGACCGCGTATGTGGACGGCGACAACACGTATACCGGCTCGCAGCTCGATAACCCGATCAACGGCATCTCGTTCGACCGTCATGTGTGCACGGTCACGGTAACGGTGACGGACGAGGGCGGTCAGCTTGCCGGCAAGGTGGAGTACAGCACCGCGGACGGTGGCTCGGCCTTTACGAACACCTATACCGCGAACGAGACTTATGGCACGGACGTTGACCTTACGGTGGGCAAGACGCTGACCGGTCGCAACATGAAGCAGGGTGAGTTCACCTTCGAGATTTCCGCGACGGGCGACAACGCCGAGGCCTCCCAGGACAAGCTTGATGCGGCCAAGATTGCCGCGACCTTCAAGAACCCGCAGGATGCTTCTAGCGGCGTCGAATCCACCTGGACGATCTTCGAGAACCTCGCGTTCAACCAGGAGGATGCGGGCAAGACCTTTACCTACCAGGTGAAGGAGCGGATCCCCGCCGAGGACGAGCGCAACGGCGTGACCTACGATGCGAGCGTCTACGAGGTTGCCATCCAGGTGGTGGATGATGCCGACGGCACCATGCACACCGTGACGACGGTGAAGAAGGGCGACGAAGAGATTGGTACCTTCGATAGCTCGACGGGTACTGTTGCGCCCGAGCTTTCCTTCGAGAACGGCTATCACGGGGCGCCCGCGACGGTCGACCCGAAGACCGATACGCGCCTGCAATTCAGCAAGGTTGTGACCGGCCGCGACTGGCTCGAGCGCGACAGCTTCAGGTTCAGCATCGAGAAGGTGTCGTTCAACGGCGCAACTGATGGGGACGCGCTTGACGCTATGCCCAACCCCGAGCAGGATACGGCAACGCTTGGTGGTGCGGCGCAAGCTGATACCAAGGCTGACGAGCGTGTGCCTTTCGACTTCGGCCAGATGACCTTCACCAGGGCGGGCACCTATGTGTACCGCGTCGATGAGACCAACACCGGCAACGACGGCAAGGGCCTCACCTACGATGAGCACACCGTAGACATCGCGATTGTGATTCGTGACAACAACGCCGGCAACCTTGTGGTGGATGCCATCTACCCGCTGAACGGTGCAAGCACGACCTTCACGAACACGTATGCCTCCGAGGTCAATTACCCCGACACCGCGGCTTCGCTGAGCGTCCAGAAGACGCTCAAGGGCCACGCGATGGCGGATGATCAGTTCGAGTTCACGCTCACGCCCGCCGATGAGGCCTCCGCGAAGAAGGTTGGCCTGTGGCAGGACGATGCGCCACAGTCCGAGACCGGCTCGTGGGGTGCTGCCGAGGATGGCGCAGCCGTGACGACGCCGATCGATTGGAACCTGACGTTCACCCAGGCAGATAGCGGCAACACCTACACCTACACGTTTGCCGAGGTCGAGCCCGAGGTCGTGCCGGCAGGCTACAGCTACGACGGCACCACCTACACCGTGGCGATCACGCCTACGGACAACCAGGACGGCACTATGTCGGTGACGACGGTCGTGACCACGACGCCTGCTGAGGGCGAGGCGACCGAGACGACGTATACCTACAGCGCGACCGACGCGAAGGACGACATTGTTCTCCCGTTCGTGAACACCTACGGAACGGACGCGACGACGGACGACGTCGCGGCGGATGTTGACGCCACCAAGACGCTCACCGGACGCAACATGGCTGAGGACGAGTTCAGCTTCGAGATCGTGACGCGCGAGGCGGACGGCTTCGACGGCGAGTTCGCGCCCGCGACTGTGGCGACCGGCACGAACGCCGCTGCCGATAACGGCGTGGCGGGCGACGTGACCTTTACGGGCGCGGACGGCGCTATGACCTACACGATCGCCAAGCTTGACCAGGCAGTGGCCGACGGCTACGCCACGAAGAGCGTGGGCGACAATGGCAACGCCACCTGGACGCTCAACTACACCACGCGCGAGCTTACTGGCAGCCTGCCGACCAACGTGACGGCTGAAGACCCGACGAGCTTCGACTTCACCGTGACGGTCGTCGACAACGGCGACGGCACGCTCGAGGCGACGGTCAATGCGCCCCAGGGCGGCATCGCGTTCAAGAACACCTACAAGCCGGACAACGTGACGGTGGGTGCGGACGGCGACGCGCAGATCACCGTACAGAAGACCTTCACCGGTCGCGCGAACAACGCGTGGCTCGATAGCGACAGTTTCGTGTTCACCATTGCGGCCGAGACCGACGGCGCGCCGATGCCCAGCCCTGCCACCGTTGAGGTGACGAATAAGGACAATGCGGTTGATGGCGTGGCAGGTGCCTATACCGACATCTTCGGTGACATCACCTACACGAAGGCCGACCTCGACGGCGCTATGTCTAAGGACTTCGTCTACACCATTACCGAGACGAACCCGGCGAGTAACGGCAACGGCATCACCAAGGATACGCATACCGCGAAGGCGACCGTGACCGTGACCGATAACGGCAAGGGACAGCTCAAGGCCAAGGTCACGTACGACAACCTCGACGCGACGACCGAGGCTGACCAGGGCGTGAAGGACGCCGCCGCGTTCACCAACACCTACGAGGCCAGCGAGGGCGGTACGCTCGACGGCTCGACGTACCTCAAGGCCAGCAAGACCCTCACCGGTCGCGACTGGCAGGAGGGCGAGCAGGTCGACATCGTGCTGCGCGGCGCTAATGCCACACCGCGTCCCGAGGATGCCGTCGATACCGAGAACGGCTGGGAGTACCGCGTCGCGGTGACCCAGAATGGCGAGATCGCCTTCCCGAATATCGCCTACAGTGCCGATGACCTCGATGGAGCGGCGTCCAAGACGTATACCTATGCCATTGTGGAGGATGCCGACAGTCATATCATCAAGGGCGGCGAGCAGGCCGATAATGACCAGATTCACCAGGGTATGGATTACTCGCAGGCGCGCTATATCGTCCGTGTAACGGTGAAGGACGGCAACGATGGCACGCTTGATGTGAGCGCAACCATGGTTCAGATGCGCAACGATGACGGCAACCTCGTCAACGGCGAGGAGGGCACGGTCGTTGATACAAACGTGGCAGCCTTCACCAACGCGTTCAGCGCCGATGAGGTGGCGCTCCCGCTGACCGTCGAGAAGCAGTACAGCGACCCGACGAACGGCCATCCCATCACGAGCAACATGTTTACTTTCCGTGTGCACCCGGTCGGCGATGAGGCGGCGACAGCGCCGATGGATGACAACCGCGTTCAGGGCACCGGTGCCGACCGCTACATCGAAGCGGGCGTACGCGTGGCCGAGGGTGAGACCCCTGATGCGAGCTTCGGCACGGCCAGATTCCAGTTCGACGGGCAGAACCACACCTTCTACTATGAGGTGACGGAGAACATGCCCGCCGAAGCCAACGAGGGCAACGGCTACAAGGTCGATGGCGTGACGTACGACCCGACGGTCTTCACCGTGAAGGTCGAGGTCACCTATGATGACCATGAGAATGCGTCGAGCGCTGTGATGACCATCTACGAGGGTAGCTACGACGTGGTCTCCACGGCCGACCCGGACGAGCTCGATGCCATGAAGGTCGACGGCATCACCTTCAACAACAGCTACGGCACGGGCGGCACGACGGTCGACACCGGCGATGCCCAGACCACGGCGAACTTCACCAAGGTCATCGACGGGCGCGATTGGCTCGACACCGATAGCTTCGAGTTCACCATCACGCCGAACGGTGATGCTCCGGCCTTTGAAGGCGCGGATCCCGACACGAAGGCGAAGACCGTTGAGGTGACGGCAAACAACCCAGAGGTCAACAAGATCACGGGAGCGGACGGCACCGAGATGGACGTCAACGGGCGTTCCTTCAACTTCGGTATCGTGACGTTCACGGACGAAGACATGCAGGGCGCGCAGATGGTGGAAGGCAAGCTTACCAAGACCTTCACCTACACGGTGACCGAGGTCGAGCCCGCCGATGAGGACAAGATCCCCGGCATGACCTACGACACCGTCCACGAGGCGACGCTCACCATCACCGTGGTCGATAACGGCGACGGCACCATGACCGCCACGCCACAGGTTTCGAATGACGTGTTCTTGAACTCCTACAACACGAGCGTTGATGGCACTGCTTTCGGTGGCTTCGCGATCGAGAAGACGCTCACCGGCCATGACATGGCAGCCGGCCAGTTCGAGTTCACCGTGAGGCCCGGTGACGATGCGTCAGCCGAGAAACTCGGCATCACGGACGAGAACGGCACCGTTTCGTCGCCTGCCGCAAATGACGGCCAGACCGTGACGGTTGCCACTTTCGGCCTTGCCAATAACATGAAGTTCACCCAGGCTGACGACGGCAAGACGTTCACGTACGAGGTTTCCGAGACCAAGAAGGGTGAGGAAGGCTACACGAACGATGAGTCGGTCTATACGGTCAGCATCGCCGTTGAGGACGAACCCGCTACCGCCACGCTCACGGTAACTACCACGGTGACCGACGAGACCGGTGCCCAGGTGGGCGAGCCCGTCGTGGTGACGAACGCCAGCACCGACCGCGCGACCGCGACGGTGAGCTTCAACAACAGCTACACGGCGACCACCGATCCCGATGAGGGCGGCACCGCTGCGACGGTGAGCACCACTAAGACGCTTGACGGACGTCCGCTCGAGGACGGCGAGTTCAACTTCAAGGTGTCCTATGCCAAGGGCGATAATGCAACCGTCGTGGACAACGTGACCAACGCTGCTGACGGTACCGTCAACTTCGGCACGTTCAACTACACGACCGAAACACTCGCAGAGATGGTTCAGGCCGGTTACACCGAGAAGGTTGCGAATGAGGACGGCCTACCTTCGTGGACCATCCAGTACACCGCCTCCGAGATCACGGACAACCTGCCTGCAGAGGGCGTGAGTGCCTCTAAGGCCTCCTTCGACTTCACCATCACGGTGGTCGATAATGGCGACGGTACCCTGACGGCGACGGCATCCCTGCCCGATAATCACGGTTTCGAAAACACCTACTCCACGAACGACGGCAATCCCGTGTCCGTGACACCTAAGGGCAATAAGGTATTCGAGCACGCCACAGGCCTTGAGCCCAACGTCGAGGCGCTTGCCGGTGAATATACTTTCACGCTTGAGCCTGTGACCGATGGTGCGCCCATGCCTGAAGGCAACGGCAACGTGGCTACAAACGATAAGCAGGGCAACGTGACCTTCGGTGCCATCGAGTTCACGCTCGACGATCTTAACGAGGCGCTAGCCGCACAGGAGGGCGCGAACGCTGAGGAAGGCGTCGACACCCAGGAGCTGGACGGTCAGCCGCGTGAGTTCACGTTCGGGTACCAGGTGACCGAGACCGAGACCAACCCTGGCACTATCGATTACGTCACCGTGGACACCGAGCCCAAGACCATCAAGTACACCGTTCAGGACAACGGTCAGGGGCTGCTTACCGTGACGAGCGATCCTGCAAACGCACCGCTCTTCACCTTCACCAACACCTACACGGTGGACCCGGAGCCCTCGAGTCCGACGGGTGAGGGTCAGTTGACCATCACCAAGACGCTTAACGGCCGCAGCATGGACCAGGGCGAGTTCGCGTTCGTGCTCAAGGCTGAGGACGGCACTGAGTACAAGTCCACGAACCCCGCAGCCAGCGACGGTGATGCTGCGAAGATCAGCTTCGACGAGATCGAGTTCAATGCGCCGGGTACCTACCAGTACACGCTGCAGGAGCAGCTCGGCCCGAACAACGTGGGCATCGAGTACGACACCTCCATCTACGACGTGACGGCGCAGGTCGAGGACACCGGTACCGGCAACCTCGAGGTAACGTGGAGCATCAACGGTACTACGAATAAGACCATTTCCTTCGAGAACACCTATGAGGCGAATCCCACGAGCATGAGCTTCGGTGCCACGAAGATGCTCGCTGGCCGAGATCTTACCGAGGGCGAGTTCACCTTCCAGGTGACGAACGAGGCGGGCGACAAGGTGTACGCGCGCGGTACCAACGACGCTGCGGGCACCGTCAACTTCGGCTCGATCCAGTTCGTGAAGGCTGGAACCTACAGCATGTGGATCTCTGAGGTCCTGCCCGAGGACGACGATCCCGCGACGGCAGGTGTCCAGAGCCAGAACGTGACCTATGACGAGACGCGCTACCAGGTTAACGTGACGGTTGAGGATAACAGGAAGGGCGGCCTCGAGATCACGCAGGTCGATTGGAGTTCGGGCTCGCCGGTGTTCGAGAACACCTACAGCGAACCCGAGGAGCCTTCGGTACCTGGTGATTCGGGTAACACGGGCGACAACGGCGGAAAGCTCGTCGAGACGAGCGATCCAACCCTTGGCATCGTGGCCGGTGTGGCTATTGCCGGCGTGGTGCTCGTGGCCGGTGGCTACGCGGTATCCAGAAGGCGCGGTGAGTAGCATGGCAACGGGGTCCTCTCTGAAGGGCATCACGACTCGCATCAACGGCAGGCACGCCTTTGTGTACGAACGAGTACTTGCACTCGTGGTGCGCGAGACGCAGCTGCGCGAGTCGGTGACGTTCAGCAAGCAGGACCTCGCCCGTCGCATGGGTTGCTGCGCCCGCTCGGTCGACCGCGCGGTGCAGAAGCTGCGCCGTGACGGCCTTATCGAGTCCGAGGCGGTCTATAACGAGAACGGGGCCCAGCTGGGCAACATGTATCGGGCAACGCAGGAAGGCATCGACCTCGTGGCGACGTTTCGCCGGGAAAAGAAGCCCGCGCGCGGCGCAGCAGCAATCGGTGCGACGAAGGCGGATGCGAGCTAGTATGCCGACATAGCAGCCAAAGCGGCTTTCATCAGGGGTGTCACGCAGGATGGCACCCCTGATGCGTTTGATAAGGTCTGACGGTCTTGAGCGGCGTGCTGCCCGTGCGGAGGCAGCTCTTGCAAAGACCCCATGGCGCAGGCCCCTGCACTTCGATGCAAAAAACGTGCGGCGCGGCTGCGCATCGCATGGCCTGCTATCATCTAGAGCAGGTAGAACCCTGTGCGAAAGGAAGCGCATGAGCGAGCAAACCAAGCACGTCACCTACGAGGACGCCGGCGTCGATACCGCCGAGGGCGGCCGCGCCGTCGATGCGATCAAGCAGATGGTCGCCTCCACCAACCGCCCCGAGGTCATCGGCGGTATCGGTGGATTCGGCGGGCTGTTCTCCGCTGCGGCGCTCAAGGATATGGAGGACCCCATCCTCATCAGCGGCACGGATGGTGTGGGCACCAAGCTGGTGCTCGCGCAGCTGCTCGACCGCCACGAGACGGTGGGCCAGGATCTCGTCGCCATGTGCGTGAACGACATCCTCGCGTCGGGCGCGGAGCCGCTGTTCTTCCTCGACTATATCGCCATCGGGCACATCGAGGCCGAGCATATGGCCAAGATCGTGAAGGGCGTGGCCGACGGCTGCAAGCTCGCGGGCGCTGCGCTCGTGGGCGGCGAGATGGCCGAGCACCCCGGTGTCATGCGCCCGGACGATTACGATCTCGCCGGCTTCACGGTGGGCGTGGTCGACCGGCCAAAGATGCTCGATCCAGCCAACGTTCGCCCGGGCGATGTGATCCTGGGCCTGCCCTCCACAGGTATCCATTCCAACGGGTACTCGCTTGTGCGCAAGGTTATCGGGGTCGACGGGCTGGTTCCGGGCACGCCCGAGGCAGCGGCCAAGCGCACTGAGCTCGAGCAGCCGCTCGAGGAGCTGGGCGGCAAGAGCCTGGCCGACGCGCTGCTTGCTCCCACGCGCATCTATGTGAAGCCCGTGCTCGAGGTGCTGCGCGGCGCCAGCGAGGGCACGGTGCACGCCATCGCGCACATCACCGGCGGCGGCATCACCGAGAACCTCAACCGCGCGCTCGCCGCAGACGTGGACGCCGTGGTCGATCGCGCGGCGGATGGCTCGTTTGCCTGGGATATGCCGCCGGTCATCTCCTACATCGCCCGCCATGCCGGCCTCACGCCCAACGAGGCGTGCAAGACCTTCAACATGGGTGTGGGCCTTATGCTCATCTGCGCGCCCGAGGACGAGGCGGCGCTCACCGCGGCACTCGAAGCTGCGGGCGAGCATCCCTTCTATGTGGGTACGTGCGTCGAGGGCACCGGCAAGGTGGTGTACGCCGATGAGCGATGATCGCGCATATCGCGAGGCCGTCGAGGCTGCCGGGCTGCCGCCTGAGGCGCTGCCGAGTGATGCCTTTTACAGCCAGGAGGTTGAGCGCGAGGTCGACCGGGCTCGTGCGGACGCTGTTGCCGCCGGACGCGCCGCCGCAACCGATGGGGCAGCGGCAGATTCCGCACTGGCAGACGATCCAACGTATCAGGCGGCCGTTGCCGAGGCGAAGCGACGCCTCGAGCGTCTCGAGGCATCGTTCGATGCCGAGAGCGGCAACGATGTACAGGCACGGCGTGCCGCGGCATGCGCGGCGGGCACGGCCGAGCCGCTCAAGATCGGCGTGCTCATCTCGGGTTCCGGCACCAACCTCCAAGCGCTTATCGATCGCATCGAAGCGGGCGAGCTCTACGCCGAGATCGTACTCGTGATCTCGAGCCGACCGAGTGCCGCAGGTCTCAAACGCGCCGCAGCGGCGGGCATTCAAACGCTCGCGCTCTCCAAGGAGCTCTACGCCGACCCATGGGACGCCGACGAGGTTATCGCCACCGAGCTCAAGCGTGCCGGCGCCGAGTACATCATCATGGCGGGCTACATGCGCATGGTGCATGCGCCGCTTCTGGCGCTCTGGCCCAACCGCGTGGTCAATTTGCATCCGGCGTTGCTGCCCAGCTTCCAGGGCGCGCACGGCATCGACGATGCCTACAAGCGCGGCGTCAAGGTGACCGGCGTCACGGTGCACTTTGCGAACGCGGCCTACGATCAGGGCCCCATCATCGCGCAGGAACCGGTGCGCGTGGAGGAAGGGTGGAGCGTCGACGACCTCGAGGCGGCCATCCACGCCGTGGAGCACGAGCTCTATCCGCACGTTGTGCAGCTGCTTGCCGAGGGCCGCGTGCACGTGCGCGAAGACCTGACTGTTGAGATTGCGGAGGCAAAAGAGTAATCTTCGCAGGACATAGCACACGATCTGGCTATCTGAGAGGGAACGATACATGGCGATACAGAACGGTGACGCCAAGCGCGCGCAGGGTGCGCGCAAGCGAGTGCCCGGCACTCCAAGCAAAGCGGACATGAAGCGCGAGAACAAGAAGCTCATCAGCAAGGGCGCGAAATACGTGCTCGTGGCGATTGGCGTTGCGGCGATGCTGCTGTCGGTCACCGCCATGGCTTGCTCCGGCATCTTGAGCCAGATGCAGTCGGGCGAGGACTACCATCTCACGGGCGGCGTCGCGGCCACCGTGAACGGCGTGAACATCACCGAAGATACCATCACCAAGCAGATCATGAGCACGCGCTCGGCGCTTGGTTACGACAGCGACGAGGATTGGGCCCAGTATCTTGTCGACAACGACATGACGCCCGAGTCCTACCGCGAGAGCGTGATCGACTCCTACGCGCGCCAGTACCTGCTGTCGCAGGCCATCTCGGACTACGACATTACGGTTTCCGACGAGGAAGTCGATGAGGCCTGGAACGAGGCGGCGGCCAACTACGATTCCGAGGACGCCTTCATAAGCCAGCTTTCGGTGATGGGCTACACGGAGGATACCTACAAGGATTCGCTCCGCAGCAGCTTGCAGCAGGAGAAGCTGCGCGAGAAGGTCGCGGGCGTCGACGACCCCACCGACGACGAGATCATCGCCTACGCCAACGAACACCTCGATGAGTACAACGACGCGCGTCGTTCGTCGCACATCCTGTTCAAGGTCGACTCGGATGCCGACGATGCCACCAAGGAAGAGGTGCGCACCAAGGCGCAGGGCGTGCTCGACAAGATCAATGCCGGCGAGATCTCGTTCGAGGATGCCGCCAAGGAATACTCCGAAGACAGCTCCGCGTCGAACGGCGGCGATGTGGGCTGGGACAAACTCACCACCTTTGTCTCCGACTACCAGGATGCGCTCTCCGCGCTCGATGTCGACCAGGTGAGCGGCATCGTGGAGTCCACCTACGGCTTCCACATCATCAAGTGCACCGGGCACTTCTACGTGGACGGTAGCGTTACCTCGATCGATCAGATCCCCGAGGATCTGCGCAACCAGTTCAGCGATACCCTGAAGACCGAGGAGGAGGGTACGGCCTACACCGAGTGGCTTGACGGTTACGTAGACGATG
Organism: uncultured Coriobacteriaceae bacterium; assembly: GCA_944319885.1. GTDB lineage: Bacteria > Actinomycetota > Coriobacteriia > Coriobacteriales > Coriobacteriaceae > Coprousia. The sequence goes on from CALUFC010000001.1 coordinate 176,136, forward strand.
CAGACATCCAGATCAACGAGATGCCCGCAGATGTGCCGTACAACGTGAGCCTCGAGGGCGTGACGCCCACGAGCGAGACCGAGGAGGGCGCGTCAGGCGACGAGGCGGCCCAAGACGAGGCGACCGAGTAGGGTACGCGCCCGCTGCAAGCATATTCTGAGATGCGGGCCCGTTGCTGCGGGCCCGCCGCATCATGAAGGAAGGAACGATACTCATGACGAGCGAAGAGCTGCATAACGAGATGATCGCGGCCATGAAGGCCAAGGACAAGACGCGTCTTTCCATTGTGCGCCAGGTGATTGGCGAGGTGAAAAACGTCGAGGTGAACGAGCGTCGCGATGCCACCGAGGAAGACGTCACCAAGATGATCAAGCGCCTTATCAAGCAGACCACCGAGACGCTCGAGATGTCCATCAAAGCGGGTAACAATCCGGAGCGCACCGAGACCCTGCAGCAGCAGGTGGATATCTTGGAGAGCCTGCTGCCCGCGCAGCTCTCCGGCGAGGCGCTCACGGCGCTCATCGAGCAGACCATCGCCGAGCTGGGTGCTACGACGCGCAAGGACATGGGCCGCGTGATGGGGGCACTCAACAAGGCGACCGACGGCAACTTCGACAAGGCAGCCGCCGCCAAAGAGATTGGAAGCCGTCTGGCATGAGGCCCGCGCGGTGCATCTGACATGTGATGCGCGAAGTGTGGATGTTTCAGGATGTTCTCTCCTGGTGCTTTAGTAAGATAAAGCTCTTTCCTGCGGTTTTGTCGACCATTTTCAAAGAAATCGGGGCCTCTCGTTGAGAGGCCCCGAAAAAAGTCCACACTTCGCATCTCAAAGGTTGGCTGCGGCCGCGTTTATGCGTCCATGCCCTCGCTGAAGCCCTCGAGGGAATCGACGTACGCATTGCTATTGGCAACGAGCTCGTCGATGGTGTAGGTCTGCTCGAACACCACGGCCTCGGCGTAGTGGTACATGTCGGTGACGGTGATCGAGACATCGGAAGTGCCATCGACCAGCTCCCAGGCGATGAAGACCGGGATCGACTGGCCGGGTGCGATTTCGCCGTAGTTGAACTCGCTCGCACCGCTCAGATAAGCCTCGGTGAGGGTGTAGCCGCCCTGCACCGCCTCGGCGTCGAGCGTGCTTTCAAACGAGACCGTCTCATCCGACTCGTTCGTGAAGGTTCCCACAAGCAGCACGCAGACGGTATCGGTGTATTCATCGGTGCCGATGAGCGCGCTTTCCACCGAGAAGCTGTATTTGCTCGAGGTGTCGACCGTGCCGGCGTGGATGGTGCCGGTATCTCCGTCGTCCGCGTCGTCTTTGGTCGCAGGCTCTTCCTGGTCGGGCTCGTCCGCGTCATCCTTGGCTGCGGGTTTGTCGCCGTCATCGTTTGCCGTGATGGCAGCCGGCTCGGATGGGCTTTCGCCCGCGCCGCCGCTCAGGGCAAAGAACGCGATGGCGATCACCGCGATGACCGCGACCGCGATGCCGCCGATGAGAACGGGGTTCACCTTTTTCTTGGGCTGGTTTTCAAGCCATGCCGCCCCATCGGATGCCGGCGCAGGCGGGATATCCGTCTTGCCTGCCGCGCTCGCTGGCGGTTCCTGCGGAGCCGCCTGGGCAGCCTGCATGGCGGGGTTCAGCTGCGTGGCGTCGAGGGAGTCGGCCGTTGTCGGCGCAGCATCAGCGGCCGGCGCAGGGCCGGTGGCGGGCGCCGTATCGTCAGCCGGCGCGGCATCGGCCTGGGGTGCTTCGGGCGCCTCGGCGGGAGCCGGCGGGGTATCGTCGGCGGTGGGGACGGGCGGCAGGTCAACAGGGGCGTGCAGCGAGGCCCCGCCTGTCGCATCCGTGTTCTTCTCGTTCATATCGTTCGGCGCAGCCATGTGCGCCTCCTTTTCTTCGAAGGTCTACCGGGGCGTTAGGAGAGCTCGACCGTTGTCTCGAGCACGACGCGCTGGTCGTAGCTGTTCCAGTCGATAAACTGCAGCTCAACGGGGGCGGCAGGATCAACGAGCTCGTATACCACGAGCACGGGCACGGTGGTGTCCTTCTGGACCTCGGTGTAGCTGTTCTGCTCCTTGGTGTCATCGGACGCGGGGTGGTTGTAGGGGAGATAGCCGCTCTGGAGCTCGACGCCGTTTTGGAAGAGCTTCGTCTCAACGGCCGAGCTGAAGCTCGCGGGCTCATCGCCGAGGTTGGTGTAGTTGAGGTCGAGCAGCAGCAGCGAGGTGCCCTCGCCGTCGTCGGTGACGGTCGCGCTGTTCACGGCAACCTCGAAGGGTGCCTCGGATTCGATGGTCTCGGCGTCGGCGAGGTCGTAGGTTTCGTTCAGGATCTCGACCTTGTCCTCGTAGTTGACATCGTAGACCTCGAGCACCACGGTAACCGGGTCATCGGTGTTCTTGAGCTCCCATACGAGCTCGACGGTGCCCTCATCGCCGGCGTCGACCTCGTCGTCGCCCGCGATGCCCTCGATCTCATCTGTGGAGATGAAGGTGTCGGAAAGCTTCTCGTCGCCTTGCGTGGCCTCGCCGTCATAGGCGAGATACGAGCCGGTGACCTCGGAGTCGCCGTTGTTCTTGACCTTGATGTCGAGGCCGAAGTTCATGGCGCCGTCGTACGAGCCTACGGTGAACACCTTCTCGACCTCGACGACCTCGACCGACGGCGTGGGTCCCGCGATGCCGCCGCCGCCGCTGCAGCCTGCCACGCCGATGGCGGCGGCGCCGACACCGGCTGCTCCAATAAAGGCGCGGCGCGAAACCGTGATGCGATGCTCCATGATGGGCTCCTTTCTCCTGTACGGTATGCAGCTACCGTACAGCCTCCTTGCAGTAAGCGTCGTCTTGCAGAGGATGGTCTTCCAGACAAAGCTTTCATCAAGTGTACTTGCCGCGCGACCTTTCGAGTGTAACAACGACGTAACGACGCGGTAAGCGGCAGGTGCAGACGGGGTAAACGATGCGCAAGGAGATGCGGGTGGGGCATATATTTTGAGACAGCAAGACACTCCACTACGCTAAAGCGCATACTGCGATATCAATCGGGTATAATATGACAACTTTTGAGCGTGTTTTCGCATAAGCCGACGCGCGGATATGCATATGGTTTGTGACAACTCGATTTCACGGGCGTTGCAAGATGTGTTCCCCGCAGGTTTGCGCTGGTGCGACCCGTACAATAGAACACCGAATCGCACCGATCGAACGTGCTCGGCGTACGGTTGCTCGCGCACGATGGTCCGTGTGGTTATGGATAGGGAGGAAGGTCACCCATGGCCGATATGATCGAGATCCGTGGATTGAACAAGTACTTCGGCGACCTGCATGTCCTGAAGGATATCAATCTTTCGGTTAAGAAGGGCGAGAAGCTCGTCGTTATCGGGCCCTCCGGCTCGGGTAAGTCGACGCTCATCCGTTGCATCAACTACCTCGAGGAGCCCACGACGGGCGAGGTCGTCATCGACGGCACGGCGCTCACCAAGAAGAACCACCTCGAGATGGCGCGCAAGTACTCCTCGATGGTGTTCCAGCAGTTCAACCTGTATCCCAACATGACGGTGTTGGGCAACCTCACGCTTGCGCCCATCAAGCTGCAGAAGAAGAGCAAGGAGGAGGCCAATAAGGCCGCCATGGCCGCGCTCGAGCGCGTGGGACTTGCCCAGAAGGCGGGCGAATACCCGCAGAACCTCTCCGGCGGCCAGCAGCAGCGCGTCGCCATCGCGCGCGCCATGTGCACCAAGCAGCCCATCATCCTCTTCGACGAGCCCACCTCGGCGCTCGACCCCGAGATGATCCAGGAAGTGCTCGACGTCATGATCGAGCTCGCGCAGGATAACATCACCATGATCTGCGTGACGCACGAGATGAACTTCGCCAAGCAGGTGGCCGATCGCGTCATCTTCATGGATGACGGCCAGATCTTGGAGGAGGGCACGCCCGAGCACTTCTTCACCAACCCGCAGAACCCGCGCTGCAAGGACTTCCTCAACAAGATCCTGCACTAACACCACTTTGGTCTCGAGACGTCTTCGACGCCTTACAGATAGCCCTGGAGTTGCACATCACATCGGGGCTCGTACCAGCGAAAGGGGTACCCATTATGTCTATGTCACGTCGCCAGTTTGTTCAGGCTTTCGGTGCTACCGCCGCCGTCGTGGGCGCGGGTGCACTGGCAGGTTGTAATTCCGATCCGGCCGCTTCGGGAAGCGGCGATGCCAGCTCCAAGCTCGAGGCCATCAAGGCCCGCGGCAAGCTCAACTGCGGCGTCAAGGCCGACGTGCTTGGCTACGGCTACCTGAACACCGAGACCGGTGAGTACGAGGGTCTCGAGATCGATTTGTGCTATCAGATTGCCGCCGCGGTGCTCGGCACCACCTACGAGGAGGCCAAGGAGAAGGGCCTGTGCGAGTTCACCACGGTGACGCCCAAGACCCGTGGCCCGCTCATCGATAACGACTCGCTCGATATCGTGTGCGCCACCTACACCATCACGCCCGAGCGCGAGGAGGACTGGGACTTCTCCGATCCGTATCGCGTCGACCACGTGGGCGTCATGATCATGAAGGACTCCGGCATGGAGAAGCTTTCCGATCTCGACGGCAAGCTCGTTGGCGTGAGCCAGGGCTCGACCACCAAGCAGGCCGTGATGGACGCTGTCGCGGAGGAGGGCGTGACGCTCAGCGATTCCAACTTCAATGAGTACCCCGATTACCCGTCCATCAACTCGGCGCTCGAGTCGGGCAACGTCGACGCGTTCGCCATGGACCGCTCCACGCTCAACACCTACATGAACGACCAGAAGGAGCTCCTGGAGCCGGAGGTCGAGTTTGGTGAGCAGGAGTACGGCATCGCCACCAAGAAGGGCTCCGACCTCTCCGAGGTTGTGAACGACACGGTGAACGAGCTGCTCTCGAACGGTTGGCTCGACGAAGAGGCCGAGACCTGGAACCTGCTCTAAGGCGCGCACGGGTCGCGGCGGCTGCCTCCGGGCGCTGCGCGCGGCTTCATCGCCCGGGCGGTGCCACCCGTCCGGGCGATTTTGCACGATGTGGCACACGGAAGGAGCGGTATGCTCGAAGGTCTATTTGATCCCCGGCGCTGGGAGATTACCTTAAGCAGCATGGACGGCTTTTGGAACGGCTTTGCCTTTACGCTGCAGGTAGTCATCGCCGGCCTCGCGTTGTCGTTGGTGCTCGGAACCATCCTGGGCGTCTTCTCGACGACGCGTTCGCGCGTCCTCCGCGCAATCAGCCGCGTGTACGTTGAGTTCTTCCAGAACACGCCCCTGCCGGTACAGGTGTTCTTCTACTACATGGCCGGCCCGCGCGTGCTGCAGGCCGTCCTGGGGGCGGCGTCCCCGGTGCGCCTCTCGGCGTTCGCCATCGGCGCACTCGGCGTGGGCCTGTACCACGCGGCGTACATCTCCGAGGTCATCCGCACCGGTATCGAGAGCGTGCCGCGCGGCCAGATGGAGGCGGCGCAGAGCCAGGGCTTCACCCGCGCGCAGTCGTATGCGTACGTCATCTTGCCGCAGACCTTCAAGGTCATTTTGCCGCCCCTGTGCAACCAGGCGCTCAACCTGGTGAAGAACACGTCGGTCTTGGCGCTCATTGCCGGCGGCGACCTCATGTACAACGCCGACAACTTCGTGTCGACCTACGGCTACCTGCAGGGCTACATCATGGCCTGCGTGCTGTACTTCGTGATCTGCTTCCCGCTGGCGCTGCTGGTCCAGTGGCTCGAGAAGCGCTCGAAGGAGCGCCCGCGTGCCAAGAACATCCCCGGTATCACCCCCGAGCCTGCGAAGGAGGCATAAGCGATGGAAATCTTCACTCCGGCAAATGTCTCCTACATCATGCAGGGCTTCCTTAAGACCATTGAGATCTCGGCGCTGGCCATCGTGTTCTCGGTGATCTTCGGCACGATCCTCGCGCTCGTGAAGCAGTACTGCACCGGTAAGCTCACCATCTTCAAGTGGCTGGTGAGTGCCTATATCGAGCTTTTCCGCTGCACGCCGAACCTTCTGTGGATCCTCTTCATCTACTTCACGGTGAAGGGCAACGACGTCTTTATCTCGGTGCTGGCATTCACCATCTTCACCTCGGCCGTTATCGCTGAGATCGTACGCGGTGGTCTCAACTCCATCCCGAAGAGCCAGTTCGAGGCGGCCAAGAGCCAGGGCTTCGGATTCTTCGCCTCGATGCGGCTCATCATCTTGCCGCAGACCTTCAAGACGATCATTCCCGCGCTGTTCAGCCAGTGCACCACGGTGATCAAGGACTCCTCGTATCTCGCCGGTATCAACGTTGCCGAGTTCATGTTTTCGGCGAAGGTCGTCATGGGGTATACGTCCGATCTCTCGCAGGTCTTGCTGCTCTACGGGTTCGTGTTTCTGCTGTATTTCGTGCTCAACTTTGGCATTTCGCTCATTGTCCGCGCGTACCAGCGTCGCGTGGTTGCCGCGTAGCGGCGCAGGTAAGGAGGCATCATGCGTATCATCACCATGCCCAAGCTCAGGAGTCGTCTTGAGAAGCCGGTCACCACGGGCGATGTCGATCGCGCCGGGCAGCCGGTGGTGATCACCATCGCGCGCGATTTTGGTGGCGAGGGCCACGAGATCGGCAAGATGCTCTCGAGTGAGCTGGGGATCCCGCTGTACGACAACGAGATTCTGGTGCGCTCCTCGATGCGCGCCGGTGAGTCGATGGACCGCATTGCCGCCTATGACGAGCAGCTCGCTGCCGAGTTCATGGCGTTTCTGCCCGATCGCGTAGACGCGCGCACGCTGTCCGACAAGCTATGGGAGGCTATGGCGCGCGTCATCGTCGATCTGGGCTCCACCGAGAGCTGCATCATCGAGGGACGTCTTTCGGACTACCTGCTGCGCGCAAATCCCAATCACATCGCCGTACTGGTGACGGCGCCGTTCGATGCGCGCGTCGAAATCGTGCGCAGCAAGCGCGGCCTCAACAAACAGCAGGGGACCAGGCTGGTCAAGCGTATGCAGCGCGCCCGCGAGAGCTTCTACAAGCGCTATTCCGCCGGCAAGTGGCGCATGGATATGGGCAAGGACATCGTGGTGAACCGCGCCAAGCTGGGCCGCCAGGGCTGCGTTGACGTGATCGCCGCCGCATACCGTGCCAAGCTGCGTGAGCTGGGCGTGTGCGAGGAGGCGGCCGCCGTTGCAACCGAGGAGGCTGCGGCAGCCGATACGCTGCACGTGCCGGCGACCGTGATCGAGTAGATGCCACGCGCGGGAGGGCGACGTGAGCTTGCTGCCGTTTGACCCGAGACCCATCATCACCATCGTCATGGGGGTGGTGTTGCTGGTATGGGTGATCGTGTGCGCGGTGCTCTTTGCACGTGCGGCGCGCCGTTCAATGGTGGCAACGGGCCGCATGGGGCGCGTGCGCTGTGAGCGCTGCGGGACCGAGTACGAGGTGGGCATCGGTGACCTCACGCGCATGGGGTTCAGCAAGTCGGCAAGCATTACGAAGACGCGGCGCGAAGGCGCAGCGCTTGTCGACGAGCCGAACTATACGCGCTATGCCAAGAGGCTTCTGTGTCCGCACTGCGGCAAGCGGGCATGGGCCCAGGTACTCAACATTGCCGAGCTGCAGGATACGATGCGTGCCGGCTTCGTGAAGGCGGGCATCACGTACCTGTTGCTCATGGTTGCAGGTGGGGCGCTTGTGCTCGCGGTGACAGGCATTGCGATGGATATCGCGCAGGCGTGGGTCGTCACCCAGCTGCAGGGTCTGCAATAACCGATATATACAAAGCGGCGGCCCCGAGGCATCGGAGCCGCCGCCTGCGGACACATGCTGGTGCGTTTAGTTACTCAGCCAACAGCGTCTCGGCGATGGAGTGTGCGGCGGTCTTGCCGGCACCCATGGCGAGGATGACCGTGGCGGCACCGGTGACGATATCGCCGCCAGCCCAGACCTTGGGGTTCGAGGTGCGACCGTGCTCATCGGTCTCGATAAGCCCCCAGCGGTTGAGCTCGACATCGGCGCAGAGCTTTGCGAAGGGGTTGGCGCGCGTACCGATGGCGGTGATGGCCACGTCGCACGGGATGGCGAACTCGGAACCCTCGACCGGGATGGGGCGACGGCGTCCGGAGGCATCGGGCTCGCCGAGCTCCATGCGCTGCAGCTCGATGGTCGAGACGAAGCCGTCGGGGCCGGGCAGGAAGCGCAGCGGATTTGCGAGCTCCAAGATCTCGACGCCCTCTTCCTTGGCGTGGTGGATCTCGGCGCGGCGCGCGGGCATCTCGGCCTCGGTGCGGCGATAGGCGAGCGTAACCTTCTCGGCGCCCAGGCGCAGCGCTGTGCGTGCGGCATCCATGGCGACGTTGCCGCCGCCGAAGACCACGACGTTCTTGCCGTGGCGGATGGGTGTGTCGTAGATGGGGAACTCGTAGGCCTTCATGAGGTTCGTGCGGGTGAGGTACTCGTTGGCACAGTAGACGCCGGGGAGGTTCTCGCCCGGTACGTGCAGGAAGCGCGGGAGGCCGGCGCCCACCGCGAGGTAGAGCGCGTCGAAACCCTCGTCTTCGAAGAGCTCGTCGGCATCGAACAGGCGGCCCGCCACCGAGTTGTACTCAAAATGAACGCCCAGCTGCTCAAGACCGTCGATCTCGCGCTTCACAATCGCCTTGGGCAGACGGAACTCGGGGATGCCGTAGGTGAGCACGCCGCCGCCGGTGAAGAACGCCTCGAAGACGGTGACGTCGAAGCCCATGCGCGCCAGCTCGCCAGCACAGGCTATGCCTGAGGGGCCGGAGCCCACGACGGCGACCTTCTTGCCGTTGGCGGGGGCGCACTCGGGCGCGGTGCCCACCTCGTCGGCCATGTCGCCCAGCATGCGCTCGAGCTGGCCGATGGCCACAGGATCGCCCTTTTTGCCCAAAATGCACTTGCCCTCGCACTGGTTTTCCTGCGGGCACACGCGGCCGCAGACAGAAGGCAGGAGGTTGTCGGCCTTGATGGTTTCGAGTGCGCCGGCCCAGTCCTCTTGGCGGATCTTCTCGATGAACTGCGGGATATGGACGCCTACCGGGCAGCCCTCCATGCACAGCGGCTTTTTGCAATCGAGACAGCGGTTCGCCTCGGCGATGGCATCGGCCTTGGTGTAGCCGGTATCGACAGGGCGGAAGTCGCGGGCGCGCTCGGCGGCCGGCTCCTCGTTCGCCGGCGTGCGCGGAGCCCCGATGTTGGGGCGGTATTTCGTTACTTCTGGCATGCGCAGGCCTCCTCATGATGCTTGATGGACAGGGCCTCTTCGGCCTTGTAGCTCGCCTGACGATGCGCCAGGTCGTCCCAGTCAACCAGATCGGCGTTGAAGTCGGGGCCGTCGACGCAGGCGAAGAGCGTCTCGCCGCCCACCTCGACGCGGCAGCAGCCGCACATGCCCGTGCCGTCGACCATGATGGGGTTCAGGCTCGCCACGATGGGAATCTTGTACTCGCGGCAGGTGCGAGCCGAGAATTTCATCATGGGGACGGGGCCCACGGCGAAGGCGGAGTCGATCGCATCGCTTTCGCACAGGCGCGCGAGCGGCAGGGTCACGACGCCCTTCTCGCCCATAGAGCCGTCATCGGTGGTAACGAACAGCTCCTCAAGCGGCAGCGCGGCGAACTGCTCGAATAGGATGAGCAGGTCTTTGTTGCGCGCGCCCATGATAACGTAGACCTTCTTGCCCTGCTCGCAGAGCATGCGCGCCACCGGGTAGGCGATGGCGAGGCCCACGCCGCCGCCGATAACGGCCACGCGGTCGCCCTCGATCTCGGTCGGTTTGCCGAGCGGGCCGGTGATATCGCGGATGTAGTCGCCCTCGTTCAGCTGGGAGAGGCATTGGGTGGTCTTGCCCACCACCATGAAGATGAACTCGATCCAGCCCTCCTCCGGGTTCCAGTTGGCAAACGTGAACGGCACGCGCTCACCCGTTTCGTCGGCACGAACCATGAGGAATTGGCCGGCGTGCGCTTTCTTGGCCATCCTCGGGGCTTCGACGCGGAACTCGAAGACCTTCTCCGAGAACTGCGTCTTTTTCAGGATCTTGAACATAGAACCCCTCTCTGTCACGAGACGCCGACACGGCCGTGCGCCTCAGATGCACCCTTGCAGGCGTGATGTGCACACAAACAAGCGTGGCGTGCACAGGCACATACATCGCGGATTATACCCGCGGACGGCTCGCATCATAGCGCTGGGCAAGCAGGAGGCCGCGTGTTTTCGTCGTGTGGTAACGTGGCTGCGGCTAGTGCTTTCCGTTGTTCGCGGCGGCGCCGTTCACGTGATCGCGGGCGAAGATGACGCCGCGGGAGAGCGCGAGCTCGCAGGCGTCGGCAGCGCGCATCACGGTATCGGCGAACGACTCCGCTTCTTTGCCGCGCAGCTGCTTGAGGACAAAATCCGCGCCAGTCATACGTCCCGGAGGCTCGCCGATGCCAAAGCGAATGCGAGAGAAGTCGCGGCTGCCCAGCTTATCGATGATCGAGCGCAGGCCATTGTGGCCGGCATGGCCGCCACCAACCTTGACGCGTACGTCCTCAGCGGGAATATCGAGCTCGTCGTGCACGACAAGGAGCTCCTCGGGTTTGATGCCGTACTCCCGGCACAGCTTGGAGATGGGACCGCCGCTCGTGTTCATGAAGCTCTGCGGTTTTACCAGCACGACCTCGCGCATACCGCCCTCGGCCTCGGAATCGTTCACCTTGACGAGCGCAACCTCGGCGCCGAGCTGGTTTTTCCAGTAGGAGACGCCCGCGCGCCGCGCGAGCTCATCGAGGGTCATAAACCCTGCATTGTGCCGGGTCTCGGCATACTCTGCTCCGGGGTTTCCCAAGCCGGCGATCATGCGAATCTTTTCGGGCTGCGGCTGCGCCATGTGTGCTCCTTTGGTTTGCGTTCCTGCAGCATGGTGACGGTCTTGGCCGCTCGTGTCAAACGGCGGGCTCCGGTGCTCTGCTGCTAGCAGGGTGGCAGACCGGTGGCTTTTCGCAAGGTGTTCAGCAGCGCGCGCTGCCGCATCCTATATCCTTCCATGCGATAACGAAGACATGTTCCAGCGCTTCGATAGATTGTTCGCGCGATTGCCTCGAGCGCGATGACATCGCGCATCTGATCCCGGTTCAGGACGATGATTGCGATGCCCATACCGCGAACACCGTTGTTGCGCTGCCCGTCGTGTACGCGTGCTGCATCTTGCTCGTGCCCTATGCCGTTGTACTCAAGATCTGTTTTCGCTGCCGGGATGTGAGCGTCGAGGATGGCGTACGGGATGCCCGAGGCCATATGAAGTGCCTGCTCGTTAAAATCGATGCGATGGTTAAGCAGGATGCCGCCTTTTGGAAGGGACAGCATATTAAAGCCGCCGTAGCGCTGCGGTAGTGCAAACATGCCGAACATGATTGACTCTGCGGGGGATGCCGAGCCTGCGGCAACGTACTTCACTGCTGTTCTAAAGGTTGCGTAGCGAGAGCTGGTTGCCCATGCCGCCATAGCCTTAAGCCCTTCTATCGTGACGGCAGGACTACAGTGGTAGTGAGCCTGTTGAACAAGGGGCGTCGATGGTGCGGCGTCGCTGTTCGCCGTTGGATCATCTGGCCGCGCATCGGTGACAAGGGCGCTGCGACTCCATCCCAATAAGCATATCGAGCTGCTCAGAGCTCTCGCTCTCCCAAAATCCCATGCGTTCGGCAAAGTCGAAATCGATGGGTGTTGCAGGCATGATGCATGATCTCAGGATGCGATTCTGCTGTACCTTGGAGAGCGGGGTCCAAGGGACATCAGCGTACATCCGTCGTGCGGCGCGGATACCGCGAAGCGAAGTGGTATGTGAAACAAAAAGCGCCTCCATGCAGTAACGCTATCACGCCATCGCAACATGGGGTAGGAGGGGGCAAAAAAGAAGAGGGGAGCGGCACGATTTGGTCGGCAATAGGGGCGACCGCGGGGCCGCCTACGAAGAAATTACGAAAAAAGGCGCGAAAAGTGTCATTTAGTTCAGATTCCGGAGCAATAGTGCGCTCATGAAAGGCCATGACAGGCCTGTGCGCCTTCACAGCCCAAGAAAAAGTAGTCTAAATATATAAAATATATTTAGATACGTCTAATTCAAGAAGGCATTTATCTACGGAGCGCGTCAACCTCTCCGGAATCTGAACTAAATGACAATTCGCAGGCCATTTTTCAAAATAACCTGCCGGCGCGAAGCGCCGGCAGGTTCATGCTGTCTCGAGTGATGCTCGCGGCCGAAGTGGACCGCGGTCAATCGCACCTAAAACGGTTTCTTACCGATTAAAGCGCGAAATCGCCGCCCACGAGCTTGGAAACGGATTGCTCAGCGTACACCGCCTCGATGGCGCTCGCGAACTCGTCCGCCACGGTGATCGTCTTGATTTTGCCCTCGGGGGTAACGGGGATCGAGTCGGTGACAACGCACTCGACGATCGGCGCATTGTTAAGACGCTCGAGCGCGGGGCCTGAGAAAATACCGTGCGTGGCGCACACGTAGATGTCGCCCGCACCCAGCTTTTTGAGCTCGCGTACGCCGGCGCACAGCGTGCCGGCGGTATCGATCATGTCGTCGTTGATGATGCAGGTCTTGCCCTTGATATCGCCGATGATGCCCATGACCTCAGCGGCGTTGTGGCGCGGGCGTCCCTTGTGGGCGATGGCGAGATCGCAGCCGAGCATGTCGGAGAGCAGCTTGGCGGCTTTGGCACGGCCCACATCAGGGGAGACGACCACGAGGTTGGCGGGGTCGAAGCCCTTTTTGCTGTAGTACTCGCCAAAGAGCGGCAGCGCAGAGAGGTGGTTTACCGGAATGTCGAAGAAGCCCTGGATCTGGCCCTGGTGCAGGTCGAGCGTGATAACACGGTCGACACCGGCGCGCTCAAGCAGGTTGGCAACAAGGCGAGCGGTGATGGGCTCGCGCGGCGCGGCCTTGCGGTCCTGGCGAGCGTAGGCATAGTGCGTGATGACTGCGGTGATAGTGCGTGCGGATGCGCGCTTGGCGGCGTCGGTGGCAACGAGCATCTCCATGAGCATGTCGTTGACGCTGGGGCCGGCAACAGATTGAACCATGAAGACGTCGGCTCCGCGCACCGACTCGTCGAATCGGGCGTAGATCTCGCCGTTCGCGAACTTCTCCAAGGCAAGGCCCGAGAGCTCAACCCCCAGGATGTCCGCGATCTTCTGCGCGAGCGGCCTGTTGCATGAGCCTGAATACAGGCGCAGCGTCTTGTACATCTGCTGGGTTCGTTTGTGGTCCTGTGTGGGCATTTGCCGATACTCCTTAGTCTTGGACTTCCGTTACCCCTAGCTCTTTACTATCTACGAGCACGCCTGCGCTCGGAGTAGCCCTCTACGATGCGCTGCTCCGAGCGCTCGATGGCGAGTGCCCCGTCAGGGACATCCTTCGTGATGCAGCTCGACGCGCCGGTCACCGCGTTCGAGCCAATGTTCACCGGTGCAACCATCATGGTGTCGGATCCGATGAACGTGTTATCGCCAATGGTGGTGGGATTCTTGTTCACACCATCGTAGTTGCAGGTGATGGATCCTGCTCCGATGTTCACGCCGGCGCCCATGGTGGTGTCGCCGATGTAGGAGAGGTGGGGGACCTTCGACCCCTCGCCGATGGTTGATTTCTTGATCTCGACATGGGTACCCACGTGCGCGCCGTCGAGCACGTGCGTGCCGGGGCGCAGGTAGGCGCGCGGTCCGCACGAGATGTCGTTTTCGAGCACCGTGTCGATGGCGACGGTCTCGTCGAGGGAGCACCCGTTGCCGCAGCGCACGTTGGTGAGGCGCGTGTTGGGGCCCACCGAGCATCCTTCGCCAATGGTGCAGGCACCCTCCATGATGGTGAGTGGCCAAATGACGGTGTCGCGGCCAATCTGTGTATCGGGGGCGATCCAGGCGAGCGCGGGATCGATGAACGTCACGCCCTCTGCCATCAGGCGCTCGTTGATGCGGTCGCGCGCGACGGCAGTGAGCTGGGCGAGCTGGGCGCGGCTGTTCACGCCGAGGCCCTCGGTGTAATCGTCGCAATGGAAGATCGAAACGCCTTTGCCGGCGCGCTTCAGGATCTCGACCATGTCGGGCAGATAGTACTCGTTCTGGGCGTTCTCGCAGCCAATCTCGCCGATATGCTCGGCCAGCGCGGCGCCGTCGAACGCGTAGCAACCTGCGTTGCATTCCAGCAGCGTGGCCGCCTGCTCGGCGGTGCAGTCCTTCTGCTCGATGACGCGCTCGACCGTGCCGTCGGCCCCAAGCTGCACGCGGCCGTATCCAAAGGGATCGGGCGGCGTGGTGGTGAAGATCGTGGCGGCATAGGTGCCGTTTGCAACCGATTCGGCAAACAAGTGGATGGTCTCGCCCTGGATGAGCGGCAGATCGCCGTTCAGCACCACGACCGGCCCCTCGGTGATATCGCATGCTTCGAGTGCGACCTTCACCGCATGGCCGGTGCCCAAGCGCTCGGTCTGCTCGACGCACTCGATGCGGGCGACACTCGCGCTGCGGGATCCCTCCACGATGGCGCGGACCTCGTTGGCATGGCTGCCCACCACCACGATGATCCGGTTGCAGCCGCCTGCGACGGCGGCGTCGACCACCCATTCGATCATGGGTTTTCCGAGTATCTTGTGCGAGACTTTGGCATGGTTGGACTTCATACGGGTACCCTCGCCAGCAGCGAGGATGATAGCGGTTGCGTCCATTCATTCTCCCCATTGCATCTTCTGGCGGCGCGGACAGCAAAACCATCGCATGATGCATGTGCAGCCTGCCCACCCGCCACGCTACGCTCATGATGATACCGCACCGCTGCGGCAAACACGGGCGGGATGCGCGCCTTCGCAAGGGGTTCATCTGCTGCATAGAATGTGGCGGGGCACCGGGGTACGCTAGACTAGACGAACTATGATGCGCGCCTGCGGCTGCAGAACGGACGGGATGGCGCGTCGGCACATGTTGACAGGTCCTGTGAAAACGAAGGGAGCGCGCGTGCGCGCGGAACGCCATACAGCTTTCGATACGGCGCACCCGCTGGTGCCCGCGGTGTACACGGTCCTTACCGTGAGCTTCACCATGTTCGCCTTCCAGCCGGTGCTCATTATGATCTCCCTGGCGGGCGGGCTGCTGTACGCGTGCGTATGCGATGGTCCGCGTGCCGCTGCCATGAGCCTGCGCTGGCAGCTGCCGCTCATGATTATCGTGGCGCTGATCAACCCGCTCTTTTCGGCGTCGGGCTCAACCGAGCTCTTTCGGCTCGGTCCGCGCGCGGTCTATCTTGAGAGCCTGTGTTACGGCTGCGCCATGGGCGGTCTGTTCGCGGCGAGCGTGCTGTGGTTTCGCGCCGCGACCCATCTCGTGCCGTTCGACCGGGTGATGGCCCTTGCGGGCAACGCCGCACCCACCATCGCGCTCATGACCTCCATGAGCATGCGCCTCATCCCGCGTTTCATGCGCCAGGGCAAGCTGGTCGCGGCGGTACAGGATGTCGCTGCAGCCTGCGTGGGGCAGGGGCAGGCGGCGCGCAGCGGCGCGCGTGACGCCGTCGCTGGGCGCCTGCGGCTCTCAACGGTGCTGATGGGATGGACCATGGAGGATTCCCTCGAGACGGCGGACGCCATGCGCGCCCGGGGGTGGCATGCGGGCGTGCGCCGCACCGTATACACAAGGTTTCGCTTCACGGCGCTCGATGCGCTGCGCATCATCGTCCTGGTGCTCGCCGGGTGCCTCTGCGCGGCGATTGCTGCGGCAGCAACGGGGCAGTATGCGTTCTATCCGCGCATGAGCGAGCTGGTGCCGTGGTGGGGCTATGCGCCCTACGCCGCTTGGATGCTCGTGCCAACCGTGTTGCATGTGCGCGAGGAGGCGAGGTGCCAGTGAAGAGCGATGTCCGCGCCGCCGAAGCGGCAACGCCCGCTATCGAGGCCCGCAATCTCTCGTTTGGCTATACGGGTGCTCGGAGGCTCGTGCTGAACAACCTCTCGTGGCGCGTCGAGCAGGGCGCGTTTGCCTTGCTGGTGGGCGGCACTGGCTCGGGCAAGTCGACACTGTTGTCGCTGTGCAAGCCGGAGATTGCCCCGGCGGGTATGCGTACGGGCTCGATCGAGGTGTTGGGGTCGCCCGTCGAGGCACTCGACACGGCTGCGTCGGCGCGCTCGGTGGGCTACGTGTTTCAAAATCCAGAGAACCAGATCGTGTGCGAAAGCGTGTGGCACGAGCTCGCCTTTGGGCTGGAGAACCTCGGCACGCCGCAGGGCGAGATGCGCCGGCTCATTGCCGAAACCAGCTATTTCTTTGGTATCGACGACTGGTTTCGCAGCGATACCGCCACGCTTTCGGGCGGCCGCAAGCAGCTGCTCGCCCTGGCGGCGACACTCGTGATGCAGCCGCGCGTGCTGCTGCTCGACGAGCCCACCGCCCAGCTCGATCCGATTGCCGAGAAGAACTTTCTCCACGCGCTGTTTCGCGTGCATCGCGAGCTTGGCTGCACGGTGGTTGTTGCCACGCATCGGCCGCAGCCCATGGTCGACTATGCCACCTGTGCGTTCGAGCTCGTAGATGGTCACATTTCGCCCGTTGCCAACCTTGCATCGCTGCGCGCGCAGCCCCATCTTGGCAACGCGGACGATGCGGACCGGGGCGAGCAGGAAGGCGCGCCCGGCAGCAGGGCGCAGAGCGCGGCCGTCGAGCTCCGGCGTGCGTGGTTTCGCTACGGGCGCCGCGAGCCGTGGGTTGTGCGGAACATGGATCTTACCGTGCAGGCGGGCCGCATCCATGCGCTCGTAGGCGGCAACGGCTGCGGCAAGTCGACGCTGCTCGCGCTCATGGCGGGCGTGCAGTGCCTGCAACGCGGGTCGCTTAGCGCAGCGAGCGCGGCGCGTGCGCTGCTGCCCCAGGATCCTCGCGCGCTCTTTATAGCCGAGACGGCACTCGATGAGCTCATGGAATGGGCACCGCGCGCCGCCTATGATGAGGAGGATGCGCGGCGTGCGCTTGAGCGCGTGGGCCTCGCTGGCAGCGAGGGGCTGCATCCGTACGACCTTTCCGGTGGCCAGCAGCAGCTGCTCGCCCTCGCAAAGCTCGTGCTGCTCAAGCCGCGCCTGCTGCTGCTTGATGAGCCAACGAAGGGGCTGGATATCGCCGCACGCCGCCGTGTCGCCGCGGCACTCCGGGCGCTGTGCGCGGACGGCGTAACGGTGGTCATGGCATCGCACGACCTCGACTTCGTGCAGCAGATGGCCGATGAGATCTCGATGGTGTTCGATGGTGAGGTGGCGTGCACTGCCTCATGTGAGGAGTTCTTCCAGGGGAATGTGTACTACCGGCCCTAACAAACCGTGCGGCGCGCGATGCCGGCATCGTGGCGCCCGCATGCTCGCGCTGCTTGAGGTGCCGCTGTTGGTGGCGGTTCCCCTCTGCATGTTTGGGCTGGTAGCGGCAGGTATCGCGCAGGCGGCGCTCATCATGCTCGCCGTGGTGGCCCTTGTGCTCGTGCTGTTCTTTGCGGGCTTCGAGGCGTCGCGCCCGGGGCTGCGTCAGATCATGCCCACGCTCGTGCTCGCCGCGCTCGCGGCGGCGGGCCGCATCCTGTTTGCGCCCGTGCCCGATTTCAAGCCTACGTCGGCCATCGCCATCATCGCGGGCGCGGTCTTGGGCCCGCGCGCGGGATTTCTCGTGGGGGCCCTCGCCGCCCTTTCCAGCAACTTCTTCTTCGGCCAGGGCATGTGGACGCCATGGCAGATGTACGCGTGGGGGCTCGTGGGCTACGTGGGCGGCGTGCTGGCGGCGCGCGGAGCGTTTCGCCGGCGTGACGGCGGCGTGCGCATGGCGCCGCTCCTTATATATGGTGCGCTTTCGGCATTCATGTATGGCGGCATCATCAACGCCTACGACATCATCGGGTTCATCCGCCCACTCACCTGGGAGGGTGCGCTGCTTCGTATAGTCTCTGCGGTGCCGTTTGATATCGTGCACGCGATCGCGACCGCGGTGTTTCTCGCTGCGCTGTTCAAGCCTTGGACGCGGCGGCTCGAGCGCGTGGTGCGGCGATACGAACTCGGCGAGAAGCGATAACACGTTGGAGGTTCCATGCACGGAGATACCATCCTGCTCATGACATTCGTATTCGCGCTCGTGGCCGCGTTTGCCGGCGGACTCGCCGCGCGCGCCCTGCGCCTGCCGCCCATTGTGGGCTATCTGGTGGGCGGTATGGTGGTGAGCCCGTTCACGCCGGGTTTCATTGGCGATTCCGAGGCGATGAACCAGCTGGCCGAGGTGGGCGTGATGTTCATGATGTTCAGCACCGGCCTGCACTTCTCGCTCAAAGACCTCATGGAGGTCAAGGGCATCGCCGTGCCCGGCGCGGTGCTTCAGATCTGCGCGGGTACGCTGGCGGGGTTTGCGCTGTCGCAGGCGTTTGGCTGGTCGGTCGAGGCGGGCGTCATGCTGGGCCTTTCGGTGAGCATCGCCTCCACGGTGGTCCTCATCAAGAACCTCACCGACGCCGGGCTCTACCAGAGCCAGGGCGGCCGGGTGGCAACGGGCTGGCTCATCGTGGAAGATCTGGCAACGGTGGTCATTCTCGTGGTGCTGCCGGTGGTATTTGGTCCGGGCGAGACCACAGCCGCTGCGCTGGCGGCAGGCCTTGCCGAGGCGCTGGTAAAAACGGTCGCCTTCGTGGTGCTCATGCTGGTTGTGGGGTCGCGGGTGCTTCCTTGGCTGCTCGCCCATATTGCGCGCGGCTGCTCGCGCGAGTTGTTCCAGCTGGCGGTGGTGGTATGCGCGCTGGGCACGGCGCTCGCCGCCTCGCTCGTGTTCGACCTCTCCGTGGCGCTCGGGTCATTTCTCGCTGGCGTGGTGGTGGGCACCTCCAAGCTCTCGCACCGCGTGGCGGCCGAGGCCATCCCCTTCCAAGATCTCTTCTCGATCATCTTTTTCGCCAGCGTGGGCATGATGGTGAACCCCGCCACGCTTGCCGCGCACCTGCCCGAGCTCGCGGCCATCGTGGCGCTCGTCATGGTGGGCAAAGCGGCCATCAACATGGTGCTGGGCGCGTTGTTTGCCGCCGGTGTGCGCACCTCGCTCGTGGTTGCCGCGGGCCTCTCGCAGCTCGGTGAGTTCAGCTTCATCATCGGGCAGACGGGTATGGCGCTCGGCGTGCTCACCGCAGATCAGTACAGCCTCATCCTGGGCGCGGCCGTGGTGTCGATCGCGCTCAACTCGTTCGCCTTCAAGCTGGTCGATCCACTGGCCGAGGCGCTTCGCCGGCATCCCGTGCTGGCTCGTCTGTACGAGCGCGGTGCGCGGCACGTGGGCGAGGCTCCGGTCCATATCGAGGACCATGTGGTGGTTGTAGGCTATGGGCACGCGGGTGCCTCGGTGGTCGAGGTGCTCGAGAACGTGGGCGTGCCGTGCTTGGTGGTTGAGCGCGATCTCGCGCAGGCAGAAGATGCCGAGGCATCCGGTCGCAACGTGCTGCTGGGCGATGCCGCCAACTCCGAGATTTTGAAGCACGCCCACCTCGAAACGGCGCGCGTGCTTGTGATCGCCATTGCCGCCGAGGGTTCGGCCGAGCTCATCGCCCGCGAAGCCCGCGCGACCTCGCCGGGGTTGCGCATCGTCGCGCGCGCCGAGACCGAAGACGGCGTGCGTGCGCTCGTGGAAGCGGGCGTGGACGACTTGGTGCGCCCCGAACTCGAAGGCGGCATCGAGCTCATGCGCCATACGTTGCTCGATCTCGGCTACCGTCCGCGCCAGATCACCGAGTGGGCCAACGAGCTGCGCGCGAGCGGCTACGAAGCGCTGGAAGACGATGCGCGCCTGGAGCGCCGCCGGGCGGCCGAGCACCTGCTCGCGTCCCTCTCGGAGATCGACCTGTCGTGGGTGGCGGTGGGCGAGGGCTGTGCTGCCGCCGGCTGCACGTTGGGCGCGCTCGATCTGCGCGCCGCTACCGGCGCCAACGCCGTTGCGGTGCGCCGAGCCGGCAACGTTGTGCTGTTCGTCGACGCCACGACGCCTATCGAGCCTGGTGACGAGTTGGGCCTTATCGGCACCGCCGACGAGATCGATGCCGCCCGTGCGCTGCTGGGCGCCGCTACAGCTCGATCGTAAGCGTGACGGGGCAGTGGTCGCTGCCGAAGATGTCGTTGCGGATGCCTGCCGCGCGCACATGGCTTGCAATCGCGTCGCTCACCAGGAAGTAATCGATGCGCCACCCCGCATTGTTCTTGCGGGCGTTAAAACGGTAGCTCCACCAGCTGTACGCGCCGGTCTCCTCGGGATGCAGCAGGCGGAACGTGTCGGTAAAGCCGGCGTTCAGAAGCTCGCTAAACTTCGCGCGCTCCTCGTCGGAGAAGCCGGCGTTGCCGCGGTTTGATTTCGGATTCTTCAGATCGATTTCCTCGTGTGCCACATTGAAGTCGCCGCAGGTGACAACGGGCTTGCCCGTAGCTTCGAGGGATTTGAGGAAAGCGCGGTAGGCATCGTCCCAGGCCATGCGCACGTCGATGCGTGCGAGCTCGTTTTGCGCATTGGGCGTGTAGACGTCGACAAACCAAAACCGTTCGAACTCAAGGGCGCAGATACGGCCCTCGGCAACCGCCGCGGCAACCAGCGCCGCGCGGTCGTCGTTTTCGGCGATACCGGCGTCTGCGAGCACGGCGGGCGTGAGCAGCTCGTCTGCGCGGCACACCGAAAGCGGCTCTTCACGGCTGAATACCGCGGTGCCCGAGTAGCCCTTGCGCTCGGCGTGGCTCCAGGTCTGCGTGTACCCGGGGAGCTCGAGCGCTACCTGGCCTTCCTGCAGCTTGGTTTCTTGTACGGCAAGGATATCGGCATCGAGCTCGGCGACAATCTGGGTGAAGCTCGGGTCCTTCTTGAGGACGGCGCGCAGGCCGTTGACGTTCCATGAGGCAAAGGTATAGGTGCGCTCGGTGCGGGCGTTGGTCATCTCGGCTCCTTGGTCGAAGGGTGCGGTGCGTATCGAGGGTGCGGCGCGGCGGCGCATCGGCAGGCGTGCTCGGTGCTGCGCGCAACGGCCGCTTTGCTGCACGTTTCGTCTATCCTACTCGATTCCTTGGAACAGTTTGGCAACACACCGCGGCACCACAAGCCGCACGTCGCGCCGCGTGCTACAATGGCACGCGATGCAGGGGTACCGCGCGCCGCCCGGCGCGTGGTTGAGAGGGCAGGTGCCCAACCCTTCGAACCTGTCAGTTAACACTGTCGTAGGGAGCATGCTCGCACGACTCCGGCGCTGCTGACAGACGTGGGATATACCCGCGGCAAGCAGCGCCGTTTTGCGTGCAGCTTCCGGAGAGGAAGACCATGATCGCACAAGAGGAACTGCAAGGGCAGATCGAGCGGGCCGCGCGCGAAGTGCGGGCCACGAATCCCATGGCAGGGTCGATCACCAACACCGTTACCATCAACTTTGTTGCCAACGCGCAGATCGCCGTTGGCGGGTCTGCCGCCATGGTGTACCTGCCCGATGAGGGCGAGTTCTTGGCGGCAGCGGGCGGCGCCACGTATATCAACGTGGGCACGCTGTTCCCCATCTATGAGGAGACGCTGCCCCGCACGGCGAAGAAGCTTGCCGAGCTGGGCAAGCCGTGGGTGCTCGATCCGGTTGCCATCGGTATCGGTGAGCTGCGCACGCAGCTGCTCTCGTGCTTCAAGCAATATAAGCCCAGCATCATTCGCGGCAACGCGTCCGAGGTGATCGCGCTGGCGAACCTCTGGGGGCTTGCGGGCAATGGCGGCGCCTCCAAGGTGCGCGGCGTCGATTCCACCGAGGCGGTCGACGAGGCGCGTGAGGCGGCGGTGGCGCTGGCGCGCTACACCGGCGGTGCCGTAGCGGTTTCGGGTGAGAACGACCTGGTAACCGATGGCGAGACGGTGGCGATCAGCCACGGCGGCTCGCCCTTCATGGCGCAGATCACCGGTTCGGGCTGCAGCTTGGGCGGCGTGTGCGCGGTGTATGCCGCGTGCGCCGAGACCCCGCTTGCGGCGGCGCTCGCCGGCGTGAACGTGTACAACCTCGCCGGTGCGCGTGCCGGTGCGCGCGTTCAGGCAACCGGCAGCTTCCAGACGGCATTCATCGACGAGCTGTACCTCGCCACGCCCGAGGACATCGCAACGAACCCCTTCGATCTCGAGGAGGCATAAGACCGTGAACACGCTGGTTGCCGTAGCGATCGCCCCCGTTGGCGTGGGCGACGAGCTGGTGGAGTATGTGTCGGAAGTCGTCCGCGTGATTCGCGCGTCGGGCTTGCCCTCGCGCACTAACTCGATGTTTACCGAGATTGAGGGCGACTGGGACGAGGTCATGGCGGTGGTGAAAGAGGCCACCGCGGTGCTCGCGGATCGCGGCATCCGTACCGAGGTGGTGCTCAAGGCCGATATTCGCCCCGGCTACGAGGGTATGATGGAGCGCAAGGTGCGCGTGGTGAACGAGACGCTCGGCGAGGACGTCGCCGTGACGCCCGTCGCCGATGCGTCGGTATAGGAAATGGAGCGATCACATGAGCATGCGCGATTCGTTGGATATCTCTGCCTACCTGGTACTTGGTCCCGAGAATACGCTGGGGCGTCCGGTGGGCGACGTAGTGGCGGCGGCGATCGACGCCGGGTTTACCATCGTGCAGGTCCGCTCGAAGGTGCTGGGCGCGCGTGACCTCATGGCGTGTGCCGCCGAGGCGGCCCGTGCCATCGAGGCGGCCGGTGTGCAAGATCGCGTGCCGCTGCTGATCGACGATCGTCTTGACGTGGCGCTTGCGTGCCGCGACGCCGGCATCAAGGTCGATGGCGTGCACGTTGGGCAAAGCGACGTGCCCGTTGAGACCTGCCGTAAATACCTTGGCGAGGACGCCATCGTGGGTCTCTCTGCCGCGGCGCACGAGATGCGCCGCTACATCGAGACGGCCGACATGAGCCAGGTTGACTACCTGGGCGTGGGTCCGCTGCACGAGACTGCCACCAAACCCGACTGCGGTCTGGACGACGACGGCAAGATCATCACCCGCAGCCTCGAAGAGCTGGCCGATCTGCACCGCGTGAGCCCCAAGCCCATCGTGGTGGGCGGCGGCGTGAAGGCGGCCGATCTGCCCGGCCTTGCCAAGACGGGCGTCGAGGGCTTCTTCGTGGTTTCCGCTGTGTGCGGCGCGGATGATCCGCGTGTTGCCGCAGCTGAGCTTGTTGCCGCGTGGAGGTAGCGTAGGCTCGTAGGCTGGCTGCCGCCGTTGCATTTCTGTATGGCTAAGCATCTCCGAGCGAGAGGGCTTGCATGGCCCGCAATCGCAAGCAGCGGTCTAGCACCTTGGACCTGAACGGCTATACGACAGCGTCGACCGCCTGCTCTGTGTGGGGCAGACGGTCGCTTGCTATATATCGTTCATTTCGATGTGCAACAATACAGCAGTAGCGACGTCGACACATTGACCCGCAAGGCGCTTTGAGGCGGGCCATGCCGCAGGCTGGGAGGTTGGTATGGTGGGAAGAGGAATCAGCAATCCGCATGAGGCGGCAAGCGAGCTTGCTCGACTATTTGATACGCACAGTCATGCCGTGTTCTTTGGCGGCGCAGGTGTTTCTACGGCAAGTGGGATCCCTGATTTCCGCAGTGTCGACGGACTGTATCAGCAGCATTTCGATTATCCGCCCGAGGTGATGCTGTCCCATTCGTTCTACCAGACGCATCCGGCTGAGTTTTACACGTTTTATCGGGAGCGCATGATTGCACCCGATGCGCTGCCCAACCAATGCCACAAGAAGCTCGCCGAGCTCGAACGCGCTGGCAAGTTGGACGCGGTGGTTACGCAGAATATCGACGGGCTGCACCAGATGGCGGGGAGCCAGCGCGTTTTCGAGTTGCATGGCTCGGTGCATCGCAATATCTGCCAGCGTTGCGGGGCGACCTACGATGCGAGCTGGATTCTTGCCCGCGAGCATGAAGACGAGCGTGGCGTGCCCGCATGCCCAGCCTGCGGCGGCACCATCAAACCCGATGTGGTGCTCTACGAGGAGCCGCTTAACGAGGAGGTTCTTATGGGCGCGGTTGAAGCCATTGCGCGGGCGGACGTGCTCATTATCGGCGGCACGTCGCTCGTGGTGTATCCAGCGGCGGGGCTCACGCAGTATTTTCGGGGCGATCAGCTTGTCATCATCAATCGGGATCCCACGCCGCAGGATGCACGTGCGGATCTCTTGATTTCCTGCGATATCGCCCAAGCGTTTGCATTCTAGCGGGTGCCGCCGCTCACTTTTCCTTGAAAAACCGCTCATAAGTGTCATTTAGTTCAGATTCCGGAGGAGCGGGCCAGGGGTGGGGCGGCTTTAAGCTTGCTGAGGCAAATTGAAAAGCGTATATATCTATAAAATATAGTTGTATACGTTATCTATTGGGAGCAAATCCTAATAATCGCATGCTCACAGCCGCATGCGCCCCTCCAAATCCTCTCATCTACTCCGGAATCTGAACTAAATGACACCAGCGGGCGCATTTTGAGAAAAAAGTTCACGTGAAGCACTGAGACAAGCGCTCACAAGGCGTCGGCTCTTGATTTCCTGCGATATCGAGCGGGCGCGATCGCGTGCGCGGGGTATCTGGATACAATAAGGGAGCGATTTCTTTGGGCTGGCGACTGTTGGCGGGCTGGAGCGCGGCTTTGCCGCGCGGCGCGCGCCCGCGCTCCGCGCGCGGTTGCCGTCTGACATAAGGATAGGATGCACATGGCTCACGACACCAAAACCTGGCGCTGCGGAAAGCATACGCTTACGTTTGATCGTCCGCGCATCATGGGCGTGCTCAACGTCACGCCTGATTCGTTCAGCGATGGCGGCAAGCACTTCGATCCAGATAGCGCGATCGAGCATGGTCTTGCCATGCTCGATGCCGGTGCCGACATCATCGACGTGGGCGGCGAGTCAACGCGTCCCGGTTTCACGCCGGTTTCTGCCGACGAAGAGGCCAAGCGCGTGCTGCCCGTGGTGCGTGCGCTTGCACAGCATGGCGCTGTGGTTTCGATCGACACGCGCCACGTGGAGGTGGCAAAAGCTGCGGTTCGCGTGGGCGCCTCGATCGTGAACGATGTCACGGGCTTCACCGACCCCAAGATGGTCGAGTTTGTGAAGAGCAACAATTGCGGCGTGATCATCATGCACGCAGGCGAGCTGTCCGAGCCCGCGCGCACCCACACCGCGGTGCAGCTTGACACCTCAGCCGCTGCGTTCGTGGCGGAGCGCGCTCGCGAGGAGGCTGCCGGCAAGGCGCGGAGCGGTCGGCTTGGCCGCAATAACCTGCTGGGGGAGCGAAAGCTCGCTGGCGGTGTGGTGCAGCCCGCCCTGCCTTTCGCGGATGTCCCCAACGGCTCCGCTGCGCCGGAGGCAGAGGCGAAGAAAGCCGAGCAAGAGGCTGCGAACGCCGTCGAAGCCCCGGCATCCGAAGAGGCTCGGGCAACAAGCGCCGACACCATTCCCTCCAACGATGAGCTCGCGGCCATCATGCGTCGCGCAAACAAGCGCGAAGGCGCGTATGTGAGCACCTCGCAGCTGCGCCGTTTCACGCTGCCCGATTCCGCGCCCATCATGCGGCGCGTTATGGGGTTCCTGTCCGATCAGGCCCGCTCGCTCATCCATGCGGGCGTCGAGCGCGACCGCATCTGTATCGATCCGGGCGCGGGCTTCGGCAAGTCTGCCAACGAGGACATCATCATCCAGCGCGAGACCGCCAAGATGGCATCGTTGGGTTATCCGCTCGTGTGCGCTGTGTCGCGCAAGCGTTTTGTGGGCACGGTTTCGGGCGTCGAGGACCCCGCTGCGCGCGACGCTGCCACGTTCGGCGTGTGCCTCGGGGCTATCGAACACGGCGCGAACATCGTGCGCGTGCACGATGTTGCCGGCTTCGCGCAGTTCCTGAACGGATATTGGGCTGTTGCGCGCCCGCAGCCACGCCGCGCGTTCGTGGCGCTCGGCTCGAACATGGGCAAGCGCCTGGACAACATCCGCGCCGCACGCGATCTCATTGCCGAGATTCCGCTCACCTGCGTTTCCTCCTGCTCGCGCATCTACGAGAGCGAGCCTGCCTACGAGCTGCGCCAGGATGCCTTTGCCAACGCCGTGATCGAGATCAAGACCGAGCTGGCGCCGCTGGTGCTGCTCGATGAGCTGCTTGCCGTCGAGAACCGCCTGGGTCGTAACCGTACCAAGAGCGCCAAAGCCAACGGGCCACGTGTGATCGACTGCGACCTGCTGTGGATGGATGGCGAGATCCACGGTGGCAACAAGCTGCGCCTGCCGCATCCCAAGCTGGGGGAGCGCGATTTCGTGCTCGTGCCGCTCGAAGACCTCATGCACGATCCGGCGCGTTTCTTCCGCTACGAGGGTGTGAACGTGCTCGAGCCGGAAGACCGCGTGGGGCATATCGTCTCCGAGCTGGGCTCGCTGTAGCCAGAGGCCAGTGAGTGGCGGGTGGCAGCGCATCGCCCGCCCACGGTCACCGAGAAGCTCCCGCCCTTTACCGAAGCGCCCTCGCGCGGTGTGTCTGCCGGGGGAAACTGAATGCATGCAGCTTTCTCCGCCGCACTGGCATGTGCGGTTTTCAGGCGAGGTGACCCGTATGCTCGACTTCGAAACCACAGATCTATCCGGCTCAGCCATGATCGCGCTCGACGTGGTGCCCTCGACGAACGATCTCGCGGTCGAGGCGGCGCGTGCGGGGGCGGAGCATGGATGGACGGTGCGCGCCGACCTCCAAACCGCCGGCCGCGGTCGCCGGGGTCATTCGTGGCATTCGCCCAAGGGCGGCCTCTATCTCTCGATCGTGCTGCGGCCGAAGGTTCCCATGCAGATGCTCATGGGCCTTCCCGCGGTAACGAGTTTGGGCGTGCTCGACGCGCTTGAAGACTTGGGGCTTTCAGGGCGCGTGGGCGTGAAGTGGCCCAACGACATCGTTTCCATGCCGCGCTCTATCGCCACGCCCAACAGCTCGCACTTCAATCGCAAGCTCGTGGGCATCTTGGTCGAGGCCCGCTCGTCGTCCGAGGGCGCCTTTGCGGTGGCCGGCATCGGTCTCAATATCGCACCGGCGGGAAGCACGTCGATTCCGCCGGAGATTCAGGCGGCTATCGAGGCGGTGGAGTCCGTCCGTCGCGCGCAGCGCGATTCCAGCGGCCCGGGCATCCCGTCGCTCGATCCCATCTCGCTCGTAGAGGCCCTGCCCGAAGGCGCCGCCATTCCGTCGACGGCCGAGATAGCCGAACGCCTCCGTACCGCGGTGCTCGCGCGCGTTAACCGTTGGCAGCGCGCCATCGCGATGGGTCTGGGCACAGCCGGCCCCTTGGCGCCAATTCTTTCCTCCTACGCGGATAACCTGCCCATGCTGGGACATCCGGTCATGGTGCTGTGGCCCAACGGCACGCCCGCCGCAGCCGGCTACTTCACAGGCGTCGACGCTTGGGGTCGCGCTACCGTGAAGCTCGGCACGGGCGAAGAGCAAACGTTTGCCGCCGAAGCGGTGAGCCTGCGCGAGGTGTAGGGCGTCACGCGTCGGCGGTCATGCGGCGATAGATCTCGCAGATGCCTTTGAGGGTGAGCTGTTTATCGACAACGTCGAAGGCGTCGGTTGACCCGGCGACTACCGACGCAAGCCCGCCTGTGGCGATAACGCGTGCGTCGGGCGCGTTAAGCTCGCGCTTAATGCGCCCGACGAGCCCCTCGGCCATCGCCGCCGCGCCAACTACGGCGCCCACCTGGACCGCCTCGACTGTGGTGCGCCCGATGTCGTGTGCGGGCGCTTCGAGCGGGACGCTGGCGAGCCTGGCGGCGCGTGCCGTGAGCGCGTCCATGGAGATGCGGATACCCGGTGCGATGGCGCCGCCAATGTAGGCACCGCGCTCGTTGACGACATCAATGTTGGTCGCGGTGCCAAAATCGACGACGATCGCCGGCGCGCCATAGAACGTTTCCGCGGCGACGGCGTTGGCGATACGGTCCGCTCCGACCTCGGCGGGATTGGGGGCGTCGATATTGGTGACGCGGGAGGTGGCCTCGCCAATCACCACCGCGTGCGCGCCCAGGCGCTCGGCGACGGCGCGCCACTCGCGGCTGAGCTGCGGCACCACGCCTGCGAACGCAACGGCGTCCACGCAGTCGAGCTGCATGTCGTACATGCGGAAATAGCCATGCAGGCGAACGTGCAGCTCGTCGGCAGTAAACGAGCGGTCGGTTGGCATGCGCCACGAATGGACGAGCTCCCCCTTGTCAAACAGGCCGAGCGCGGTCTGGGTGTTGCCCATATCTACAGCGAGCAGCATGTCTGCCCTCCCTTGTGCGGTGCGGTTGCAACGGGTTCGCGTTTTATATGTCTGGAGCCCGTTCTGTGCGCTCATTGTATACTTACTCGTGTTCTTTGCCGATGACGCGTCTGGAGTATGCGCATGAATAAGGCTGCAAAACGCCGTTTGGTGGTTGTGGGTGGCATCGTGGTGATCGCGATGCTCGTGATCGTGGCAATTGCCGGTTCGGGCGGGGCGGCGTCCTCCCTCTCGATCTCCGATGTGCTGGGCGGCGACTATCAGGGCAAAAAGGTTCAGGTCTCGGGTTCGGTGGTTGCCGACTCGCTTTCAAGCGACGGATCGACCGCGCTGTTCGAGATTCAGCCGGAAGACGGCGACGGTTCGCAGAAGCTCGCGGTCTCCTATGATGGCGCGCTGCCGGCCACCTTTGGTACCGGCGTGGTTGCCATCTGCACCGGCACGATGGATAACGGCGAGCTCGCGGCAACCGAGCTGGTGACCAAGTGCCCCTCGAAGTACGAGAGCGCCGAGGGATCGCTCACCGTGCAGGGCCTGCTCGACCAAGCGGATTCCATGGTGGGTACCGATACCAAGGTGTGCGGGTATGTGCGAGGCGACATCAATACCGCCGACGCCGCGTACCGCTTCACCATCGAGTCGCAGGGTGCAAGCATCAACGTCGTGTGGGACGGCGGCTTGGACGAGGCGGTTGTCGATGGCTGCGCCGTGGTGGTCTCCGGTCATCTCGACGAGGACGGCTCCTTCGTGGCAACCGAGCAGCCCGCAATCGACGAAAACGTAAGCGAGTAGCAAGGATACACTCATATGATGTCCATGTTGGGAAACGCGCTGACTGTGTTCGCGCTGGTGGTGGCGCTTGCGTCGGCGGTATGTTTGCTCGGCGGCGTGCGCATACGCCGCGAGAGCCTGGTAAACGCTGGCTACCTGGGCGTGTTCGCCTGCCTCATTGCCCTCACCGCAGGTATTGCCATCATTCTCGTATGCTTTCTCACGGAGAATTACACGCTGGCCTATGTGGTGTCCAATTTCCCGCAAACGTCGAGTCCGCTTAAGGTGCTCTACCAGGTTGCGGGCGTTTGGGCGGGACGCCAGGGGTCGCTCTTGTTCTGGACGTGGCTCATCGCGCTGTTTTCCGGTGTGGTCGCGTGGCGTCGCCTGCGCGTGACCGACGATCTTTCAAGCGTCGCGTTGGCGGTGGCGCAGATCGTCGTGGCGCTCTTCGCCGCGACGCTCGTGCTCTCCGATTCGAACAACCCGTTCCTGCCCACGGCGGCCGAGTACCTCAACGCCGATGGCACGCTGGTCGAGGGTCTTGCGGCGGGCATGAACCCGCTGCTGTTGCACTGGGCCATGGTGCTCCATCCGCCGGCGACCTTCATTGGCTACGCGGGGTGCACCATCCCGTTCGCCTACGCCATCGCCTCGCTCGTGGTGGGCGATTTCTCCGCGCGCTGGATCGAGCTTGTCGATCGCATCGCGGTGTTCAGCTTCATCTTCCTCACCATCGGCATGGGGCTTGGTGCCGTATGGGCCTACGTGGTGCTGGGCTGGGGCGGCTTCTGGGCGTGGGACGCCGTGGAGAACGCGAGCCTCATGAGCTGGCTTACGACGGTTGCCATGATTCACAGCTTCACGATGTACCGCAAGCGCGGCTGCTTCAAGCGCTGGAGCATGTTTGCCGCCACCATCACGTTCATCTTCGTGGTGCTGGGAACGTTCATCACGCGCTCCGGCCTGGTGCAGTCGGTGCATGCGTTTGCCGAGGACCCCGTGTCCACCTACTTCTTCTTGGGCATCATGGTGGCGGCCGCGCTGGCCTTCCTCATCCTGCTCATCTATCGCCATGGCGCGCTCGACGATGCCGACGAGATCGAGTCGCTTGCGTCGAAGAGCGGGTCGTATTACCTCACCAACCTCGTATGCATCGTGGGTGCCGTGCTTGTGGCGTACCTTACGGTGTCGAGCGCGCTGCCCACGTGGATGCCGCTCGGCGGCCAGGCGGTTTCTGCGGGCGTGTACAACGCGGTGGCCCGGCCCGCGACGGCGCTCTTCGGCCTGCTCATGGCGGTGTGCCCGCTGCTGGGCTGGCGCAAAACCGAGGGCGCGGCCTTTGCGCGCAACTTCCGCGTGCCCGCCATCTTGGGTGCCGTGGTGTTTCTTGCGCTCATGGCGTTTTTCGTGCTGCGCCTCGTGCCCGATTATGAGGGCGTGATTGCCGCCGGCGGCGATGCCGCGGCCACCCTTGCCGAGCAGGGCCCCAGTTGGTACTACTTCGGTGTTGCCATCGTGTCGTTCTTGGCGGCGGCGCTGCTCTTCGCCACCTCGGCGTACCTGTTGGGTCGCGGGGTGCGCGGCCGCATGAAGAACCGCGGCGAGAACCCGCTTGTTGCCGTGTTCAACCTGTTCCGGCACTCGCCGGCACAGGCGGGCGGGTACCTCACGCATCTGGGGTGCGCCGTGGTGCTCGTGGGCCTCGTGGGTTCGGGTATGTTCGTGCATGAGGAGACGGTCTCGTTGGCCAACGAGGCTGGCTCATCGGCGCAGGTGGGCGGCTATAGCATCACCTTCACAGGCTCGGAGGACACCTTCGACGAACAGGACGATCGCATCATGACGATCGACCTCGAGATCGGACGCGTGGGCACCGGTCCTGACGGGGGCTACAGCGGCACCATCGTTCCCGCGGGCGACGAATGGCTGGGCACGCTCGCCCCGTCGGTCGAGGTCTCGGCTTCCACGCAGCAGCAGACGCTGCATGCGAGCGTGCTGAGCTTCCCCACCGAGGACCTCTTCGTGGCGTTCCAAGGCCTCAACGCCGATGGCTCGCTGTCACTGAGCGTGAAAATCAATCCGCTCATCTCGGTGCTATGGGCTGGCGGCGTGATCACCGTCGTGGGCATCGTGCTGGCGTTTGCGCCGCGCCGTGCCACCCCGCTGCTGGCGGCCGACGCAAAGGGCGAGGCGTGATGATGCCATCTGCGCAGGAGGCATATGCCGTTGAGGCGCACGGCCTCATCAAGCAGTTTGGTTCGCGCCGCGCGCTCGACAACCTTGAGCTCACGGTGCCGCGCGGAGCCTTTCTGTCTATCTTCGGGCCCAACGGCGCCGGCAAGACCACGCTGCTCCGCGCGCTCGCGCTGCTTTCGCGGCCCACACGCGGCTCGCTTCGCATGCTGGGTGTGAACGCCCTCGAGGAGCCTGAGCGCCTGCGTCCGCGCATCGGGCTCATCAGCCATCGCTCGATGCTGTATGGCGACCTCTCCGCTCAAGAGAATCTGGAGTTCTTCTCGTCGCTCTATGAGGGGAAGCCCAATCATGCCCGCATCGACGAGCTCTTGCGTTTGGTGGAGCTCGACCATCGCCGGAATGACGCGGTGCGCACCTATTCGCGCGGCATGCAGCAGCGCCTCTCCATCGCACGGTCGCTCGTGAGCAATCCCGACCTCGTGCTGCTCGACGAGCCGTATTCCGGCTTGGATCCGCATGCGGTCGACCTGACCGACGAGCTGCTGGGCCGGGTGCGCGAGCAGAATCCTCAGCGCACGTTTATCATGGTGAGCCACGACCTTAACAAGGGGTTTGCGTGGATGACCCATGCGCTCATCATGGCGCGCGGGCAGGCGGTGTTTACCGGCGAGAAGGCCGGCATCGATTGCGATGCGTTCCGCGAGCTCTATCTCGCAACCGTTGGCTTGGGGGTGGCGTAGCATGGCTGACCGTATGCCCGGCAACGAACACCGCCCCTCGAAGTTCGCGCAGTATCGCGCGCTGCTTGCCAAAGACCTTCGTCAAGAGATCCGCACGCGCGAGATGCTCACGTCTATGGTGGTCTACGCGTTGCTCGTGCTCACCGTGTACGGCGCCGCGCTTTCTCAGGTGGGGGACCGCGTGCAGGTGGTGGCGTTCGCCGGCGGCATGCTTTGGGCGCTCATCGTGTTCACGAGCCTGCTCGGTCTCAATCGCAGCTTCGCGCACGAGACGGAATCGGGCTGTCTCGAGGGCATCCTGCTCGCGCCGGTCGACCGCTCGGTGATCTTTTTGGCGAAGGCAACCTCGAACCTCGTCTTTCTCACCGTAGTCGAGCTCATCTGCGTGCCGCTGTTCTTCATCTTTTTCCTGTCGGGCGCCGAGCTTGCGCCAACAACTCCGATGATCGTGTTGCCGCTGGTGGTGGGCACGGTGGGCGTTGCCGGCGTGGGTACCCTGCTCTCAACCATGACCATCGACACGCGCGGGCGCGACGTGCTGCTGGCCATCCTGCTCATCCCCGTGATCTTTCCGTTGCTCTATGCCTGCGTTTCTGCGTGCAGCGTTGCGTTTGTGGGCGTAGAGGGAACGTTCGGAACGTTCTGGACCTCGCTTGCCGTTGCCGCGGCGTACGACGTGATCATGGTTGCGGCGGCGTGGGGCCTCTACGAGTTCGTTGTCGAAGGATAGCTATCGTTCCAATACACCGCGCATGACGCACGGTGTTCGTATACACTTACGTTTGTTGCGTTGAGATAACTTTGAAAAGGCAAGGTGACGCACGTGACTTACAAGGCGAACCAACGTCCGCTCGATGCGCTGGTGCCTGTGGCACTTGTGCTGGGCGTGGCGCTTGTGATTGTCGGCGTGGTGTGGACCTTTACGCTCGCGCCGCTCGTGCAGGGGGCCGAGCTCTCCGAGCCGGTTGTGATCGCGGGCCAGCAGGTAACCACGAAGCTGCTGCTCAGCCAGAAGATCTTCTACCTCCATGTTCCCGTGGCCGTGTCGTCGTTTGCGGTTATGGCGTTTGCAGCGTTCTGGTCGATCCGGCTGCTCATGACCGGCGACCGCGCATTCGATGTGCGCGCGAAGACCGCCATGGAGGTCACACTGGTCTTCGTGGCCGCTACGATGATCTCGGGCGATTTGTGGACGTGCTTCGAGTGGGGCGTCTGGTGGGTGTGGGAGCCCCGCCTCACCACGTATTTCATCCTGACGCTGCTCGTGATTGGCTATTTCATCCTGCGGAACGCCATTGAGGACCCCGAGCGCCGCGCGCGCTTCTCGGCCGTGTTCTGCATCGTTGCCTTTGTGGACGCGCCCATCTCGTTTCTCATCACGCGCCTCGTGCCGAGCTCCATTCATCCGGTGGTCTTCCGAACCGATAGCGGTCTGCCGCCCATGATGCTCATTCCGTTTTTGCTGGGCCTGTTTGGCATGCTGCTCATGGCTTTTGCGCTGACGCGCATCGCGCTTGCCATCAATGCGCGTGCAGCCGAGGTCGAAGAGCTCAAGGCACGCCTGGAGGAGCAGGATGCGCAGGCGCAGCGTGCGGCGGCGCAAGAGGCGCTCGATCGTCTGCGGGCTGCCGGAGTGCGGGTTTCCGACTCAGCGTCTTCCGCTCATACCCCGGAGGTTGTAGGTTCAAATCCGGATTCCGAACGCAGCGTTGCTGCTCCCGATTCACCCTCTAAGGAGGTCTAACCCATGGATCCCATTCTTGCTGAGGTCTATTCGACCGTGCTCCCCGCGGCGCCGTTTGTGATTGGCGCATACGTGGGCATCTGGATTGCGCTTGCTGCGTACGTGTTTGTGCTCGCGCGTCGCTCCAAGCGCACCGAGCGCGACTTCGACGCGCTTCGACAGGCGCTTGCCAACCGCGAGGAGAAGCTCGAGCATTAACCGCTCGCAACGCCACGTGTCGTCTATTGTGGAGAGCGCTCCATATTCGAAGATTGTTGCTTGCGTTTGCGGCGGACGGCGCGTAATATACTCTCTTGCGCAAAGGCGCACCAGATAGTGCGGGGTGGAGCAGTCTGGTAGCTCGCCGGGCTCATAACCCGGAGGTCGTAGGTTCAAATCCTGCCCCCGCGACCAAGAACATGCAGCCCGGAGGTCTTATGACCTCCGGGCTTTTTGCATTGAGGCCCGGCCTTCTTCATGCCATGCGGTCTACGTATCAGTGCCGATATAAAAACAAAATGCTATTGATCTAATAACATATGCGAAGTGTGGATGTTTTTCATCGAAGGCGTTGATAGCGTTTCGTGCCGTTCTAATTCTCGCAGGTAGAGAGCATGCAGCATCAGTGTTATCGGTCGGCTATTTGGGCCCTGCAGAAAAACGTCCAGACTTCGCATATGAACCTTGTGCGGTAGCAATTTCCGCTGCTCTTAGGGGAGTCTTAATCTTTGTGTTCGTGTGAACCGCTATGCTACCAAGCATAGGAACTACCGAGGTGATGGGGGTGCGCGGTGGAGGGCCGGGTCCTTGTGGCCGATGACGAGCGCGAAATCTGCGAGCTCATCGAGGTGTATTTGCAAAACGAGGGGCTTGTTGTCGAGACGTTCTTCGACGGCGCTTCCGCGCTTGCGCGCGTTGAGGATGCGCACGCGCCCGCCATCGACCTTGCCATTTTGGACATCATGATGCCCGGCGTCGACGGGTTTGCCCTGTGCCGTAAGATTCGTGAGCATCACACCTATCCCATTATCATGCTCACCGCCAAGGGCGAGGAGGCGGATCGCGTCCGCGGGCTCGCGCTCGGCGCAGATGACTACGTAGTCAAACCGTTTTTACCGCTCGAGCTAGTTGCACGAGTGAAGGCGCAGATGCGCCGCTATATGCGCTACGGCGCAGCGCCCGAATCGCACGAGGCAGAGGAGGAGGGCGAGCTGCTGTGCCATGCCGGCCTCGTGCTCGATGTGCCGGCGCATACCTGCACGCTCAACGAGCGCCCGCTTGCGCTCACACCCACGGAGTTCTCCATTCTGAAGATCCTGCTCGAGGCCAACGGCGCGGTGGTTTCCGCCCGCGAGCTTTACTTCAAGATCTTCGGTGACGCCTACTACGACAAAGGGTCGGGCTCCATTACCGTGCACATTCGCCATCTTCGCGAGAAGCTGGGCGACTCGTTCGAGGAGCCGAAATATATCAAGACCGTATGGGGGTGCGGATACAAGATTGAGCGTTAACAGGGGTGGTCTTGGAGAAGAGGCGTTCGACTATCGCCGCATCGTGCGCATTGTCGGCATCGGAGCGCTTTCTGTCCTCGGCGCGGTCATGCTCTACAACGTGCTTACCGTTGTTATGGACGAGGTGCTGAATGGTGTCTTTATCGGATGGGTGGCCGATTCGTTCCTTAATATGCACAACCTCAACGAGTTCGGCATCTCAGCTGGTGTCGCGCTCGACATCGTGGGAACGCGCTATTTCTTCTTCCAACTGGGAATATCCGTTGCGGCTGTCATCGCTGTAGTGGCTGTTGCCGCTTCCGCGCTTGCTGCACGCCGCGCCCGCCGGGAGGATCGCGCTCGCGCGGCGGAGCTGCTGCGCCTGTATCTTGCGCACGATCTCGAGGCGCATGAAGCGTTTCCCGCTGGTTGGGAGGAGCTCGCGCTCGTTGCCTCCGATGCCAAGCAGGCAGCCGCTGTGAAGGAGCGGCAGCTTGCCGACGAGGCGGCGCGCAAGAATGACCTCATCACCTACCTCGCGCACGATCTCAAAACGCCGCTGACTTCGGTCATCGGCTATCTTTCGCTTCTGGACGAGATTCCCGAGATGCCGCAGGAGCAGCGATGCCGCTATGTGGGCATCACGCTCGACAAGGCGAAACGCCTCGAGCGCCTTATCAACGAATTCTTCGATATCACGCGCTACAACCTGCAGCATATCGAGCTCGAGCTCGAATCGGTCGACCTCTCCTTCATGCTCGTACAGATGACGGAGGAGTTCCGCCCCATGCTCGACGCGCACGGCAACACGATCGAGCTTGAGGTGTGCGGCACGCAGGTTGCATCCGAGGCAGATGCCCCCGAGCTCACACTCATGGCCGACCCGGACCGTTTGGCGCGCGTGCTCAACAACGTGCTCAAAAATGCGGTTGCCTACAGCAGCCCAGGTACGAAGATCGGCATCTCGGCGCAGGCGGTGGGCGAGGGGGAGCAGCGTCGCGCGCGCATTTTGGTAAGCGATACGGGCGTGACGATCCCGCCGCACAAGCTCGAAGCGATCTTCGACAAGTTCTTCCGGCTCGATGAGGCCCGGGCAACTTCGACGGGTGGTGCCGGCCTTGGGTTGGCGATTGCTCGTGAGATCGTGGAGCTCCATGGTGGCAGCATCACCGCGGCGAGCGAGGCGGGTGTCACAACGTTTACCATCGAGCTGCCGCTGTTAGGAAAAGCTTAACCAACCGCGCGCAGTCTTGTTAAGAGGCGCTCCCGTACGGTTGTCTTGCACGTTGCGAGATAACGAAGGGAGCTTATGATGTCGGTGGCGAGAATCGCTCCACAGCGATATACGGCAAGCAAGAGGCGCGCGGGCGCGAGGCGGCGCGCGGCCGGGGGCGCGGTGCGCAACCGCGATGCGGCCTCTCACGATGCGCCCTATGTGCCCGTAGGTGCCACGGCGATATGGCAGGCACCGCTTCGTCGGAGGCGTCGTCGCAAGATGCGCACCATGATGCTCGTTGCCGTGCTGGTAATAATCGCGTGCGCGTGCGCGGGCGGCCTTGGCGGCATCTGGCGCTTTATTGCGGCGACGCCGGTGGGGCAGCTTGTCGATGCCCCGGTCTCTACGCCTCAGGGCGACTGGCATCGCGGCGAGATGCCCTATCTCTACCAGCGGGACCGGGCATGGGCGGCAGCATCGTACGCCGGCGGCACCATTGCCGAGAATGGCTGCGGCCCCACTGCGCTTGCCATGGCCTACATCTACCTCACCGGCGACACGTCTATGGGCCCGCAAGAGATGGCGGCGTTCAGCGAGCGCGAGGGGTATGTGTCGGGCGGCATGACTGCATGGGCGCTCATGAGCGACGGCGCCCGTGAGCTGGGGCTCGAGAGCCATGAGCTCACCCCCGATGCGGGGGAGGTGCGCGCGGCGCTTGAGGCGGGACATCCTGTTATCTGCAGCATGGGCCCCGGGGATTTCACCACCATGGGCCACTTCATCGTGTTGGCGGGCATGAACGATGCGGGTGAGGTGCTGCTGCGCGATCCCAACAGCCCGTCGCGCTCCGCCGCCGCGTGGGACATGGAGCGGGTGCTCGGCCAATGCAAGAACCTGTGGGAACTGAGCGCGTAGGGGTGCTTACCGCTTGCACCGCGCGTGCGGTCTGGTATCATCGGCTTGCCAATTGCGGCAAAACGTTCGGGTCGGCCCTTGGTCGCGCATGCACCCGGTGTCCCGCGTTTGCCCACGGTATAGCGCCTGGCGCGTCGAGAAGGCGCGACAAGGGCGCGTGTCGGTACTGTGAGCGCGCGATCGGGAGGTTGTTATGCGCACTGTTGCTCGCATGGAGGGTCGCTCCAACAAAACCGCGCCCAGCAAATGGGCGGTCCTGTTCACCATCGTCATCATGTCGTTCATGTCCACGCTCGACGGCAGCGTGGTCAATGTCGCGCTGCCCGCCATGCAGCGGGAGCTTGCCGTTACGGCGGCAGACATCCAGTGGGTCTCAAGCGTGTATCTGCTGGTGTGCTGCGCGACGGTGCTCGTATTCGGCCAGCTGGGCGATCGGTTTGGCAAGGTCAAGTTCTTCCAGCTGGGTGTCGCGCTGTTTACGGTAGGGTCGCTTCTGTGCGGCATGGCAACATCGCTGCCCGCGCTCATCGCGGCACGAGCGCTGCAGGGCACCGGTGCGGCGAGCGCCATGGCGAACAACATGGGTATCGTAACGGAGGTCTTTCCTACCTCCGAGCGCGGCCGCGCGCTGGGCATCGTGAGCACCTTCGTCTCGCTCGGCCTCATGTGCGGGCCGGTGCTGGGCGGCATCCTGGTGGCCGCATTCCCGTGGGAGTCGATCTTCCTCATCAACGTGCCCGTGGGTGTGGCGGCGCTCCTTGCCGGCATGAGGTTCCTGCCGGCCGATGCTCCGTCGGGCGCTATGGCAACGGGCGCGTTGAGCAACCTGCGCGGTATCGTGAGCCTCCTTGCCAACCCCGCCTTCGTGCTCAATCTCGTGACCATGTTCATCTGCTTTTTCGCGGTAGGCTCCACCGAGCTCATCCTGCCGTTTTTCCTGCAGGATGCGTGCGGTTACACCCCCGATGTCGCCGGCGTGCTGCTCACGTCGATTCCGTTGGCCATGGCGGTGGTGGGCCCGGTAGCGGGTGCTGTTTCCGATCGAGTGGGGAGCACCGGGCCCTGCCTGGTGGGATTGGTCATCTATGCCGTGGGCATCGCGTTCGTGGGCATGCTTTCCGCCGACGCCACGGCAGTGCGCATCTACATCACCGTGGTCGTGATGTCGCTTGGTACGGGCATGTTCCAGGCGCCGAACAACTCGCTTGTCATGGGCTCGGCTGGACAGGAGAACCTGGGTTTCGCCGGCAGCATGGTTGCCCTCGTGCGCTATCTGGGTATGGCGGTGGGCACCACCGGCGGCACAGCGCTGCTGTATGGCCGCATGAGTGAGCTCGCGGGCCGCACCGTGACCTCGTTTGTGCCGGGCGAGGTCGAGCTCTTCATGGGCGGGTTCTCGTTCACATTCTTCGTGATCGCAGCGCTGGTCGCCGCTGGCGCGGTGCTTACGATTGCCGGGGTTGCCGTCCGTCGCGCGCAGCGTGGTCATCTTTCGAAAACACGGTGATTGCCGGGGTTGTGGCAAGGCCGAGCAACACGATGATAGCGCCAACCGCGTAGGCCACGCGCGTCGATTCAAAACGCGCTTGCGCTTGGATGCCCACCAGATCGCGTCGGGCGGCAGACGACATCTTGATGTCGGCGATCTGGTCCTTGAATTCCTGGTCGCTGCCAAGGTCGATGCTCATGGTCGAGAGCTCCTCAGTCGCTTCGGGCGAGAGTACCACGTTCGAAGAGGCCTCGGTGCGCACGGTGTTCGTAATGCCAAAGAGCAGAATTGCGCCCAAGAGCGCCACGCCAACACCTTGGCCCACATTGCGCATGGTGCTCTGGATGCCGCCGGATTGCGAGGCGTCGCGCTCGTTCACGGCCAGCGCCACGATGCTGCTCGCATGCGACGAGACGGTGCCGGCACCCACACCAGACATGAAGGCGCCGAGGTAGACACCAGCGGTATCGGCTCCGTCAACGGTGACGGAAAGCGCCATGATGCCCAGCGCGATGGCCATGAAGGCGTAGCCCAGCTGGATGATATGGCGCGGATTGGCGCGGGGCAGCAGCTTGGGGATGCCGAGGGCGAGCACGAAGGTGGGAAGCCCTGTTACCAGCGAGATCGACCCCACCTGAATGGGTGACCAGTTGGCAACAAGCTGCAGGTACGGAGCCATGAGGATGGACTGCGCGCCCATAAAGAAGAACGTGAGCGCGTTGGCCACCAGGCCGGCCCGCACCTGCGGCGTGGTGAGAAATGATCGCGGTAGCAGCGCAATGCCGTGCTTGGCCTCGACACGGGCTTCCACCTTGATGAGTATGCCGAGCACACCTGCGCCAAGCGCGGCGATGGGCAGTGCGGGCGAGATGCCGAAGATGGTGAACGGGCAGCCGTCGAGCGGCTGGACGAGTCCCCACGAGGAGATGCCCGAAAGGCCGATGAGCAGCAAAAACAGACCCGTGGCGGCCAGCGCAACACCAGCGCCGTCGAAGGGGAGATGCTCCTCGGGCTGCTGGATGGCCGGCAGGCTGAGCGAGAGCAGGGCGACCATGATGAAATAGGCGCTCAACGTGAGAAACGTCGCGCGCATCCCCGCGGCCTCCATCACGATGCCCAGCAGCAGCGGCAGCACGGCGGAAAGGCCCGATGCGGCGCCGATGCATCCGAAGGCGACCATGCGGTTGGCGCCGCGGTACATAAGCGGGATGATGCCGAGGACCGACGGGATGAGCAGGCTCGCACCGAGGCCGACCACCACCCGTCCGCACCAGATGAAGACGAACATGTTGGGCGCGAACGCGAGCGCCACCTCGCCGAGTGCGCAGAGCACGGCGCCCGCGCGGAAGGTCCGCTTCCAGCCAACGATGGTGCCCACCAGCCCGCCGGCAATCATGAACGAGGCTCCCACGAGGGGAAAGACCATGTTGGCGAGCTGAATCTCGGATGTGGTGGCACCAAGATCGTGGGTGAGTGCCGAGGCGGCAAGCGAGAGCGCGCCGTTGTCGCCGGTGGTGCCCATTTGGGCGAGGATGAGTATGACGATGGGTAAGACCAGGAATTTCTGCCTAGCCGTACCCGTCGCGCTTGCAGAAGCGTTCATGGGAGTTCCTATTCGGTTGAGATGGACAGCGCTACGCCGCGGTCGCGGGGAAGACGAAGGGCTTGGTTCCGCTCAGGTCGCACGCCGCGAGCGGGTAGGAGTGGATGGCGGGATCGTTGTACGTAGCGTGGTAGTAGGTGCGCGTGTTCGCCGAGAAGCAGCTGGTATACAGGGTCTTCTCAAACGAGCCGTCGGCCATCTCGGCGCAACCGTCCGGTACCGCAACCGCACCGAGCGTGCGGAACATGCGCGTCACGTTGTCCTGCTCAGACGCCTGGCGCGGATAGTGGCTGTTCACGAAGGCCGCCCTCACAAAGCGCGCCGGCCCGCTGTAGTCGCCGGGAATGCCCTGCAGGCCCATACCCGAGCCAAACGGTGTGAGCTCGGCTTTGTCCCACACGGCCTTTGCGGGCTCGCGCTCGCTGAGGCACAGATAGTTGCGGATGTTTTGCCGGTGCCAGCCAAAATCGGGCTCGTTGGTGAGCACGTCGACGTCGTTATCCCACACGCGCAGTCCGTCGTCCACGCGCTCCACCACGATAGACGAGGTGGCGTCGCCGATAAGCCAATGGAGCTTCGCCACGGGCAGCTCGTCGTTGATGGCCTTGGCCACAATCGTGGTGGTTCGCAGCGCTCCGCGAACCTCGTCGACACTCGAGAAGTTTCGAGCGACCCACAGGGGAAACTCGTAGGCCGCGACATTGATGCTGCCGAGTACCTCGTGCGCAGCGTAGTGGGCGCTTTGCGGGAAGTTGAGTCCGGCGACGGCAAGGCCGGCGTCGTTGCCGCAATCAAAGTAGAGCGGCACATCGTTCACGATGATGCCCATGCCGATGACGGCGTGCCCCTCGGCCAGATCATCCGGGCGGTCAAACGCCGTCGGAATCTGCGCCGCGGGCGGCGTCACCACAACGCGCTCGCCATAGCCCTGGGTCCAATCGAGGTTGCGCCCGAAATACATCGTGTGTTCGGTGCTGGTAAAGCGGATGCCCGTGCACATGGGCCCGCCCCCTTTCTTGCGTGCGCTCAGCGCACGGCAGGTGATAGATGCTCCTCTCATACCCGCGGGCTGCGCGACGAATCCGGCGTAGGGCTTATTCCTTCCTTATGGATGTCGTGGTACAAGTATAGAACATTTGTTCGTTTTTTGCTATAGTCGAGATGTGCATATGAGGACACGCGCAGGCGGTAGGGGCGGTGGTTGCTATGGCCGAGAAGTCGGGCGAGTTTTTGGTATACGAGGGCACGGGGACGGTCGTGGCGCGCGTTCAAGACCTTATGCAGGGGCTGCACCGCGGCTTCGCGCTGGTGGATGCGGGGCATGCGGGTGAGAGCGGGCCCTGCGAGTGCGATGTGGTGTTCTACCATGTTCGCTATCGCTTCTACGTGCTTGTGCGCATTGCCACCCATCCCGAGCGTCGCGAGGACATCGCGGAGCTTCAAGATGCGGTTGCCCGCTTTGATGCGCGTTACGCGGCTCCAGACGACGGGCCCACTGCCGGCATGCTCATCTATCGTGGAGAGCCCGGCGTAGCCTGCCATGTTGTGCCGCCGCCTCTCACGCCGCCCTTCTCCCCGAGCTATCTGCGCGTCATGCCAACAGAGCAGGAGGTTGAGCGTGCGCTGGGCGGTATGCGGCGCTGCGGCTAAACGTTCTGGATTGTGCCCGGCGCGGCACGAGCCGCAGGGCGTGTGCCGCGCCGGGCAGGGGCGTTATTCAAGCGCTGCGGCGCACGATGCCAGCAGCTCGACGATGGGAAGGTTTTGCGGGCAGGCCCCTTCGCACTGGCCGCAGGCGATGCATGCCGAGGCGCGGCCGGCCCCCTCGGCCGAGATGGCGCGCTGGTAGTCGCGCCTGCCGCGTTCGTCGGCGCCCCAGATGAGCTGCTCGTTGCGCGCAGCGAAGATTGCGGGGATGGGGATGTGCTGGGGGCATCCCGCGGTGCAGTAGCGGCATGCCGTGCAGGGAATCGAATCGACCTCGTCGATGGCATGGCGCGCCTGCTCTATTGCCTCATACTCCCAGGCCTCGAGCGGTTTGAACGAGCGCATGAACGACATGTTGTCCTCAAGCTGCTCGAGGTTCGACATGCCGGACAGTACTGTGATGATGCCGTCGAGCGAGGCGGCATAGCGAATCGCCCACGAGGCGAACGAGGCGTCCGGGTTCGCTGCTCGCAAGATCTCCTGAGCCCTGGCGGGCGGCGTGGCAAGGCGTCCGCCCTTGACCGGCTCCATGACAACGATCGGCTTGCCGTGCGCGCGGGCGACGTCGT
Organism: uncultured Coriobacteriaceae bacterium; assembly: GCA_944319885.1. Lineage (GTDB taxonomy): Bacteria > Actinomycetota > Coriobacteriia > Coriobacteriales > Coriobacteriaceae > Coprousia. The sequence goes on from CALUFC010000001.1 coordinate 218,891, forward strand.
AGTTCGCGTGCGATGCGACGTCGGGGTTCTCCCAATCGGCATAGTTGAGCTGCAGCTGGACAAAGTCGACGTCGGGGTGCGCGGTGAGCAGCTCGTCGAGCAGCTCGGGCGTTGCATGGAACGAGAATCCCCAATGCCGCACAAGCCCCTGCTCCTTGAGGCCGGCGACAAAGTCCCAGATGCCGTACTCGTCATAGAGCTGGTAGTTGCCCGTCTGGATCGAGTGCAGCAGGTAATAGTCGAAGTACCCGGCGCCGGTGCGCTCCAGGCTCGTGTAGAACTGCTGCCGCGCCGCCTCGGCGTCGGGCGCCTCTGCCCACGCGCAAAGCTTGGTGGCGAGCGTGTAGCTATCACGCGGATGCCGGTCGACAAGCGCTTCTTTTGCCACGCGCTCGTTCATGCCGCCATCGTAGACGTAGGCGGTGTCGAAGTAGGTGAAGCCCGCTGCCAAGAACCGGTCGACCATCTCCTTGACCTGCTCGATATCAGTCGATCCGTCCTCAAGTTTGGGCAGGCGCATGAGGCCGAAGCCGAGCTTGGGCGTGTCGTGGCCGAGATACTGTTCCATCGGGGGCTCCCTTCCCATAGCCTATGCTGCTTCCATGATACGCCCGGGCTTCCCGTCTATCGCCAGAGGCCCTTCTTCTTAAAGATCTGCACGGCGACAAGGCACGCGATCGCGGTGATGATGAGGGGGAACACCCACGAGCTCACTACGGGCACGCCCGCGAACGGCAGCTCGACATTCATGCCGTAGAACCCGAAGATCATATTGGGAATCGCCATCACGATGGTGATGACCGTGAGCACCTTCATGACGATGTTCAGGTTGTTGGAGATCACGCTCGCGTAGGCGTCCATGGTGCCCGACAAGATGTTCGAGTAGATGTTGCACATCTCCTGCGCCTGATGAACCTCGATCATCACGTCTTCCATGAGGTCGCGATCGTCCTCGTAGAGCGTGATGAGGTGGCCGTGCTGAATCTTGTTGAGCGTGACCTCAGCCGATTTGAGCGACGTGGAGAAGTAGACGAGTGATTTCTCGAGCGAGAGCATCTGCAGGAGCTCCTCGTTGCGCATCGACCCATAGAGGCGCGCTTCGGTTTTGGTGGAGAGCGCGTCGACGCGGCGCAGGTGAACCAGGTAGCTCTGCGAGATGCGCAGCAGCATCTGGAGCAGGAACCTGGTGCGCAGCCGCGTGTTGAGGCCCCGCACGCGGCCGGCGGCCATGTCCTCGACGATGGGGTTGCGCTGGAGGCTCAGGGTAACGACGAGATTCGATTCGGCCAGGGAGAAGAACGAAACAGGCATCGTGGTGTACTGCAGCATGGTGGGATCCTGCATGTCCTCGGCATCCTCGGCGCAGGGGTAGTCCACGATGATAAGCGTCTGCCGCACGTCATCGTCGAAATCGATGTGCGAGGTCTCTTCCTCGTCGAGTGCCGAGCGCACGAACTCGGGCAGCACGCCTACCGTATCTTGCAGCCAAGCAATCTCTGCCTCGGTGGGTTCTACCAGGTTGATCCATGCTCCGGGTTGCGGCTCATCGATCTGGGTGATCGCTCCTGCCTGGTCTGTCATATAGCACGTGAGCATCTGGACCCCTTTCGTTGGCATGAGCAGTATCGAACAGGCACACGATACCCCGAGCGCAGCGCGTTGCGGACGACATCGGGGCATCTCGCGCCATACTTACGCAAGCTTTACACGGACCAGATGGTGCAAGCGCCTGCATATAGGGCGCACTGGGCACCTCGTGGCGGTTTTCTAGATTCGGGGGCGCAGCGCATGTTTTTCCGAATTCTTATTAGGACAGAGTCACGATAAGTGGTACGCTTGGGCAGCGCCCCGAGAGGTCATGGGATGGGGCGCATATCGCCTAGATTAAGGAGTTCACCATGAAGTTCGTTTGCCCTGTTTGCGGTTACGTTGAGGAGTTCGACGGCGACGAGCTGCCCGAGGGCTTCAAGTGCCCCCAGTGCGGCGTTGACGGCTCCCGTTTCACCAAGATGGACGGCGAGATGAGCTGGGCTGCCGAGCACGTTGTGGGCGTGGGCAAGCTCCCCGAGGTTTCTGAGGACATCGTGAACGATCTCCGCGCCAACTTCGAGGGCGAGTGCTCCGAGGTGGGCATGTATCTCGCCATGGCCCGCGTGGCTCATCGCGAGGGCTATCCCGAGATCGGTCTCTACTGGGAGAAGGCTGCCTATGAGGAGGCCGAGCACGCCGCCAAGTTCGCCGAGCTCCTGGGTGAGGTTGTGACCGATTCCACCAAGAAGAACCTCGAGATGCGCGTTGAGGCCGAGAACGGCGCCACCGCTGGCAAGACCGACCTTGCCAAGCGCGCCAAGGCAGCCGGCCTGGACGCCATCCACGACACCGTGCACGAGATGGCGCGCGACGAGGCTCGCCATGGTCGTGCGTTCGCCGGCCTGCTCAAGCGCTACTTCGGCTAAGAGCCGGGCGCATACGGCGCGAGACCGTCGCGCGCGACGGTCTCTTGCGGGCGCGTTCCCTTGGGAGCGCGCCCGTTTTTTGTCCAAGGTAGACGGCTGCGCAGCTTTTGCCGTTTTGGCTCGACCACGGGTCATGGTTTGGTCATGTGCGCGTCGCCGCGGTCGACAGCAGGGGGCGAATTTGCTATCTTAGGCGCGCAAAGGGCGGGGGCGTTCGTGCTGCCCTGTGAGAACCAAGCACGCCCCCTATCGTGAGTACGTTTTGATCGGTATGGGGATGATCCCGTATGGCGCAAGCGCAACATCGCTCGTATAGTGAGCAGATCCGAAAACAGGCGGCAGCCATCCTCACAAAAGGGGTTGGCCACCGGGCGCTGGCAGCGCAACTTGCTATTCCCGAGGCCACGGCCAGGCAATGGGCGCGCGCGTTCGCCGTGGGTGGCGAGGAGGCCGTGCTCAACGGAGGCATGCGGCATCGCACCTACGATTACGATCTAAAGCTCGCCGTGGTGAAAGACCACCTTGAGCGCGGAAAGACCGTGCGCCAGGTCATGGTCGAGTACGGCGTACCCAGCGAATCCTCGGTCAAGTCGTGGTGCCGCACCTACCGTGCGAAGGGTGCTGCGGGCTTGGTCGAGAAGCCGCGCGGCCGCAAGCCGTCTGGCGGCGCGTCCTCGGATTGAGTGCCTGCCCGTCCGCATTTCCAGCGGCGAAGACGTACCGTGTTCCCCATAAAATGATATCTGATTTGTAGCATTTAAGGCGATGGCTGAATGACGGAGCATGCCAGCCGCTGCGTGCTATGATGGGCGCAGCAATCTGCCGCTTCGCATGCGGCAACGAGAAAGGAAGCCATATGCTCAACGCTATTGAGGTTTCTCCCAAGGTTTGGTGGGTCGGCGGCATCGACTGGAACGAGCGCTCGTTCCACGGCTACACCACCGAGCGCGGTATCACCTACAACGCCTACCTCATCATGGATAAGACGGTGACCCTCATCGACACCGCTAAGGCAACGTTTACCGATGAGTTCGTGCAGCGCATCAGCCAGGTGATCGATCCGGCAAAGATCGAGCTCGTTGTTACCAACCATGTCGAGATGGATCACTCTGGCAGCCTGCCCAAGATCCACGAGCTCGCGCCCAAGGCGCGCATCGTGGCGAGCGCGCCTGCCGGTGTGAACGAGATTCGCGCGCACTACGGCATCGAGGTCGAGGGCGTGAAGACCGGCGACAGCATCTGCATCGGCGAGCGCACGCTCCACTTCGTGCAGACGCCGATGGTCCACTGGCCCGACAACATGGTCACTTGGTGCCCCGAGGATGGCATCCTCTTCTCCAACGACGCCTTCGGCCAGCACTTCGCCACCACCAAGCGCTTCGACGACGAGAACGATCTCTGCGAGGTCATGAAGCAGGCCAAGAAGTACTACGCCAACATCGTGTGGCCCTATGGCGCCCAGGCGCAAAAGGCGCTCGCCGCGCTCGGCGGCCTCGATATCAAGCTCATCGCCCCCTCCCACGGCGTGATGTGGCGCAGCCATATCCCCGAGATTCTCGAGAAGTACCAGGCGTGGAGCACGTATCAAACCGAGGAGAAGGCCGTTGTGGTCTACGACTCCATGTGGCACTCCACCGAGGCCATGGCGCGCGAGATCACGGACGCGTTTATCAAGGAGGGCGTCTCCGCGCAGCTCATCGATGTGAAGCATACGCACATCTCGGACATCATGCTCTATCTCTGCGATGCCCGCTACGTCGCGTGCGGCTCGCCCACCCTCAACTCCAACATGATGCCCACCATGGCGAGCTTCCTCACCTACATGCGCGGTCTCTCGCCTAAAAACGACCAGCGCATCGGCATCGCCTTCGGCTCGTATGGCTGGGCGCCGCTGGGACCCAAGCAGGTCTATGCCGAGATGGAGAACATGAAGTTCAACATGGCGGCTCCGGTTGTGGCGCAGCAGTGGATTCCCTCGGCGGAGAATCTTGCCGCGCTCCAGGAGACGGTTGCCAAGATCGTCGAGGACGCACGCGCCTAACGCGCTTGCCTGCGCACGGCACGAGCGGTGCGCGCACTCTGACATGCGACCCGACGGCTCCCACGGAGCCGTCGGGTTTCTCATGTCGAACCCTATATTGATCGCTGTCAAGAACCATGCGCGCGGCGATTGTGGATACGTTGTGTGCGCGGGTGAGCTACAATGTTGCGAAATAATGTCGCATTGTGCCGATGCGGCGTGTTGGACGGGAAATAGAGGGGAAAGCACATGGGAATCATTGCGTTTCTCGTTGCCGTTCCGCTGATAGCGGCGGCGTTGCTCATGCTGTTCCGTACGGATCAGCAGCGCAACGTCATCACCATCGCGGCGGCTGGCGCCACGGGTCTGGCATCCGTGGTGTTCGCGGTCCAGTACCTGTTCGCCGGGTACACCGTCTTCGCCTTGCCGCAGGAGGTGAGCTACATCACCACCTGGATCCTCACGGCCATCGACATTGTGCTGTGCGCCGTGATCCTGTGGTCGGCGGTGCGCTACGGCAACCGCACGGCGCTGGTGCTGGGCATCATCCAGACGCTGGGCGTTGTCTGGTTCGCCAACATGACGCTGCCCGAGGGTGCCGAGCATATGCTCGAGAACCCGGTCTACCTCGACCAGCTCTCGGTGATCATGGTGCTCATCGTGGGCCTGGTCGGCAGCGCCATCTGCGTGTACGCGCTCGGCTACATGAAGGATTTCCAGCATCATGAGCCCGAGGGCGCGCCTGATCGCCGCCACTTCTTCTCGGCGCTCATGTTCTTGTTCCTCTCGGCGATGTTCCTCATCGTGCTTTCCGACAACCTTGAGTGGATGTTCACCGGCTGGGAGATCACCACGGTCTGCTCGTTCCTCATGATCGGCTACACCCGCACGCCCGAGGCGATCAAAAACTCCTTCCGTCAGATCAACCTCAACATGATCGGCGGCCTCGCGTTCCTGGGTGCGCTCATCATCGTGCACCTCACCACGCTGCCGCTGTCGCTTGGCGCGCTCATCGCGGCGACGCATTCCATGGCATCGCCCATCTTCATCCTGCCGGTTATGCTGCTTTCGGTCGCGGGCCTTACCAAGGCCGCGCAGATGCCGTTCCACAGCTGGCTGCTGGGTGCCATGGTGGCGCCCACGCCCACCTCGGCGCTGTTGCATTCCTCGACCATGGTCAAGGCGGGCGTCTTTTTGCTCGTGAAGCTTGCACCGGCCTACCAGGTGTATCCGGTGGCGTCCGCGATGGTCGTTGCCATCGGCGGCATCACCTTCGTGCTGTGCTCGTTCATGGCCATCACGCAGAGCAACGCCAAGCGCGTGCTCGCGTACTCCACGATCGCCAACCTCGGCCTCATCGCCGCGTGCTCGGGCGTGGGTACCTCCGAGGCCGTGTGGGCCGCGATCTTCCTGATCATCTTCCACACCGTGTCCAAGTCGGTGCTGTTCCTGTGCGTGGGTACGGTGGAGCATCGTATCGGCAGCCGCAACATCGAGGACATGGACGGGCTCTTCAGCCGCCTGCCGCATCTTACGCGCTTCATGATGCTCGGCATCATGGGTATGTTCGTGGCGCCCTTCGGCATGCTCGTCTCCAAGTGGGCAACGCTGGTCTCGTTTGCCGAGACGGGCAATGTACTCTTCCTCATCCTGCTCGCCTTCGGCTCGGCGGCGACGTTCTTCTTCTGGGCTAAGTGGCTCGGCAAGCTCGCCGGTGTGGCGCAGAAGGCCGAGAACGTCGAGGGCGGCGTGCATAAGTCCGAGTGGTTCTCCATCGGCTTCATCTCCTGCTTGCTCGTGGGTTGCTGCGTGCTGCTGCCGGTGATCTCGCAGACGGTCGTGGGGCCCTATCTCGCGGGCGTCTACGGTGAGACGCCGCAGCTCATCGGCGTCGATAACATGATCATCATGGTCGCCATCGTGGTCTTCATCGCGATCGTGCTGCTTACGCCGTGGGGCCGCGCAACCAAGAAGCGCCGCGTCGAGGTGTACCTGGGCGGTCAGTGCACCGAGCCCGACAGCCGTCGTTTCCATGGTTCCATGGGCCGCACCATGACCTCCACCAAGCGCAACTGGTATATGGAGGACGTCTTCCCCGAGGGCACGCTCACGCGCGTGGGCCTGATCATCTGCATCTCGGTGCTGCTCATGGCGTTCGCGGCGTGCTTCATCTTCGATTTCGGCTTCTTGGCCGGCGGCTCGTTCATGGTCGATCGCGAGGTGCTGCTCGTGGGCCCCGATCTTCTGGGCATCCTGATTGGCACCGTGTGCTTCGCCATCGCAGCGCCGGTGGCGGGATTGCTGCTCGACGGCCTCGACCGCAAGGTGAGCGCCCATATGCAGGGCCGCGTGGGCCCCAAGATTCTGCAGCCCTACTATGACGTGCGCAAGCTCTTCACGAAGGAGCCGGCGAGCGTGAACGCGGTCGACGAGGCCTACGTCACCTGCGCGCTCATCTTCGCCATCATCGCAGGCGGCCTGTTTGTCTCCGGCTCCAACCTGCTCATGTGCGTCTTCTTGGTCACGCTCGCGACGCTCTTCATGATCATCGCGGCGTACTCCTGCCGGAGCCCCTATGCCGACACCGGCGCCGACCGCGAGTGCCTGCAGGTCATGTCCTACGAGCCCATGCTCATGATCATGACGGTGGGCTTCTTCACCGCCACGCAGTCGTTCGACATCGCGCGCCTCTTCCAGCTCGACATGCCCATCGTCACGTCGCTGCTGCCCATCTTCCTGGGTCTCATGTTCGTGCTCACCATCAAGCTGCGGAAGTCCCCGTTCGACCTCTCCTACAGCCATCATGCGCACCAGGAGATCGTCAAGGGCATCACCACCGAGTTCTCGGGCCGCACGCTCGCGCTCGTCGAGATCATGCACTGGTGCGAGAGCGTGCTGTTTCTCATGTGGGTGGGCATGTTCTTCATCTGGGACAACCCCATCTCGATCGTCGTCGCCATCGTTGCCGCGCTGGCCGCGTGGTTCTTCGAGGTTACGATCGATAACAACTTCGCGCGCATGAAGTGGCAGAACTGCCTCGGCGGCGCGTGGCTCGTGGCGCTCGTGGTGGGCGTCGTGAACCTGTTCTACGTCCTCATCACCCCGTTCATCTAAGGGAGCACACATGAGCTATTCTTCTAAATCACCGTGGCTCATCCATTACGACGGGTCGAGCTGCAACGGCTGCGATATCGAGGTGCTCGACTCGATGATGCCGCTCTACGATATCGAGCGCTTTGGCATCATCAACACGGGTAACCCCAAGCACGCCGACATCTTCTTGATCACCGGTGCGATCAACCATCAGAACGTCAACGTGGTGAAGCACATCTACGACCAGATGCTCGAGCCCAAGGTTGTCGTGGCCTGCGGCATCTGCGCATGCACCGGCGGCGTGTTCAAGGACGCTTACAACGTGATCGGCGGTGCCGACAAGGCAATTCCCGTCGACGTGTACGCGCCGGGCTGCGCCGTGCGCCCCGAGACCATCATCGATGCGGTCTTGAAGGCCGTGAAGATCCTCGACGAGAAGGCGGCCAAGATGGGCGCCTCCGAGAAGAATCGCTAGGAGGGCGCGGATGTATACCACCGAATTCGTTGACATCCCGCTGGGCGAGCTGCTCTACCGCGTGCAGTCGCTCAAGCACCAGGGATTCCGCTTTGTTCAGATGTGCGCCGAGACCACCGAGGCGGGTATCGATCTGCTCTACACCTTCTATGACGAGACGGTCGACAACGCCTATAACCTGTGCGTCTACGGCATCGATGAGCAGAGCGAGGTGCCCTCGATCCAGGGCCTCTACTTCGCGGCGTTTAGCTACGAGAACGAGACGCACGACCTCTTCGGCGTGCATTTCACCAACATGGAGCTCGATTTTGGCGGTCACTTCTTCAACGTGGCCGAGGAATCGCCCATGACGATCATCACGCCCGAGATGAAGGCCGAGCGCGAGAAGCTTGCCAAGCAGAAGGCCGCTGCTGCCGCTAAGGCGCGCAAGGCTGCGGAGGCCAAGCAGGCCGCCGAGGCCGAGGCTGCGGCCGATGCCAAGGAGGCCGCGGTCGCGGCCGGCAAGAGCGCCGGCGCCGTGGCCGACAAGGCCGATCCCGCTGCGGTGGCAGATGCTGCGGCCAAGGAGGCCGAGCGCGCTGCCAAGATGGAGGAGAAGCTCGCCGCCATGGATCCCGAGAAGGCTGCAAAGGTTCGCGCTGCGCTTGCCGCCAAGGCTGCCAAGTCTGCGCAGAAGGATGGTGAGTAAGCATGGCAACCCGTTCCATCATTCCGTTTGGCCCGCAGCATCCCGTGCTGCCCGAGCCCATCCACCTCGATCTCGTGGTTGAGGACGAGAAGGTGCTCGAGGCCATCCCGCAGATCGGTTTCGTGCACCGCGGGCTCGAGAAGCTCACGCAGAAGCGCGACTACAACCAGTTCGTTTACATCGCCGAGCGCACCTGCGGCATCTGCAGCCACGGCCACGGCTATGGCTATGTGAGCGCAACCGAGAAGCTGCTGGGCATCGAGGTGCCGCGCCGCGCGGTGTACCTGCGCGACATCCTCGAGGAGCTCTCGCGCATCCATTCTCATCTGCTGTGGCTGGGCCTTTTGGCCGACGCCTTCGGCTTCGAGTCGCTCTTCAACCACTGCTGGCGCCTGCGCGAGAACATCCTCGACATCTTCCAGCGCACCTGCGGCGGCCGCATCATCCTGTCCATCCTCGTGGTGGGCGGCATGGCGCACGACATCGAGGACTCCGAGCTCAAGGCTATCTGCGACAAGCTCGACAGCATGCGCAAGGAGTACCAGATCATCATGGACACCATGATGAACGATACGTCGGTTAAGAGCCGTCTGTGCGGTGTGGGCTCCATCACGTTCGAGGATGCCATGGAGCTCTCCATGGTCGGCCCCTTTGCGAAGGGGTCGGGTATCGAGCACGACATGCGCACCACGGGCTACGGCGCCTACGGCGACCTCGACCACTTCGAGCCGATCATCTCCAACGAGTGCGACTGCTACGCGCGCTGCAAGGTGCGCGCGCAGGAGGTCGTGCAGTCCATGGACATCATCAAGGAGTTCGTGGCGAAGATCCCGCACGACGGTATCGGCGGCAAGGCGAAGGCGAAGGTTGTCCCGGAGGGCCAGAGCCACGTGCTCATCGAGCAGCCCCGCGGCGAGGCGTTCTACTACGTGCGCGGCAATGGTACCAAGTACCTCGACCGCTTCCGTCTGCGCACGCCCACATCGCAGAACCTGGGCGGCTTGGTCAAGGCGCTGCAGGGCGTCGATCTGGCCGATGTCCCGATGATCATCCTCACGATCGACCCGTGCATCAGCTGCACGGAAAGGTAGGCCAGCATGGGAATGTTCAAACTTGCCAAGATGACGCTGCGCTCGCTCGTGAGCAAGCCGGCAACGGTGCGCTATCCGTATGAGAAGCGCGATTTGGAGCATCTGTTCCCGCAGATGCGCGGGCATTTGGTGAACGATATCGATGCCTGCATCCTGTGCGGCATGTGCCAGCGCGTCTGCCCCGTTGGCGCCATCACCGTCGATCGCAAGGCGGGCGATTGGAAGCTCGAGCCGTATATGTGCATCTCCTGCGCGAGTTGCACCTACGATTGCCCCAAGAACTGCCTCTCGATGGCGGTGCTGCCCACCGAGCCCACCGAGGAGCTCAAGACCATCACGATGCACAAGGATATGCCCGCGAAGCCTGCGCGTCCCGCAGCGGGCAAAGCCGCGGCCGGCAAGGCGGCAGCTGGCAAGGCGGCGGGCCCCAAGAAGGAGCTCACGCCCGAGCAGCAGGCACGTGTCGAGGCGGCGCGCAAGGCCGCTGCGGCCAAGAAGGCCGCGAAGGCTGCCGAGGGCTCCTCGGCATCAGCCGCCGAGAAGCCGGCGGCTGATGCCGCTCAGGCTGAGCGCGATGCCAAGATGGAGGCGAAGCTCGCTGCGATGGATCCCGAGAAGGCCGCGAAGGTGCGCGCCGCACTCGAGGCGCGTGCCAAAAAGGACGCCGCCGAGTAGGCGTCTGGACACCACCGCACGATAGCCATGATGCCGGCTGGACCGTATGCGTTCGGCCGGCATTTCTTGTGCGCCGGCGGCATGGGGCGGCGATGTTGACGAAGCGTGGAGGATAAGTTCGGGGGTATCGCGGCGCGGGCGCCGAGCGCATACAATAGACAATTCAGGTCCGCGGTGGCGGCCGCGGGATGGCGTTGCAGGGGAAAGGGTTCGTATGGCACAGACAGGCAGCGCGCCCCAGCGCGTGTGCTCGTTGGGGACGTATATCGATCTGCTCGAGCGGGCGGGCGTGCTGGTGGGCGCGCAGCCCGACGCGCGTGATCTGCGCATTGCATACGCGACCGACGATTCGCGCCTCGTGCGCCCCGATACCCTGTTCATCTGCAAGGGTGCGGCGTTCAAGCGCGAATACCTGCTTCAGGCAATCGAGGCGGGCGCGGTGGCGTATGTATCGAAAACAGATCTCGAGGTGCCGGTGCCCCATATCGAGGTCTCCGATATTCGCCGCGCCATGGCGCGCATCGCCGATGCCGCCTACGACCATCCTTCGGGCAAGCTCTCGCTGTGCGCGTTCACGGGCACCAAGGGAAAGACCACGAGCGCGTATTATCTTCGGGGCATCCTCGATGCGCAGGCCGCGTTCGAGGGCGCGCCTGCCACGCCGTACCTTTCGAGCGTGGGGTATTTCGACGGCATCGAGGCCGGTACATCGAGGCTCACCACCCCCGAGCCATTCGAACTCGAGCAGCGCGTTGCCAACGCGGTGACCGCGGGCGCGCGGCGCATGGTGATGGAGGCGTCGAGCCAGGCGCTCAAATACGGGCGGTGCGAGGGCATGCAGTTCGCGGTGGGCGCATTCACCAATATCGGCGAGGACCATATTTCGCCCATCGAGCACCCCACGTTCGAGGATTACTTCGCCAGCAAGCTCAAGATCTTCGCTCAGAGCGCCTGCGCAGTGGTCAACCTCGACATGGATTACGTGGATACGGTGCTCGAGGCGGCGCGCGCATGCGAGCGCGTGATGACCTATTCGCTCGAAGATCCGACGGCGAGCGTCTATGCTGGCGAGCTGAAGCATACCTCTGCGGGCATCACGACCGTCGTCCGCACGCCGCGGTTCACCTGCGAGGTGCTCATCCCCACGCCGGTGCGCTTCAATGTGGCGAACGCTGTTGGCGCCATCGCGGTGGCCGAGGCGCTCGGTGTGGACGAGCGCGCCGTGGTGGCCGGTCTGCGCGATGTGCGCATTCCTGGCCGTATGGAGCTCTATCCTGCGGCTTCGGGCGAGGTGATGGGTATCGTAGACTATGCTCACAATGGCATGAGCCTGCAGACGCTGCTTTGCGATGTGCGCGAGAACTATCCCGATCGAGAGCTCGCCGTGGTGTTCGGCGCGACGGGCGGCAAGGGGGTCGATCGTCGCCAGACCATGGGGGCTGCGGCGGGGGCATACGCCGATCGCATCGTGATCACCGAGGACGATCCTGGCCCCGAGGATCCCGCCGACATCTGCCGCGCCATCGCCCAGGCGGTCGAGGCGCAGGGCAACCATGCGTGGAAGATCGTGCTCGATCGCAGCGAGGCCATTCGCACCTGCGTGCGCGAGACCGCGGGCCCGGCGGTGATCGTGGTGACCGGCAAGGGGCAGGAAACGCGCATGCTGCGCCGCGAGGGCGCGGTGCCCTGCGAGGCGGACGGCGTCGTGCTGCGCCGCGCGCTCGACGAGTTCTTCTCGTAGGCCTGTGCCGATTCTGTGGTATCGTGCGCGGCATATGTGAAGCTTTCCGCACGGGATGCGGTGCGGGCGCGCCTATGACCTGCGGTGTTAGATATCGCATGCTCCGGAGGAGATTGTTGTTGGCATCGTGTGAGAAGGTCTGCGATACCGGTGAGACCGATACCGTATCGTAGGGCCGAGAAGGCGCGGGCGCGCAGGCGCCGTCGCGGTAGGATGAACGGGCGAGAAGCTTACAAGAAGGGGGCGGAAGCGATGCCAAGCGAGACATGGACGGTTGAGCGCTGTCTTGATTGGACGGTGGGCTACCTTGAAGACAAGGGGGAGGAGCGCCCGCGTTTGGCGGCGGAATGGCTGCTGTCGGCGGCGACGGGCCTCAAGCGCATCCAGCTCTACGTGAATTTCAAGCGGCCGCTCACGCAATCCGAACTCGATATCATGCATCGCAACGTGGTCAGGCGGGCTCAAGGCGAGCCGCTGCAATATATCACGGGGTCTACCACGTTTCGCTTTCTCGACATTGCATGCGAGCCGGGGGTGCTCATCCCGCGTCCGGAGACCGAGCTGCTGGTCGAAGCGGTGCTCGACTTTCTCGACCAGGAAGTGCTGGGGCACGATGGCATCGGCCCCATGGGCCGCGAGCGCGTTGAACTGCCATGGAACGACGAGGTCGAGCGCGCCCGCGCGGCCGAGCGTGAGGCGGCTGCGGCAGCGGCCGAGGAGGCTGCTGGGGAGGACGGGTCGGCCGGGGCAAGCGAGCCCGCGCCGGCCGCCGAGGCACCCGAGGAGTCCGAGCAGCCCGCTGACGTGCCGGCACGTGTGCTCGAGGTGGGCTGCGGTACCGGCTGCGTATCGCTGTCGCTCGCCGTGGAGCGCCCCGGCTTGGTGCGTTGCATCGCCACCGATATCGAGCCCAAGGCGATCGCGCTCGCCACGCGCAACCGCGAGGCGGTGCATGTCTCACCCAAGCATGCGGAGTTTCGCCTGGGCGATCTCATCGACCCCGTGCTCGAGGACGAGCTGGGCACCTTTGATGTCTTTGTATCCAATCCGCCCTATATCCCCTCTGAAACGGTGGCGACCTTGCCTCGCGAGGTCGCGGCGTACGAGCCGGCGCTCGCGCTCGATGGGGGTGTCGACGGGCTCGATGTGTTCCGCCGGCTGCTCGCGGTGGCGCCGCGTGTGCTTCGCCCGGGCGGCCTGTTTGTGTGCGAGCTCTTCGAGGAGTCGCTTGAGGCGGCCGCCGAGCTCTGTCGGACCTACGGCATGGCCGATGTCCGTATCATGGCCGACCTCACACACCGCCCCCGCTTCGTGCTTGCGCGCCTGAGCGCGTAGCGCCTGCGGGCGTGCCGACACCACGCCGCCACCACAGTTGACGCCCTTCGCCGTAAAGTTCGCCCCGTTTACGCCCTCGTTGGCTGTCGAGCGCATGCTCCGGCGCATCGCGTGAGACAATACCCTCTGTAATTGACGCAATGTAAAGATTCGTAAGCACCGCTGGGTGCGTGGAGGGTTTGTTTCTACATATGGTACGGGTGTATCGCATAGACGGCGCCGCACGCCGTCCGCATGGTCTTGCCGTGCGCGATGTGGCGCGCGTGCTGCACGGCGGCGGGCTTGCGCTCGTGCCCACCGAGACGGTGTACGGCCTGAGTGTCGCGGTGGATGCTGCGGCGAGCAGCGCGGCTGCGCCTGAGGCGACGGATGCGGCGGGCGCCGCACTCGGATGCGCCCTGCCGCCGCCCGGCTCCGGTTATCGTCGCATCTTCGAGCTCAAGCAGCGCGATCTCACGCAGACGGTTCCGTGGCTCGTGGGTGGTATCGAGGATCTCGATCGGTATGGGCGCGACGTGGACGCGGTGACGCGTGCGCTGGCACGAGCGTTCTGGCCGGGCGCGCTCACGCTCATCGTTCGCGCAAGTGAGCGCGTGCCGCGGTTTATGCAGGCTGCAGATGGCACGGTGGCGCTGCGCGCATCGGCGTCGCCTGCCATTCAGGCGCTCGTGCGCGCCTGCTCGTGCCCGCTGGCAACTACGAGCGCGAACACGCATGGCAAGCCCGCTCCCGCCTCGTTCTCGGAAGCCGAGCCACGCATCCTTGCAGGCGTCGATGTCGCCATAGACGCTCAGGCAACACCGTGCCAAGACGCCTCGACCATCGTATCGGTGCGGGGTGGCGTGGTCGAGATCATACGCCATGGCGCCATTTCTGATGAGGAGATCTATCGCGTGGTGCAGGGCGTCTGAGCGCACGCGCGTGGGGAGGGGTGGGCGAAGATGCCGCTTTCGTTGCATGATCTGGGGTTTGCCGAAGCCGAGTTCTCGTTCGGCGGCTCGTATATCATGGCGCTCGACAGCGGCACCACGTCGGTGCGTGCCGTTATCGTCGATGAGTTCGGCGGCATCGTGGCGCAGGCGTCGCGCCCCATCGGGTCGAGCTATCCCCATTCGGGCTGGGTGGAGCAAGATCCAACCGAGATTCTGGCCTCGCAGATCGCCGTTATGATGGAGGTCCAGTTTAAAAGCGGCATCCATTCGGACCGCATCGCGGCGATTGGCATCTCGAACCAGCGCGAGACGTGCGTGGTGTGGGACCGCGATAGCGGGCAGCCCATCTACCATGCCATCGGTTGGCAGTGCCGGCGCACGGCCGATCGCGCCGAGGCGCTCGTTGCCGCGGGGCATGCCGAGACCATCCGCGCGAAGACCGGACTCATGCCCGATGCCTACTTCTCGGCAACCAAGGTTGCCTGGATCCTCGATAACGTGACCGGTGCGCGCGAGATGGCCGAGGCGGGCCGGCTCATGTTCGGCACGATCGACACCTGGCTCATCTACAACCTCACCGGCGGGCTGGTGCATGCCACCGACTACACCAACGCCAGCCGTACGATGCTCTTCAACATCCATACGCTCGACTGGGACGATGAGCTGCTCGAGCTGCTCGACATTCCGCGCTCCATGCTGCCGCGCGTCATGTGGAGCTCAGACGATTACGGCCGCGTCTCGAGCGAGATCATGACGCACACCCCGCCCATCACCGGCGTGGCGGGCGACCAGCAGGCGTCGTTCTTCGGGCACTGCTGCTTCGAGCCGGGCCAGGCCAAGAACACCTACGGTACCGGCTGCTTCATGCTCATCAACACCGGCGACCATGCGGTCACGTCGCAGCAGGGGCTGGTTGCCACGATCGGTATCGCCGAGGGCGAGCGGGTGAGCTATGCGCTCGAGGGCTCGATCTTCCATGCCGGTTCGACCATGCAGTGGCTGCGCGACGGCCTCGGCATCATCTCGGATGTCCGCGACACCGCTCAGATCGCCGAGAGCCTTGCCGACAACAACGGCTGCTACCTCGTCCCCGCGTTCAGCGGCCTGGGGGCTCCCTGGTGGGAACCCGAGGCGCGCGGGATGCTTTCCGGGCTCACGCTGGCCACCGGACGTGCCCAGATCGTGCGCGCCGCGTGCGAATCGCTTGCCTACCAGTCGTATGACGTGCTGCGCGCTATGGAGGCGGATGCGCAGATGACGCTCGACGCGCTCTACGTTGATGGCGGCGCCTCGCGCAACGAGTTCATCATGCAGTTCCAGGCCGATCTCTTGGGTATCCCGGTCATTCAGTCGGAGACGCAGGAGACCACCGCGATCGGCGTGGCGTTCCTCGCAGGCCTGTCGGTGGGGTATTGGGAGGATAGGGAGGAGATTAGGCAGAATCTCGGTCACGGCAGGCGTTTCGATCCCCAGATGCCGCCCGAGGTTCGTGCGAGAAATCTCGATGGCTGGCACAAGGCGGTATCGCGCGTGCGCTGATGGCTATAATACGATGAGCGGGGCCCCTCACCCGCTCCGTTACCAACACACGAAAGGAGCACCACATGCGTGTTGCCATTGCTTCCGATCATGGTGGATTCGAGCAGAAAGAGCAGCTTGTCACCTATCTGAAAGATGAGCTTGGCTGCGAGGTGACCGATTTCGGCACCACGAGCGAGGAGAGCGTCGATTACCCCGATTATGCCGAGCCCGTTGCCCGCGCCGTCGCATCCGGCGAGGCCGATCGCGGCATCTTGGTATGCGGCACCGGCATTGGCATGGCGCTCGCTGCCGACAAGGTGCCCGGTGTGCGCGCGTCGAGCATCACGCGCCCCGATTTCGCCCAGCTGTTCCGCCAGCATAACAACGGCAACGTGATCTGCCTCTCCGGCCGCTTCATCACGCTTGAGGAGAACGAGGAGATCGTGAAGGTCTTTCTGACCACCGAGTTCGAGGGCGGCCGCCACGCCCAGCGCGTTGCCAAGATCGCCAAGCTCGACGAGGCGAAGTAGCCTGAAGGTGCAGCGCAAGGCTGCCGACATATGCGGCATGAGCGCGGGCGCGGGGCGTGAAGGTCCCGGCCCGCGCTGCTCGTTTACGGGCGCCGGGGTTTGTCTCGAATGTGGATTCTTGACCACGGGCCTTCTGGGGCTATTATATTCTGAAACGCTCGCAGGCAGTTCGATGTGCGCTGCGTCGCTGGGTATGGAGGGATGAAGCTTGCAAGGGTTTGATCTCACGTCTCAGGTAGCGCCGCTCGCGCTGGGGGCTGTCGTGGGCGTGTTCGCATTTGCGCCGCTTGCCTGGGCGCTCAGGCATGTGCTCGCTGGCGAGAACAGGGGCAGCATGGTACAAGGGGTACTCGGCCTCATGGTGTCATGCGGTGTTGCAGGTCTCACGATCGTGCTCGTGCACCTGGTAGCGCCCGCCGAGCTCATCGCGGTCGCCGTGGGCGAGACGGCAGGCTTTCTTGTCTGCCTCATCGTTGCTGCGGCAGTGGTGATGGCGCGAAGCGAATCATAGAAGAACCGACGTCGTCGGTTGATGGGAAGGTGTGAATCTTGGACGCTTTCGGGCAGCTTTCCGATGAGATCCAGCATCTCGTCGCTGAGTTCTCTTCCGCGCCGGTGGTGGGCGACCTCACGGTCGGCCTCACGCAGTACTCGTTTTGGCTCCTGGTGGCCGCCGCGGTCTTCTGCATCCTGATCTTCGTGTTTTTGAAGCGCCAGACGCTCGTGCCGCATGGCATGTTCGTCAACGGCGTCGAGTACATCATCGAGTACGTGGAGAACGATGTCGCCAAGGGTGTCGTGGGCACCAACTGGAAGAAGCACTTCCCGTTTCTGGCCACGGTGTTCTTCTTCATCCTCGTGAACAACTTCATCGGCCTCATTCCGGGCATGAAGCCGGGTACCGGTGCCATCGGCTGCACGGCGGCGCTCGCCTTGTGCTCGTTTGTCTACTTCATTTACTACGGCTGCAAGAAGCACGGCTTCTTTGGCTACTGGAAGAGCCTGGCACCTGCCGGCGTGGCGTTCCCCATGAACGTGTTCGTGTGGGTGATCGAGGTCTTCTCGCTGCTGCTGCGCCCCATCACGCTGGCCATCCGTCTGTTCTGCAACATGTTTGCCGGTCACATCGTCATGGGGTCGTTTTCCATCATGGCGGCGCTCTTTGCGGAGCCCATGCTCGAGCAGGCAACCGCCGCCACCGTGGCGGGCGCGCTGCCCAGCATCGCCTGGCTGCTCATCCTTTTGATCATCTACGCCGTCGAGCTCATCGTGGCATTCGTGCAGGCATATGTGTTCACCGTGCTTTCGGCGGTCTATATCCAGATCGCCGAGGCAGATTCGCACTAGGCGGCACGCAGGTTGGCATCTTAGGGCCCTGCGCCCTTTGAGATAGGTATCTCGCGCATTCGCGCACGACAAAGGAGGAATTGTGGGAGTTATCGGATATGGTCTTGGTGTTATCGGCGCCGGCATTGCAATCGGCCTTGCTGCGTTCGGCGCAACGAGCGCCATGGCTCGCCAGCCCGAGATTCAGGGCCGTGCCTTCACGGTCTTCATCCTGGCGTCCGCGTTCACCGAGGCGCTCGGCCTCATTGGCTTCGTCGTGACGCTCATCTCCTAGGGAATCCGCTCACGTTGTCCCAGAAGGAGTCAATATGAAAACCATGAATCGTGCCATGCTGGCAGCGGCGGTCTGCACGTTCGCTGCGCCTGCGGTGGCCTTTGCCGAGGAGTCGGCGGGCGGTGCCAGCATCTTGATTCCCAACCCGGCCGAGTTCGTGCCGGCGCTCATCGCCTTCCTCATCATCCTTGTGGTGCTGAGCAAGCTTGCGTGGCCTCAGATCACCGCGATGATGGAGGAGCGCGAGAAGCGCATCGCCGAGAGCCTCGATGAGGCCGAGCGCACCAAGCAGAAGGCCATCGAGGACCGTGCAGCCTCCGACGAGCTGGTAACCGACGCGCGCCGCCAGGCCGCCGAGATCGTGCTCGCTGCGCGCCAGGACGCCGAAGCGGAGCGCTCGCGCATCATCGCCGCCGCGCACGCCGAGGCCGAGGAGATCGTTGCGCGCGCCCATGCGAACGCCGAGGACGAGCGCCGCGCCATCTACGCCGAGGCGGCGGGCTCCATCGCGGATCTCTCCGTCTCCGTTGCTTCCAAGATCGTCGAGAAGACCCTCGACGAGGACGGCGAGCAGCGCCGCCTTATCGAGCGCTATATCCAGGAAGCGGGGAGCTTGAATGTCAACTAGCCGCAGGGAGAATCGGGTTCTCGAAACCTATGCGCGCTCGCTGATCGAAGCCGCGAAGGCCGAGGGGCGCGTGTTCCAGGACCGTCGCGCCCTCGATGCGATCGCAGACGCTTCGCCCGAGGTCCTGGCGATTCTCACCACGATGTTCGAACGCGGCCAGCTCGACCTGCTTCCCGAGGTGGCAGAGACCTACCGCACCATGTGCGAGGCCGACGACGACGTGGTGGGCGTGACCGTCACCACCGCGGTGCCCCTTGATGACGATCTGCGCGAGCAGATCCAGAAGCGCTATGAGGCCGATTTTGGCTGCAGCGTCTTTTTGATCGAGCGCGTGGACCCCTCGATCATCGGCGGCATCATCGTCGAGGCGCGCGGCAGCCGTCGCGACGTCTCGGTGAAGACGCAGCTTGCCGCCGCGCGCGAGGCCCTGGTCGCAGCGGATGAAACCGATGGAGGTGACGCTTCCCATGTCTGAGATGATCGATGCCAAGAGCATCGCCGACGTGCTGAAGGCACGTCTCGATAACCTGGCCGCCACGGTCGACACGCAGGAAGTGAGCCGTGTCGATGAGGTGGGCGACGGCATCGCCCACGTCTCCGGCCTGAAGAGCGCCATGTCGGGCGAGCTTCTTGAGTTCACGAGCTCCGAGACGGGAGAGACCGTGTACGGTCTTGCCCAGAATCTCGAGCGCGATGAGGTTGGTGCCGTGCTCTTTGGCAACGTCGCCGTTATCAAAGAGGGCGACGAGTGCCGCACCACCGGCCGCATCATGTCGATCCCGGTGGGTCGTGGCATGCTCGGCCGCGTGGTGAATCCGCTCGGCCAGCCCATCGACGGTATGGGCGACATCCACACCACCCACTATCGCCCCATCGAGTTCAAGGCGCCCGGCGTGATTGACCGCACGCCCGTGTGCGAGCCGGTGCAGACCGGCCTGCTGGCCATCGACGCGATGATTCCCATCGGCCGCGGCCAGCGCGAGCTCATCATCGGCGACCGCAAAGCCGGTAAGACCGCCATCGCCATCGACGCGATCATCAACCAGCGCGGCAAGGGCATGGTCTGCATCTACGTGGCCATCGGCCAGAAGGCTTCCACGGTCGCCAACATTCGCCATATCCTCGAGGAGCATCACGCCCTCGACTACACCGTGATCGTTTCCGCGACCGCGGCGGAGTCGGCGCCGATGCAGTACATCGCCCCCATGGCGGGCGCCGCGATCGGCGAGTTCTTCATGTACAACGGCGAGGACGGCAAGCCCGCCAGCGCCGATAACCCGGGCGGACACGTGCTCGTGGTCTACGACGACCTCTCCAAGCAGGCCGTCGCCTATCGTCAGATGTCGCTTACGCTGCGTCGTCCGCCGGGACGCGAGGCCTACCCCGGCGACATCTTCTACCTGCATTCGCGCCTGCTCGAGCGCGCCTGCAAGCTCAGCCGCGAGAACGGCTACGGCTCCATGACGGCGCTGCCGCTCATCGAGACGCAGGACGGTGATGTCTCGGCGTACATCCCCACGAACGTCATCTCCATCACCGATGGCCAGATCTACCTGCAGAGCGATCTGTTCTTCCAGGGGCAGCGCCCGGCGGTCGATGTGGGTATCTCGGTGTCGCGCGTGGGAGGCGCCGCTCAAACGAAGGCCATGAAGCAGGTGGCGGGCAACCTCCGCCTCGACCTGGCCTCCTATCAGGAGCTCGCCGGTTTTGCCCAGTTTGGCTCCGATCTGGATGCCGCCACGCAGCAACAGCTCACGCACGGCGCGCGCATGACGGAGCTGCTCAAGCAGCCGCGCTTCCGTCCGTTCGACGTGGCCGAGCAGGTGGCGGTGCTCTTCGCCGGCAACAAGGGATTCATCGACGACCTGCCGCTTTCACAGGTGCTCGAGTTCCGCGACGGTCTGGTGACCACGCTCAACAACAGCTACGGCATGCTGCTCGAGCGGTTGCGCACCGAGAAGATCGAGGGCGAACTGGACACCCAGCTTACTCAGGCAATCGCCGACTACAAGGCCGATTTCGCAAGCCGTCACGCAACGGCGGCCGATGCGGCGGCAACCGAGACCGAGGAGAGCTAGCCCCATGGCGAACCTTCGCGAGATCAAGAAGCGCATCTCCTCGACCATGAGCATGAGGCAGATCACGCATACGATGGAGATGGTCTCGACGGCCAAGATCCGCCGTGCGCTCGATCGCGCCTATGGCGCCGAGCCGTACAAGTCGGCGCTCACCGATGTCATGCTCACCGTGGCGCAGGACGCCGAGGCAACGGGCGATGCGCCCCTGCTGAGAACGCATGAGGCGGTGAGGCGCGTGCTCGTGGTGGCCATCGCGTCCGATCGCGGCTTGGCGGGCGGCTTCAACGTTGCCGTCGAGCGCGAGGCAGAGAAGATCATGCGCTCTTGCTCGCGCAAGGGCATCGATTGCGAGATCATCACCTGTGGCCGCAAGCCCAGCGAGTACTTCGCGCGTCGCGGTAACCGGATCATGCACTTCGAGGGAGCCTCGGCGGACCCCACGTTCGAGCAGGCCCAGATGATCGCGAGCTATATCTGCGACGGCTATGCCGAAGGACGCCTCGACCGCGTTGAGGTTGTGTATCATCACGCGCGCAACCGCGTCGACCAGGTGCTGCGCGTGGAGCAGCTGCTGCCGCTCGACACCGAGATGGTCGCGCTCGCGCGCGGCCCACGCAGAAACGAGGACGAGGCGCCGCAGCGCATCTCGTCGTCGTTCAAGTTTGTGCCCTCGGCATCGCATGTGCTGGGCGAGCTCGTGCCCAGCTACATCCTAACCGTCATCCATCAGGCGCTGATCGATTCCGCCGCCGCCGAGCAGGGTGCCCGCCGCAAGGCGATGAACTCCGCAACCGAGAACGCGACAGCGATCATCACCACCTTAAACCGTACCTATAACCGTGTGCGCCAGGCTTCCATCACCACCGAGATCAACGAGATCGTGGGCGGAGCCTCTGCATTGGAGGAGTAGCAATGGCACAAGGCACCGACATGAAAGACATCCATGCCGCCGTCGAGCGTCACACCGCCGGCGATGGCCGCATCGTTCGTATCGTGGGCCCTGTGGTCGACGTGAAGTTCGATGAGCAGGTTCCGGCGATCTACAACGCGCTCACGGTCGAGGCCGATACACCCATGGGGCACGTGAGCACGGTGCTCGAGGTCGAGAGCCAGCTGCCGGGCGGCGTGGTGCGCACCGTGGCCATGACCTCGACCGACGGCCTCACGCGCGGCATCGTTGCCACCGATACCGGCGGTCCCATGAAGATGCCCGTGGGTCCGGGCACCCTGGGTCGCATCTGGAACGTGCTGGGCGAGCCGGTGGACGGCAAGCCCATGCCCGAGGTGGACGATTACTATCCCATTCATCACGCCGCGCCGCATTTCGACGAGCTCACCACCCAGACCGAGATCTTCGAGACGGGCATCAAGGCGGTTGATCTCTTGGAGCCCTACATCCGTGGTGGCAAGACGGGCCTGTTCGGTGGCGCCGGCGTGGGTAAGACGGTGCTCATCCAGGAGCTTATCAACAACCTTGCGCAGGAGCACAACGGCACCTCGGTCTTCACCGGCGTGGGCGAGCGCACCCGCGAGGGCACCGATTTGTATCTCGAGATGAGCGAATCGGGCGTCATCGACAAGACCTGCCTGGTGTACGGCCAGATGAACGAGCCTCCCGGAGCGCGTCTGCGCATTGGTCTGGCGGGCCTGACGGCTGCTGAGTACTTCCGCGATCGCGGCCAGGACGTGCTGCTGTTCATCGACAACATCTTCCGCTTCTCGCAGGCGGGTTCCGAGGTCTCGGCGCTCTTGGGCCGCATGCCCTCGGCGGTGGGCTACCAGCCCACGCTCGCAACCGAGATGGGTGACCTGCAGGAGCGCATCACCTCCACTAAGACCGGTTCGATCACCTCCGTGCAGGCGGTCTACGTGCCCGCGGACGATCTTACGGACCCCGCGCCGGCAACCACGTTCACGCACCTCGATGCGCAGACGGTGCTTTCGCGCTCCATTGCGGCGCTCGGCCTGTACCCGGCTATCGACCCGCTCGCGTCCTCCTCGGACGCACTCGACCCCTCCGTGGTGGGCGAAGAGCACTATCGCGTGGCCGTGAAGGTGCAGGAGATCCTCCAGGAGTACTCCGATCTGCAGGACATCATCGCCATTCTTGGTATGGACGAGCTCTCGGAGGAGCAGCGCCTCACCGTGGACCGTGCGCGCAAGCTGCAGCAATTCCTTTCGCAGTCCTTCCATGTTGCCGAGAAGTTCACGGGCAACCCCGGCGTGTACATCCACGTCGAGGACACGGTGCGCAGCTTCGCCGCAATCGTTGACGGCGAGGTGGACGATCTGCCGGAGCAGGCGTTCCGCTACGCGGGCACCATCGATGACGTGCGCGAGCGCGCCGCCAAGATGAAGGCGAGCGAATAGCCATGCGCATTCGGATCGTATGCCCCGAGCACTTGGAATATGAGGGGGAGGCAGCGTTCGTCGCGCTGCCTTCCACCGATGGCGAACTGGGCGTGCTGCCGGGCCATGCCAACGAGATCTGCACGTTGAGCAAAGGCTATGTGCATGTGAGCGATACGGCGATGGGCACGGTCGACCATGAGTTTGCCATCATCGGTGGCTACGCCGAGATCACCGGCGACGAGGTGGTCGTGCTTGTCGCGCGCGCCTGCGACATGGCGACGGTCGATGCCGACAAGGTGCGCGCCGAGCAGCGAGAATTTGAAGACCAGCTGAGTAATTTGCGAGAAAACGATGCACATCGAGCCTATCTCTATAATGAGGTAACGTGGTGTAAGCTTCTCCTGCGCGCATAGCATCTGGTAGAATGCACCCCCGGTAGCGTCCCTCGGGCAGAAAGAGCACGTTTTGGATATCATTCGCGTTTTCGGCGGACATGATCTCGCCGGTTGCGTACATGTTTCTGGTGCCAAGAACTCGGCACTCAAGCTCATGGCGGCAACCCTGCTCGCACCCGGTGTCACCACGCTCGAGAACGTCCCCAACATCTCCGACGTGCACGTTATGGGTAAGGTGCTCAAGCGCATGGGCGCTACGATCGAGGTGCGCGACGAGCATACGCTCGTGATCGATACCTCGGCGGTCGATTCGTGGGAAGCACCCTACGAGCTCGTCGCCAAGATGCGCGCCTCGACGGCGGTTATGGGCCCCTTGCTGGGCCGCTTTGGCAAGGCGAAGATCGCCATGCCCGGTGGTTGCAATCTGGGCGCGCGCAAGATCGATATGCATATCCTGGGCCTTGAGGCCCTCGGCGTCGCCTTCGATACCGATCACGGCTATATCTATGCAAGCGCCGAGAACGGCCTTACCGGCACCACGGTTACGCTCGAGTTTGCGAGCGTGGGTGCCACCGAGAACCTCATCATGGCCGCGGTGCGCGCCGCCGGTACCACGGTGATCGACAACGCCGCACGCGAGCCCGAGATTGTCGACCTCGCCAACATGCTCAACGAGATGGGCGCCAAGATCGAGGGGGCCGGTACGCCCGTGGTGACGATCGAGGGTGTCGAGGAGCTGCATCCCGTGGTGCATCGCGTCATTGGCGATCGCATCGAGGCGGGCACCTTCATCGTTGCCGGTGCGCTCGCCGCGGCGGACGGCGGCATCGAGGTCACCGGATTCAATCCGCATCATCTGGGCATGGTGCTCAAGAAGCTCGAGCTCATGGGTGTCGCCATCGAGCGCATGCCAGACGGTGTGCGGGTGCATCGCGCCCAGTCGCTTCACCCCGTCGATATCCAGACGCTTCCCTTCCCGGGTTTTCCCACCGATATGCAGGCCCAGGTCATGGTGCTCTCCGCACTGGCGCAGGGCAGCTCTGTGATTACCGAGAACATCTTCGAGAACCGCTTCATGTTTGCCTCCGAACTTCAGCGCATGGGGGCAAACATCCGTATCGAGAGCCATCATGCCATCGTGCATGGTGTCGATCACTTCTCTGGTGCGCAGGTGGTTTCCCCCGATCTGCGCGGCGGTGCCGCGCTCGTCGTTGCCGGCCTCGTGGCCGAGGGGGAGACCGATGTTTCTGCGATCCATCATATTGATCGTGGATACGAGCGGTTTTGTGACAAGCTGATTGGATTGGGAGCGCGCGTCGAGCGCGTAAGCGTGCCCGATCCCACCGACGATTAGGACCGTGTCCATGAGCATTCGCAAAAAGCCAGTACAGGAGGCGAGGCGTCCCTCTTCGAGCGCGGCGAGCCGTATCTACAGCCGTGAGAACGTGAGCCGCTACACCGAGCGCTCGCGTCAGCGCAGGCGCGGCCGTGCCATTCGCCGCGGCATCCTGCTCGGCTTTTGCGGTGTTTTCATCGCCGCCGTCGCTGCCGCGGGCATGTGGTTCTCCAACGTGCTCTCCCGCCTGAACGACGGCGAGATCATCAATGCGGACCTGCTGAACATCCTGGTTGATACCGACGTGACCCGCGAGCCGTTCTACATGCTCCTGCTGGGCACCGACGGACGCCCTGGTGAGGATACCTATCGCACCGATTCCATCATCTTGGCGCGCGTTGACCCTACGCAAAAGCAGGTCACGCTCATTTCAGTGCCACGCGATACCAAGTTCACCTATAAGGACAGCACGGTGAAGATCAACTCGGTCTTCTCCTATGGCGGCTCCGACGACATGGTCGAGGCGGTCAACGAGCTCTGCGGTGTCGAGATCTCGGAATACGCCGAGATCAACTTCGACGGCCTGAAGGCGCTTGTGGATGCCGTGGGCGGTATCGATATCAACGTGCCCGAGGGAGACGAGGTCGACGATCCCGAGGCCGGTCCCGTGGTGATCGAGGCGGGCCAGCAGCATATGGATGGTGAGGCGGCGCTCACGTTCAGCCGCGCGCGCCATCAGTACGCCGACGGCGATTACACGCGCATGCGCCATCAACGCATGGTGATCGGTGCGCTGGCCGATAAGATTTTGAACAATCTCGATATCGCGACGGTTCCAGCGTTGCTCGAATCGCTCGCCGATATGGTGCACACGTCGCTCAGCCCCGCCGATATCATCTCGCTCATCAACGCCATGCGCGGTATGGATGTCAACAACATGTACTCTGCGAACATCCCCTCATGGGCGGGCGAGGATACCTACATCGACGGCCAGAGCTATGTCTTCGTGTATGAGGACGAGCTCAAGGAGATGATGGAGCGTGTTAACGCGGGCGAGGATCCGCAGGGCCCGCAGTCCATGGGCGAGGGCGATGGCGGGTCGGCCACCGTGGGCGATCTGTACAACAACAGTAACAGGGACTGGCGCTACGGCACGGCCACTACGAGCGGTTCGAGCTCGAGTGAAGACGGCGAAAGCTCGGAGACGTCGAGCGAGGAGTAAGCCTCGCCGCGAGTGCGGTCAAACAGAGCTGCATATTCAAGGGCGCATTTGGGGTAAACCTGGGTGCGCCCTTTTTCAGCATGGAGCGCCCTAAGAAGTTTGCCCCGATACGGGCGGGGTCAAACGCATAAATGGGGCTATTTGAGCGTTTAGTACTCCGATATATAAGGATAAACGCTCAAAAACGCCGATTTGTGCGTTTAGCCTATGCTACACTTGGCAATATCGTTGAAAAGGAGCGGTTATGGCGTTTGAGTATCCAACAGTACGCAAGGTACTGTACAGCGACAACACGTCCGAGCGCTTCTCCCGTGCAGAGCATGTGGCGCGTGAGCGCCTTGAGGCGGAGTCGACATTTCGAACGGGCATCATACTCGATCACGGCGAGCTCTTTTTGGCTGTTCCTCGACAGCTTTCTGTTGCGCACGAGCAGATTCTGCGTAAAGAGCGTCGGGTGTCTGCATTGTGGCGGCAATTGCCCCGCGTTGCGTTGGGCGCGTATATCCGCTCGCTTATTGGTGACGAGGTGGTATCGAGCAACGAGATCGAGGGTGTTTATAGCACACGCCGGCAGATTAAAGACGCGTTAGAGGCAACGGTCGAAAACCACGCGCCGTTTACGGAGTTCGCCCAGCTATATCTCGGTATTACCGAGAACAATATCTCATATCCGGAGACCCCTGAAACAATTCGCAACATCTACGATGCTGTTGTGGGCGATACGCTCGCACCGGAGTGCAAACTGGGAGACAGCCTGTTCCGAAGGGACGGTGTCGAGTTATATGGCGCCGGGGGCAAGCGTATTCACGTTGGCGTAGCTCCCGACCGCATTGTGCCCCGCATCGAGGAGATGCTTCGGCTCGCGCATCGGGACGATATTCCCGAGGTGTTTTGCGCGGCGCTCTGCCACTTCCTCTTCGAGTACATCCATCCGTTCTTTGACGGTAACGGAAGAACCGGTCGCTATTTGCTTGCACTCCAGTTGGCGCGGCCGTTATCGCAGCCTACAGTGCTCTCGCTTTCGCGCACAATTGCCGAGAACAAGGCAACGTACTACAAGGCGTTCAAAACAGTGGAGCATCCGGTAAACCGAAGCGAAGCGACGCCGTTCGTTCTGATGCTCTGCGATCTGCTGTTGCAGGCGCAGGATGCGCTCATTGTCGATCTCGAGGAGAAGCGCGACCAGATCGATCGTGCTTACGACGCGATTTCAGAGGTCCCTTCGGAATGGGACGAGCGCGAACGCGATGTGCTCTTCTATGCGGCGCAGCGCTCCCTCTTCGATTTGTACCAAGAGATTCGATCAAATGATATCGCGGCTTTTTTAGGGGTTTCTCAGGCGGTAGCTCGTGCGGTGCTCAAGAGTCTCGAGCAGCGTGGCATGTTGAAGCGCGTGTCGGGACGGCCGCTTACCTATGTGTTGGGTGGCGAGGGCGTGCATCTATTTGGATTGGACGGCGTGGCGGCAGACCGGGGTTAACTTATGACTCCGTGCATACTTTGCGCATATACCCTGTAGCTTTCACGCCGTCTGCCGCCTCCGTACCCCGTTTCGAGGCGGCATATCCTATGATGGTACTACTGCCAATTTCGCGCCGCGGGCGCGAACGAACGGAATGAACGGGACTGGGGGACGATGACGCAGATGGCGCAGCATGATGCGGCTGGCATGCCTTGGCACCGCGGGCGCGCGGAGATCGATGCCACCTGCGTAGATGCGCTCGACGCCTACTGGCGCTGCGCGAATTACCTCTCGGTGGGGCAGATCTACCTCAAGAGCAATCCGTTGCTGCGTCGACCGCTGGAGTTTTCCGACGTTAAGCCGCGCCCCGTGGGCCACTGGGGCACCATCCCGGGTCTGAACTTCATCTACGCTCACCTCAACCGTCTTATCGCCGACCATGGCCAGCGTGCGCTCGTGCTCATCGGGCCCGGGCACGGTGGCTCGGCCGGTGCGGTGAGCTCCCTTGTTGATGGCTCGTATAGCGAGCGCTATCCGTCGGTAACCGACGACGAGGCGGGCATTGCCGAGTTCATGCGCTCCTATTCGGCACCGGGCGGCATGCCGTCTAACTGCACGCCCATGCTGCCTGGCTCGATTCATACCGGCGGCGAGCTGGGCTACACGCTCAGCCATGCGTTTGGCGCGGCATTCGATAATCCCGATCAGCTGGTTGTTCCCATCGTGGGCGACGGCGAATCCGAAGAGGGCGCTATCGCTGCCGCATGGTCGACCGCGCGCATCATGAACCCTGCAACCGACGGCATCGTGCTGCCGATTCTCCATATGAACGGCTACAAGATCACCATGCCGTCGATGATTGCCTCGGCGGCTGCAGCCGAGCGCGAGATGTTCTTCTGCAGCTTTGGCTATGAGCCGGTGACGTTCACGGTGGGCTTCGATGACGAGGCGCCGGCTTCCTATCACAAGCGCTTCGCGGAGCTGCTCGAAGATGTATTCGATCGTATCTGCGACATCAAGGAGCACGCGGCCGATGAGGGTGCCGATGTGCGCTATCCGCTCATCATCTTCCAATCTCCCAAGGGCTGGACCACGCCGGCCGCGCCCGATGGCACGCCGCTTCAGGATACGGCAGCCATTCACGAGGTGCCGGTGCGCGTGGGGGCATCGCCCGAACGCCTTGCGTGGCTCGAGCGCTGGCTTAAGAGCTACCATCCCGAGGACCTCTTTACCGCGGAGGGTGGCTTGAGCGAGCGCGTGCGCGCCATCATGCCCGCCGGCGAGGTGCGCTTGGGTGAGAATCCCCTGGCAGACGGCGGTCGCCTGCGCCAGCCGCTGATCTTGCCGAACCCGGCCGACTATGCTCTGCTGCTTACGGCGGACACGCGCGGTGAGCGCAAGTTGGGGCTTGCCGGCATGTGCGGCACCTACACGCGCGAGGTGATGCGCGCCAACCCCGATACGTTCCGGCTCTTCTCGCCCGACGAGCTCTCGTCCAACCGCATGGACGCCTCGCTTGAGGTGACCGGTAAGCAGTGGAACTTGGGCTATTGGTACGACGACGAGGATCTTGACCTGGTGCCGTCGGGCAAGGTGGTCGAGGTGTTGTCCGAGCACCAGTGCGAGGGCATGCTGGAAGGCTATGTACTCACCGGCCGTCACGGCATCTGGGCTACGTATGAGGCGTTTGCCCAGGTTGCGGGCTCCATGGTGGCTCAGCACTGCAAGTGGCTGGAGGAGACGGCGCGCTATGCGCGCTGGCGCGAGCCCATCGCGAGCCTGAACATCCTGCTTACCAGCCATGTGTGGCGGCAGGATCACAATGGCTTCACGCACCAGGATCCCGGCTTTGCCGACATCCTCATCAACAAGTCGTGCTCGGACGAGCATGTCGCGCATCTGTACTATCCGGTCGATGCCAACATGATGCTCGCCGTTATGCAGCGCTGCTACGCCTCGACCAATTGCGTGAACGGTATCGTGGCGGGCAAGCACGAGTCGCCGGTCTATCTCACCATCGATGAGGCGCGCGCCGAGCTGGCGCAGGGCGCGTCGGCATGGGCATGGGCCTCGAGCTGCGCGGTGGGCGAGACACCCGATATCGTCGTGGCATCGGTGGGCGACGTGATAACGGTCGAGGCGCTCGCCGCTGCCGAGATGCTTGCGAACGAGGGCATCCGCGTGTCGTTTGTGAACGTGGTCGATTTGCTGCGGTTGGGCGATCCGGCGCGCGATTCCCAGGCGCTCGACGACGATGCGTTCTGCGCGCTTTTTCCCCTTGGGGTGCCGGTGCTGTTCTGCTTCCATGGGTACGAGGGGCAGCTGCTGCGCATCATCGCGCGTCGCGCCGAGTCGACGCGGTTCGATGTGCACGGCTTCCGCGATCGCGGGGCAACGACGACGCCGTTTGGCATGCTCTACGAGAACGAGATGGACCGGTTTGCCCTGGCGGCGGCGGGGTTTGCGTTGGTCGATGCCGAGCGATTCGCCGATGCCGCGGAGCGGGCGCTCGACATGCGCGATGCCATGATGGATTACACCATCGAGCATGGTATCGACCATCCCGACCTCGGACTCATGTAACCGCAGCGTATATACCCCGTTTGCCCTGGATGCTCCAGATCGCATGATGATGCATGCCCCATGGGGTTTGGGCGTCGCATGTCAAGTTTCCCCGCCCACCCCAAAAGCCGCGCCGCCTACCAGAATGACGGTATGTCATGAGGGTGTCATGGGTTTACTAGATATAACTGGCTCTGTAGGCATCGCGTTCGCATCGCGGGCGCACGTTTGGAGGAGGACACCATGGGACTCAAAGCTAATGAGGCGATCGAAGTAGATTTCGAAGGCTTCCTCGCGTATCTGCGTTCCAAGACGCGCGTATTCATGGATGTCGACGGCAAAGAGTACTACATTACGCATACCGACGGGTATTGGCGCGTGCAGGATTGCAGCAAGCTCAACGACAAGGGCCGCTTTACCGATTGCTCCGAGCTGGTTGCCACGATGCCCGAGTTGATCGAGCTGCCGTGGTGTGACGGCAAGAGCATCCACGACCTCTTCCCCGAGGCAACGTTTTTCGAGTCGGTCCAGGAAGGCTGGGAAGGCTAAGCTGCTAGGCTGGTGCGCGCCACGCAGAGGCGCATGTGCTTAACCGTGTTATCGCCGGGCCTTCGGGTTCGGCGATTTTTCTTTGTATGGCGGCGAGACGTTTGGAGCGTTGACAGTAATCCGATTTCGGACTAACGTAGATATCCGAGTGATGATTGCGCGATCCATAGTGCGCCAGCTGGGCGGGCGCGAGCGCGAGTGCTGCGGGGAGGGACATGCAGGCAGACGAACAGTACATTCCGTTCGAGCTTGACCATCTCTACAACGAGATCGACAAGCTCTATCATCAGTATGCGCGCGGATGCGGTCTTTCCGATTGCGCCTACTGGATGCTGTACGACGTCACCTTTGCCGGCGGCAAGGCTCCGGTCCAAGATCTCACCTCATCGTGGTCGTACAGCAAGCAAACCATCAGCTCGGCGCTCAAGGTGCTCGAGGAGCGCGGGCTTATCGAGCTCGCGTTTGCCGAGGGCAGCAGGAAGAGCAAGGTCGCCACGCTCACCGCTGCGGGCGCGGCGTTCTCGGAGGCGCATATCGTGCCCGCCGCCCAAGCCGAGCAGCGCGCCTTCATGGTGCTCAGCGCGCAAGAGCAGCGAGAGCTGGTGCGGCTTGTGCGCCGGTATGCCGAGGCACTCCACGAGCAGATTCACGCGGCTGCGCCGGATGCTGCCGCTGTGGGCTCTGTGGCTTCCGGCCGCGCGGAGGGGTAGCGCTGCCGCAGCAAGCGCGTTGTGCCGGCGCGATGGGCGCTGGCGGTCGTAGTTGTTCGAGAAACTGTGCGATGCAAAGGGGTGTCGTTCTGTGAAAACGCTGTTGCGATTCATGAAGCCATATCGCGTGCAGGTGGCGGGCGTCCTGCTCTCGCTCGCAATCAACTTGGTGGGCGTGCTGCTCGTGCCCACCATCTTGGCCAATATGATCAACATCGGCGTCTCGACCGGGAATTTCGACTACATCATGTCGCAAGTAGGCGTCATGCTCATCGCTGCGTTCGTTTCGGGCGCAGGGGCGTTTGTGTGCAACTACCTGTGCGCCGATCTCGCGACGCGCGTGGGCCGCGATATCCGCGATGCGGTATATGATGCGTCGCTCGCGTTTTCCGGCGGCGACTTCGAGCAGTTCGGCACCGGATCGATGATCACGCGGACGTTGGGCGACGTGAATGTGATCCAGCAGGCCATCACCATGACGATCCAGATGATGCTGCCGGTGCCGTTTGCGGCGGTCATCGGCATCGCGCTCGCCTGTTCGATCGACATCCAGATGGGGTTGTTGCTGGGTGGGTTCATTGTGGCGGTTTGCGTGATCGCGGTGGTTACCGTGAAGCGCGCTGCGGTGATCTTCCAAAAGCTGCAGCGGTTTATCGATCGCATGAACGTGCGCCTGCGCGAGAGCATCACGGGCGTGCGCGTGATTCGAGCGTTTGGCAAGGAAGCTGCCGAGCGCAAGAGCCTGGACAACGCGTTCGAGACCTATGCTGAGAGCGCCATCAAGGTCAACTGGATTTTCGCGACGTTCGATTGCACGACGTTTCTCATCATGAACTTCGCCGAGGTTGCCATTTTGTGGCTCGGCGGCAACCGGGTGGGCGCGCATGCCATGGAGATCGCCTCGATTTCGGCGTGCATCGAGTACGCGATGCTCGTGCTGTTCTTCATCATGATGGCGCAGATCAGCGCGCTCATGCTGCCGCGCGCCTTCGTGTGCCTCGAGCGCTGCCGCCAGGTGATCGATCACGCACCCTCAATCGCCGACGGTCCGCATACCGACTTCATCGCAACTCGAGCTGCGGGGGAGACGGAGGGCGCGAACGATATCGTGGCGCATTTTGGCAACGCATCGTTCCGGTTCGCCGACGCCGATGAGGACACGCTGCACCATATCAACTTCCTCTGCCGGCGCGGTACCACGACCGCCATCATCGGTCCCACGGGATCGGGCAAGTCGACGATCGCCAAGCTGTTTCTGCGCTTCCACGACGTGACCGACGGTTTTGTGAGGATTTGCGGCGCCGATGTGCGCGAACTCACGCAGGAGGCGCTGCGCGCGCACGTGTCCTACGTGCCGCAAAAAGCTTGGTTGTTCTCGGGCACGATCGCCGACAACCTCCGGTACGGTAAACCCGATGCCACCGAAGACGAGTTGTGGCATGCGCTCGATGTGGCGCAGTCAAGTTTCGTGCGCGAGCTGCCCGACGGCCTGAGCAGTCGCGTGGCCCAGGGCGGTACGAACTTCTCCGGCGGCCAGCGGCAGCGCCTTTCGATCGCGCGCGCGTTGGTGCGCCCCGCCGATCTCTACATCTTCGATGATTCATTCTCGGCGCTCGACTTCAAAACGGATGCTGCGCTGCGGCGCGCACTGGCCGATGAGGTTTCCGGCGCGGCGGTGCTCATCATCGCGCAGCGCATCAACACCATCTTGAACGCCGATCAGATCGTCGTGCTCAAAGACGGATGCATCCAGGGGCTGGGCACGCACGCCGAGCTCATGCGTGCCTGTCCGGCATATCAGGAGATCGCTCGTTCGCAACTGCGCGCCGAGGAACTTGAAGAGCTCATGGGCGGCACCGACGTGCCTGCCGCGTGCGAGAAGGGAGGCGAATAGCCATGGCAGAGAAGAGGATCGAATCCGAGCGCGAGCGCATCACCAAGACCGCTGAGGCAGAGGCAGAGCCCACGTCCGGCGCCCCCGAGCCCACGCCCGACGAGGAGCTCGAGATTCCGCGCGATGCGGGTGCGGTGATTCGCCGTCTCTGGGCGGTGTCCACCGGCGAGCACTGGCGATTTGCCGTCGTACTCGTGAGCGTGGTGTGCTATGCCGCATCGAGTATCGCGGCGCCTGCATACAGCGCGCATCTCATCGACTTGCTGTGGGCAAATATCCAAGAGGCGTTTGCGGCGGGTCAGACGTTCTCCATTGGCTGGAGCACCGGCGGCCGTGAGGTGCTTGTGCTGCTGGGTATCTGGACGCTCGCGTGGGTCTTCTATACGATCCAAAACTTCACGATGGCGAGCTTCGCGGAGCGCCTGAACCTCAAGCTGCGTCATCGCCTCGCCGAGAAGCTCAATGTGCTGCCGCTGAAATACTATGACGCGCATAAGCCGGGCGATATCATGAGCCGCGCCACCAACGACCTCGATAAGGTGTCGGAGGTGCTGCAGCGTGGCCTGCTGTCGATGCTTATCGCGGTGGGTTCGGTTACCGGCGCCATCATCATGATGTTCCGCTACAACATCGTGCTTACGGCGGTTTTCTTGGCGTTCGCCTGCGCCGCGGTGCTTATGACGCGCGTGGTGGCCAAGCGGACCCTTGTGTATGCGGCGCGCCAGCAGCATGCGGTGGGCGTGCTCACGGGGCACGTCGAGGAGGCGTACTCCGGGCGCATCGTCATCAAGGCGTTTAACCAGGAGCATGCGAGCTCGCAGCGCATCCATGCCGCCACGAGCGAGCTTGCCGATGCCATGCGCAAAACCGACTTCGTGACCAACGTCGTAGCTCCCATGGTGCGCTGCCTGGTTCGTTTCTCGCAGGTGATTTTGGCGCTTATGGGGACGGGCTTCTTGCTTCAGGGGCAGCTTACCATCGGTACGCTGCAGGCGTTCTTCCAGTATGTGAATACCGCCGCCGAGCCGCTTACGCAGTTTTCGCTCACGATGAACCAGCTGCAGAGCGCGCTTGCAGCGGTGGAGCGCGTCTTCGATATTCTCGATGAGGAGGAGATCGAGCCCGATCCCGCCGAGCCGGTAGCGGTGCCGCGGCCGGTGCACGGCAGGGTGGCGTTCGAGCATGTGCGCTTTGGCTATGACCCAGCCCACCTGCTCATGCGCGATGTGAGCTTCACTGCCGAGCCGGGGCAGAAGGTTGCGATTGTGGGTGCAACGGGTGCGGGCAAGACGACGCTCATCAACCTGCTCATGCGCTTCTACGAGATCGATGGCGGGCGTATCACACTCGATGGAGTTGACACGCGTACCATGACTCGTGCGGATTTGCGACGCAACTTTGGCATGGTGCTGCAGGATGCGTGGCTGCGCGAAGGCACGATCGCCGAGAACATCGCCTATGGTGCGCCGTATGCCACGACCGACGAGATCGTACAGGCCGCCAAGACAGCGCAAGTCGACTTCTTTGTGCGCACGATGCCGCACGGCTATGAGACCGAGCTGGCAAACGATGCGGAGAGCATTAGCCAAGGCCAGCGTCAGCTGCTTACTATCGCACGCGTGCTGCTGGCGAACCCCTCGATCCTTATCCTCGATGAAGCGACTTCAAGCGTTGATACGCGCACCGAGAAGGCGATCGTCACGGCGATGGAGAAGCTCACGCAGGGTCGTACGAGCTTTGTGATCGCGCATCGGCTCTCCACCATCGTGGATTCCGACCTCATCTTGGTGATGGATCATGGCAACATCATCGAGCAGGGGACGCACGACGAGCTGGTTGCAGCCGGCGGCGCGTATGCCGAGCTCTATCAAAGCCAGTTTGCCTGATTTCGAGAGCGCGTGATTCGTTTTTTCAGCTGCGCAATGGTTTTAGGGCGCCCTTCCATATAGGGGCGCCCTTTTGCCGTTAAACCTGCAGGATTTCTGCGGGCAATTTCGCCGTCTATTCCGTGCGCTGACGCCAAAGCATTGAATATCTGCAAAAGCCATGGAATCCCCCTTGCCCGTTGCTGTGTTTTGCGCCGATGAAGCGTGTTTGCTACGTGTTTTAGCTGCTGTGTGAGAAGTGCTGTCCGACGTGTTGGAATCGCGTTGGAATCATGTGAGGCATCGAAGAAAAGCTGATAGATCGCGATGGCAAGATTGGCCTGCAGTGAAGTGCTGAGGGGAGGAGGCATGGGCCATGATTGTTATTGCGGGTCGATCGGCGTGGGAGTGGTGGCGGACACCGCCTGTCGTGCGCGAGATTGAACTGGACATGGAGGATGTTCGTTCGCGGTTAGGGAAAGAGGTCCCTTCGGTTGTTCTCCATGAAAGAAAGAATGCGAGTGAGGCGGCGCGGCTGGTGGTCGGGAGACTGCTCGGTGAGCTGAAGGGCGTATCACTGCCGGTGGATGTGGTGGTTCCTCAAGGGCATTATGATGGACGGACTCGCCTGCTTAATCCGAGGCGCTCCTCAATATCGGATTGCCCGAAGCATCTGGTGGATAGGGGCGGCGGTCTTCATGTGGCTTCAGTCGAGCTTGCTGTGATACAGATGGCTGCGCATGAGTCTCTGGTGGGCGTCATTGAAGCGATGTACGAAGCATGCGGGCTCTATGCTTTATGTCCGCAAACGGGCCGGAATCTTGTTGCCCTGGAATTGATGAGGTCGTTTGCCGCGGCAAACGACCCCACTCCACAAAGTGGGGTTGCGGCTTATACAGATGAATGGGGAAGAAAGATCCCACATTATTCACGCGATGGGGAGGAGCTGGTCTGGACGCCGTGTGTTGATCGACATGGTTCATGGACCAGCATCTGGAAGCGTTCCCCGCTTACCCAGCCGGAACGCATCGTCTGCGCTATCGCCGATGTTCCCGGGTTGGAGGGACGTCGTCGCGCTGCCCGAGCCGCTCGATATGTATGCGGAGGCTCGGGCTCTCCGTTGGAGACAAAGGTCGTCATGCTGATTTGCCTTCCGCCGATGTTGGGTGGGGAGCATCTTCCATTTCCAGAGCTGAACAAACGGATTGCGTTCAGTGAGGGTGCAAGGCGCCTCGCCGGCATGAGGTGTTGTGTTGCCGACATGCTGTGGCCAAAGCAGCGCGTCGTTGTCGAGGTAAACGGTCTCTCCTTTCATGCGGATCGAGATGGCTTCATCGAGCATTCGGGTCGTCGCGCAGCTTTGGAGGCGGATGGTTATCGCGTGATAGACATCAACTACACGCAGGCAGCGCATCTCGAACAATGGGATTTGCTCGCCATCACGCTCGCGAAGGCGCTTGGCCGACGGCCCCAGGCGCGTATGGCGCGATTCCTGCATAATCGAGATGAACTTCATAGTCAGCTGTTCCACCATGCGGATAAACCGGAAGGCGCTCTTCTGTTCTGAACGGAATGAAACGCGTCTTCCAAGTTGGCGATCGCCACTGATCCCAGGCCTCAATTGCGAAAATGCAGGCATTCAATGGATTGCGGCGAGCCTGCAGGGTAGCGGGGGTTCATGTATGCGAAAACAGCGAGATGGAGGGGCTGGAGCTTCGTTAGCTACTGGGAGCGTCGAAGGAAAACCCTTGCGTTGCTGAAAAACCGCGATGCAGCAGTCGCTCTATTGGGCAAATTCACGCTCCAACGGGAGGACGTTGTCGAATTGCACGCGCAGCTGGCGATCATGGCATGGAAGACATATGGGTTACTATAAGCGCCCGGGGCATGTGCCCCGGGCGCTGAAGGAAAACACGATAAGCAGCAGCGGCTATGAAGCCCCGCATTAGCCCTGGTTCATGGGGATACCCTTGCCTTCGTTGGGCGGACGTGCTTCGGTGAGCTCGCTGTAGTCGACATTTGCTGTTGACGGCTTCATTTCGCCGGGGGCGAACCAGTCGAGCGCGCAGTCGATCCAGGCGTTCCAGAATGGCCACTCGTGGCTTCCGATTTCGGGCTCCCAATAGGTGACATCGAATCCGGCCTCTTTGAGAAGGTGCGCCACCTCGCGATTGTTATCGCACAGATTGTCGTGCTCGCCGCAGGCGCCATAGAACTTGGGCTTCGGCAGCTCGGGATTCTGCTTGAAGCGCTCGAGCAGCGTAACGTAGTCCTTTTCCGAGCCGATGACGGTGTCAAGATCGCCGAAGAACCGCTCGTAGTACCGACGCTTGCGCGGCGAGTGCGAATCGACCGCCTCGAGCACGCGGTCGCGCATGAACGCGCCGGAGAGGGCCACGATCGAGCCAAATCGATCAGGGCGCAGCAGGCCGTTGATGAGCGCGGTGTAGGCGCCGATCGAAATGCCGGCGAGCGCGGTATCCTCGCGCTTGCGCGACAGCGGGAACAAGCGCCGCGTGACCTCAACGAGCTCTTCCGAGATGAACTTGCCGTGGTACTCGTTGATTTCGGGCTTGTTGAGATACAGCCCGTCTTCGCCCGACGGCATGATGACCGCGACATCGCGCGCCTCGGCGGTTTGGACAACGTGCGTCCTGTCGATCCAGTCGTAATCGCGGCCAAAGAGACCGTGAAGCAGGTACATCGTCCGATACGGCCCTTGCCGACGTTTCGCGAGCTTGGTGCCGTCCATCTTGTCGACGGGGATCACGGCAGAAAGAATGACGTTTCTCTGGAGGTAGCGGGAATAGAAATCAACTCGGAGCAGTGCCATCGCGTCCCCCTTCGTGCAGGGTCTTATGGTTGGTCTAGCGCACGGGTAGCCAGTCTATCGCGCGGGGAAGCGCCTGGTTCCACAGGTTCCAGTCGTGTCCCCCTTGCAACTCATGGTAGGTGACATCGAGCCCAATACCGCGAAGCCGTTCGGCGAGGATGCGATTCGCTTCAGCGAGCGGGTCTTGGTTGCCGCATGCCATAAACACGCGCGGCCGCGGACGGTCGCAGTAGACCAAATCGGCGGCAAGGCGCGCGGGGTCTTTGTCGGAGTTGACAACATGATCGAGGTCGCCGAAGGTCGACTCCAAGAACGACCTGCTCAAAAAGAAGAGATCGTCGGAGATAATCTGCTCGAAGCCGTCGACGATCATCGCGGTTGAGAGCGCCACGATCGAGCCGAAGTTCTCGCAGAACTTCAGGCCGTTGCGCAGCGCTCCGTACGCACCCATGGAGACGCCGCCGATAAACGTGTCCTCGCGACGAGTGGAGAGCGGGAACATCTGGCGCGTCACATCGAGGAGCTCCTCTCCCACGAAGCGCCCGTAGTAGTTATGCGTCTCGGGGTGGTCGATGTAGAACGCGTTGTAACCCGAGGGCATCACGACGGCGAAGTTGTGCTCTTCCGCCCACGCGCGGATACGGGTTTCCGAGACGAGGTCGGTGTGGTTGCCGGTGATGCCGTGCAGCAGGTACAGCGTTTTGAACGGCGGCTTGGGCGCAGGATAGTTACGACGGTCCCAGGCGCTGGGATTATGCCGACGCTCATGGTCGACGCCCATGGCCTCGCCGGGGTTGTCGACGGGCAGAATCACGTCGAGCGTGGTGGTGCGCATAAGCGCAGCGGAGAAGAAATCGACGCTAATGCGTGCCATCGGTCCTCCTTGATAGCAAGCGGCATGCGCCAAGCGCATGACCGCTGACGAAACAATGGTAAGTGTCAGTATACAACGTGCGATGCCCTATGCGTTGGACTCGCGTGCGGAGGGGGTATCGGATACAGGCGAAGGCGGCGTTGAGGTGCGCGCGGTGCTTGCCGTGCTGAGCTCCTCGACAAGCGCGCTGAGCTGTGCCACCTGGCGCTCGAGTTCGTCGATGCGCCGTGCGTTCGCGCCGATCCGCTCGCGGTTTGCCAGCGACGCCTCTTCCACCGGGTCGGGCATGTTCTCGCGATGGCTGCGTGCATCGAAGCTCGCCTCCATGATGCGGCAGCCGTTGCGTCGGACGATGCGCCCGGGGATGCCCACAACCGTGCAGTCCGCGGGGACATCTTTCACCACCACGGAGTTGCCGCCCACGCGCACGCGGTCGCCGATGTGGATGTTGCCGAGCACCTTGGCTCCCGTGCCCACCACAACGCCGTTGCCCAGCGTGGGATGGCGCTTGCCGTCTTCGTTGCCGGTGCCGCCAAGGGTGACACCCTGATAGAGTACGCAATCGTCGCCCACGATCGTGGTCTCGCCAATCACCACGCCCATGGCATGATCGATGAACAGGCGCCGTCCAAGCTGGGCGGCGGGATGAATCTCAACGCCGGTGAAAAAACGCGTGACCTGCGAGAGGATGCGCGCGATGCTGCGCGCACCGTGTGTCCACAGCCAGTGCTCCGGTGTGTGCATCCACTTTGCGTGGAGGCCCGGATACGAAATGAAGATCACGAGGGCGTTTTGCGCTGCAGGGTCGTTGGCCTGCACCGTCGCGATGTCCTCGCGTATGGTCGAGATGAAGCTCATGGGTGCGCCCTTTCATTGGCCGCCGATGTACGCGGAGCGTCCCGGCAGAGAGGTCCCGACGGGAATGCGGTGGCAGAGGGTCCGTTCGATTCCGTTAAGTATACCGAATTGGTAGGATTAATGTTCGGCGATATCGGCATGCCCCAGCCCTTCTGCTGCAACACCTGCTCACCGTACGGAGAACGTCACGCTCGTAACCTGTTTATTACAAAACGGCGGCGCCGGTGAATGCAGCGCCGGGGGTGGGAGCGCGAGCGTACAATGGTGCACATGCGAACGTCGCGCATCGGGGTATGCGCTCGCGATAGTATTCGTCCGCTGCCGAGAGGAGAGCATCGATGACGGCAGAGAAGAAAGATATCGACTGGGGTAGTCTCGGGTTTGCCTACCAGCCCACCGATTACAGCTACGTCTGCAACTACAAGAACGGCGCTTGGGAGGAGGGCGGCCTTACGACCGACCACACCCTCACGCTCTCCGAATGCGCAGGCATCTTCCACTACTGCCAGGAGGTCTTCGAGGGACTCAAGGCCTACACCACCGAGAACGGCGACATCGTCTGTTTCCGTCCGGATCTCAACGCCTCCCGTATGGCCGACTCTGCACGCCGCATCGTGATGCCGCCCTTCCCGGAGGACAAATTCGTCGAGGCGGTCAAGATGGTCGTCAAGGCAAACGAGGCCTGGGTGCCGCCTTTCGGCTCGGGCGCCACGCTCTACGTGCGGCCCTTCATGGTGGCCACCGGCGAGGTCATCGGCGTCTCCCCGGCGGACGAGTACCAGTTCCGCATCCTCGTCACGCCGGTTGGTCCGTACTACTCGGGCGGGGTCAAGCCGGTCGCGGTCAAGGTTCCCGAGTACGACCGCGCCGCACCGCACGGTACCGGCGCCATCAAGGCTGGCCTCAACTACGCCATGTCCCTCTATCCAAGCGTACAGGCGCATGCCGAGGGCTTTGCGGATAACATGTTCCTCGACCCCCAGACCCACACCTTCGTGGAGGAGTCGGGCGGCGCGAACTTCCTGTTTGTGGATAAGGACGGCGTGCTCGTGGTCCCGCAGTCTGCAACGAACTCCATCCTGCCGTCGATCACGCGCCGCAGCCTCGTGCAGGTTGCTCAGGAAATGCTCGGCATGACCGTGGTCGAGCGTCCGGTGAAGTTCGAGGAGGTTGCGAGCGGGGCCTTCGTGGAGTGCGGCATGTGCGGCACTGCGGCGGTTATCAGCCCCGTGGGCAAGGTGGTAAACGGCGATGCCGAGATCGTCTTCGGCGAGGGCGGCATGGAGCATGTCGGTCCCGTGATGGCCAAGCTTCGCGAGACGCTCACCGGTATCCAGGCAGGCGAGATCGAGGGTCCCGAGGGCTGGGTCGTCAAGATCGCCTAGCCGGAATCTCCCGTCCCAAGCGTTGCTGTTCAGGGAGCCGCGCATGGCCTCATGGCCATGCGCGGCTCCTTTCGCGTACAATCCCAGCTCATTGACAAATAGGAAAAAAGGAAAAGAGCTGGAGGCGCTATGAAACGTGACACGATTTTCTGCGCTGTACGGCACGAGACGAAGGCTCAAGTCGTATTGCGGAGCGTATGAACGTGACGCAGGACTACGCTCAAAAATAGTGGTGCCGGTTACTTGATGCTGGGGTTATCGAGTCTGAACTCCGAGGCTGCGTTCAGTTCGCCGTGCCGTTTTTGGGGAAGTATCTCAGTTGGGAGTAGATGTTGCCGGCGGCTTGTGCCAATGGAAGCAGCGAGCCCTCGCCCGGACGCGCCGGACGAGGGCTCGAGTAAGTTGCGAATGGCGGAGAGAGAGGGATTCGAACCCTCGAGACGCTTGCGCGCCTAACGGTTTTCAAGACCGCCGCATTCAACCGCTCTGCCATCTCTCCGTGACTGGTAATGATAGCATCGAAGTACACTCGGCGTGAACTGGCAATCGCGAATACCGGCCAAGGGGCGCATATGGATAAACTGGGCGCGGAAGAACTCGATGTCACTGGGGGCGACGATGGCGCGTGCCCTGCGGGCGTTGGCTCGCGCAGCGCCGACGAACGGTTCATGCGCATGGCCCTCGAGGAAGCTCGCGCGGCGGCGGCCGAAGGCGAAGTTCCCATTGGCGCGATCGTGGTGCACGAGGGGCGCGTGATCGCACGTGCGCACAACCGTCGTGAGCTCGATGAAGACCCGTCCGCGCATGCTGAGTTTACCGCGATGACCGAGGCGGCCTGCGTGCTGGGGCGTTGGCGTCTCACGGGCTGCACGGTGTATGTGACGCTCGAGCCGTGCCTTATGTGCGCGGGGCTTATGGTGAACGCCCGGGTGAGCCGGTGCGTGTATGGCGCGGCCGATCCCAAAGGCGGCGCGGTGGGAACGCTCTATCACGTGCACGATGACGCACGTCTGAACCATGCATTCGAGGTGACGCCGGGTGTGCTCGCGGAGGAGTGCGCCGTGGAGCTTCGCACGTTTTTTGCGCGTCTGCGTGGTAAGGATGCGGCGGAGATTGGGCAGGGTGCCTTGCACATAAGCGCTGCGCGTCTCCCGCGGTCCGCGACGCTCGCGTCCGCACATGCGCCGCGCGTGGTGCTTGC
Source organism: uncultured Coriobacteriaceae bacterium (assembly GCA_944319885.1). GTDB lineage: Bacteria > Actinomycetota > Coriobacteriia > Coriobacteriales > Coriobacteriaceae > Coprousia. The sequence goes on from CALUFC010000001.1 coordinate 261,273, forward strand.
CATTGATTCGTTCAAAGGATCCGTTTCAAGTGCGCAGGCAGAGGCGTGGGTGCGGGAGGGCGCGCTGGCGGCGGAGCCGCGTGCACGGGTTCAGGCAGTGCCCATCGCCGACGGTGGCGAGGGCACGCTGGATGCGGTGCGCGGAACGGGCAAGTTCGCGGAGCACGCGGTTCGCGCGCGCGACCCCTTCGGCCGCCGGGTCTCTGCGTGCTATCTTCTCGCGTCCGCTGGCGATGGCGCAGATGCTCCACGTGCGGGGGTGGCGATCGTTGAATCGGCGCAGGTGATAGGACTCGATCGCTCTCCGGGAACCTCGGAGGCCGCGCTCGCGGCATCGTCCGCCGGTGTGGGAGATCTGGTGCTCGATGCGGTCGCGCATGGCGCTCAGACGGTCTATATCGGCCTGGGCGGCACGGCGACGAGCGATGGTGGCGCGGGCTTTCTGCGTGCGATGGGAGCCCGCATCGCGGATGAGGCGGGCAACGAGATCGCCCCGGGCCTTGCCGGGCTCGCGCACGTTGCGCACATCGACCTCGGGCCCGCGTTTGAACGATTGGGCGATGTGAAGCTCATCGCGCTTTCCGACGTAGAGAATCCGCTGGTTGGAAGGCGTGGTGCGGTGAAGGTGTTCGGTCTGCAAAAGGGGCTTGATCCGGCGCAGGTTGATATGGATGCGTGCGACAGCTGGATGATTCGATATGGGCATCTGCTCGACGAGGCGTGTCGCGCGCAGTGCTCCCCGCTGTTTCGATCGCTTGCGGGCGTGCTGGGCGCCGGCGCTGCCGGCGGCTTGGGTGCTGCGGTGCTAGCGCTCGGCGGAACGCTCGAATCGGGGATCGATACTATGCTCAACCTGGCGGAGTTCGATGAGCTGGCGGCGCGTGCGGATCTGGTGATCACCGGGGAGGGCCTGCTCGACGAGCAGACAGTTTCGGGAAAAGCACCGGTGGGGGTCGCGCGTCATGTGCGCCGCGTCAATCCGCAAGCGAGCGTGGTGGCGGTTGCCGGGGGCCGGGTGGACGATCTGTCTGCGGTCTACCAGGCAGGTATCGACCTGGTGCTGCCCATCTGCCGTCGGCCCATGCCGCTTGATGAGGCGATGCGCCCCGAGGAGACGCGGGCCAACTTGCGCGCAGCAGGGGAGGCGGCGATGCGGGCATATGCGCTGAGGCAGTGAGGCCAAGACGCTGGCGGCCGGGCGAACGTCTGCGGCGTCAACGTGATTTCTTGCTTCGTACTCGACGCGGCTGCCGGGAGCGGGTATCATCTTGTGCACAGCGCCGCGTGCGTTCGATGGGTTCGGGTGACGATATGTTCCGAATCTGGTCAGGTCCGGGAGGAAGCAGCCATAAGGAGCCTCTGCCGGGCACCCGGATCCATCGAGGGCACGCGGCGCTTTTTTCGTGCGCCGGCATGGCGGAGGGCTTGAGGCGGAAGGGCACCAAGGCGGTGCCCCTGACGGAGTTGCGGCCGAGCCGCAGCGGCTGCCTGTCTTTACAATCGGTTTATCACGGCATTGCAATCGCGGGCGACCCGAGCAGTATCGTATGATGGGTGCGTTTGAGCGAGGTGCGCGTGAACGCTCTCGCTCGCGGTTAGTTGTAAGAAGGGCCGTTATGCTCAAGCTGCTCAGGCGCTTCATGGGCGCCTATACAAGGGATTGGGTCATAGGGCCCGCCTCGAAACTGCTCGAGGTCCTGTTCGATCTGCTTACCCCCTTGGTCATCGCGCGGATGATCGATGAGAGCGTGGCCACGCACGATGTCGGAGGCGCGCTGCGCTACGGGGCGCTGTTGCTTGCCATGGCGGTGGTAGGCCTGGGGTTCACGCTCATCTGCCAAAAGATGGCGGCGCTTGCGTCGCAGGGCATGGGAACCGATATCCGCCACGCGCTCTTTCGGCACATCAACGCGCTGAGCCATGCCGAACTCGATCGCTTCGGCACCCCCTCGCTCATCACGCGCATCACCAACGACGTCAACCAGGTGCAGCTCGCCATCGCCCTCGGCATCCGCCAGCTCATTCGCTGGCCGTTTTTGGCAATCGGCTCAATGGTCGCGGCGCTTGTGATCGATTGGCAGCTGGGACTGATCTTTTTGGTCTCGACGCCCTTGATTGGTGCCGTGTTCTGGTTCGTGATGTCGCGCTGCGTGCCGTATTTCAAGAGCATGCAGGCCAAGCTCGATCGCATCGGCCTTATCTGCCGCGAAGGGCTTTCAGGTGTGCGCGTGATCCGCGCGTTCGTGCGCGAGGATCATGAGCGCGTGCGTTTCCACCAGGCTGCGCACGAGCAGGCGGACACCGCCATCGCTGCGGGCAAGCTCTCCTCGGTGCTCAATCCCGCGACCTTTCTCATCATGAACCTCGGTGTGTGCGCCATTCTCTGGGCGGGTGGCGTGCGCGTGAACGTGGGCGGCCTCACGCAGGGCGAGGTCATGGCATTCGTGAACTACATGACGCAGACGCTGCTCTCGATTGTGTACGTTGCGAACCTCGTGGTGGTGTTTACCAAGGCGAGCGCGTCGGCGGCGCGTATCAACGAGGTGTTGGCGTGCGAGCCGAGTGTGGTCGATGCGCCGGATGCCTGGGATGGCTCTGATCTTGCGGCGCACGAAGACGTGCCGGCGCTCACGATGCGCAACGCCGCATTCGCCTATCCGAATGCGAGTGCACGGGTGATTGACGGCGCCACGCTCGAGCTCATGCCCGGCCAGACGCTGGGCATCATCGGTGGTACGGGCTCAGGCAAATCGACGCTCGTTTCGCTCATACCGCGCCTGTACGACGTGTGCGCGGGCGTCGTCGAGGTCTTTGGTCGCGATGTGCGCGCCTGGCAGCTCAGAGCGCTCAGGCGCGTGGTGGGCATTGTGCCGCAGAGCGCGTCGCTCATCTCGGGCACCATCCGATCGAATCTGTGTTGGCGCAAGCGGGGCGCATCCGATGCGGAGCTATGGAGCGCGCTCGAGGCGGCTCAGGCTGCAGAGTTTGTGCGCAAGCTGCCTGACGGCTTGGACGCGACGGTCGAAGCGGGCGGGAAGAACTTCTCGGGCGGGCAGCGCCAGCGCCTCACCATCGCCCGCGCCCTGATGGGCGATCCGCTCATTCTGATTCTGGACGACTCGGCCTCGGCACTCGATTTCAAGACCGATGCGGCGCTGCGCCACGCCATTCAATCCCGTGCGCGCGCCTCGCGCGAAGCGGGCGCAACGCCGCTCACGACCGTCATCGTGTCGCAGCGTGTTTCCTCGGTGCGCGATGCAGATGCGATCTGCGTGATGCGCCGCGGTCATGTGGTTGGCTTGGGTACGCACGATGAGCTGCTTGCCGGCTGCGAGGTCTATCGGGAGATCTGTCTGTCGCAGCTGCGGGCCGAAGAGCTCGGTCTTGCGCAGGAAGGCGAGCCAGCGGCCGCAGCCGCGGCTGCACGCGTCGCCGCTGGAAGCGAAGGGGGTGCACGATGAGCAATCCATATCAGTCTGTGGGATCGGTATCAACGGTTGCCGCTAGTATCTCGGATGCAGACGCTGCCGGTGATCTGGGACCGTCGGGCGGAAGCGACGGGCCGCGCATGTCGGTTGCTCAGGTAACGATGCGCCTGATGGGATATGTGCGCCCGCACGTTGGCTTGCTGGTGTTTTCATTTGTCGCCGCAGCGATCTCGGTTGTGCTCCAGCTGTATGTCCCCATTCTCATTGGCCAGGGCATCGATCTCATTATCGGAGCGGGGCGCGTGGACTTTGCGGCGCTGTCGCCGCTGCTTCAGCGGTTGGCGCTCATCATTGTGGGCGCTGCCGCGTTTCAGTGGGTGCAGGGCTACTGCACGAATCGCCTCTCCTTCGAGACGGTGCGCGATCTGCGCGTGGAGGCCAACGATAAGATAAGCCGCATGCCGCTTTCGTTCATCGATGCGCATCCGCATGGTGATCTGATGAGCCGTGTCGTCAACGACGTCGACCAGGTGGGCGATGGTCTGCTCCAGGGCCTCACGCAGCTGTTTACCGGTGTCGTGACCATCGTGGGCACCCTGGTGTTCATGCTCACCATTTCGGTGCCGGTGGCCGTGGTGGTGGTGCTCGTGACGCCGCTTTCCGTGGTGGTTGCCATGGCCATCGCGCGGCTTTCCAACCATAGCTTTGCCGCTCAGCAGCGCATTCAGGGCCGTTTGGGTGGCTATATCGAGGAGATGGTGGGCAACCAGAAGCTCGTTGACGCGTTTGCCCATGGGGATGAGGCTCAAGAGGGCTTCGATGGCATCAATGCCGAGCTCTATACCGCCGGCGAGCGGGCGCAGTTCTTGAGCTCGCTTTCCAACCCGGGAACGCGCTTCGTGAACAACGTGATCTATGCCGTTGTCGCGGTTATCGGGTGCGTGTGCGTGATCACGGGCGTGCCGGCAACGCTTACGGTGGGCGAGGTCCAAACGTTTTTGAGCTACGCCAACCAGTACACCAAGCCGTTCAACGAAATCACGAGCGTTATCACGCAAATCCAGACCGCTTGGGCCTCGGCGCGGCGCATCTTCGCGCTGCTCGATGCCGAGGAAGAGCGCGCGGATGCGGGGGACGCCATCGTGCTCGCCGATCCCGCGGGCGATGTCGAGCTCGAGCATGTGGACTTCTCCTATGTTCCCGAGCGCCCGCTGCTGCGCGACATCTGCATCCATGCCCGTCCGGGCATGCGCTTCGCGCTGGTGGGTCCTACGGGCTGCGGCAAAACGACGCTCATCAATCTGCTGCTGCGCTTCTACGATGTCGACAAGGGCGTTATTCGGCTGGATGGCAACGATACGCAGCAGCTCGCGCGTGCGAGCCTGCGCCGGTCGTTTGGCATGGTGCTGCAGGATTCGTGGCTGTTCGAGGGCTCGGTGCACGACAATATCGCCTACGGCAAGCCCGACGCCACGCGCGAGGAGGTGATCGCGGCAGCCGAGCGCGCACACGCCCACTCGTTCATCCGTGCGCTGCCGCAGGGCTACGACACCGTGATTCCCGAGGATGGCGGCACCCTCTCGCAAGGCCAGCGGCAGCTCTTATGTATCGCCCGCGTGATGCTCACCGATCCGGCGATTCTGTTGCTCGACGAGGCGACGAGCTCCATCGACACCCGTACCGAACTGCAGGTTCAGGCGGCGTTTGACGAGCTTATGGCAGGGCGAACCAGCTTCGTGGTGGCGCATCGTCTCTCAACGATTAGAAGCGCCGACTGCATTCTCATGATGCGCGACGGCCAGATTATCGAACGCGGGACGCACGACGAGCTCCTTGCCGCCGGCGGCGCCTACGCCGAGCTCTATAACTCGCAGTTCGCGGAATAGGGAGCAGAAAGAAGTCATCTGCGACCCCCGTCTCTCGCATGGACGAGAAGCTCGTGGAGCGCCCTCTGAATAGCTCTCAGCGTCTTGCCAAGGGTTGCGGAAAGCTCTTTTCAACACCCTTTGCGTCTTCCTCGTCAAGAAGCTTGAACAGTGCCTACGAAGCTTGACTCGTGCAACCTGGGCTCTAATTTAACATTCGGATTTTGCTCGATGTAATATTCGGATTTTCATCGGTCTGATATTCGGATTTTCCATTAAGCATAGTATGCACGCGGCAGTTGGCGCTGACGGATCCCGACGTCGTTTTGGAAGGCGAACGCCCGCGCGTTCTGGACGAGTGGCAGCGTGTACCGCAGGTGTGGGATGCGGTGCGCCACCGGGTGGATGCTGTTCGCAGGACAAAGGGGGAGTGGATTCTCACTGGATCATCCTCTCCGAAGAAGAGAGGCGTCGAAGCCGTCGGGGACGAGGGACAGCGTCATAGCGGTGCCGGGCGTATAGGAAGGATTCGCATGGCGCCCATGAGCCTGGCAGAATCAGGCGACCCCAAGGCTGCCGTTTCCCTTGCAGGGCTTTTCGATGGGGTGTTCAAGCCCGTTTCGTGCGAGAAGGATACGGTGCGCTTGGTTGAGCTGGCGTGTCGCGGTGGCTGGCCTGAAGCGATTGAGTCAAGCGCCGAGGATGCTCAGCTCGTCGCGCGTGCGTGTCTCGAGCTGATTTACAGCGAGACGGTTCCCGATCAAGGAATGGATTCGTTTGTCGTGGGGCGCCTGGTGGGGTCGATTGCCCGCAATCTTGGCCAATCCGCAACGTACGCAACCATCGCTCAGGATATCTACGGTGCGGAGGAGAGCCCTCAGGCACTGATTGGCGATGCAAGGCTCGCGGAGTACCTCAGGCTGCTGAGGCGGCTCTATCTTCTTGAGGAAGTTCCCGGATGGGCGCGGCCGGTCCCGCTTCGTTATTACCGCGACGGCTCCGGTCTGGAGGCAGACGTCATCATCGAGCTCTCTGACGGGCGATGGGCCGCCGTCGAGATCAAGCTCGGAGAAGATAAGGTGGAAAAGGCGATTGAGAGTCTGAACCATCTTGAGGAGAAGGTCTGCTCTCGCGCCCGTGCGCGCGTTCGCCCACCCGAGTTCAAGCTGGTCCTTGTGGGCGTGTCCGAGCACGCGCGGAAGGTCGGCGACAGGGCCTACGTCGTCCCGCTCAGGCTTTTGGGGGCATAGAGGCACCTTAACCACGCTGCCGTACGCAATACCGGCAGGCTTTCCGAGGGCTTCCGCTTCCGGCTGACCAAAGGTCCCTTGTTGATGGGAGGTTCAGACCAGATGGCCTGAACCTTCTGTTCTACTTTAGGGGGATATGTAGCGCTCGATGCTTGTCCCTGCTATCGTGGACAAGTTCGTAAAAGTGGGTATAACACCGCGGGCAGAAAGCTCAACCAAGAGGGGCGATATATATGACGTACGCAGTTGTGTGGGCAAGCAGGGGCGGCAATACGGAGCAGGTGGGCGAGGCGATTGTGCAGGCGCTCGCCAAAACGAACGGAGAGCCTGTCTTTGCCGGTAGCGTTCCTGCCGCCGGTTCCGCAGAGGAAGAGGCGCTGCGTTCGGCCGGCACCGTCTTCGCCGGCTCATGGACCGATAAGGGCGATTGCGACCCGGCGCTCGCCGCGTTGCTCGCCAAGCTCGACGGCAAGCGCGTGTTCTTGTTTGGCACGGCCGGTTTCGGTGGCGATCCGTCCTACTTCACCCGCATCCTCGATAATTTCAAAACGCATTTGCCAGAGAATGCTCGGCTCGTGGGCGGTGCCATGTGCCAGGGCAAGATGGGTGCCGGCGTGCGCAAGCGTTACGAGGCCATGCTTGCCGAGCATCCGGATGATGCGCGCGCTCAGGCCATGATCGCGAACTTCGATGCCGCGCTCGCGCATCCAACCGCGGACGACCTCGCTCGCATTGCGGCTGCCGCGCGCGAGGCACTTGCGTAACACCGCGAGGACAACAAGGGCACCTGCCGCCTTCTTGCCCATGTAAGGGCTTTATCAAAGATGCGACGAAGCCCCAAAAGGGCGCTACACTTATACGTTGCTACGACTGGCCAATGGAAAGGTCTTGCATGGAAGCCCCCGTGTTCACCTCTAAGGCGCTTCCGCTCGCAGGCGCGCGTAATGTGCGCGATCTGGGCGGATATCCGTTTGTGGATGAGCAGGGAAACAGCGGGGAAACAGCCGCGCGCGTCTTTCTTCGCTCGGGCGCGCTCACGCGCTTGCGCCGACGGGATTTCGACTACCTGGCTGCGTACGGTCTCAGGCGCGTGATCGATGTTCGCAGCAACTTCGAGCTCAAGATCTGGCCCGACCCCTTTGCCAAGCGCCCCTATCCGGGCATCGACTACATCCACATCCCCATGATGGATCAGCTCAACTCCAACGGCTTTCAAGGGCTTTTGCCCGAGAGCATGTTCGCTGTTTACCGCGACTTGCTTGATGAGGGGGCGGATGGCTTTCGCAGGGCATGCCAGGCGTTCGATGCGCCTGGCTGCTCGCTGTTCCATTGCCGTGTGGGAAAAGACCGCACGGGCGTGATCGCCATGCTGCTCTTGGAGGCTGCGGGCGTGCCGGACGACTGCATCATTGCCGATTACGCTGCGACCGAGCGCTATATGGGCCGTTTTCTGCATGCCCAGCGCATCGGCGTGTCGCTGCTCGTGCGCAAGAAGGTGCCGCGCTGCCTGTTCGAGGCGCTGCCGGTCGAGATGGAGCGCACGCTTGCCTATCTGCGCGAGCACTATGGCAACGCGCGCCGCTATCTTATCGAAGCTGCCGGCTGCGACGAGGCGCTCGTTGACCGTCTCGTGGATCGCCTGCGCGGTAGGGACATTATCTGAGGTTAAGCCGCCCACGCTTCCCTCGCCGTGAGTTCCGCACGCAAAGAAGGCACTAGTGGCGCCTTCGTCTTGCGTAGGACTGTTCGAAACGCCGAGGGAAGCGAGGACGTAGCTGCCTACTTGATCTTCGTGGTGCCCGGATCGAGGTTGGGATCGGTCTCGTTCGCGGCATCCTGCGTAGTTTTCGTAAAGATGCCGTCATCGTGATCGAAGAGTTCGAGGTACTGCATCTTCGAAAGATCGGTTCGCGCCTTCACGACGTCCTTGCCATCGCCGCCAGCTGCGGCGATTTCATCTTCATCGGCGCCAGCAAGATACCACATGCCCGAGCGGTCCTCGAAGCCGGTCGTGTTGATGGCCGGCATCACATCGCGCACGGCAAGCTGGGCTTTCTGGTAGTCGGTGAGCGGCGCGCCAATGGTGTTCATGAGGAGCGCCCCTAGATAGTTGACCGAGGTATCAAGCTCCTCGCTCGTCTGCTCGTTGCCCGCGAGGTCGTAATTCGCCCAGATCACGTAGTCGGTTTGCCAAAGGCGCTCGGCATGAGTTGCCTCGTCCTCGTTTGTGAACCACGCGTCGTTGTACTCGGACGGGAAGAACGGCTGGTGATCGCCAAAGAAGACCACGACCACCTTGCGGTCGAGCTGCTCGAGCTCGTCGATGAACTCCTCGAGCGCGCGGTCCGACTCCTCGATCAGCGCCAGATACTCGTTGACCTCGGCGTTATAGGTGCCGTCGATGAGGTAGTTGGTCTGCATGCCATAGGGAAGCAGGCCCGTGGTGTAGCCGGAATGGTTCTGCATCGTGACGTCGAAGATGAACTGCGGGTTCTCATTTTGCTTGAGCATATCGAGAATCGTGTCATACGTTGCGGCGTCGGTCACCATGCCGCGGAGCTTGTCGGCATCCTGGAAATCGTCGATGGTGAGGAACTCATCGAACCCGAAGTCGCGATACACGTTCTCGCGGTTCCAGTTGGTGGCATGGTTAGGATGCATGGCGCACGTGTCGTAGCCCAGATCCTTGAACTGCTGGGCAAGGTTGCCCGTCTGCGTGAGGTTGTAGATGGTGTAGGGGTAGACGCCCTGGCCGAGATAGGCCATCGCATTGCCGGTGAGGAACTCGAACTCGGTGTTCGCCGTGCCGCCGCCATAGGCGGAGACATACAGCCTGCCGCGCAGCACGGCGTCCGAGATGCTCTTGAAGAACTGCGGCCCTTCGTAGTTGGCATGCAGATTCTGGTAGATCGAGAGGTCGGAGAACGTCTCGTTCATCACAGCGATAACGGTGGGCTGATCCTCGTTGAATTGCGCCTCCGCCTCGGTGCGCTCGGCCGAGGCGCCCTCGGCAGCATCGTAGGCAGCGGCGTATTCATCAAGAAGCGCCTGCGCCTCGGCGCTGTCGTAGTTCTCGGGCTTGGGCGGGATGATGGTCTGCGCACTCGAGATGAACGAGGGGATGAAGCCCTGACGGTAGTAGCTCTCCAGCGGGCGCCACGTATAGATTTGGATGCCCAAGGTGTTGTAGTAGTCGATAAGCGTGACGTGCGCGGTGATCGCGGCAAGGCACGCGAGGCCCACCAGGATGTTGGCGCCTACGCGCCTGCGCGATGGCTCGGTGCGGGCGGTCGTGCAGATGGTGCCGGCGAGTTGGCACAGGAAGAGCGAGACTGCGGCGAACGCCATGCCAAAGAGGCAGAACGCCGAGAGCGTATAGGTGTAGCCTGTGCCTGCAACGGCGGCGGCGGTAGAGAGCGCCGAGAGGTCGCCGGGCTGAATGGGCATGGATTTGAAGAGGATGACGAAGTACTCAGCGATACCCACGAAATGGAAGACGCCGGCGATGACCGCGGGCGCGGCGCCATGGCGTTGCGCGAGGAAGAAGACACCCGCCATCGCCGCGGTGAGCAGGCATACCTCGAGCATCAGGCACAGCGGGTACATCCAGGTGAGGTCGTGGTTGCTGGGGATCTCGAGCGCCAGCGTAGCAAAGATGCCCGCGAAGACCAGGGCAATCACGCTTGTGGCGAGCGGATGCCGCAAGGGGCCCTCGGCATCGAACTGGCGTGCAACGAGGCCGCTCAGGCGCGCGCGGGCGAAGCTGCCCCAGGCGCAGAGCGTTGTGACAACGCTAAACAGCACGGCTGAGATGACATCCTGCTGAACCAGGCCAATGCCCGACCAGATGGCAACAAAAAGCTGCATCAGGCAGAACACAACGCCCCAGGCGATGCCGCTGCGGCGCAGCGCGCGTTCAGCGGTGTGCGCCGTGAGCTCGCGGATGCCGAGCGCGACGCTCGCAATGAAGCCGATACCAGAGATAAGCGTGACGAGCATATGGTTGATCCTTTACTGCGGTTACGTTCAGCGCTTTATCGTACCCTTTCGCTGTCAAGAAACTGTCGACGCTGCGCTCGTCCCGAAAAAGGCTATATGATTTGCCTGAAAAACCGGGACATCTATCGGGAGAGGCACTATGAAACAGGATGATACGCCGGGAACTGCCGAGCGCAGCAAGACGGGGGACGAGGGCGCATCGCGCGCCGCCGTACGCATCGAGGCCGCGGCATCGCTTGCTGACAACCCCACGCTCGCCCTTATCGAGCAGCGCTCCTCAACGCGTCGTTTCGCCGACGGGGCGCCTGTGACGGAGGCGCAGCGCGAGGCGGTGCTCCACGCGGCAAGCCGCGCGCCCTCCGCCGGCGCGATGATGATGTACTCGATCATCGATATCCGCAAGCAGGCAACGCTTGACAGGCTCGCCGTGCTGGTGGATAACCAAGCCTTCGTGGCGCAGGCGTCCTGGGCGCTGCTGTTCGTGGTCGATTATGCCAAGTGGATCGATCTGTTCGAGCGCGTCGGCTGCTTCGAGGACGATCTTGAGCACGGCGCGGCCGATGTGCGCCGTCATCCCCATCTGGGGGACTTCGCCATTGCCGCGCAGGATGCGGTCATTGCAGCGCAGACCGCTGTGATCGCAGCGGAGGCCGTGGGGCTCGGGTCGTGCTACATCGGCGATATCGTCGAACATGCCGAGGAAGTTGCCGAGCTTATGGGGTTGCCGGCGCACACCATGCCGCTGTCGCTGCTGGTGCTGGGGACGCCTGCCCGCGAGCGCCCCGCGACACCGCACCCTACCGTCAACCTGGTGATGCGCGAGCGCTATCAGCGGGCGGATGATGCAACGCTTGATGCGCAGATTGCCGAGATGGACGCGATGTTTCGCCCGCATGCCGCCGATGCGGGATCTCGCGTGCGCGACATCTACACGCGTAAGCACACGAGCGGCTTCATGGCCGAGATGGATCGCTCGATGGAGCGATGGTTCAAGAACTGGACCGGCGAGCAGCCGCTGCTGGGGTAGGATGGCTTGTTGCCGCCTGTTTTTCGTAGCATCAGGTGGCTGATGGTCACGACGGCAGACTTATGGGTGCTTGTGCGACGTATGCAGTTGCAATGCGCTGTCATTGTGACATATAGCTCCATATTTCATACCTAATTGCGTTTTTTCATGAACGCAATGGCATGCCAACGAGACCCATATGGGCAGCTGTGGCACATTCCTCTCGTCTGAGCACCCATAGGCCTCGTCATTTGACCACGAGGTCCGGGGTGCTACGAAAGGGCGCTTGCTGGTACTGCATAAACCCGTGCATTTGACCGCCAGGATTGCATACGGTGCAAAACGGCGCCCCGGGCAGCGAGCTCGGGGCGCCGTGAGGTGCAACGTGTGTGGCCGCACGCTACGGGCGCTCGTCCGGTGCGATGCGGTGCAGCTTGTTCACGCTCTTGAATTTGGTGAACATGGGTACGTACTCGTAGTACACGCTCGAGTTCTCCAGGCCGTACCAGCGGGCCGGATCGCCGGCGTAGCGACGGATGGTGTACTTGAGCGCGATGGCGGTGCGCTCGCGACTATCCACGTCGGACTCGGGGGCAAGCGTCTTGCGGAGCATGTAGAAGCGGAACGAGCCAATGGGGCCGGGGCGCTTGTACACGGAGTAGTCATGCGGCTGGGCCGGCAGCTCGCCCGATGCGGAGAGGTCGCTCACGATCTGGCGCAGATAGGCGTTCACGCGCTGGTTGACCTTGTAGCCCAAGAACAGGTGCACGCGGAACACGTAGTCCGTGCCGAAGTTCTCAACCGAATAGGCAAACGTGCGCGGGTCGTCCATAACCTCGACGTTGATGAACCACCACGCCTTGGCGCGCTTGGGGTGCTTGTCGAGGATCGAGTAGAGGATGTCGCGATCGAGGTAGTCGGTGTTGGTGTCGTTGGTGAGGTAGACGATGTTGTCGCTCACGAGGTCGTAGGTGGTGTCGTCGCGCAGGCGCTCAAGCTGCTTGAGGTAGTTGCGCAGCGGCAGTAGCGTCGCCTGACGGCGCTCCACCGAGGTGCCGGAGTACCAGCACAGCATGATGACCATGATGAGGGCAGCAAGCAGGATGGTGAAATAACCGCCGTGGAAGAACTTCGTGAGCGAGGAACCGAAGAAGAAGCCCTCGAGCGCAAAGAAGAATACCAGGAAGACCCACGGGAACAGCTTGACCTTGCGCACGCGATGCAGGTAGATAAACAGCAGCACCGTGGTGCAGAGCATGGTGATCGTGATGGCCAGGCCGTATGCCGCCTCCATGTGCGCCGAGGACTGGAACAGCAGCACCACAACGATGCAGCCGACCCACATGACCTTGTTGACCATGGGGATGTAGAGCTGGCCCTTGGTCTCGGCGGGATAGAAGACCTGCATGTGCGGCATCAGATCGAGACGGCTTGCCTCGGATACCAGCGAGAACGCGCCGGTGATGAGCGCCTGCGAGGCGATGATGGCGGCCAGCGCGGAAAGAACGACGCCGAAGGGGCGCACCATGGCGGGCAGCATCTGGAAGAACGGGTTGAGGTCGGCGACGCCGATGAGGTCGGGGTTGCCGGCGTTCGCCAAAAGCCACGCGCCCTGGCCCAGGTAGTTGAGGATCAGGCATACTTTGACGAACGGCCAGGTGGCGTAGATGTTGCCGCGACCCACGTGACCCATATCGGAGTAGAGGGCCTCGGCGCCGGTCGTGGCCAGAAAGCAGCTGCCCAGGATCATGATGCCGGCGTGGTTGTGCGCCGAGAACAGGAACTGGATGCCATAGAGCGGGTTGATAGCGAGAATCACCTGCGGCGCGAGCACAAGCGAGATCAGGCCGGCGCCAGCCAAGAACAGGAACCAGAAGGTCATGACCGGGCCGAAGGCGCGGCCGATCTTCGAGGTGCCCGCGCGCTGGACGGCGAACAGGATGCAGACGATGACAAGAGTGACGGCCACCACGTTCATCTGGTTGTCGCCAATGAGCGCGTGCATCTCGGGGATGGTGCGCAGGCCCTCGACGGCGGTGGTGATGGTCACAGCGGGCGTGAGCACGCCGTCGGCGAGCAGTGCCGAGCCGCCGAGCATGGCGGGGATGATGAGCCACTTGCCGTAGCGGCGCACGATGCTGTACAGCGCGAAGATGCCGCCTTCGCCGTGGTTGTCGGCTTTCAGCGAGATGAGCACGTACTTCACCGTGGTGAGCAGCGTGACCGTCCAGATAACGAGCGAGAGCGCGCCGAGCACGAACTCCTCGTTCACCACGCCGATGCCGCCCTGGCCGGCGAGCAGCGCCTTGGTCACGTACATGGGCGAGGTGCCGATATCGCCGTATACCACGCCGATGGTTACGAGCATCGCAGCGATGCTGATGGGAATGGTGTGTGCGTCGGGGTGCTCTGCACCGGGCACCGTCTTGGGGCGATTTGTCGGCTGCTTCGCCTTGAGGCTGTCGGCCTTCACGGCTCCAAGCGCCTTGAACATCGCGGTTTGGCTCGGTTCAGCCTGAGACCGCTCGTTCGAGCTCTCGATATCTGGTTGTTCGGACATGTGTAATGTGCTCCTCGTTCAGGGGGATCGCGCCACCGCCCATGCGGTAGCGTGCTGGATATTATAGCGATTGCGCACCTTGCACGCTATGCGCAGGGGCTTACAACAAGCGGTTCACATTATGCGTTGCGCACGATGTAGCAGCAGTGGATGCGCTTGTTTCTCGCGTAGTCCTCCGGGATGGTGGCGGCGGTGATGTCATCGAGGATGATACCGGCGTGCTCCAGCGCATCAACGTCGGGCTTAAACGAGCGCAGGTTGCACGAGAAGATCGCTTCGCCATCTGCGGTGAGCAAGCGGGCGACGCCGCTGAGCAGCTCGACATGGTCGCGCTGTACGTCGAAGGTTCGCTGGCCCATCTTGGTTGAGTTGGAGAACGTGGGTGGGTCGCAGAAGATCAGGTCCCACCGGCGCTGCCCGCGTCCCTGCTCGCGAATCCACGAGAGGACATCGGCGCGCTCGAAGGTGTGGTTACGGCCGGTGAAGCCGTTGAGCTGCATGTTGCGTCGCGCCCAGTCGAGATAGGTGTTCGAGAGATCGACGGTTGTGGTGTGCTCGGCTCCGCCGTCGGCTGCATAGCAGGTTGCGGTTCCCGTGTAGGCAAAGAGGTTGAGGAAGCGTTTCCGGCCGCGCATGTGCTCGCGCACAAGCGAGCGGGTGACGCGGTGGTCGAGGAAGATGCCGCAGTCGAGGTAATCGTCGAAGTTGACGATAAAGGTGAGACCGCCCTCGTTGATGTGGGGCAGGTTGTCACTCGCCGCGGTTTGCCCCGCTCCGCCCTCGCGCACGCTCGCGGCGGTCTTCTTGGCATATTGCGAGCCGCCGCGCGAGCGCATGCGCGTCTTGGCGTGCACACAGGCGGGGTCGACATCCAAGACGCGCGGGGCAAGCGAGAGGATGTCGAGCATGCGGGCCTGGGCAAGCGCCGGGTCGATCGTTTTGGGGGCGGCGTATTCGGCAATCTGGAGCCACCGCCCGGGTGTTTCCGGTGCGCCGATGAACAGATCGATGGCCGCCGCGTAATCGGGGAGGTCGGCGTCGTAGACGCGGTAGCAGCTGATACCCTCGCGCTTTGCCCATCGCCGGCGCAGCCGCGCCACCTTCTGCAGGCGGCGGGCAAACTGCTCGGAGGCGGGTACGAGCACGGGGACCGGCTTGCCGTTGCCAACATCTACGGTCGCGGATGCGCGGAGGGCGGGCGAGGCGTTGCCCGCATCCTCTGCTTGGCTGGCATGCGCATCGGCGGGCGGATAGGCGGCGAGAACCGCCTCCTCGTTGCCGGGACGCACGATGGTGGTTGTGGGGCGGGGCCTTCCGGGGAGCGCGCAGGGCGCCGCGCCGGCGCTCAAGAGGGCAACGGGGGCATCTTTGAAAGCAGGCGAAGCGCACAGCTGGGTGACGAGGTTCAACGTAAGGGGCAGCCGGCTTGCGGAAAGCGTGAGCAGATTGCCCGCGATGGCGGTCGCCTCTGCCTGGTTGAGCTCGGCATCGCTTGCGCTATGCGCCCCCAAGGCAAGGATGCTTCCGGCGGCATCGCGGTGGCGCTGCGCTTCTTCTCGCGCCGCCTCGCGCTCAGCGATCCAGGCGGTCGCGTCATGCTGCGCCCAGCCCTCAAAGCCCCAGTGCCGGCGTTCGAGGCCGGGGGCGCGGCGATGCAGCTCGTCGTCGGCCTCGCGGGCAAGCACGCCCGCCTGCGGCGAGGCGTCAACCAAGACGGGCCGCGTGGCCGTGCGACACGTATCGGGCCATGAGGCGCTGGCGAGCACCAGGGCAGCGTAGTCGGGGCGCACGTCGAGAGCGCCGCGGTGTCCGCGCTTGAACAGCGCCTCACCTGAGAGGTCGAGGCTTACACTTGCGCGATCGCGTTGAATCGAGACAGCGATGCGTGCGTCCGGGTGCTTGGTGTCCACGGCGGGCCTGCGCCCCGTCTCGTCGATCATGCGGTCGACGATGGCGTCTTTTACGCACAGTGCGCTGTAGTGGGTGTTCTTGAGTTGCGGCGTGGTGCCCGAGGCGCCCACGGCGATGGTTGCGCGCAGCCGCACCACGTCCTCCCACGGCAGACGATAGGCTCCTTCGTAGAGCTCATCGGCGTCCCGGCACGAAAAACGCCCCAGCACGACGAGCACGCGGCTCGCAAGGCGCGACCATAAGCACGCTCGATAGGCATCGCGCTGCGCGCCTTCAAATGCAACGCGCCCCTTGAGCGGACGCACGCGCGGGATGTCGAGGCTCCGCAGCTCGCGGGCGAGCTGGGCTTCAAACCCAGTTGGACAGGTTGCGTAGAATTCCATGGCAGCGCTTTCGTGGGATACGTGACGATGCGCATCATTATATGATGAAATACGAGATGCGCCCGAGTTCCGGGTGCGCGTCATGTGCATCCAACTTTTTCGAGCGCTAGGAGCCAGGCATGCAGGCTGCAGAGTACGCGGTGCTGTTCTTCGATGTTGACGGCACGATCATCTATCACCCGCCTGCGATGGACGCGCTCGAGGTGGTTGCCAAGGCTCATCCCACGCCGGCGGTGCGCGATGCCTTCCTTGCGCTGCGCGATCGCGGGCATAAGACGTTCATCTGCACGGGCAGGCCGTTGTGCCTGGTATCGCAATCGCTGCTCGATCTTGCTCCCGCCGGTCTTATCACTGGTGCGGGCTCATGCGTTTCGGTAGGCGGTGCCGTGATCAAGGAGCATGTCATCCCGGTCGATGTGCTCGAGGAGACGGTCAATCGCCTGGTCGACGTGGGCGCCTCGGTTATTTTCGAGGGCACAGAAGGATGCGTAACGCTCGTGCCAGGCGGCGGCAACTATCCTGGCAACACCGATATTCCCACCGCATGCAATTTCTCGCAGATGCGCGAGCTCTCGAACCTGCGTTTCAACAAATTCTCGTATGAGGCGAGCCAGCTTGATGCGCTCAAACGGGTGGACGACTTCTGCCTCGAGCATTACACGCGCTTCGATCTGGGCATTGGCTACGGCGAATACGGCCAGAAGGGCATCGACAAGGGCTGGGGCGTGCGCCAAGCGCTTGAGATTTTGGGCCACGGTGTCGAGGACACCTACGCGTTCGGCGATTCCGAAAACGACCTGCCCATGCTTCAGGTGGTCGAGACGCCCGTGGCCATGGGCAACGCACTCGAGAGCATCAAGAAGGCATCAGCTTATATCACCGATTCCGTACAGGACGACGGCGTTGCCACCGCATGCCGCCATTTCGGGCTGATTTAGCGATTTCGGCGTTTTGACACGCTGACGCGCATGGTGCGTGGCGAACAGGGTTGATGGTTTTTCAGGTACGCAATGGTTTAGTGGGAATGCCCTGAGTAGACCTGTTTGTGCATCGAAGAATGCGCAGGTAAAGGTTTTGCTTGATGTCGGTAACATGCGTCGCTACTCGGAGGTCCGGCACTGAACTCTTGCGAAGCTGAAAAAACAGCTTCACGACCTGAGGAAAAGCTTCTGTCAGCGGAGCTGCACGCGAGGTCATGCCACCAGAGAGGTCTCACGTCTTGCGTGCATTGTGCTGTTCGATGACAAGGGGTGTTTTGCCCTCTGCGTTCCAGCTCATGCGGGCTGCGCCGGCCGAGCGTATGCCGAAAAAAAGATGGTGCGCAAAACCAATCCCCGCAAACCGGGTGTATGATAACTGTTCATCTTTTTCACTCATGGGTTTGCATACGGGGAGGGCGAGATGGCGGAGCGCCGCGCAGTGACATTGAACGCTCGAGAGAATCTGTACTCCCAGCTATACGACATTGTCTTCCAGGACATTATCAACCACGTGTACCAGGTGGGCGACCGCATCCCTTCCGAGACGGAGCTCATGAAGCGCTATGACGTTTCGCGCATCACGGCGCGGCGCGCAATGGAGATGCTCGCAGCGAACGGCCTCATCGAGAAGCGGCGCGGGTTTGGTTCGGTTGTGATCTCGAACGTGCCCGACACCTCGCTGCAGCACGTGCGCAACTACGAGTGCCGCTGCATGCGACAGGGCGCGCTGCCCAGCAAGGTGCAGGTCGATGCAAGCATTATCCCCGCAGGTAGATCGCTGGCAAAGCAGTTGCGGGTAGACGAGGGGACAAGTCTGTACCGGCTGTGCCGGTTGCACCTGCTCGACTCCGAGCCGGCGTTCATCGAGTTTAACTACTACGAGAACGAGCGTTTTCCCGAGGCGATCGTGCGTGATTTCAGCCGGGAATCGCTCCGTTCCTATGTGAACAACGAATGCGGCGTGGTATGGAAATGGGCCAACCAGACCGTCTCGGCATCGTGCGCCACCGTGGCTCATGCGAAATTCCTCGGCGTGCCCGAAGGGTCTGCCCTCATCCACGTGACGCGCATCTCGTACGACCAGCATGATGAGCCACGTGAATTCGTGGATTCGTTCTATCGGCCCGATTACTACCGCATGGAGATCGAGCTCGATCGGTAGCCGCCCGACAGATACCAGTTGTTACAACATAACGTTATAATATCCCGTGCGCAGGCGTTTTGACGTTCAGGCGGTAATACCAGTGCCGCATTGTTGCTAAGCCCAAACATACGTATATTCTGAATTCTATACAACGTGTACGAATGCGCAGCTAGAGGGCCTATATCGACCCAGCTGGCATGTGTTGTTGTGGACGATTCGAAAGGATGTGCGCTGACATGAGGGCTGGCTTCTACACAGGAGACTATACCTACGAGGTGCGTGAGGTGCCGGATCGCGAGCCGGTGGGCAGCGAGGTCAAGATCCGCGTGGCGTGGTGCGGCCTGTGCGGTACGGACATCCATAAGTTCCAGGGCAAAAACGGCGCGAGCGTCGTGGTGCCGCCCATCATCTTGGGCCATGAGTGCTCGGGCATTGTCGAGGCTGTGGGACCCGAGTGCACCTTCTTCAAGCCGGGTGACCGGGTGGCGTGCGATCCCAGCTTCGGTTGCGGCGATTGCATCTGGTGCCAGCAGGGGCTGCCCAACTTCTGCGTCGATCGCCATGGCGTTGCCAAGGGCTTTGCGGACTACGTGTACCCGCCGCAGAAAAACGTCTACCACATCCCCGACGAGCTCGATCTCGAGGACGCCGCGTTTGCCGAGCCGCTGTCGTGCGCCATCCACGGTCTCGATCTCATCAAGATGGAAAGCGGCAAGACCGTGGTGATGTACGGCATGGGGGCCATCGGTTCGCTCATGCTCCAGCTGATCATGATGACGGGGCCGGGCAAGGTCATCGTTGTCGAGCGCGAGGAGGGCAAGCGCCGGATCGCGCTCGAGATGGGCGCCGATATGGCGGTGACGGACGCAGAGATCGAGGATGTGTGCGCCACCGTGAACGCCGACTACGTAATCGAGTGCATCGGTCTCAAAGCAACCATGGAGCAGGCAATCCGTATCGCCGGCAAGAACGCCAAGGTGCTGCTGTTCGGCCTCGGCGACCCTGAGCAGCCCATCTCGTTCAACCAGTTCGAGGCGTATACCAAGGAACTTTCGATCTACACCTCGTACCTCAATCCGCAAACCACCGCCCGCGCGATCAATATCCTCGCGAGCGGACGGCTTGATACCAAGAAGATCATCAGCGCAGAACTTACGCTCGAGGAGATGGGAGGGGAGCTCAAGACGCAAGAACATGCACGGAAGGGTAAGGTCATGGTTCGCCTGAGCGGCGAACACTAGGAGCAAGGGAGGATGACACATGGTCATTTCCGCTCTCTTGGTTGCGATCCTTGCAACCATGGGCCAATGGTGGTTCTTCGGCCCGGTTACTAAGTGCCTCGTTTACCCGCTGACCACGGGTACGCTTGTCGGTCTCTTCATGGGTGACCCCATGACCGGCATGCTCGCGGGCGCCAACATCCAGCTCATCTACCTGGGATGGATCTCTGCTGGTGGTACCATGCCCAGCAACACCATCGTGGCCGGTATCTTCGGCACCGTCATGGTGCTCATCTCGGGCGCCGACCCCTCGATGGCCGCCACGTTCGCCGTTCCCCTGTCGCTTCTGGGCCTGCTGCTCAACCAGGTGTACATGACGGTAAACGCCGCGTGGATTCACATCGCCGATGGCCTGCTCGAGAAGGGCAACATCCGCGGCGTCCGCCTCATGAACTTCGTGCCCTCCTGCTGCATGGCCGCGCTGCTCTACGGCGTGCCCGTGTTCCTCATGATCATGTTCGGCGGCGATTGGGCTCAGAACTTCATCAACTCCGTCCCCGAGGATGTCATCAACGCGCTCGAGGTTGTCGGCGGCATCATGCCCGCCCTCGGCGTCGCCATGCTCCTCAACTACCTTGGCAAGCCCAAGCTGATCCCGTGGTTCTTCGGCGGCTTCTTCCTCACCGCATACTCCGGCCTTGGTTTGACCGCGATTTCCATCTTTGCTGCCATCATCGCTATCATCACCTTCTTGGGTGACAACGAGGGTGTCCAGAAGGTTGCCAAGAAGGCCGTGAAGCGCCTGTCTGTCAACAAGAAAGTTGACACGGTCGAGGTTGCCGCGACGCCTGCGGTCGAGAACGCTGTCGCCGCGCAGGATCTCGAGTACACCAAGCGCCTCTCCAAGAGCACGCTCGTCAAGACCTGGCTGTGGACCACCTCCACCGAGGCATGCTACAACTACGAGCGCCTGCAGGCCCTTGGCGCCGCCAACCTCATGATCACCCCGATTCGCGCGCTGTACGATAGCCATGAGCGCCAGGTCGAGGAGCTCAAGAAGTACATGGTCTTCTACAACTCCGAGGTCTTCACGGTTGGCCCCATCATCAACGGTATCGCGTGCTCCATGGAGGAGGCGCGCGCCAACGGCGCCGACGTCACCGCCGAGGATATCAACTCCGTGCGTACCGGCCTCATGGGTCCCGTGGCTGGTATCGGCGACACCGTCATGCAGGGCATCCTGTTCCCAACGCTGTTCGGTATCGGCTGCTCGATGGCGCTCGAGGGCAGCTACCTCGGCCCGATCCTCTCCTTCGTGATCTTCGAGGCATGCATCTTTGGTTGCGGCTACTTCATGTTCATGACCGGTTATAAGCAGGGCAAATCGAGCCTGCTCCGCATCCTCAAGAACGGCACGATTGATCGCATCGTGAACGCGTTCTCCATCGTCGGCCTCATGGTCGTGGGCGCCATGGCCGCCACGCGCGTTGCCGTGAACACGCCGCTCGAGATCGTCGTGGGCGAGGGCGTCACCAGCATTCAGAGCGTGCTCGATTCGCTCGCTCCTGGTCTCATTCCGCTGGGCATCACCATGCTCGTGTGGGCCATGCTCCGCAAGAAGGTCAACACGCTGTGGATCATCGTCGCCATCTTCGTAGTCGGTATCCTCGGCTACTTCACCGGCATTCTCGGCTACGTGGGCTAAACGGTGCATTCGGCTGAGCAATCAGCTGATTCGCAGGCAGGCGGCCGGGGGAATCTTCCCAGATCGTCACCCCCGGTCGTCTCCCCAATTCGCAAAGTATACCAGCCTGGTATCAGATGGCGGAGAGGAGGAAAACCATGATTCAGATTGCGTTGATTAGCCATGGCGCGTTTTGCGAGGGGCTCATCGACACACTCAAGATGGTGTCGGGCGACGACTTTGGCGTGCGCACGCTGAGCCTCGTGCCGGGCACCGCGCCCGAGGCGTATCGCGAGCGCCTATCTCAGATGTTGGACGAGCTCATTGCGCAGGATGATCGCGGCGTGCTCGTGCTCACCGATATCGCCGGCGGTACGCCGTTCAACAGCGCCGTGTACCTGCGAAGCACGTATAAGATCGGCATCGTCTCCGGAGTGAACGTCCCCATGCTCATGACGCTTGCGATTGAGCGCACGGAAGACGACACCATCGATACGCTGCTCGAGAAGGCCCAGCAGCCGCTGGCTGTGGGTGTGAAGGTAGTTAGCCCCAACGATACAGAAAAGAGGAAACGTGCAAAACTTAGTGCTCACGCGCATTGATGACCGCCTGATTCACGGCCAGGTTATGACCGCTTGGATCAAGAACAAGCACGCCGACCAGGTTGTGATCGTCGACGACGGTACCGCCGCCGACGAGTACATGATCGAAGTCCTTGAGATGGCCATCCCTGAGGAGATCGCCATTGGCATCTTCACCAAGGAGGAGGGTGTCGAATTCTTCTCGCAGGGGCTCGATGCGCCCACGATTCTTCTGGTCAAGGGTCCCGAGGCGCTGCTGTATCTGGTTCAGCACGGCATCGACATCGACGAGATCGACGTGGGCGGCATGGGCGCCCGCGCCAATCGCTCGGTGCTCTACAAGAACATCTCTACGAGTGAAGACGAGAACGCGTGCTTCAAGGAGCTGGTCGACCGCGGTGTGAACGTGTTCGTTCAGGTGATGCCGCAGGACAAGCCGGTCTCGATTGCCGAATTTCTCAAGTAAACCCCTATATCGCCCCGCAATGCGGAGCGTCGTCAACGTACCGAGAGGATCCACATCATGAATACCGAGCGTATGGATGGTCGCGTGTTCGTTATCACGGGCGCGGCAAGCGGCATGGGCGCCGCGATGGCGCACGACTTTGCGCAGCGCGGGGCCAAGATCGCCATCTTCGATTTGGATGACGAGCATGGCACCAAGGTGGCCGACGAGATCGCTGCCGCTGGCGGCACCGCTGCGTTTTATCACGTGAGCGTGACCGATAAGGCTGCTATCCAGCAGGCGGCCGATGAGGTTGAGGAGCGCTTTGGCGCTATCGATTCGTGGGTCAACTCTGCCGGCGTGTCGCGCATGGTGCCGTTTCTGGATAGCTCCGAGGAGCTGTGGGACCTCACCATCGATGTTAACCTCAAGGGCGTGTTCCTTTGCTGCCAGGTGGCGGTTGCCAAGATGCTTGAGCATGGCGGCGGCGTGATTTTGAACATGTCCTCGCTGTCGGGCAAGAAACCCAGCTCGTGGCAGACCATCTACTGCGCCAGCAAGTTCGGCGTGCAGGGACTCACCGAATCTATCGCCAAGGAGTTTGCCGATCAGAATATTCGTGTGAACGCAATTTGCCCGGGTATCGTTCCCACTGAGATGTGGGATCGCCTGAAGTACGAGTACGCAAAGAAACGCGACCTCGATCCCGAAGAGGTGCTGCCGTACTTCAAGAAGAACATCCCCATGCATCGCCTCGTTGATATCCAGGACGTTATCAACGCCGCCGTGTTCCTGCTGACGGATAACTCCAGCTACCTCACGGGCCAGTCGATCAAGCTCACCGGTGGCGAGTGGATGGACTAGCGCATCCCTTCGCGCTCGCTTGCCGCGTCGCCGTGCTGAGCTCGACCCATATGTGGGAGATGCGAACCTCCCTTTCCAGACCATCCGTCGTGTGCCTTATGACGCCGCCTTCCTTTCCAGGCGTACGGGCTTCGCGGCGGATGGTTTTTTTGGGCACGGCGTCTGTTTTTTCAGATACTCAATGGTTGGGCGGGGATGGGCTGAGTAGTCAAGAAGGCACGTTGAAGAACCTGCAGGTAGAGAGCTCGATTAAGAGCTGCGGCATGCATGCCTACTCCAGATGCCGTCTTTAAACCATTGAGAGACTGAAAAACGCATCCGCGCATCCGGAAAAGATGGGATTGCGCCCGAGCCCCTCGGTTCTGGAGCGTTACACGATGGTTACAGCCTACCGCCTCTGGCTGGACACTCCGCTATGATAAAGTCCATGCGTGAAAATGTGCGCGTAATGGAGCGCCCGGGCGGTACTGCCGCGCGGGCTGGATGAGGGGGTAGGTGCATGGCCGTAACGCCATGGGGGTTCAGAGACATCCTGCCCGAGGAGGCCGCGACGCGCGAGCGGATTGCCGAGACGGTGCGCGCGGTCTTCAGGACACATGGGTATCTGCCGGTAGAAACGCCGCTGCTTGAAGATCGCGTGACGCTCGAGGCGAGTGGCGGGCGTATGGCCGACACACCGTTCAAGCTGTTTGACGACGATGGCCGCGTGCTCGTGGTGCGTCACGACAATACGCTGCCCATCGTGCGGCTTGTGTCGTCGCGCCTGAAGCAGCACGCGCTGCCGCTGCGCCTGCGGTACGAAGCGCCGGTTGTGCGCGAGCAGGCGCGCTTTGCCGGCATGGCGCGGCAGTTCACCCAGTTGGGCTTTGAGCTTGTGGGCGACGGCGGCGCCGAAGCGGATGCCGAGATGGTCGCGCTCGCCATCGAGGCCATGGAGGCGCTGGGGGTGCCCGATTGCCGCATGGTGTGCGGTAGCGTCCTGCCGTTCCAGCTGCTGCTCGCGCGTTGCGACGATGCGGCGCTCGCCATCGACGCGCTCGCACTCGTTCACGCGAACAACTTTGTAGATCTGGATAATCGCGTGGCGCAAAGCGGCGTTTCGGAGGCGATGGCGCGTGCGATCACCGAGCTGCCGCGCCAGCACGGAGGCCTCGAGGCGCTCGATCGTGTGGACGAGCTGCTGGCGAGCGCGGGCGTGACCGAGCAAGCAACCGCCGAGCTCCGGGGGCTCTATGCCCGGCTTGGTGACCGCGCTTGCGCGCTGTCGTTCGATTTTTCCATCATGAACTCGTTCGATTACTACACGGGGCTCGTGTTCAAGGCCTACGCCGCCGGCATGTCCGATGCGCTGGGTTCGGGCGGTCGCTATGACGACGTGTTCGATAACGTATTTGCTGCGTGCGCGCATGTGCCCGCCGCCGGTTTCGCGTTTTCGCTTGAGCGCCTGGAGGAGGCGCTTGATGGCTGCGCGCCGGGTGCGTCGGCGGCGTGCGGGGCTCCCTCTGAGGTACCGCTGCGCATCGCGGTGCCCAAGGGATCGCTCAATCCGGGCACCATCGAGGCGCTCGAGCGCGCCGGGCTCGATGTTTCCGGTCTGCGTGATCCGGGTCGCCGACTGATCATTTCCTCGCATGAGGTTGCCGGCTCCCACGCAGACGCCCCGTGTTCGCTGGGCGACGTCGAGTTTGTCATCGTGCGCGCCACCGATGCTCCGGCATTCGTGGCGTGCGGCGGGGCGGATTGCGGCTTTTGCGGCCGAGACTCGCTCATCGAGGCCGATCTCGATTTGCTCGAGCTTATCGACCTGAGGTACGGCGCATGCCGGTTCATCGAGGCGGAGCCAGCTGGTCGCGCGGAGGCAACCAAGCGCGCGTATACCCGTCGCGGCACCCTGCGCGTGGCAACCAAGTATCCCAAGATCGCCGCTTCATGGTACGCCCAGCGCGGCATCGCGGCGGATATCGTATCGCTGCACGGCAATATCGAGCTCGGACCCATCGTGGGGCTTTCCGACCGCATTGTAGACATCACGGCAACGGGCACCACGCTGCGCGAGAACAACCTGGTTATCACCGGTGAGATCATGACCTGCACGGCGCGCTTCTTTGCCAACCCGGGGTGCGCCCGCCTCGATCCGCGCGTGCGCGAGCTCGCGCGGCGCCTGGCCGCGTGCGAGATTGGAGCGAAATGAAGACCATCGTTCTTGGTGCCGGCGAGCGCCTGGCACCCGTTCAACTTTCCCGCAAGGGCGTGCTGCCCGCCGAGATTCAGGCAGCTGCCCGCGACATTGTGACGCAGGTGCGCGAGGGTGGCGACACGGCGTTGCGCCGTTTTGAGCACGAGTTCGACGGCGTCGAGCTTGCGAGCTTCCGGCTGCCCCAAGAGGCCATCGATCGCGCACTCGAGGGTCTCGATCCGGCATTCGTGAGCGCGCTCGAGAAGGCGGCGCGCCAGATTCGCGACTTTCACGAGCGCGAGGTTACCCAGAGCTGGTTCACCACGCGTGCCGACGGCACCATGTTGGGCGTCAAGGTGACGCCGGTCGCGGCGGCGGGCATCTACGTGCCGGGCGGGCGCGCGCAGTACCCGTCCACCGTGCTTATGAATGCTATTCCCGCTAAGGTTGCGGGCGTGCAGCGCATTGTCATGGTGACGCCGCCCCAGCGCGATGCCGCGCCGGGCGAGCCCCCACTCTCGCCCTATACGCTTGCCGCGGCGCGCGTCGCCGGTGTCGACGAGATCTATACGATCGGCGGCGCGCAGGCCATCGCTGCGCTTGCCTATGGCACCGAGTCCATCCCGCGGGTCGATAAGATCACCGGTCCGGGCAACGCCTACGTCGCCGCTGCCAAGCAACTCGTTTCGGGCGATGTGGGCATCGATATGATCGCCGGCCCTAGCGAGGTCTGCGTGCTAGCCGATGCCAGCGCGAACCCCGTTGTGGTCGCCGCTGATCTCATGGCCCAGGCCGAGCACGATCCGCTGGCGGCATGCTACCTCGTGACGCCCGACGAGGCGTTCGCGCGCGAGGTCGAGCGTGCCGTCGAGCTGCTTGTGGCGCAGAGCCCGCGCGCCGACATCACGCGAACCTCGCTGGAAAACGAGGGGGCCATCGTAATCGCTCCCGATCGAGCCGCCGCGGTCGATGCGGTCAATACCATCGCGCCCGAGCATCTCGAGCTACATTGCGCCGACGCCATGGGCCTGCTCGGCTCGATTCGCAACGCCGGCGCCATTTTCGTGGGTGCATGGAGCTCGGAGCCGCTGGGCGATTACGTAGCAGGTCCCAACCATACGCTGCCCACCGGCGGTACTGCGGTGTTCTCCAACCCGCTTTCCGTCGAGGATTTCGTCAAGCGTTCGTCGGTGATCTGCTACACGCCCGAAGGCCTTCTGGCCGATGCGCCGGCAACGCAGCGGCTTGCGGAGGGTGAGGGTCTCTGGGCGCACGCGCTCTCGGCTGGACTCAGGCGTCGCGTGCTCGAGCAAGGCGAGGAAGCTGTCTCGCTCGATGCGCTCGCCGGCGTCGATCTCGGCCGCATTGCCTGGCCGGACGATGATGCCCAGACGGTCGCCGATGGCGCGACACGGCCTGAGGCGTGATGGCGATGGCGCAGCTTTCGGAGCGCATGCGGGCGCTCGTTCAGCCGCATCTCGCGGACATCGAGCCCTATGATCCCAATTTCACGCCCACGCGCATCAATCTCTCGGCAAACGAGAACACGTACCCGCTGCCGGCGCCGGTGCACGACGCCGTCGTCTCGGCGCTCGCGGCAACGCCGCTCAACCGTTATCCCGACCCCATGTCGGACGAGCTGCGGGGCGAGCTGGCTGCATGGCACGGCGTGGCGCCCGAGCAGGTATGTGTGGGCAATGGCGGCGACGAGCTGCTCTATAACTTCTTGCTCGCCTTTGGCGGCGCGGGACGAACACTCGTTACCTGCCCGCCCGATTTTAGCGAGTATGCCTTCTTCGCTTCCCTGGCGCAGACGGATGTCGTGCGCGTATGGCGCGACGCGGACACGATGCGCGTCGATGCTGCTTCGCTGGTGGAGGCTGCGCAGCAGGCGCATATGGTGATCCTTACCTCGCCCAACAATCCCACCGGTGACGTGCTCGAGCGCGACCTTATCGCGCGCGTTTGCGCGGCATGCCCCGGCCTGGTGATGGTCGACGAGGCGTACGGCGAGTTCGCCGATGCGGGCACCACGGCGGAGCCGCTCTTGGCATGCCACGATAACCTCGTGGTGCTGCACACGCTTTCCAAGGCGTTTGGCTCGGCGGGCATTCGCTGCGGGTACGTGCTGGCCGCGCCCGATATCATCGAGGTGTTCGCGGCGATTCGCCAGATTTACTCGGTCAACGTGCTCACGCAGGCGGCCGCCGTGGCGGCGGTGCGCTCGCGTGCGGTGTTCGAGCCGGTGGTCGAGACGATTCGTGCCGAGCGTGAGCGCATGGCGGCGGCCCTCGGGTCGATACCCGGCGTGCGTGTCTGGCCGAGCCAGGGCAATTTCCTCCTGGTGCGCATGGCCGAAGCAAGCCGCGTGCGCGCGCGCCTGCGCGACGAATACTCGATTCTTGTGCGGGACTTCAGCTACGCGCCGGGGCTTGCCGACTGCTTGCGCATCACCGTGGGTACACCTGAAGAAAACAATGCGGTGCTGCACGCTCTCGAGCAGCTCGTTGCATACGGCTCGTTGGGAAAGGAGACGCGATGACCGTCTATAAGAAGTCCGCTGCAGCAAAGGCGGCCGAAGCCGCTGCCGCCAAGCCCGCCGCACGCGCGGCGACCGTGCAGCGCGTTACCGGCGAGACCGACATCACGCTCACGCTCGATCTCGATGGCACGGGCGCATGCGATATCACGACGGGCGTGCCGTTCTTCGACCATATGCTCAACGCTTTCGCGCGTCATGGACTGTTCGACCTGCATGTCGAGGCGCTGGGCGATACCGAGGTGGATGCGCATCACACCGTGGAGGACACGGGCATCGTGCTGGGCCAGGCGTTTGCCCGGGCGCTGGGCGACAAGCGCGGCATTCGACGCTTCGCCGATGTGGCGATTCCCATGGACGAGACGCTCGTGATGGCGGCGGTCGATATCTCCGGCCGAGGCCAGGCATATTGCGAGCTCCCCATCGCCGCGCCTCGGGTGGGTGATTTCGACACCGAGCTCGCGGTGGAGTTCTTCTACGCCTTCGCGCGCGATGCGGGCGTGACGCTGCATGTGCGCGAGCTTGCCGGCGAGAACGCGCACCATATCATCGAGGCGGCGTTCAAGGCGGTGGGCCGCGCCATGCGTCTTGCGTGCGAGCATGACGCGCGCGTAGAGGGCGTGCCTTCTACCAAGGGATCGTTATAGCGGGTGCGCGCGGGCACGCGAGCGAGCATGAGAGGCAGGGCGATGGAGACGCCAACGATCGCGGTGGTCGATTACCACAAGGGCAACCTATCGAGTGTGGCGCGCGGTCTTGATCGCGCGGGTGCGCGGGCGCTGGTTACCGACAGCCCGCGTGAGATCGCAGCCGCCGACGGCATCGTGCTGCCGGGCGTTGGCTCGTTTTTCGATGCCATCACCTTCATGCACGAGCGCGGACAAGACCGCGCCGTCATCGATGCCGTTGCGGCGGGAACGCCGTTTTTGGGTATCTGCCTGGGGCTGCAGCTGTTGTTTTCCCGCGGTGACGAAGGGGTGCCTTCGGAGGGGAGCGGCGCCGAGCCGGTTGTCGCTTCGGACGCGCGCGGTACCGGTCTGGCGCCGGGTGCGATATTCGAGGCCGAAGGCAAGCGCTGGGTGCGCGGCCTCGGCGTGCTCGAGGGCTCGTGCACGCGGCTTTCGTCGCGTCGGCTCAAGGTGCCCCACGTGGGCTGGGATCAGATGCACCTCACGCCGGCAGGGCAGGCAAGCGCGCTGCTCGCGCATGTGGCGGAGGGCGCCAACGTGTACTTCACGCACTCGTACGCGCTTGACGACGACTGCGATCCTTCCATCGTGCTCGCGCGCACGCATTATGTGCGCAGCTTTCCTTGCATCATAGGCACGGGCAACATCTATGGCTGCCAGTTCCATCCAGAGAAATCGTCGGTGCTGGGGCTCGAGATGCTCGCGAACTTCACGGCGATTGCTCGCGTGTCCGGTGCATCAGGAGGTGATCGTTCATGATTGTGTTTCCCGCTATCGATCTGATAGACGGCAAGGTCGTGCGCCTTGAGCGCGGCGATCGCAGCCGCATGAAGGTATATTCCAACGATCCGGTGGCGGTTGCCCAATCGTTTGCCGAGCAGGGTGCCCGCTGGATCCATGTGGTCGATCTGTCCTCGGCTCTCGAGGAAGACGAAGACGCCCGCGCCGCCAACGCGCGCGCGATCGAGCGCATTTGCGGTGTCGAGGGCATCTCGGTCGACGTGGGCGGCGGCGTTCGCTCGCTCGCACGCATCGATGAGCTCGTAGCATATGGCTGCAAGCGTATCTCGCTGGGCACGGTGCTCGTGCTCGAGCCCGGATTCGCCGAGGTCGCGGCGCGCGCGTTTGGCGATGTCCTCGTTGCCGATGTCGCCGCGCGCAACGGCGAGGTCAAGGTGAACGGCTGGCGCGACGATGTGGCGCGCAGCCTCGACGACGTGGTGGGCCAGCTTACCAGCCTGGGCTTCAAGCACCTGGTCTTTACCGACATCGCGCGCGATGGCATGCAAACCGGTATCGATGCGGCGGCATATTGCCATGTTGCCCAGCTGGCAGGGTTTCCCGTGGTGGCATCCGGTGGCGTCTCCACGCTCGACGATGTTCGCTCGCTGGCGCAGCTGGGCGACGATGCGATCGAGGGCGTTATCATCGGGCGCGCGCTTTACGAGGGCAACTTCTCGCTAACCGATGCTCTCGCCGCGGCATCTTCGCAGAAAGGTTAACGCGATGCTTACCAAGCGCGTGATTCCGTGTCTCGATGTCAAAGCGGGGCGCGTGGTAAAAGGGGTGAACTTCGTTTCGCTGCGCGATGCGGGTGATCCTGTTGAGCTGGCGTCTGCGTACGATCGCGAGGGTGCGGACGAGGTCATCTTCCTCGACATCACTGCGACGAGCGACAACCGCGCAACCACGATCGATATGGCGTCTCGTGCAGCGCGCGAGCTTTCGATTCCCTATACCGTGGGCGGCGGGTTCCGCGACCTGGCGGGCATGCGGCAGATGGTGGCGGCGGGTGCCGACAAGGTGTCCTTGAACTCGGCTGCCGTGAAGGATCCTTCGCTCATCACCCAGGCGGCGGCGATGTTTGGAAGCCAGGCGGTCATCTGCGCCATCGATGCGAAGCGCGTCGGCGCGCCTGGTGCGCCGGGCGCCGATCGCTGGGAGGTCTACACCGCGGGCGGACGCACGCCCACGGGCATCGATGCGGTAGCGTGGGCCGAAGAGGCCGCGCGCCGCGGTGCCGGCGAGATTCTGCTGACCAGCATGGATCGCGACGGCACCAAAGAGGGCTTCGACCTCGCGCTCACGCGCGCGGTGGCGCGCGCGGTTCCCATTCCCGTGATCGCCTCGGGTGGCGTGGGCACGCTCGAGCATTTTGCGGAAGGCGTCATCGAGGGTGAGGCCGACGCGGTGCTCGCTGCGAGCGTCTTCCACTTTGGGACGTTCAGCATTCGCCAGGTGAAGGAGTACATGGCGAGCCAGGGGATTCCGGTGCGCCTCGATTTCTAGGTGCGTGTGGCAAACGGCAAGGAGGTCGCGATGCCAATCGATACGGTGGACATCGATGCGGTGAAGTTCGATGCGCACGGGCTGGTGCCCTGTGTGGTGCAGCAATACAATACCGGCGAGGTGCTCATGGTGGCGTGGATGAACGCCGCATCGCTGCGCCTCACGCTCGAGACGGGCACAACATGGTTTTGGAGCCGGAGCCGCCAGGAGCTCTGGAACAAGGGCGCAACGAGCGGCAACATGCAGCACGTGCGCGAGCTGCTTGTTGATTGCGATGCCGACACGCTGCTCGCGAAGGTCGACTCGCCCGGACCTGCCTGCCACACCGGCGCGCGCAGCTGCTTTTTCCGGCGACTGACGTAAGGGGCGGGCGATTTACACCTTGCGATGACGAAAATGCAGGCATGCAATGGTTTTGCTCCGGGGTGCCTAGTAGCACGCTGCGGGGGCTGGAGAAACTCCTGTGTCAAAGAGGTGCGATAGTGCTCGACGGCGCGGGATACTCGACGGCCCCCGCTTAATCTATTGAATACCTGAAAAAGTGAAACTGTACGAAGAAAGGTGAGGGGCATGGGTGAGCGAACAGCGCATGTGCGCGATGGAAATATCGGTGCAACGCTCGAGGGATTGGCCCGCGTGATCCATGAGCGGCGCGAGGCGTCGCCGGAGGAGAGCTATACGGCGCGTTTGCTGAGCGGCAAGGAAGATAGCCTGCTGAAGAAGCTTGCCGAGGAGGCGAGCGAGGTCATCATGGCGGCGAAAGACCGCGACCACGACCACATTCGCTACGAGGCGGCGGACCTCGTGTACCATCTACTCGTGACACTCGAGCGCTACGGCGTGAGCATCGAGGAGCTTGCTGGCGAGCTCGATGCGCGACATCGTTAGGCTCATCTACGCGAAGGAGGCAACATGGCAACTAAGGAAGACGTGCTCTTTCTCGAATACCCCAAGTGCTCAACCTGCAAGCGCGCGAAGCAATGGCTCGATGACCATGGCGTTGCCTACACCGATCGCCATATCGTGGAGGACCGCCCCACGGCGGCCGAGCTTGCCGACTGGCAGGCGCGCTCGGGCTTGCCCGTGCGCCGGTTCTTCAATACGAGCGGCATGAAATACCGCGAGCTGGGTGTGAAGGCCAAGCTCGATGCGGGCATGAGCGATGCGGAGGCATTCGAGCTGCTGGCAACCGACGGCATGTTGGTCAAGCGCCCCTTGATCGTTGCGGGCGATACCGTGCTGGTGGGGTTCCGCGAAGCGGCGTGGGAGGATGCGCTCGCGTAGCGGGCTGCCGCGGGGCTATACCGACATCGCGGCGTTGATCTGCGCGATATGATAGGCGAGCATGCCGATGATGAGGGCATACATGATGAGGCACACGGCGCCCATGATGATGCCCGCAAGCGCGAAGCCGCGCTTCGGCGCGCTTTGGCGACGCGCCATCACGCCAACGACGATCGCAGCGATGGCAATCAGGATGGCAATCGCCCAATGGACGAATTGGCCGCAGAGAAAGCACGCGATGCCCAGCACGAGCGAGGCAATCGAGAGCGCGGGGCTGGAAGCCGCCGTGGGCGTGGCGTGCTCATCGAGCTGGCTGAAGTCGTCTTCCATGCGATTGTTCATCGTGCCACCGCTTTCGTGTGTTCGGTTCCAACTGTTGCTAGGATACCAGTGAGTGCCGCCTCGCGTGCGCAGCCCCTGTGGATTCACGGCGTCGCGACATCGACGGTGCTCGATGTACGGTGGTGGCGAGCGTGTACGCGGCGGGACGCCGCCGAGAAAGAAGCGGAGGCATGCATGGACGCGGCCGATCTTAAGCGCTTGGCACGCGCGGTTGCCGCAGGCGAGCTGGAGCCCGACGAGCTGGTGCGGCGGGTGCACCTCGATGCTGTGACAGACCTGGGGTATGCGCGCATCGATACGGCGCGGGGCGTGCGTACCGGCGTTTCCGAGGTGATTTACGGCGCAGGCAAGACCGCCGAGCAGATTGCGGGTATCGTTGCCGCGATGCGCGATGCCGGCCAGCAGCGCGTGCTCATCACGCGCCTCGATGCAACAAAGGCTGATCAGCTCGCGGCGTGCGGTTGCGCGTTTACCTACCACGAGGCGGCGCATGCCGGCGTGGTGGGCGATCTGCCCCGGCCGGACGGCAACGGCTTGGTGCTCGTGATCACCGCTGGCACGAGCGATCTGTTCGTTGCCGAGGAGGCCGTGCTCACCGCGCGGTTTCTCGGCAACGAGGTTAAGCTGGTGTGCGATGCGGGCGTTGCGGGTATTCATCGGTTGCTGGCGCATGCCGAGGACATCGCCCGCGCGCAGGTGATCATCGCCATCGCGGGCATGGAGGGTGCGCTCGCAAGCGTAGTGGGCGGGCTTGCCAGCTGTCCGGTGATCGCCGTGCCCACGAGTGTGGGCTATGGTGCCAACTTCGGTGGCGTGACCGCGCTGCTCGCGATGATCAACAGCTGCGCGAGCGGTATTTCGGTGGTCAATATCGATAACGGCTTCGGTGCCGCATACCAGGCATCGCTCATCAATCATCTAGGTGGCCCGGAAACGGGCACCAGGCGCGAGCAAACGAGGGGCTAATCATGGGCAACATGTTGTATCTGGACTGCGTGAACGGCATCAGCGGCGATATGTTCGTCGCCGCGCTGCTCGATCTGGGCGCGAACGAGGCGCGTCTGCGCGATGTGTTGGCGAGCATGCCGGTTGCGGGCTATGAGGTGCGCGTGGGCCGCGTGAAGAAGGCGGGCATCGACTGCTGCGACTTCGATGTCGTGCTCGATGCGGCGCACGATGGTCACGATCACGATATGGCATATCTCCATGGCGACGCTGCCGAGCATGGCCACCATGCCCATGAGCACCATGAGCACCATGAGCACCGCGGCCCGGCGGACATCGACGCCATCATCGATGCGGCCCGGCTCGCTCCGCGCGCCCGCGAGCTGGCGCATCGTTTGGTCCGCGTGCTCGCCGAGGCCGAGGCCAGAGCGCATGCCGTTCCGCTCGAGCGCGTGCATTTCCATGAGGTCGGCGCCGTCGATTCCATTGTGGACATCGTGGCGGCGGCGGTGGTGCTTGACGACCTCGACATCGATCGCGTGATCGTGCCGACGCTGGTAGACGGCCGCGGCACCATTCGTTGCCAGCACGGCATCATCCCCGTGCCGGTGCCGGCAACCCTCAATATCGTGCAGGCGCACGGCATCCCGCTGTCTGTCTGCGATGTCGAGGGCGAGCTCGTGACCCCCACCGGGGCGGCGATCGTTGCGGCGACGTGCGCCGAGCATGCGCTTCCCACGCGTTTCTGCGTGAAGCGAATCGGCCTGGGTGCGGGCAAGCGCTCCTATACGCGGCCGAGCATACTGCGTGCGATGATCATCGAGGAGCTTGCAGATGCCCCCGTCGCAGCGGTGCCGTTCGGGACGGACAACGCGAGCGCGTCGTCTGCGCAGCCGACCCTTGATGCTGCCTACGAGGGCCCGGTGGTGCGGCTTGAATGCGATATCGACGACGCGCCGGGCGACATGCTCGCCTACGCCGCCGAACGCCTGCGCGCGTCGGGCGCGCGCGAGGTCCATTGGGTGCCCATCTTGGGCAAGAAGGACCGTCCCGCTTGGCAGCTGCAGGTGATCGCCTTGCCCGGAGACGTTGAGCGCCTCGAGGCGATTATCTTTGCCGAGACCACGACGATCGGCGTGCGCCGGTGGGCGTGCGAGCGCACCGTGCTCGCTCGCGAGGAGGTTGCGCTCGAGACGCCGTGGGGCACGGTGCGCGCCAAGCGCGTCGTGCTGCCGGATGGCGCCACGCGCACGCGTCCCGAGTATGAGGACGTCGCCGCCATCGCACGGCAAGCAGGTATCCCGCTTCAGCAGGTGATGGCAGAGATTTCCGGCGCGCGGTAATCGCGCCTCGCGCGGGACGGGGCGGGTACAATGGGTGCGGCGCGCGCTGCGCGTCTGGCACGCTACCCGGCAGGAGGCAGGCATGAAGATTCTCATCGCATCCGATATCCACGGTTCCGCCTATTGGGCCGAGCGCCTCATGGAGGCGGTCGAGGCCGAGGCGCCCGATCGCATCGTGCTTCTGGGCGATCTGCTCTACCACGGCCCCCGCAACGACTTACCGCGCGATTACGCCCCCAAGCGCGTGATTCCGCTGCTCAACGAGCTGGCTTCCCGCGGCATACTCGTCGCGGTGCGCGGCAACTGCGAGGCGGAGGTCGACCAGATGGTGCTCGACTTCCCCTGTATGGCGGTATCGTCTCAGCTTATCGACGACGCGGGGCGCACGCTGTTTCTTACGCATGGGCATATCTTCGGCGCCGGGTTTCACAACAGTGTGGAGAACCTCCCCAAGCTGCCGGCAGGGTCGGCGCTGCTGTTCGGCCATACGCATATCAAGGTGAACGAGCCTGCGGCGGCAGGTAGCATCTGGGCGTTCAATCCGGGCAGCGTTTCCATCCCGAAGGACGGCACGCACAGCTACGGCATCTACGAGAGCGGGCTTCCGCTCGAGCAGGCGTTTCGCCACATGGTGCTGCCCGCGTAGGTGTGCACGGCGACGCTGTTGCCCCGGCAGACGCGTCGCAGCTGCCTATAGCACCTCGACGTTGTGGTCGGCGCAACGCTGAAGCATGTCGGCGGGTAGGTTGCCGTCACTCACTAGGATATCGATATCGGAGAGATCGCAGAACTGAAAGGTCCCGCGACGCCCCACCTTGCTTGAATCCATGAGCATGACGGTTTTTCCCGCCTGCTTGATGCAGCTGCGCTTGAGATCGGCTTCCTCGTCCGATTCGCAGGTGAAGCCGGTTTCTGGTGCATAGTTGGTGCTGCCCAAAAAGAGCAGGTCGAAGGTGAGTTTGGAGATGGCGCGGATGCTCCGGCTGCCCGAGATGCTCAGCGAGAAGCGGTTGAGATGCCCGCCGGGCATGATGACCTGCGGTCGCTCGAGGCGCGCGAGCTCGGTGGCGCAGGTGAGTCCGCACGTGAAGATGAGCGTGTGGATATCGGGGAACTGCCGCGCAAACTCGGTCATGGTGCTGCCGGAGTCGAGAAAGACCGTGATATCGGGACGCACCAGCTCGCGCGCCTTCTGCGCGATGGCGCGCTTGGCATCGGCGTGCTGAGAGCTGCGCACGTTAAGCATGCCGTCGGAGCCCACCACGAACTCAACCGATCGCGCGCCGCCATGAATGCGTACAAGCCGGCGATCTTGATCGAGCGCTTTGAGATCGGTGCGGAGCGTCATCTCCGAGACATCGGGAAACTCCTGCTTGATGCGCGAGAAGGTGACGGTGCCCTCGCGATTTACCAACTCAACGATGGCGTTTCTGCGCTCCTCCATGGGCTGCTCCTTGCTTGCCGAAGCTCGTGCGATGTTGTTACGAAACCCATTGTAACGTGAGCAAGGCGAACACGGTGCGTGCATGCGCGCGATGCGCGCGGGTTCGTGTCGAGCAATATGCGCGTGCCCCTCGAGCGGATCCGTGGCAAATCCAAGGTGAGGGGCACATGTCGGAGGGCTGTATGGAGCCCAGCATCATTGTAATTTAGCGTGTTGCTACGAAGATGGCGAACGAGTGGTATGGCATCGAGCACACCAGTTCTCAACAGATGGCACATGGCGGCCGAGATGTCGAGGCGGCTGGGGCTCCGCGCCCCGGGCATGGCGCGGTGAGGATGCCCGGGGCGCGACGCATGCGTGCCGGGCGCTTAGCAGGCCTCTGCCCAGTGCTCGAGCAGATAGCGCTCGGCAGCGGGGCACCACAGACCGCGGTTGGCCTCGACGATATCGGCAAGGCCGGCATAGCGCTCATCCTCGGCGGCCTTGGTGCGCAGGTCCTCGAGCGCGGTGAGCGGCATCGAGACGTGCGTGTAGATGAGCTTCTTACCGCCCGGGATCTTGGGCAGGTTGAGCGTGGCCTCGGCTGCTGCGTCGAGTCCGCCCACGTGGGTGACCATGACGGAGGGGTCAACGCGGTTGGCGGCGGTGAGCTCGAGCGACTCGACCATGTCGGCGGTGTTGCCGCCCGTGGTGCCCATCACATGATGCGAGCCGTAGTGCACCTCGTAGAAGTTGATCGGCGCGCTGAATTCCTTGTCGGTGGGGCCGGCGAAGAAGTTGAGACAGCCGTCGCGGCCCATGATGGCGCTCGACAGCGACACGACGGACGCGACGGGCGCATAGCACAGCACGTCGTCAAAGCCGGTGCCGCCGGAGACCTCGCGCAGCGCCGCCACCTGGTCGTCGTAGGCGCCGTTGTTGATGAAGACGAGGTCGATGCCGGTTTCGGCTTTGATCTCCGCGGGCGGGAAGAGCTCGGCGGCGCGGTCGAGGCGGTCCTGGTTGATGTCGGCCACGCACACGAGGCTGGGGCGGCGGTCGCAGTGCAGCGCGTAGGTGAGCGCACCGAGGCCCATGGGGCCGGCGCCGGCCACGATGGCGAGCTTGCCGCCCTCGCGGATGCCCATCTCATGCGTGTAGACGCCCATCTGGGTGTGGTAGGCGGCATGGAACGCACCGATTGAACAGCTCATGGGCTCGGCAAGCGACGCCTGGTAGTAGGCCTCGCCGGTGTACTCGAGCAGGCAGTCGCATTCCATGACCTCGGCGGGCAGGATGCAATAGGTGGCGTCGCCGCCGCAGAACTCATACGAGTAGCCCGGGCTCCACATGGTTCCCTTGTAGTTGAGGGCGGGCTGGATGGTGAACTTCATGCCCGGCTTGAAGCGGTCGGCCCATTTGGCGCCCACCTCCACGATGTCGCCGGCGAACTCGTGGCCCATGATCGCGGGGTGCTCGGCTACATCCTCGTGTACGCGCTTGTGCTCGACGCCCAACGTGGCGCATTTGTAGGTGGACATGCAGATGCTGTCGGAGATCACCTTGACGAGCACCTCG
Source organism: uncultured Coriobacteriaceae bacterium (assembly GCA_944319885.1). Taxonomy (GTDB): domain Bacteria; phylum Actinomycetota; class Coriobacteriia; order Coriobacteriales; family Coriobacteriaceae; genus Coprousia. The sequence continues at coordinate 299,201 of CALUFC010000001.1, forward strand.
TCATCTTTGATCTGCGGCAGCTCGAACTCATCGAGACGCAGGTCGTTGGCAGCATGGAGACGTACGGCTTTGGCTTTCATGATTGCTCCTTTCTTGGCGCGCGCCTGCGCGCCGGATTTCTGTATGGCAGGCGGAATGCGTTTGCTAGAGCGCCTCGATCGTTACCTGCTCGAACAGGCGTTCCACATCCTCGCGGCGGGCGGGCTCGGTGCCGGGGCGCATGACGGTGGCGGCGCCAACCGCCATGGAGAGGCGCAGGGCTTCATCGAGGGGCTTCATCTCACTCGTGGCGTAGGCGAGCGCCGCCACTACAGAGTCGCCCGCGCCCACGGTTGAGACCACCTCGACCTCGGGTTGACGCAGGCGCCAGGCCCCCCTGGTCGAGACGAAGATCGCGCCTTCGCCGCCCATGGAGACCATGACGTGCTCGATGCCCCGCTCAACGAGCTCGCGGGCGGCGCCGAGAATGTCATCGATCTCGCGAAGCTCGCGGCCCAGCATCCGGCCAAGTTCAACCTCGTTGGGCTTGATGAGATACGGTTTCGCGGCGATGCCGCAGGTGAGCGCGTCACCGTCGGCATCGAGAAACACGCGGGCGCCGGCATCGCGGCAGGTGCGTGCCCAGGTGGCGTAGGTGCCGGCGGGAGCGCCCGCCGGCAGGCTCCCCGAGAGCACCACGATGTCGCCGGGGTTTACCTCGAGGGCGAGGATCGCGAGCGCATCCGAGAGCAGTTCCTCGGTCACGGCGGCGCCGGGCTCGTTGATGTCGGTGTAGGTCTTCGATGCCAGGTCGACGACCTTGGTGTTGGTACGTGTGCTGCCCGCTACTGAGAAAGCGCGCACGGCGATGCCCATCTCATTGAGCGCCGACGAGATGAAGGAGCCGGCAGGGCCGCCCAGTACGGCGACCGCGGTGCTCGATCCGCCAAGCTGCTGGATGGTCTTGGAGACATTGATGCCCTTGCCTCCCGCATCCTGGCGCACGGAGGTGGCGCGGTTGACGGTGTTGATGGCGAAATTGTCGACATAGACCGTTTTGTCGACCGCCGGATTCAACGTGACGGTGTAGATCACATCTGCCTCCAAACCTTTTGAAACAAAAGCTGAGACCATAGTAATTCGGCAATTATTATTGTCAAGACAACAGTCTAGAAATATAGAAACAAAAGCATTTTCTACCACTTACCGAGCTAAAACTACCATTTACAGTGGAAATATCGGAATTAACGTTGTTGTTGAAACAATAAGCAATAGGATGACAGATGTCGATTCGATAGCAAGAACGAAAGGGGAGACACGATGGCGATTAAAGACAAGGTGTCGTCATTCGGTAAGTTCCTGAGCGGTATGGTGATGCCGAACATCGGCGCCTTCATTGCCTGGGGCTTCATGACGGCGCTGTTCATCGAGACGGGCTGGTTGCCCAATGAGCAGTTCGCAAGCATCGCGAGCCCGATGCTGAGCTACCTCATTCCGGTGCTCATCGCGGCACAGGGCGGCTATCTCACAGGGGGCGACCGCGGACGCATTACCGGTGCCATCGCGGTAATCGGCTGCATCGCCGGCGCGCCCGATACCACCATGCTCATGGGCGCCATGGTCATGGGGCCGTTTGCGGGCTGGGCCATCAAGATGTTCGACAAGTTCATGGAGGGCAAGACGCCCGCCGGCTTCGAGATGCTGGTCGATAACTTCTCCGTGGGCATTCTCGGCATGCTGCTGTCGATGCTTGGCTACATTGCCATCGGCCCAATCATGACGACCATCCTCGCCGTGCTCATGGGCGGCGTGCAGATCCTCATGCAGTACAGCCTCATGCCGTTGCTTGCGGTCTTCATCGAGCCTGCCAAGGTGCTGTTTCTCAACAACGCCATCAACCATGGCATCTTCACACCGATCGGCATTGCACAGGCGGAGGAAACCGGCCGCTCCATCATGTATATGCTCGAGGCCAATCCCGGCCCCGGCGTGGGCGTGCTGTTGGCCTATTGCTTCTTCTGCCGCGATGCGAAGACGCGCCAGTCTGCCCCCGGTGCCGTCATCATTCACTTCTTCGGCGGCATCCACGAGATCTATTTCCCCTATGTCCTTATGAACCCCAAGGTTATCATCGCGCCCATCGTGGGCAACATGTGCGCCATCGCTTGGTTCAGCTTCACGGGCACCGGCCTCACCTCTGCGGCCTCGCCCGGCTCCATCATCGCCTTCCTGTCGATGACGCCGCCCGAGTTCATGGTCACCAACATCATTGGCGTCGTGCTTGCCGCCGCCGTCTCCTTCGTGATCGCGGTGCCGCTCGTGCGCTCTATGGCCACGGCCGACATCGACCAGGCGAGCGAGCAGATGCGCGAGATGAAGGGTACCTCCGAGGCCGCTGTCATCTCCAATACCGAGGGCGGCAAGATCGTGTTCGCCTGCGATGCCGGCATGGGCTCCTCCGCCATGGGTGCCACGCGTTTCCGCAACCGCGTCAAGGCCGCACGTCCCGACCTGACCGTCGAGCACTCGAGCGTCGATACCGTTCCCGGCGATGCGGTGATCGTGGTCTGCCAGCGCGTGCTTTCCGAGCGCGCCCGCAAGAGCGCCCCACAGGCTCAGATTGTGACCATCGACAACTTCCTCGACGATCCCGCGCTCGATGCGCTCTACACCTCGCTGACCACCATCTCGAAGGCCCATGAGCTCAAGGGCGACGAGGTTGCGGCACCTGCCATGGAGGCCCCGAAGGAAGCTGAGAAGAAGTCCGCACTTGCCATCTCGGCCGACGACATCCGTGTGGGGCTGGCAACCGTGTCCCGCGAGGATGCCATTCGTGCGTCCGGCGAGCTGCTCGTAGAGAAGGGCTGCGCCGATGAGGGCTACATCGACGCCATGGTCGAGCGCGACCGTCTTACGAGCGTCTACATGGGCATGGGTGTAGCAATTCCCCATGGTACCGGCGATGCCAAGGATAGGGTTGTGAAGACGGGCGTTGTGCTGCAGCAGTATCCCGAGGGCATCGACTTCGATGGCGAGAAGGCCTATCTGCTCTTCGGTATTGCCGGCAAGGGCAACGAGCATCTCGAAGTGCTCGCCGCAATCTGCCAGGTGCTCGAGGACGAGGCGGTGCTCGAGAAGATGAAGACCACCGACGACGTCGCGTGGATTGCACGCACGCTCTCGCAGGCATAGCACGATTGAGCTCGAAGCGCTCTCAGCGGCGGCGGACGGAGGCTGCGGCCCCGTCCGCCGCCGCGCGTATCTGGCAGCCATGTGCGCACTTGGGATAGGATGGGAGGAGCAGGCGCGCTGCCGTCCGCGCGCTGAGACCGCATGATCGCACCCGAGGGGAGCACCTATGGATACCGCATCGTTCCAGCGCAATGAGGCGATGCGCGCCAACGCGCGCGACTCGTTCGACACGCTCGTCGAGATCATCTGGCGTCTGCGCCAACCCGATGGGTGTCCGTGGGATCGTGAGCAAACGCACGCCTCGATCGCGCGCAACATGATCGAGGAGGCTTACGAGGCGGTCGATTGCATCGAGGAGGGCGATGTCGAGCATCTGCGCGAGGAGCTCGGTGACGTGCTCATGCAGGTGCTGCTTCATGCGCAGATTGCCGCCGATGCCGGTGAGTTTACCATCGACGACGTGGCGCGCGAGCTCAACGAGAAGCTGATCCGCCGTCATCCCCACGTTTTTGGCGAGCGCGCAGGGGCCCAACAGGACGGTGAGGTGCTCGATATCTGGGAGCAGGTCAAACGGACAGAGCGTGAGGAAAAAGCGTCGCGCGCATCCGACGACGGCACGGATACCCCAGTGCGGCCAGAGGGTCTGCTCGATAGCGTGCCGAAGGCATTTCCGGCGCTTATGCAGGCGCAGAAGGTTTCAAAGCGCGCCGCTAAGGCGGGGTTTGAATGGGATACCGTCGAAGATGTATGGGCGCAGGTCGCCTCGGAACGGGCGGAATACGAGGCGGAGGCGCTAGGGAGCGAGGCTCGTGAGCTCGAGTTCGGCGACATGCTGTTCGCGCTCGTGAACGTGGCACGCAAGGAGGGCATCGACGCCGAGGGCGCGCTGCGCGCGAGCACCGCGAAGTTTCGCCGGCGGTGGGCAGCCATGGAGGACGCCGCCCGTGATGCGGGCAGGGCGATCGAGGAGTATTCAACCGATGAGCTCAACGTTCTGTGGCGTCAGGTGAAGCAGACGGAGTAAGGCATCGGCGATCGTTGGCGCAGCGTGGGCGCACCGGTTCCACCCCGCCACGCGCCATCCATCTTGGGTGCGCCGCCCCCATCGCGCCGCGCATCTCGGTATATTCCGCTTCAAAGCGGGCAGACTAACAAAAGTTTGTTATGGCTAACCTGCCTGCGGAGAAGGGAGCAGCTATGAGTGAGATTCTGGATGTCTACGGGCGCGAGGTGCTCGATTCGCGCGGCAATCCCACGGTCGAGGTCGAGGTGGTGCTCGATGACGGCTCGTTCGGCCGCGCTATGGTGCCCTCGGGAGCCTCGACCGGCGCGTTTGAAGCGGTTGAGCTGCGCGACGGCGACAAGGACCGCTATCTGGGCAAGGGCGTGACCCGTGCGGTCGATCATGTGAACAAGGAATGCGCCGATGCCGTCGTGGGCATGGATGCCTTCGACCAGCGCGCGGTCGATGCTGCGCTCGTGGCGGCAGACGGCACCGCCAACAAGGGCAACCTCGGCGCGAATGCCATCCTGGGTGTGTCGCTCGCCACCGCCCGCGCCGCTGCGCAGTCGGCGGGTCTCGAGCTCTACAGCTATCTCGGCGGTGTGAACGCGCACATCCTGCCCACACCCATGATGAATATCCTGAACGGCGGCGTGCACGCCGACAACAACGTCGACTTCCAGGAGTTCATGATCATGCCGGTGGGTGCGCCGAGCTTTGCCGAGGGCTTGCGCTGGTGCGCCGAGGTCTACCATACGCTCAAGCGCGTGCTCAAAGATTCCGGTCATGCAACAGGCGTGGGCGACGAGGGCGGCTTTGCGCCCGACCTTGCCACCAACGAGGAGCCTCTGCAGTATATCGTGCGCGCCATCGAGGCTGCCGGCTATGCGCCCGGCGAGGACTTCATGATCGCCATGGACCCGGCAACCACCGAGCTCTTCGACGCCGAGACTAGGACCTATCATCTCGCGGGAGAGGGCCGCACCCTCACAACCGACGAGATGATCGAGTATTGGGCGGCGCTCGTTGAGAAGTATCCCATCATCTCGATCGAGGATGGTCTTGCCGAGGAGGACTGGGACGGCTGGGTGAAGCTCACCGAGCGCTTGGGAAAGAAGGTTCAGCTCGTGGGAGACGACCTCTTCGTCACCAACACCGAGCGGCTCAAGAAGGGCATCGAGCTGGGAGCGGCGAACGCGATTCTCGTGAAGGTCAACCAGATCGGTACCCTCACGGAGAGCCTCGAGGCGATCGAGATGGCCAAGCGCGCGGGCTATGCGTGCGTGGTCTCTCATCGCTCGGGCGAAACTGAGGACGCAACGATTGCCGATCTCGCTGTGGCCACCAACGCCGGGCAGATCAAGACGGGTGCGCCCTGCCGCAGCGATCGCGTTGCCAAGTACAACCAGCTGATCCGCATTGAAGACGGGCTGTTCCAGTCTGCCGCGTATGCAGGCAGAAGCGCGTTTTACAACCTGCGATAGCGCATGGCCGCCGAGTTCGGGTGCAGCGCACGCGGGCTCGGTGGCTCACTTGGCAATCGCGTGATGCGGCTGGAGCGATTGTGCATACCGCAAACGAGCGCGCTGGGTGTTTGGCGGGCGTGGCATAATAGACCCGAAGCGCACCCATACCTCAAATGCACAAGGCGCCCATGGATGATTTTCTGAACAACATGTCTTCTTCTGCCGGCACGCCGCGCCGCCGATCCTCATCGCGGGCACGCTCGCGCGCCGATGTCGCAGAGGACCGGTCTGCGACGCAGGCCCGGCGCACTCGCTCGCGGGAAGGCACCGCGCGTGCAGACGGCGCGCGCCGTGGAACCGCCCGCCCTGGCACCGCGCGCGGCGGGTCTTCGTCACGTGACGCAGCAACGCGTGGGCGCTCGCGCGCCGCGAGCGGACAGGCTCGGCAGACGCGCGATGCTCGCCGCACCAATTTCATGCGCTATGCGAGCGATAACCGTATCGTGCAGGCAGTTTACGGCATCACAACCGGACCGTATCGCTTCCTGTTTTACGGCGTGGTGGCACTTGCGGTGCTGCTCAGCCTCTATTTCCCCGTGCGCGACCTCTATGTTGCGCATCGAACGAACGAGATTCTGCAGCGCCAGCTCGAGATTCGGGAAACCTACAACGAAGGGCTCCAGAAGGATGTCGATAAGCTGCTCTCAACCGAGGGGATCGAAGACGAGGCGCGTTCCAGCCTGGGCCTCGTGATGCCCGACGAGAAGCGACTCGAGGTGAAGGGTCTCGATGAGGCGCAGCAGAAGGATTCCTCATCAGATTCCAAAGGTGACGCCACGGGCAAAGACGATGCCGGCGACGCGGATGCTGCATCCGATGACGACAACGATGCAGCAGACCAGGGCGACAGTGCGGACGATGCGGGCGCAACGGACAGCGACGCTGCGTCCGAAGACGCCGCGCCCTCGAACTCAACGGAGGCGGAGGCGGCCGAGCAGGCCGTTGCCCAAAAGGCTCCGTGGTATATTCAGATACTCGACACGTTGTTCTTCTTCCATGGTGTAGACGGCCAGCGCGTTGCCTCGACAGGAGCGTGACATGAAACAGAGCGGATCATGCAAGCAGCAGGTTTCCTCGCATCGCGTGGCTGCGATCGATTTGGGGACCGTTTCATCGCGATTGGCGCTTGTCGAGGTGCGCTCGGGCGGTATCGTGTCGCTTTCTAAACACACCGAGATCACCGATCTTGGCGAGGGGGTCGATGCCGCGCATCGTTTTTGCGATGCGGCGGTCGGGCGCGTTGTTGCGGCATGCGAGCGGTTTGTGCACGAGGCGCGCGCGTTCGGCGCGGATTGCACCGTGACCACGCTCACCAGTGCGGCGCGCGATGCCGAGAATGCGGAGACCCTGCTCGCGCGCCTGCGGGGCTTGGGCCTGTCTCCGCAGGTCATTCCCGGTGAGATCGAGGCACGCCTCACGTTTTATGGTGTCGCGCACGATTTTCCCGGTGAGCGAATCGTTGTGGCCGACTCGGGCGGCGGTTCAACCGAGTTGGTGGTGGGGACCTACGACGCGGCTGTCGGCGCGCTGCAACTCGAGCGGGCGGAATCGCTCAACATCGGGTGTCGTCGGGTGACCGACCGCTTCCTGCCGGGCGACCCGCCCCGCGAGGATGATATCGAGCGCGCTGCTGCGTGGTCTGCCGGCGAGTTCGCGCCCTATTGGCGTTCGCTTACCAGCCTGCCTGACCGCTTGGTGGCGGTAGGCGGAACGGTGACGACGCTCGTGGCGCTGGCTCATGAGCTCGAACCCTACGATGCCTCGTTTGTGCATCTCCACGACCTGGCTCTCGACGAGATCGAGGCGTGCCTGGAGCGGATGCAGGGGGCGTCGGTAGCTCAGATCGCCCAGCTCAAAGGCATTCAGCCCAAGCGCGCTCATGTGATTCGCGCCGGCGCGCTCATCATGCGCGAGCTCATGCGCACGGGCGGCTACGAACGTCTCACGGTGAGCGAGAACAGTTTGCTTGCAGGCATGGCGTCGACGGTGGGGGAGTTTCTCGACGGCGGGCGCACCGCAATTGGGTGGCAGCCCGAGCTCGGCTCTGGCTCCTGATCGTTATTTCAAGGGCGGATGGCGGCGGATGCCAGGGCGGGCTCGCCGTTTTTTCAGATATTCAATGGTTTGTTCTCGACCCTTTGAGTAGCCTGCACGACACGTTCGATGTATCGATCTGTTTACCTGCGATAATGTGAGGCTTCAATTCCAGCTACTCCGATGTCGGATGTTGAACCATGGAATGCCTGCATTTTTGCTCGCAATGTAGTCGCGGGCGCGTCGGTACGTTCGGTAATCGAACTTCCTTTTGTCTGGCGGAGACGTTTCACGCCTTTCCTGTACGCCCGAGCCGCGACAGCTAACAAAAAAGACCCCTCGAAGGGGGTCTTACCATTCAGATGGTGCGGGCGAAAGGACTTGAACCTTCACGAGCCGAAGCTCATATGGACCTGAACCATACGCGTCTGCCAATTCCGCCACGCCCGCGTAGCTCTGCGCTTGCAAAGCGACGTTCATCTTACCCCAGCACCTCGTTGGATGCAAGGCATTTCTTTTTTACAGCCCGTTATGGCAACGAGGAGGCCGCAGGGACCTCCTCGTAATCGCTGCAAAGAAGTTGGACGGTTCTACTTCGCCATCGCGTCGAGAACTTCTTTTTCGGCAGCGGGGCGTCCAATGCCCGTGAGGAACGGAACGCCGTTCACATAGGGGCACGCAAGGCCCTCGGGCGGAACGGCGGTCGCAATGAGGAGGTCGGCGTCGTCGCACGCGCTCTTTGCCTCGGGGATGGTGCACTGGACGATCTCGTATTTGCCTTCGTAGCCATTGCTATCGAGCAGCTGGGATACCTTCTGGGCCACCGCGGCCGATGTGGCGACACCGGCGCCGCATGCCAGGACGATTTTCTTCATAGCAGGGCGCTCCCTTCAGAGACGAATGAAAGTAACCATAGTTTACTTCTGGAAGCCAAAAAAGCCAAAGGCGAAAGTGCAAAGATGGCAAATCGTTTGAACGGTTATGATGTCAGGGTGGCAAGAGGCACGCCGCTGCAAAGGAGCTGCTCGTGGACATGCGTTTCATCACCGTTGGACTGGTTGTCATCATGGCGGCGCTGTGGGTGGCGAGTGCCATCTTGCGGCGTCAGATGTACAGCAAGATGGAGCGGCTGTTCATCTCCGGTGAATATGACGAGCTCATCGAGATGACCGAGAGCCGGCTCGCCCAGTGGTTGTTTGCAAGCTATAACCTCGCCTATCTCCGGCTGAACGCATACCTCGCCCAAGGTGACGATACGCATGCGCTCGAGATTTTCGATGATTTGCTGCGTCGCCGGTTGCCCAAGCGGCAGCGCACTGATTTGGTGCTCAAGGCGTTTTCATTCTATCTGGAGCGCGGTGCCGCCAAGCAAACGAAGGCGCTGCTCGATGAGATCGAGAGCTGGGACGAGAAGAGCGCTGGCATCAAGAGCGAGTGCCGCCTTATGTACGATATCGTGATCTGCAAGAAGACGGATTACATCGATGAGATGGAAGCGGCGTTCAAGACGGCGCAGGGCATGAAGCGCGGCCAGCTTGCATATCTGCTGGGACTTCAATACGAGAACAAAGGCGATCGTGCCAAGCGCGACGAGTATATGGAGCAGGCTTCCAGCGAGGTCGAGCGTCAGGTGGGCGGCCGCGTCTGATAGACTGTCATGTGCGGGGGCGTGGCGGAATTGGCATACGCAGGAGACTTAAAATCTTCGGCCTTCGGGATTGTGGGTTCGAGTCCCACCGCCCCTACCATATTTGTTACAGGCCCCGGCAGCGGAGCCCTTTTTACCTGCGGGCATGTTGGGTATGCTAGGAGCACGTTGCGGGAAAGGGAGCTTCATGCCCTATATCTACCTTCTCATCGTTGTATTGGTGGTCGCCGCCATCATTTCACTTGTGCTGTCCTTTTTGGGCATCTTGGTGGTCGGTGCGCTTCGATTGCTGCCCATCGTGTTCATCGTGCTCGTGGTGGCGGTGCTGCTGGGCAAAGTGAAGATCTCATTCACGCACTGTAGGCATCGCGACAACGAGTAGGTGCGTCGGAGCGCCGGACCCAGCCGCGCGCGGCCCTCGGGATGACCGCTTGGGGATAGCTGTCTCGCCATGCGGCGCGCAAGGGGGTATCGTTGACGCTACCGCACCTCCGAGCGATTGGATGATGCCCATGGTCCTCGATCACCTTCTCAAGACCGATCCCGCAATTGCCGCGGCGATTCGCCGCGAGCTCGTCCGCGAGCGTGAGAGCATCGAGCTCATCGCTTCTGAAAACTTCACCTCGCCTGCGGTGATGGAGGCGCAAGGCAGCGTGCTCACCAACAAGTACGCCGAGGGTTACCCGGGCCATCGCTATTACGGCGGGTGCGAGGCGGTCGACGAGGTCGAGGCCATCGCCCGCGAGCGTGCCTGTGCGCTCTTCGGCTGCTCGTTTGCCAACGTTCAGCCGCACTCCGGGGCAAATGCGAACCTCGCCGCGTATGCGGCGCTGCTCGCACCCGGTGACACCGTGCTGGGCATGAGCCTCGATCAGGGCGGGCACCTCACCCATGGATCGCCGGTTAACGCATCGGGCAAGCTATACCGCTTCGTGCCCTATGGCCTCGATCCTGCCTCCGAAACGATCGACTACGATGCTCTCGAGGCGCTGGCGCAACGGGAGCGCCCCAAGCTCATCGTGGGCGGCGCTTCGGCGTATCCACGCATCATCGATTTCGAGCGTCTGTCCGCGATCGCGCACGGCGCGGGCGCGTATCTCATGGTCGATATGGCGCACATCGCGGGTCTTGTCGCCGCTGGTGCGCATCCGTCGCCCGTGCCGTTCGCCGATGTCGTGACCTCGACGAGCCATAAAACGCTGCGCGGCCCGCGCGGCGGCTTCATCCTCTCGAACGACCCGGCGAATGCGAAAGCAATCGACCGCGCGGTCTTTCCCGGTACGCAGGGTGGCCCGCTCATGCACGTGATCGCAGGCAAGGCGGTAGCGTTCGGCGAGGCTGCGCGGCCCGCGTTTCGCGCGTACATCGAGCATGTCGTGGTGAATGCGCGCCGATTGGGCGAGGGACTCGTCTCCGGCGGGCTCAGGCTCGTCTCGGGCGGCACCGACAACCACCTCTGTCTCGTCGACCTCACCTCGGCGGGCATGAGCGGCCGCGATGCCGAGAAGCTGCTTGAGCGGGCAGGATTCACAGTGAATAAGAATGCTATTCCCGATGACCCCAAGCCGGTGGCGGTGACGAGCGGTATCCGCGTTGGATCTGCCGCTGCCACCACGCGCGGTTTCACCGCCGATGAGTTCTTCGAGATGGGCGAGCTCATTGCGCGGTGCGTGTTTGCCGCGGGAGACGATGCCGTGCTGCGCGATGTGCGCTCCCGTGTTGACGAGCTGCTCGCCGCTCATCCGCTCTATCCGGAGTGCTCGGCCGGGCGTCGCTCGCCGATGTGCGTGTAACTTTACCGCCCCCTCACAGAGCGGCGGCGGAAAAGCTGGTATGCTGTTACCACCTGCAATGCAACCGATAAGGGGGCTGTGCTCACCATGTATATCATCGGTAACATCATCGGTAGTTTCTTGGGCGTCATCGTGCTTGTCGCCATCATCATCTTCGTGCTCGCGAACGCACTCTTCGTGGTGAAGCAGCAGCATGCGGTGATCATCGAGCGCCTGGGCAAGTTTAATCGCATCGTGGGAGCGGGCATTCACGTGAAGATCCCCGTCATCGACCGCAAGGCGGCGACGGTGAGCCTGCGCACCATGAAGAACGGCTTCGACATCGACGCCAAGACCGAGGACAACGTGACCATTGGCCTCGAGGTCTCCGCGCAGTACCACGTCTCGTACGACATGGGCTCGGGCCCCGCGGATTCCGGCGTCTACAAGAGCTACTACATGCTGCAGCAGCCGGTCGCCCAGATGCGCGACTTCATCACCGACGCGTTGCGCTCCTCGATTCCGGTGTACACGCTCGACGAGGTCTTTGCCAAGAAGGACGACATCGCGCAGGACGTGAACGCCACAGTGTCCGAGCAGATGGCTGCCTACGGCTTCACGCTCGTTTCGACGCTCATCACGCGCATCGCACTGCCCGCTGAGGTCGAGGACTCCATGAACCAGATCAACGCCGCCCAGCGCACCAAGGCTGCCGCACAGGATCTTGCCGAGGCCGATCGCATCCGCCGCGTCACCGAGGCAAAGGCCGAGGCTGAAGCGATGGAGAAGGCAGGCGAGGGTATCGCCAATCAGCGCAAAGCGATTGCCGTAGGCATCAAGGACTCGCTTGAGACCATTCAGGAGACCGGTGTTACCAACAACGAGGCAAACCAGCTGTTCATGTATACGCAGTGGACCGAGATGATGACGGAGTTCGCCAAGACCGGAAAGAGCTCCACCGTGGTGCTTCCGGCCGACTTCAAGGAGAGCGCCTCGATGTTCGAGCAGATGCTCGCAGCAGGCGAGGCGGGCGAGCAGGGCAACGTACCTCCTGCGACGCCGCCGCAGCGCTAAGGGTACAGCGCGTCGATCACGTGCCATCTGGCATATCGCACGATGAAAGCGCCGGCCATGCATCAGTGCATGGCCGGCGCTCGTTGTAGACGCTATCACGATGCGCGGCGCTCAGGACATGCGGCGCGCCATGGCATGTTCCACGGCTCTTGCGCGCTCTAAGCCCGATTGATGATCTGCTTCTTGGGCTTTTTGCAGCTGCGCAATGGTTTAGAACCAGCATGCTGAGTAGCGGCATGGATATGCAACGAGGACTACGCCGTTTATCTCCGCTATTTCTAGCAAGGATTGGGGTCTATCCAGCAGATTGTGGTCAAACCATTGCCTAGCTGAAAAAAACAATCTGCAAGGGAACTCGGTTGTGGATTATGGGGGCTATGCGCGCATCGTCGCTCGTCGTGTTCCCGTTTTGCTGTTCCGCATGCGCTCATGTCTTATCGCGCGGAAAGCCCTCCAATCAGGTCTAATAAGCCTGCTTGGAGGGCGACATTGCATGAGTATCCAGCTTGGTGCGAACGATCACGGCGTGCCAATGGGGACGCCTCGCCGTGACGCCCAATGCCTAGAGTCCGCTGATGGTGTTGGTGCCCATGGCGCGGAACTTTGCATAGCGAGCATCGAGAAGATCGTCGGCATCGAGGCGGTCAAGTTCGTCTAGCTCTGTGACCACGCGCTCCAGCACGCGCTGCGCAAGCTCGCGAGCGCTGAGGCCCGCGTCGTCGATTACGCCATCGATAAGACCGAGACGGCTCAGGTCGTGCGCGGTGAGATGTAGGGCGTCTGCAGCGTCTGCGGCGCGATCGGTGGTCTTCCAGAGAATCGATGCGCATCCTTCGGGGCTCACGACCGAATAGGCAGCGCCCGAGAGCATGAAAACCCGGTCGCCGGCAGCCAATGCCAGTGCGCCGCCGCTGCCGCCTTCACCCACCACAAGGCTCACGAGCGGCGTGCGCAGGCCGGCCATGGTCACGAGGTTTGCGGCGATGGCCTCACCCTGGCCGCGCTCCTCGGCACCGATGCCGCAATAGGCACCTGCGGTATCGATAAGGCAAAAGACGGGTATACCCAGGTGTTCGGAAAGCTCCATGAAGCGCTTGCCCTTGCGGTAGCCCTCGGGATGAGCAGAGCCGAAGTTGCGCATCACGCGTTCCTTTGTGGAGCGGCCGCGCTCGGTGGCGATGATCGTCATAACGCGGTCACCAACCCAGCCGATGCCCGCTACGACGGCGCGGTCATCAGAGAAGCGACGGTCACCATGCAGCTCGACAAAGCCGTCGAGCCCCTCCTCGATGATTTCGAGGCAGGTGGGACGCGTGCCAGAACGGGCCGTCTGGACGATGTCGTACGCACCCTGAGGCTGCTTGGAGCGCTTCGGGCGCTTGAGCTTCTTGAGCAGCGCCGGAGGCTCGCTCTTGTGCTCGCAGGCGTGCGGCGCATCGGCGGCGGGCACCTCACCGGCGAGCAGCGCAAGAAGCTCGGACACGGTGCCGCGCAGCTCGGCGCGATCCACCACGAGGTCAACGAAGCCATGGTCAAGCAAGAACTCAGCACGCTGGAACCCCGCAGGAAGACGCTTGTGCGTGGTTTGTTCGACAACGCGCGGGCCAGCGAAGGCAACGAGTGCTCCGCGCTCGGCGATGGTTACATCGCCTTCCATGGCGAAACTCGCCGTGACACCGCCGGTAGTGGGATCGGTAAGCACGCAGATATAGGGCAGATGCGCCGCTCCATGGCGCTGGACGGCAGCAGAGACCTTGGCCATCTGCATGAGCGAGGTGGTGCCCTCCTGCATGCGCGCACCACCGGATACGGTGAAGCCCACCACGGGCAGGCGCAGCTTTGTGGCGCGCTCGAACGCGCGGCAGATCTTTTCGCCCACCACAGCGCCCATCGAACCCATCATGAAATCGGCGTTCATCACGAACAGGGCGCAGGGGCGTCCGTCGATGGTGGCGTAGCCCGTGATAACGGCATCCTGCTCACCAGTTGCGGTACGCGTGCGCTTGAGCTTCTCGGCATAACCGGGGAAGTTGAGGAAATCGGTGGCAGCGAGCTCGGCATCCCATTCCTCAAAGCTGCCCTCGTCGACCGTGAGCTCGATGCGTCGACGCGCGCCAAGGCGCAGATGGTGTCCGCAGCGCGGGCAGACGTCGAGGTTCTCTTCGAGTTCGGCCTGGTTGATAACGCGGCGGCATCCCGGGCACTTGACCAGGAGATGGCGCTGCGGCAGCTCGAGGGCGACGTCGGTGACGGGCCCCTCGAGCTGGTTGACGTTTTTCCTAACCTTCATCGATGTGCTCCATCAGGTTGGTGTGATAGTTGCCCGAGATGAACTCAGGCGAAGAGAGGATCGTGAGCTGCAGTTCGGTGTTCTCCTGGACGCCCTCGATCACAAGCTCGGAGAGCGCCGCGCGCATCTTGCGGATGGCTTCCTCGCGCGTGCCCGAGCAGACGATGAGCTTGCCGAGCATGGAATCGTAATACGGCGGCACGACGGCACCCGGATAGAGCGCGGAGTCGAAGCGCACCGACGGGCCACCAGGGGCATGCAGCATGGTGACCGTGCCGCAGGAGGGGAGCATGTCCGGTCCCTCGGCGTTGATGCGGCACTCGATGGCGTGCAGATGGATGTCGATGGTGTCCTTCGTGAAGCGAATCTCCTGTCCCGCCGCTACGCGAAGCTGCCACTTCACGAGGTCGATCTCGGTCACGAACTCCGTGACGGGGTGCTCAACCTGCAGGCGGGTGTTCATCTCCATGAAGTAGAAATGTCCGTCGTCGGTGTAGAGGAACTCGATGGTGCCGGCACCCACGTAGCCCACCGCGCGCGCAAGGTCGCGGGCGCAGGCATACATGTGCTCGCGGATGTCGTCGCGACCCTCGAGGCAGGGCGCGGGGCTCTCTTCGAGGAGCTTCTGGTTGCGTCGTTGCACTGAGCACTCGCGCTCGCCGAGCGTCACCACGTTGCCGTGTGCGTCGGCGAGAACCTGCACCTCGACATGATGGGCGGGTGCCACGAGCTTCTCCATGTAGCATTCGCCGTCGCCGAAGGCCGATTCCGCCTCGCGGCGCGCTTCGGTGAATGCAGGGCCTGCCTCGGCGGGCGTCTCCACGCGCCGAATGCCGCGACCACCGCCGCCCGAGCGGGCCTTGATGAGGACGGGGCAGCCGATGCGCTCCGCCTCGGCAACGGCCTCGTCGGGGTCTTTGAGCAGATCGCAGCCGGGCACGATGGGAACGCCGGCTTCGCGCGCGCAGCGACGGGCGGCGTCTTTGTCGCCCATGCGCTCGATCACCTCGGCCGAGGGGCCGATGAAGACCAGGCCGCATTCCTCGCACCGGCGCGCAAACTCGGGGTTCTCGGAAAGAAACCCGTATCCGGGGTGGATGGCGGTGGCATGGCTCGCCAGCGCCACGGTGATGAGCGCATCCTGGTTGAGATAGCTCTCACGGGGCATGGGCCCGCCGATGCAATACGCCTCATCGGCAAGCATCACATGCAGGGCATCTTTATCGGCCGTGGAATACACGGCCACAGTCTGGACGCCCATCTCCTTGCACGCGCGAATCACGCGTACGGCGATCTCGCCGCGGTTGGCAACAAGAATCTTCTCGAACATGCGCGCCTCTATTCGTTCGGCATGAGCGCGAACGACATGTCGGCGCAGGCGCACAACGTGCCGTTGACCGACGCGGTGCCACAAGCGAAGTGGAAGGGTCCGCGCGACTTGGTGATGCGGCAAACGAGTTCGACGGTGTCGCCGGGACGCACCGGGTGCTTGAAGCGTACCTTATCGATGCTCGTATAGAACGGGGTCACGTTGGCGTCGAGACCTGTATCGGCCAGCAGCACGCAGCAGTTCTGGGCGAGCATCTCGCACAGGATGACGCCGGGCACCACGGGGTTGCCCGGGAAGTGGCCCTGGACAAAAAACTCGTCGCCGGTGATGGTGATCTTGCCGTGCGCCTCGCCGTCGACGACCTCTGCCTCATCGAGCAGGAGCATGGGCTCACGGTGGGGCAGAATACGTTTGAGCTCTTCTCGATTCATACGTGCTCCCTATTTGATCTTCATGATGCAGCCGCCGAACTCAACGAGGCCGCCGTCTTCCACGCAGATCTCGACGATCTCGCCGTCGCGCTCGGCCGTGACTTCGTTCATGAGCTTCATGGCCTCGATCACGCACAGCGTATCGCCCTCGTGAACCTTGGAGCCAACATGCACGAACGGCTCGGCGCCGGGTGCGGGCGCGGCGTAGAACACGCCCACCATGGGGGCCGTGACCTCGGTGATGCCGTCTTCGGCTGCAGCGGGTGCGGCAGGCTCGGCGGCGGGGGCAGCCTGAGGGGCTGCAACAGGGGCGACGGGCTCCACCGCGGCCACAGGCGCTACGGCCGCTACGGGCGCCGGAGCAGCCACGGGGACCGTGCGCTCGAGCTCGACCTTGCGGCCGTCCTCCTCGGAGATGCGCACACGCGTCAGGCCGTGCTGCTCCATGAGCGCGGCCACCTCGTTCAGTTGCTTTGCATCGAATTTCATACGTTACTCACCCTCATAACTCTTGAATGCCAGCGCGGCGTTATGGCCGCCGAAGCCCAGATTGGTCGAGAGCGCCCAGCGGATGGGCGTCTTCACAGCGGCGTTGGGCGTATAGTCCAGGTCGCAATCGGGATCGGGCATGGTGTAGTGGATCGTCGGCGGGACGATGCCCTCGCCGATGGCGCGGGCGCAGGCAAGCGCCTCCACGGCACCGGTGGCACCGAGCATGTGGCCCGTCATCGACTTCGTGGACGAGATATGGGCGGCGCGCGCGGCATCCTCGCCCAGCGCGAACTTGATACCCATGGTCTCCGTCTTATCGTTCAGCTTGGTTGAGGTGCCGTGGGCGTTGATGTAGAGGCCCTCGGAAGCGTCGAGCCCGGTGTTGGTAACCGCTTCGGCGATGGCGCGGGTGATGCCGCGCGCCTCGGGGTCGGGGCTCGTGATGTGGTAGCCGTCGGCGGTGTTGCCGTAGCCCACGACCTCGCAGTAGATGTGCGCCCCGCGCGCGCGGGCGTGCTCAAGCTCCTCGAGCACGAGGATGCACGCGCCCTCGCCCATCACGAAGCCGTCGCGGCCGGCGTCGAATGGACGGCAGGCGGTTTCGGGATCGGGGTTGCGCGTAAGCGCCTTGCAGTTGGTGAAGCCCGCGATGGCCTCGGGGCAGAGCGCGCCCTCGGTGCCGCCCGCGAGGATGGCGTCGGCGTAGCCGTGGCGAATAGCGCGGAACGCCTCACCCACGGTGTGCGCGGAGGTCGCGCAGGCCGTCACGACGGGCAGAGTGGGACCATAGAGCTTGTGGCGGATGGAAACCTCGCCCGCTGCCATGTTCGCGATCATCATGGGAATCATGAAGGGGCTCGCGCGGCGCATGCCCTTGGCGCGGATGGTGTCGACATTAGCGGTGTACGAGATCATGCCGCCGATGCCCGA
This sequence comes from uncultured Coriobacteriaceae bacterium, assembly GCA_944319885.1. Lineage (GTDB taxonomy): Bacteria > Actinomycetota > Coriobacteriia > Coriobacteriales > Coriobacteriaceae > Coprousia. Next base: position 316,902 of record CALUFC010000001.1, read on the forward strand.
GCCAACGTACACGCCCACGCGGTCGCGGTTGAAGCCGTCCTCGGCGGTAAGACCGGCATCTGCCATGGCTTCATCGGAGGCGATGAGCGCGTACTGGACGTTGAGATCCATGTGGCGCGTGTCGCAGCCCAAGCGCTCGGCGGTATCGAGGTCTTTGACCTCGCCCGCCACGGTGACCTTGAGGTCCGAGGTGTCAAAACGGGTGATGGTGCCGATGCCGTTGACGCCGGCAACCAGGTTGTTCCAGGTTTCTGGGGCTGTTGTGCCCACGGGTGTCACCGCGCCCATGCCGGTGATAACGACCCTATGCTCCATAGTGCTCCTCCTCTGCCCGATAGGGGGCTACATGCCCATGCCACCGTCGACGTCGAGCACGACGCCGGTGATGTAGGCGGCTGCGTCGCTTGCCAAGAAGGCAACGGCGCTCGCGATCTCATCTGCCGTGGCCATGCGGCCGAGCGGAATCTCGCGTGCGTAGCTCGCGCGGACCTCGTCGGACAGCGCGGCAGTCATATCGGTTTCCACGAAACCGGGCGCAACGACGTTTGCGGTCACGTTGCGGCTGGCCAGCTCCTGGGCGATCGACTTCGTGAGGCCGATGATGCCCGCCTTGGAGGCGGCGTAGTTCACCTGGCCGGCGTTGCCGTGTACGCCCACGATCGAGCTCATGTTGATGATGCGGCCACCGCGCTGACGCATGAAGGTGCGCGTGAGCGCGCGGACCATGTTGTAGGTGCCCTTGAGGTTGACCGCGATCACGCGGTCGAAATCGGCCTCTTTCATGCGGGCAACGAGGCCGTCACGGGTGATGCCGGCGTTGTTGACGAGCGTCCACACACTGCCGAAGTCGGCGAGCACCTGCTCCACGGTGGCGGTAGCCTCCTCGGAGGAGCTCACGTCGCAGCGGTAGGTGCGTGTCGTGGCGCCGTGCGCGCGCACGGCCTCGGCGGTCTCGTGTGCCGCGTCGTCGTTGCCGGCGTATACGATGGCGATGTCGAACCCGGCCTGCGCGAGCGCGATCGAGATGGCGCGGCCGATGCCGCGCGATCCGCCGGTTACCAGTGCGCAACGGCGCTGCGGGGTGGTCTGGTCTGCCATAGGGTTATGCCTCCTCGTCGCACGTCTCGGCGAGGGCGGCGAGCACCGCGTCGAGGTCTTCAACCGTTTCGCACGAAAGCGCCTGCACGCCGTCGAGCGTGCGCTTCACCAGACCCGTGAGCGTCTTGCCCGGGCCGACCTCGATAAAGGTGTCGATGCCGGCGGCAGCAAGCTCGCGCAGGGTATCGGCCCACCGCACCGGGTGGGATGCCTGCTTGGCGAGCGTGAGGGAACGCGCGGTGCGCGCTTCGTCGTCGGAGCCCGCGGGGTAGGGGGCGGCGGTGAGGTTGGCGTACACCGGGACCGTGGGCTCGGCGAGCCCACCGGTCGTGGCGAGGTAGGCGGAAAGGCCCTCGGTCGCCTCGGCCATGAAGGGGCTGTGGAACGCGCCCGACACCGCGACGCGCATCGAGCGGCCGCGTGCCGCCTTCACCAGGCCGTCGAGTGCGGCGAGCGCCTCGGGCGTGCCGGCGACGACGGTCTGCTTCGGGCTGTTGTAGTTCACCGGCCATGCATCGCCGGCCTGGCGGGCAAGGTCTTCGACCTGTCCGGGGTCGAGCTTCATGACCGCGCGCATCTCGCCGGGGTGCTTTGCTGCGGCGTCTGCCATGAGCTCCGCGCGATGGCAGACGAGTCGCATGCCCTCCTCATCGGTGAGCGCGCCGGCGAAGGTGAGCGCGGCAACCTCGCCGAGCGAGAAGCCGGCGACGGCCGCGGGCGCCACGCCGTGGGCGGCAAGCGCGCGGGCGCAGGCAAGGTCCACGGCGAAGACCGTGGGCTGGGTCACGCTCGTCTGGGCGAGCTCCTCGGCGGTTGCCGAGCGCACAAGCTCGCTCACGCCCGGACGCACGGCGTCGGCCATCTCGAAGACGGCGCGGGCGGCGTCCTCGCGCTCCATCATATCGACGCCCATGCCAGGGTGCTGGGCACCCTGGCCGGCGAACAGCAGCGCTACGCGACCCATGAGCTTGCCTCCAGCAGCAGCTTCTCTGCGCCGCTCACCAGGTCGTCGACGATCTCGCGCGCCGTCTGACGCTGGGAGACCAGACCGGCGATCTGGCCGCACATGAACGATCCCTCATCGTAGTTGCCGTCTTTGGCAGCCTTACGCAGTGCGCCCGCGCCCATCTGCTCGAGCTCCTCGATCGGTGCGCCATCGTTCTCCTTCTTGGCGAACGTGGTGGTGAAGGGGGTCTTGAGGCAGCGGACGGCATGGCCCGTGCGGCGGCCGGTGACGATGGTCGAGATGTCCTTGGCCTTGAGCACGCGCTCCTTATACTCCTCGGAGACGGTGCACTCCTCGGCCACGAGGAAGCGGGTGCCCACCTGAACGCCCTGGGCGCCGAGCATGAACGCCGCAGCGACGCCGCGACCGTCGGCGATGCCGCCGGCGGCGATGACGGGAATGTTCAGCGCGTCAACGACCTGCGGAACGAGGGCCATGGTCGAAGCCTCGCCCACGTGTCCGCCCGATTCGCCGCCCTCGGCGACGACGGCGGTGGCGCCGGCGCGCTCGAGGATGCGGGCAAGGCCCACCGAGGCCACCACGGGGATGACCTTGATGCCGGCCTCGCGCCAGGCCTTCATATACTTCGAGGGGTTGCCGGCGCCCGTCACTACAACGGGAACCTGCTCGTCGATAACAACCTGGGCGACCTCGTCGGCAAACGGGCTCATGAGCATCACGTTGACGCCGAAGGGCTTGTCCGTCTTGCTCCTGAGCTCGTGGATCTGGCCGCGCAGCCAGTCGGCGTTGGCGTTCATGGCGGCGATGATGCCGAGCCCGCCTGCCTCGGACACAGCCGAGGCGAGGCTGGCATCGGCGATCCACGCCATGCCGCCCTGGAAGACGGGCTTCTCAATGCCCAAGATGTCGCAAATCTCGGAACGCAGCATGATTAGTTCTCCATGAGGGACTCGACGAGCTCCACGACCTCGCCCACGGTGGTGGGGTTGGCGTCGGTGTCGATCTCGATGTCGAACTCGTCCTCGCAGGCGATGACGGCCTCAACGGAAGCGAGGCTGTCGAGGCCGGCGTCGGCGAGCGTGGTCTCGGGCGTCAGCTCGACGTCGGAGAGACCGCCGTTCTCACGGATGATGTTGCACACGCGGTCGAAAGTGGATTCTGCCATGATGTTTCTCCTTTATCTCGATATACAAAGCGCCGGATGCGCTTTATCGACGTGTTATGCCGCGGTACGCGGCGAGGTTAGGCCCAGCGAAGCAGGCACGCGCCGGTGTCGAGGCCGGCGCCGAAGCCCACGAGTGCCACGAGCTGGCCGGATGTGAGCTTGCCCGAGCGAACGAGCTCGTCGAGTGCGAGCGGAATGCAGGCGCTCGAGATGTTGCCGGTATGCTCGATGAGGCGCACCACGCGGTCGTTCTCGACGCCGAGACGCGTGGTCGCGGCGGCGAGGATGCGCTCGTTGGCCTGGTGGAATACGAAGTGATCGATATCGGTGGGCGCGATGTTGCAGGCGTCGCACATGGCATGCACGGAATCACAGATCGTGCTCACGCCAAACTTGAACACGCGGCGGCCCTGCATGGTAAGAACGTTGGCGCGCGCTTCGCCATCGCGCTGCTTAAACGGCGAGGAGCCGGCAACGCCGGGAACCTCGAGGACGTCGACCTGCGGGTCGCAGCTCAGGTTGAGATACAGGGGGCTCTCGCCGCCCGCCTCGAGCACGGCCGCCGCAGCGCCGTCGCCAAACAGCACGCAGGTGGCGCGGTCGGTCCAATCGACCAAGCGGGTCATCTCCTCGGCCGAGACGATGAGCACGTGCTTGCCGCGCCCGCGTGCAAACCAGCCGTCGGCGATGTCGAGCGCGAACACAAAGCCCGCGCAGGCGGCGGAGATGTCGTATGCCGGGCAGGTTGCGCCAAGCGCGGCGGCAATCGCGCAGGCCTCGGCCGGGACCAGGTGGTCGCCGGTGGTGGTCGTGCAGATGATGAGGCTCAGGTCGGCGGCCGTGATGCCGGCTGTCTCGAGCGCCTCGTGTGCCGCGCGGGAGGCGAGCTCGTCGAGCGACTCGGTGGTTACAACCCGGCGCGATTTGATGCCGGTGCGCGGGAAGATCCATTCGTCCGAGGTGTCGAGGAATGTTGAGAGCTCATCGTTGGTGACGGAGCGCTCTGGAAGCGCCGACGCAGTTCCTACGATCTTGAATGCCACGAGCGCACTCCCTTCAGGAATGATCCGTGTTTTATTGACAATATTTCAATAAGCGTCAATACTTATGGTACGGTAGCAAACCGCCGTTGCTCCGATGTTGGAAACAGCGGGAAAGCCTGCTATCGTCATAGGGTTTCCATAGTATAAACCAATGAGAAAGAAGATGGAGACCCGCAATGACCTCACGTTCTATTGCTCAATGCGCTTTGTGCTGCGCGCTGCTCGCCTGCAGCGCATGGGTGACCATTCCGCTCGGCCCCGTTCCCTTCACGCTGCAGACGCTCGTGGTGGGGCTCATCCCGCAGGTGCTCGGACGTCGCGAGGCCATCTTCACCGTGGCGGCGTATCTGGTGATCGGCGCGATCGGGCTGCCGGTGTTCTCGAGCTTCCAGGGCGGCATCGGCGTGCTCGCCGGGCCTACGGGCGGTTTTCTGTGGGGCTTCCTCGTGGGCATGGTGCCCGCCGCCACCATCATGCACACCGAGCGCATGCCGCATGCTGCGGCTGCGGCGCTCGGTAGCGCGGTGCTCCTGCTTATCTCCTATGCGCTGGGCACGGTGCAGATCATGTTCGTTGGCAGCATGGAGCTTCCTGCCGCCCTCGCGGTTGCGGTCGTGCCCTTCGTGGTGCCCGACATCATCAAGCTGGTGGTCGCCTTTGCGCTCGCGCGCGCGGTGAATCACGCACTTGCCGCGAGCAGCGTGGTGCGTTCGTAGCGCTACCTAGTAGCTCGAGTTTCCAACAACAGCAGAAAACTCGTCGATCCAGGCGTCGAGCCCATCGGTCATGACGAGTCCGGTCCCGTCGAGTTCGGCGCTGCCTGTGAAGTCGATGCAGGTAAACGTGTCGTACTCCTCGGGATCTTCCATAAGGCGCGCAAGCTCGTCGCGCAGGAGCTGTTTGTCCTGTTCGGTAAGCGCCTCATCGTAGATGGCCTGGCTCAGCTGGTCGTTGGTGTCGACAAACGAGCTCAGATCGTAGACGAGATCCCGGATGTCAATCATCGAGAAATCGAAGTAGACGGTGCACTCGAGATCGTAGCCGTCTTCCGAGGCGTATGCGTAGGCGTAGGCGCTCTCGATGTCGTCATCAATCGAGGCGAGGGCCTGCTGGGCGATCGCTGCTGTGTCGATGCCGGCGTCGGCGGGGGAGATGCCCAGGTAGGTCTCGAAGCTTTGCGTAAAGCCGCTTACCACGAGGTCGGTGTAGCTTGCGTCGCCCGCTGCCATGGCGTCGAGGGTGGTACGCGTCTCGTCCTGGCAGAGCGTCTCGAAGTCTTCCTCCAGCTCATAGGCGACATCGTCGTCGTAATAGTCCTCGTCGTTCACAAAGCCGTTCGAGCTGCTCGACCATGAATCATCATCCTGCGACCAGCTGTCCTCAAAGCCTGCCTCGAGCGAGCTGCTGCAGCTGGCGATGATGCTGCTGAGCTGGCCCGTGATGATAAAGATGAGCAACAGGACGATGCAGCCGCAGCCGCGCTTGTTCTTGCTGGTTTTAGCGGTGGGTTCGGTTTGTTTGGAACGACGCGGGCGCGCGGGCCGCCGTGTGCCCGCGTCGTTTGCGCTCGACGCCGTGCGGGCGGGGGCGTCGGTGTGCACGGGCGAGGCGTTGCGCTTCGCGCGCGGGGTCTCGGCTTGCTGGCGCTTCCAGGGCATGCGCGCACGATGCGCGCCGTGTCCGGGCTCCTTGCGCTCATTGCGCAGGATGACGCGCTCGATGCCGTCGATGTCGCGCGCCTCGTGCTGCAAAAAATCGGGCTCTCCGCCGGGCATGATGGGATCGGGGGCGTTGAACGGGTCGATGTTGGTGCCGGCGTCGTTGCCAACGAAACGGCGCTTCGAGCTCATGTGCCTCACCTGCCTTGCGGGAGCATGCGTGCCTACAGGGTCCAGCCGTCCTCGTCGTCCGAGGCGGAACCGCGGTCAACGTAGATCTTGTGCGTGCGCTTCTCGAGCACGAATGCAGCGATTGCCACGATTACGATGCCGCCGAAAAACAGGACCGCGAGGCCTGCGCGAGTTTCGAACAAAAAGCTAAATATCGATTCCATGAAACGGCTTCTCGCCTTCTCGGGGGTGCCAATATCGGTATAAGTATATACTGGCGACGCAGGCTTTTCCCGTAAAGCCTTGTGAAGGTTGCATACGTCGAGATTCAGACCGGAGGGATCATGCTCGACATCAAATTTGTTCGCGAAAACCCCGATGCGGTCGACGCCGCGATGGCGAATCGCCAAACTTCGTGGGACCGTGCGCGCTTCTTCGAGCTCGATGGAGAGCGCCGTGCCGTTATCGCCGAGGTCGAGGAGCTGCAGGCAACGCGCAACGCCGAGTCGAAGAAGATCGGCGCGCTTATGCGCGAGGGCAAGCGCGAGGAGGCCGAGGCGGCCAAGGAGGCGGTGCGCGAGGTCAACGAGCGCATCGACAGTCTTGCCGAGCGTCGCAGCACCCTCGAGAGCGAGCTCAACGACTTCATGGCGCACCTGCCCAACATTCCCTGCGCGGCCACGCCCGTGGGCAAGGACGAGAACGAGAATCCCGAGCGTCGCCGTTGGGGCGCCCCGCGTGATTTTGCCGCCGAGGGCTTCGAGCCCAAAGCGCACTGGGATCTCGGTACCGATCTGGGCATCCTCGACTTCGATCGCGGAGCCAAGCTTTCCGGTGCGCGCTTCACGGTGCTCGCCGGCGCCGGCGCCGCGCTCGACCGCGCACTCCAGAACTTCTTCCTGAACACGCATATCTCTCGCGGCTTCAAGGAGTTCATCCCGCCGGTGATCGTGAATCGCGAGATCATGTACGGCACCGGCCAGCTTCCCAAGTTCGAGGACGACGCCTATCACACCGGCGAGGACCAGTTCCTCATCCCCACGGCGGAGGTCGCGCTCACCAACCTGCACGCCGGCGAAGTCATCGACGCCGCCGAGCTGCCGCTGCGCTACACCGCGGGCACGCCGTGCTTCCGCGAGGAGGCGGGCAGCGCCGGTCGTGATACGCGCGGCATCATTCGCCAGCATCAGTTCACGAAGGTCGAGATGGTGAAGTTCGCCACGCCCGAACAGTCCGACGACGAGCTGGAGAGCATGGTCGCCGAGGCGGAGTACATCCTGCAGCAGCTGGGCCTGCCGTATCGCGTGATCAGCCTGTGCACCGGAGACCTGGGCTTCTCGGCGCGTCAGACCTACGACATCGAGGTGTGGCTGCCGAGCTACAACGCGTACAAGGAGATCTCGAGCTGCTCGAACTGCGGTGACTTCCAGGCGCGTCGCGCCAATATCAAGTATCGCGATCCCGAGCACTTCAAGGGCGTGCGCTTGCTGCACACGCTCAATGGATCGGGTCTGCCCACCGGTCGCACGATGGCTGCCATCATGGAGAACTACCAGAATGCCGACGGCACCATCACGGTGCCGGAGGTACTGCGCCCCTACATGGGCGGTATGGAGGTCATCGGCGCGTAGCGTCACGCCTGTGCTGCTGCGTGTCCGTTTCTGGCGGAGCGGGCGATTTGCCGAGCCGTTCGGCACCATTTCGTCATTTTTGAAAAAAGTGCTTGACGGGTTTGGTAGATGGTGCGATTATATCCCTTGCGCTGCGGCATTAGCTCAGCTGGATAGAGCGTTTGACTACGAATCAAAAGGTCGTAGGTTCGAATCCTACATGCCGCACCATCTTCGCAACGTAGAGCTCCTCTTCGAGGAGCTCTTTTCATATGTGTGCATGTTCTGGCGCCATCTCGGCAAGTCATCGGGTGCGTTCTCAAGGCGACCGGGTCGCCCCAGGCATCGTGTGTCGCCGTTTCGTGATGCGCTGCCATTTATGCCGCCAATCGACCGTTCGTGGGTCTGCCAAGAATCGCGCGGCGCGGCGCGAGCGGGCCGGGGCACAATAGGAGTATATCGTCATGCATGCCGTCGTCGTTGCCAGGCATCTGCGCGCGGTTCCGCTGAGGGGGCACGTCAATGTCCGGCTCCACATCGTTTCGACTACCGTTTCTCGCCCGGAGGAAGCACCTGCCGGCCCTTCCCGGCCAGCGCTCGGGCATAACGTACGGCGTGATTTGGGATGCCTGGAACATGCCGGTCAAAGGGTCGTGCTACATCGTTGAGTTTGAGCGGGGCTCGCAGGTCTCCATCATTGCATACGTGAATGAGTCGGGCGGGGCGTATCAGGTGAGTTGCCCCATCTCGCGTGAACCGGACGGTGAGCCCGATTTCGCCCTTGTGCCCGATGACGGCGATCGAGAGGGCACGGTGTTTGTGAAGTGCGCCGGCTCTACCATGCGGGCGCGCGGCCGTTATCAGGGCTCGATCGAGGGCACCATGCGCGAGGTGCGCGAGCCCAAGACGTGGAATACCGAGCGCAGGCTTACATACCGCCTGTTCATGGCCTCGATGTTTCTGCGGTACTGCGTGCTCGATGACACTCAGGGTCCGGGCTGCGTAAATGGGTCATCGACGGACCTCGACTCGATCAAGCTCGCCGCGCCGGTCGAGGTGTTCGACGGATTCCAGTCGCTTGCCCTGCCCGATGCCATCGAGGCTGCGCTCTATCGCATCGATGGCAGCGCCAATCCATCTGGCATCGAGTGCTTTGCACGGCGTGTGCTGCGCGAGATTGATGTGAAGCGTCTGCGCGCCATCTCGATGAAGGTAGGGCTGAGTTTGGCGTATATCGAGCGCGTCGAAAGCTTCTACATCAACTTCGATCGCTCGAGCCTTGCTGGCGACGAAGTGGCGTGCGTGCTGAGCGCTGAGGCCGCGCTGAACAGGATCTGCCGCGTGTTAAACGTTATGGGCTTCGGGCTGCGGCCGGTGCTGTCGTCGCCTTCCGAGCAGGCCTGCTCGATTATAGACCAGCGCGTGCTGTGCAGCTTGACGGGATGCGTTGAGTCGCTGCTCGCCAAGGTGTCGATGCCGAACCCGTGGGCGCGCATGGGCACGGTTGCGTGCGAGCCCGGGGGAGAATGGGATATCAGAACACGGCTTGCCACGCTCTGCGAATCGCTGGGCTGCACGGTGCGGCTGGAGTACGAGCTTCGTTGCCATGCCGCCGCGCATGTCGTGGCGATACGCTATACGCTGCCCACTGCGGCCATGATGCCCGCCTCGCGCTATGACCGGTCGCTGCGGTGCTGGCGCGATGTCGACGATGCCGAGCGAAACGCGGTGGCGCGCGAGTACGGAAGCCGCCTGGCGCTCGTACTCGGCGCTGCGGCTTTTGCGGCGAGTCCTGCGATCGAGCAATGCTATATCGAGGGCCATGAAATGGGGCGAGACGACCATCCGGCGCGATATCGCTTCGAGCGCCCGGAGTTTATCGCTACGTTCGCTCCACTCGCGCGCGAGCTCGAGATGTCGTGGTTGCGAGACGGCATCGCGACCGAACGCCTTGTCGGCTGCGCGGTGGCCGCGATTCCCACCGTCAGCGAGAGGGCGTGCTTCCGTGCCCCGGCGCACGATGCCCGGCGGCTGCCGCCGGCGCTGCGCGAGCTGTTGCTGGCAGATACCGCAGCCGAGCTTGAGGTTATGGAGCGCCCCGACGACCCGCTCATGAAGCGTCTCTCCGAGCTGCGCCGTCTCGCTCCCTCCGATTCGCAGGGCGCGATGGCCGGACTGATTGCCTTGATCGGCGAGACCGAGGCCTCGTGTGCTGCGCAGGAGCTTATGAGCGACGTTCCGCTGCAGAGTCGGTTCTGTGACAATCATCTCGGCCGTATTCTGTTGCCGTTGTTTGAAGAAGATCGCCGTGTGCGCTTTGCCCGTGCGCCGGATGCGCTTTTCTTGGCCCAGAGCGAGGTATGCAACGCGTTCGCGCAGGCCGGAAACTACGAGGCGGCGCTGCCCGAGGCGCGCAGGCTGCTCGATATGGCGACGACATCCATGCAGGCGCATTTCATGCTCATCAACGTGCTCGCCCGCCTCGAGCGCTTCGATGAGGTTATCGAGGTCTGCACGCACGGGCTGCGCATCGCCTACGATCGCGACGCCATTGCCTATCTGTACTACCGCATGGCGTTTGCGTACTGGAGCCGCGGTGCCAGAGAGATTGCGCGTGCGTGCTATCGCATGGTCCCGCGGGGCGAAGAGATGAGTGACATGGCGGCCGAGGAACTTCGGGCGCTGCAGGCCGAGATGGGCGTGGGCGAGAGCCTCTCGCTCGCCGAGGCGCGCGGCGTGCTCGATGCCGCTGGGATTCCCGTGCCGCCGGTGCGCGAGGTGACCAACCAGATCGCCGACGCGGCGGTGCTGCTCACCGATAACGGCTTTTTCTACCTTGCGAGCCGCTGCGTGTTTCACATGTGGCGCATGCTGGGAAGCGACGAGCTCGGTGTTGTGCAGCGTTCATTGATGTTGCAGGGATAGTTGAGCGCGCCGAGCAAGTAGGTTAATATGTATTGCTGCTAACGGAGAGCTGACCGAGAGGCCGAAGGTGCTCGCCTGCTAAGCGAGTATTCCCCACAAGGGAATCTGGGGTTCGAATCCCCAGCTCTCCGCCAGCTGACAATGCAAGCCCGGCGCCCGAGCGGCGTCGGGCTTTTTGCTATGGAGCGGCGTTTTGTTTGCCTGTGTCCGGCTCAGCTCTCGAGTGTGGTCATAACGATGTCGCGATGCTGCGCGCGCAGGGCATCCCATGTGAACGTGCGCGCGAGTTCGTCGGCGCTGCGCGGCGTTTCGTCGGGGGCGAGGCCGCAGCGATGCGCGACCCAGCCAAGCAGCTTTTCGGAGCTGCCAAAACGCGCACGTAGCTCGCCCATATCGAGATCGCGGTCGCGTTTGGCGAGCCGGCGCCCGTTGGGGGCAACGAGCAGGGGCACGTGCGCATAGGCGGGATGCGGATAGCCCAGCAGCTGCTGCAGATACATCTGGCGCGCGCAGGAGCCCAGCAGATCGCGCCCGCGAACAACTTCGGTCACGCCCATTTCTGCATCGTCCACCACCACGGCGAGTTGGTAGGCAAAGACGCCGTCGCTGCGGCGTACGAGGAAATCGCCGCAGTCGCGCTCGAGCACCTCGTGGTGAGTCCCGAAGACACGGTCGGTACATAAAATGGATCCTGTGAGGTCGGTGGCCGGGGGCACCTTGAGGCGCAGCGCCGGCCGACGCAGCCGTGCGCGCTCGGCTATCTCGTCTGCACTCAGATGACGGCAGGTACCCGGATAGATGGGGGTGCCGTCGCTTGCGTGCGGTGCGCTGGCAGCATGGAGTTCCGCGCGCGTGCAGAAACACGGGTAGATGAGCCCCCGCGCCTCGAGGGCGTTGAGCGCGTGTTGATAGAGCTCGATGCGATCGTGCTGGTAGACAATCTCGCCATCCCAGTAGAGTCCTAGCCAACGCAGGTCGTCGAGCAGAAGCTCCGTCCACGGGCCGCTGCGCGCGCGGTCGTCGAGGTCTTCAATGCGCAGCACGAGCGTACCTTCCGCACTGCGTGCCGAAAGCCACGCCACGAGCGCGGCAAAGACGTTGCCCAGATGCATCCTGCCCGAAGGCGACGGAGCGAGCCTGCCCACAACAGGAGTGGTGCCCTGCGGTGTTGCTGGGAGGGCGCGTGGTGCGCCGGTTGTATCGTGTGCGGTAGCCATGCCGCTCAGTATAAAGGCGAGGAGCCCCGCTGCCAATGGCGACGGGGCTCCCAGGAAAAGGGGGGCAAAGAAAGCCGGCGCAAGGGGATGAGGGGAAATCCCGGCCGGCGGGAAAGGGCTACAGGGGAAGGGCGGTCATCTGGTTATAGACGCGCACCTGGTACTCGCGATCGAGGTCGTAGAGGCCCTTGGGATCGCAGCCGAAGAGCTTCATGTTGGTGATCATGTCGCGCGCGTTGGTCTCCTCCTCGCCCTGCTCGGAGACGAACCAGTCGAGGAACTTCATGGTGCGCACGTCATGCTGCTCGTGCGCCACCTCGTAGCAGTGGTGGATGAGGCTCGTCACGTACTCCTCGTGCGCAAGACCTGCCTCGAGCGGCGCCAGATCGTTCTCGAACGCCTTGTCGGGTTTGGCGATGGCCTCCATGGTGGGGGTGAAGTCGTTATCAAGGAGATAGCGGCGGATGGCCATGGCGTGGTCCATCTCCTCTTTCGCCTGGATCTCGTACCAGTTGGCAAAGCCCTTGAGGCCGCGATCCTCATAGTAGTCGGCGAAGGTGAGGTAGAGATACGCCGAGTACAGCTCCTTGTTGATCTGCTCGTTCAAAACCGAGGTGACCTCGTTTGTGAGTGCCATGGATGACCTTTCTGTTCGAGAAGCGAATAGGAATCCGAGTCGTTGTTGAATATACCCAATCGCCCCCGTTGAAACGGCATCATAAATTACCCACGTCTCGTACAGGTTTTCACCGCAATTGCCCCGTGCGCCGGCATATGCGCGGCGGTGGCGCGACGCGTCGTTCTTTCCGCGCGGCGCATGGTCAGATGCGTTACAGTAATAGGATATGCATGCCGGCCAAAGGGGAGCCGGATGTGTTGCACAAGGAGGGGCACATGGGAGCAGAACGCAAGATTGGCCGTGCGCTGATTTCGGTCACCGATAAAACGGGCGTAGTCGATTTCGCCCGCGCACTGGTCGAGGATTTCGGCGTTGAGATCGTCTCGACGGGGGGCACCGCCAAAGCCATCGAAGAGGCGGGTGTGCCCGTGCGTCCCATCGAGGATTTCACCGGATTCCCCGAGATGATGGACGGCCGCGTGAAGACGCTGCATCCCAAGGTCCATGGCGCCCTGCTTGCGCGCCGCGACTCCGAGGAGCACATGGCGCAGGCGGTCGAGCACGGCATCGAGTTGATCGACATGGTGGTGGTCAACCTCTACGAGTTCGAGAAGACCGTGGCCAAGCCCGATGTCACCTTTGCCGACGCGATCGAGCACATCGACATCGGCGGCCCCAGCATGCTGCGCTCTGCTGCCAAGAACAATGCCTCGGTTACCGTGGTGTGCGACCCAGCCGACTATAGCAAGGTGCTCGACGAGATGCGCCTGCACGGCGGCTGCACCACGCCCGCAACCCGCAAGCGCCTCGCTGCAAAGGTCTATACGCGCACCGCGGCGTACGACACCGCCATCTCGCTGTGGCTGAACGACTATCTCGACCGCAAGGAGGAGACCGCCGCGCCGATGACCCAGCAGACGCCCGAGGAGCTCACACTGCACCTCACCAAGGTGCAGGATCTGCGCTACGGCGAGAATCCTCATCAGATGGCGGCCGTCTACCAGTTTGGTCCCGACTTCGCCCATATGGGCTGCTCGGCGAACCCGCTCGTGGGTGCTCAGCAGATCCAGGGCAAGCCGCTTTCGTACAACAACCTGCTCGATGCCGACGCGGCGTGGAACGCCGTGCGCGAGTTCGACGAGCCCGCGGTGGTGATCTTGAAGCATCAGAATCCGTGCGGTTCTGCCGTCGCGGCCGATGTGACGACCGCCTACGATCGCGCCTTCGCCTGCGACTCCAAGAGCGCGTTCGGCGGCATTATCGCTGCCAACCGCGAGGTCCCGTTGAGCCTCGTCGAGCATTTCGCCGACCAGAACAAGCAGTTCGTCGAGGTGCTCATCGCCCCGAGCTACACGCCCGAGGCGCTTGAGCGCCTGGCCAAGCGCACCAACCTGCGCGTGCTGGCAACGGGCGGCGCCGAGGGCCATGCGGCGTTCGAGCTGCGCTCGGTCGATGGCGGCATGCTGCTGCAGGGCGTCGATACGGTCGACGAGGATCCTACCGCGTTCACCTGTCCCACCACGCGTAAGCCCACCGACAAGGAGATGACCGACCTGCTCTTTGCCTGGAAGGTCGTGAAGACGGTCAAGTCCAATGCCATCCTGGTTGCCAAAGATCAGATGGGCATCGGCATGGGGCCGGGCCAGCCCAACCGCGTGGACTCCGCGCTCATGGCGTGCGAGCGCGCCGAGCAGGCGTGCCGCGACATGGGCGTCGAGGCGTCTGGCTTCGTGGCGGCGTCCGATGCGTTCTTCCCCTTCCGCGACAACGTGGACGTGCTGGCCGAACACGGTGTGACCGCGATCATCCAGCCGGGCGGCTCGGTGCGCGACGACGAGTCGATCAAGGCGTGCGACGATCACGGGATCGCGATGATCTTCACGGGTACGCGTCACTTCCGTCACTAGGGTATGATGCGGCTGCGTGCGGTTGTCGGCTAAAAGCTGCATATGCGAGCATTGCCCGGGGTGCGCAGGCGCCCCGGGCGTTTTTCGGAGGATGCGGAGGATGTCATGCGTGATGAGCTGAACAGCGTCGAGCGAGCTGCCGGGGAGGCAGCGGAAACATTCGAGCTGGGTGAGCCTGTGCTTGTCTGCCGCTGGCGTATGGCGTCGCGGCGGGTGCCCATGCTCAACCGGCACATTCGTGCGCTGTCGCAGCGCCGCATACACGGCGACCCGCTTACCAAGAACCTGGTTTCGTGGGCAAAGCAGCATATCGAGTGGGCTTTGGCGGAGGATGCATCGGTCGATCCGGATGGCGTGCTCATGATGGTAGTCGATGAGCAGGGGAGGGCGGCGATGTCCGTCGGGTCGTACGAGCCGCTTGCAGATCGCTCGACACCCGCTTTGAGCATGCGATTTGCCAGTGCGCGGCGCGAGGCGGCGGCAACCGGCATCGCGCCGGAGATGCTCTGCTGTGCGCGCTCCGGCGAGCTCGTGGTTGCCGCGCGCGAAGATGAGACGCTGTGCGGCACGATGACGTTCGTGCGCCAGCTCGCCGAGACACGCGGCGTGCGCGTCTGCTTCGAGCCCGATCTTGTTAATGCCGTTTCCGATGCGCCTCAGGCGGCATTCGGTCTGCCCTTTCTTGCGTCCGATGAACACGGGATCGTCATGCCGGAACCGTTCGCGCGCGCTGCAGATGACGCCTCGCAAGATGCTGCGCTCGCCCGGTTCTTTGCCGATAGCTATGAGAAGCTGCTTGCTGCCACGAAATAACGCAGCACCTTACGATGCGGCAAGGTTCGCGCGTCGCCGTTACGCCGGCGCGATCCGGGGGCATAATGGGTAACGTCCTGCTTGCAGGACGTACCGTTGAGCATTGCCACGAGGAGGGTCCATGCCGCTCGTTTACGTCATCGAAGACGATGCTGCCATCTGCAGTGAGCTGCTCCAGCTGCTTGAGCACAACGGATACGAGGCTGCCTGCTGCACCGATTTTGAGCACGCGGCAGACGACGTGCGCGCCGCCGATCCCGATCTGGTGCTGCTCGATCTCACCTTGCCCGGCACCGACGGGCACTTGATCTGCCGCGACATTCGCGCAACATCAGATGTTCCCATCATCGTGCTCACCTCGCGCACCACCGAGATCGACGAGGTCATGAGCATGACCATCGGTGCCGACGATTTCGTATCCAAGCCCTACAGCGCCCGCGTGCTCATCGCGCGCATCCAAGCGCTGCTGCGCCGCACGGCGGGAACCGAGGCGGGGAGCGTTATCGAGCACAACGGTGTTTCGCTCGATCTAGCGCGCTCTGTTGCCATGGCAGGGGGCAAGCACGTCGAGCTCACGAAGAACGAGATGCGCATCCTGGCGCTGTTGATGCGCCGCGCACCGGCGATCGTTTCTCGCGAGGCGATCATGCGCGATCTTTGGGACTCCGATTCCTTCATCGATGACAACACGCTTACGGTCAACATCAATCGGTTGCGGGCCACACTTGAGCGGATTGGCGTGACCGGATACTTGGTAACACATCGCGGTCGCGGTTATTCGGTGCAACCATGAGCCCGTTGGACTACCTCAAATCCGTTGTCCCGAGCATGGTGCCGCTCGTGGGCGCCGATCTGTTATGCATGTTCGTGCTCGCTGTTGCCGGGGTGGGCCGCGATGTTATCGTGTTCACGGGCTTCATTGCATTAGCAGGTGCGCTCATGGCGATTTCGTTCGCCTACATGCGGCGCCGAAGTTTCTACCAATCACTCGATACGCTCATCACATCGTCCGAACATCCTCGCTGGCTCGCCGATATGGTTGATCGCCCCACCTTTTCCGAGGGCGAGCTCACGTATGATGCGCTTTCCGCAGTTGCCAAATCTGCCAACGATGACGTTGCGGCCTACCGCCGACAGGTCGAGGATTATCGCGAGTACATCGAAACTTGGGTCCATGAGGCGAAATCGCCGCTGGCTGCGGCGCATCTCATGCTTGCCAATCTCGAGGAAACCACAGTGGACGATGCGTCTTATGAGCGGCTACAGAGTGTGGGCGACGAACTGAAGCGTATCGAAGGATACATCGACCAGGCGCTGTTTTACGCGCGGTCCGAAGCACTCGATCGCGACTATCTTATCAGGAAGTATTCGCTTGCAGATTTGGTGAACGTATCGATCAAATCGAACGCGTCCGCGCTGATTGCCGCTCATATCACTCCTGTGCGGAAGGGTTTGGACCTCACGGTGTTCACCGATGAGAAGTGGATCGAGTTCGTGCTGGGCCAAATTATCCAGAACAGCGTGAAGTACGCAGATGCTGCTGACCCTCACATCGAGTTCTCGGGCAGACTTCTCGATGAGGGCGGTGCAAACGAATGCGTCGAGCTTGTGGTAGCTGATAACGGATGTGGTGTCAGCGCTGCCGATCTACCCCGCGTGTTTGAGAAGGGTTTTACCGGATCAAATGGACGAACGCATAAGCGGGCGACCGGCATAGGGCTCTATCTCGTGAAGCGCCTCTGCGACAAGATGGACGTGGGGATTGATGCCCGGTCACGCGAAGGCGAGGGCTTCGCCATCGCGCTGAGGTTCCACACGAATAAGTTCCATTATTTTGGATAGCGTTCGGGTAGTCGGCGAGCGCGTGCGCGTCTTTCAGAAGCGAAGGAGCTGTTGCGAGGAGTTGAACAAGCTCCTCCATGCAGTTTTTCTATAATTCGCTTTCATTTGTGTCATTTAGTTCAGATTCCGGAGCAATGAGGGCCTTGGAGCGACGCGAGAGTGCCGGTCATTCGTATTGCGCGGCGACTGTTCCTCATAAGATATTGTATCTATCTATATTTAATAGATAGATACAATATCATTTGCATGCTTCGGAAGGTATTCGCCCCGAATGTGCTCCGGAATCTGAACTAAATGACATTTTTGGTGCGAAAAATCGATTTTTCTTGAGCGTGACATAGGTAGGCAAGGACATGAAAAGCGGGGGAGGCGATATCGCCTCCCCCGCGTCGCGTTCCGCATGGCTTGAAGTTGCGGGCGATGTCTCGTTGCTGCTGCGAGCTACTTCACGACGAGAATGTCGCACTCGGAGCTGCGCAGCAAGAACGTCGAAATTGAGCCAAGAAGCGCATACTTGATCGATGAAAGGCCGCGCGCGCCGCACATGACGAGATCGGGCTTGATAACATCGAGCATCTCGTCCTTCAGGGTCTCGCGAATGCGTCCAGCGCGAATGATGACCTCTACTTCGGGAATATCCTCAGAGGCTTTGGCTTCCTCGATCTGGGCGGCAATGGACTCTCTGAACGCCGCTTCGAGACCGTTAACCAGGTCGAGCGGATAGACCCCCGCCGATTCGAGTGCGGTTGAATCGATGACATGGCCGATGTAGAGCTTGGCCTTGTTGTTCGCTGCGACCTTGATGGCGCGCGCGAGCACGAAATCCTGCTGCTCGGTTCCGTCGAGCGCTACAAATACCTTGGAATAGCCTTCGTTCATGAATGCCTCCTCTACACGGTTTCAGCGGAGCGCCGCATCAGCGTCCGCGTCTTCGCGATAGTTATACCCACGCGCCCGACAGGCGGTCTTTGTGATTCTGTGAACGTGCTCGTTTTTCCCATGGGCACAGATTGGGTGTCTGATAATGGCGAGAGCGCATAGCTTCGCATCGAAACGAGTGCAATCCGTCAGGGAGGAACCTTGGACGTTATAGAGTTGCTGAAATCGGCGTTCCTTGGCTTGGTCGAGGGTATCACCGAGTGGTTGCCCATTTCATCGACCGGCCACATGATTCTGGTCGATGAGTTCATTCATCTCAATGTGACCCAAGAATTCTGGAATATGTTCCAGGTGGTTATTCAGCTTGGCGCTATCTTGGCGGTGTGCGTGCTCTTCTTCCATCAGCTCAATCCGTTCAGCCCGTCGAAAGGGCGTGAGGGACGCCGTGGCACGTGGCGTTTGTGGGGCAAGATCGTGCTCGCGTGCATCCCTGCGGCAGTGATCGGCATTCCGCTCGATGACTTCATGGAGGAGCACCTGTATAGCGCACCGGTTGTGGCGCTGGCGCTTATCGTGTACGGCATCGCGTTCATCGTCATTGAACGTTGGAGGGCAAAGCGCTTGGAGGCACGTGTCGCGGCGGCGGGCGTCGTTCCGGGAAGCCGTCCGGCGGGTGCGCACTTCGCGCGGAGTGCCGCGGCGGTAGAGCCCACGCCCGATGGCGACTTCGGTGCCATCACCACCATCGACGAGCTCTCCTGGAAGATCGCGCTCGGTATCGGTGTGTTCCAGGTGCTCTCGCTCATCCCGGGCACCTCTCGCTCCGGATCGACCATCATCGGCGGTCTGCTGCTGGGCACCACGCGTTCGGTTGCTGCGGAGTTCACGTTCTTCTTGGCGATTCCCGTGATGTTCGGTGCGAGCGCGCTCAAGCTGGTGAAGTATGTCGTGTTGGACGGCGGTACGTTCGGCGCCAACGAGATCGCCATCATGGCAGTTGGCTGTCTCGTGGCGTTCGTGGTTTCGATGGTCGCCATCAAGTGGCTCATGGGTTTCGTGCGCCGCCACACCTTCACCGCGTTCGGCGTGTATCGCATTATCCTGGGCGTGGCCGTGCTCGCATTCTTCTTTGTGATCGCGCCCGCGCTGGGCATCACCACATCGCTGTCGTAACAACGCGCCGGCACAGGTCTTGCTCGCCCGTACGACCGCAGTGCAAAACCGGCCGCTCAGGCACGTCGAAACGCGTGCTGAGCGGCCGGTTTTTCAAGCAAGGATGGTGCTGAGCAGATCGCCGGCGCACAACCCCGGCGAGACGGAGGGGCTACTCGGCAACCTCGTTCAGGATCGCGACGGCAGCCGAGACACCCAGGCGGCTCGCACCGGCCTCGATCATGGCCTCGGCGTCGGCGAGTGTACGGATGCCGCCCGATGCTTTGACGCCGAAGTCCGGACCAACCTCTTCGCGCATGAGGGCGATATCGGCAACGGTTGCCCCGCCGGTAGAGAAACCCGTGGAGGTCTTGACGTAATCGGCACCGGCGGCAACGGTGAGCTGACAGGCGCGGCGCTTCTCCTCGTCGGTCAGCAGGCAGGTTTCGATGATGACCTTGAGCAATGCGCCGCCGGCGTGGGCCGCCTCGGCAACTGCGGCGATGTCGGCGCGGACGGCGTCATCATTGCCACCTTTGAGCTCGCCCACGTTGATGACCATATCGACTTCATCGGCGCCGGCTTCGATGGCATCGCGCGTCTCGGCAACCTTGGCGGCGGTCGAGGTGGCGCCCAGCGGGAATCCGATTACGGTGCAGGTCTTGACGTCGGTGCCGGCAAGCCCGGCGGCAACGCGGGGGACCCAGTACGGGTTCACGCAGATCGACGCCGTATCAAGGTGCTTCGCCTCCTCGATCACGCGGTCGATATCGCTTGCGGTGGATTCCGGCTTGAGCAGCGTGTGATCCATGAATTTGGCAAGTGCCTGCTTGGTGAGGTGCATGAGAGTCCCTTTCGTATCGACCGTGGCGGTGCGTTGTGCAGCCGCATCGTGATTCTACCGCCCGCCCAAAGGCGGGGCAAACATCATGTGCTTCATGGCCGTACGACGTGAGACAATTTCACGAGAACAAAATCGAGGAGGCCGATATGACAACGTCGAGGCACAGCGCGGCTGCTGGCGCGCACGATATCCAGGAGGCGTCATCGTTGGGTGCGACGGTGTCGAGCGACCAGGCAGCGCAGGCACGCCGCCATGGAGGTGCGGATATCGTCGTGCGCGTTGCGACGGTACAGGATGCTCCGCGCCTGCACGAGATCTACGCGCCCTACGTGCGCGACACGGCGGTCACGTTTGAGTACGAGCCTCCGACGCTCACCGCGTTTACCGAACGGCTCGAGCGCACGCTCGAACGCCACCCTTATCTCGTAGCAGAGCGATTCGCACCAGACGGCTCCTCCCGCATCGTGGGCTATGTTTACGCCAGTCCGTTCAAGGATCGACCTGCCTACGACTGGGCGGTCGAGACCTCGATCTATGTCGACCGCGACGAGCGGCGCGGCGGCGTGGGGCGAGCCATGCACCATGCGCTCGAATGCGCCCTTCGCGAGCAGGGGATTCTCAACATGGAGGCCTGCATCGCCACCACGCGCACGCCCGACGAGCACCTGACGAACGACAGCATGTATTTCCATGAGCGCATGGGCTATCGGCTGGTGGGTGAATTTAGCATGTGCGGCTACAAATACGGCCGCTGGTACGACATGATATGGATGGAGAAGCACATCGCGCCCCATGAGGCGAAGCAGCCCCATCCCGTTCCGTTTCCGCAGATGCGGGCGGTGCTTGCCGAGCGCTATGGAATAGCCTGATGACGCGGCGTACCATGCAGGATGCCCACGCACCGCTCGCCGCGGCGCACGAGGCGCTGGCAACCTATTTTGGCTATCGTTCGTTCAGGCCGGGGCAGGAACGTCTGGTCGAAGCGATCCTTGCGGGGCACGATGCCCTGGGCGTCATGCCAACCGGTGCGGGCAAGTCGATCTGTTATCAGGTGCCTTCGCTCGTGATGAGCGGTATCACGCTCGTGGTGAGCCCGCTCGTTTCGCTCATGGCTGACCAGGTTCGCTCGCTCAAAGCTGCCGGAGCGCGTCCGAGCTATCTGAATTCGAGCCTTACGCCGGCGCAGCAGAACACGGTGCTCAAGCGTGCCCGCGAAGGCTGGTACCAGATCATGTACGTGGCACCCGAGCGACTCGAAGACGAGCGCTTCCTGGCATTTGCACAGGCGGTGGCATCCCCTGACGGCATCGGCCTGCCTCTGGTAGCCATTGATGAGGCGCACTGCGTCTCGCAGTGGGGGCAGGATTTCAGGCCGTCCTATCTTGGCATCGCCTCGTTTGTCGCGGCGCTTCCCACGCGTCCGGTGGTGGCAGCATTCACGGCGACGGCTACCGAGCGCGTGCGGGCGGATATCGTGCAGATGCTGGGGCTTCGGCAGCCCGAGAGCGTGGTGGCCGAGTTCGATCGGCCCAACCTGTACCTTGGTGTCGAGGAGATGGGCGATAAGGCGAAGGCTGCATGGATTCGCGACTTCGCGCTCGAGCATGCGGATGAATCGGGCATCATCTACTGCTCGACGCGCAAGGCAACCGATCAGCTCGCGCTTGCGCTCGATCGTGCGCTGGGGCCGCATGGCATCCGGGTGGGGCGCTACCACGCGGGCATGGCGCCTGCCGAGCGCGCAGAGAATCAGGCGCTGTTCATCGACGACACGGTGCCCGTTATCGTGGCAACCAACGCGTTTGGTATGGGCATCGACAAGCCCAACGTGCGCTATGTTATCCACCATAACGTCCCCGAAAGCATCGAGGCGTACTACCAAGAGGCCGGCCGTGCCGGTCGCGATGGCGATCCGGCGGCATGCATGCTGCTGTGGAACGGCAACGACTTCAGACTGCGGCGCTACCTCATCGATTGCGGCGATGATGAGGCCTGGCTCGACGAGGCGGCGCGCGAACAGGCGCGGCAGCGACGCTACCGCTTGCTTGCGGCCATGGAGGGCTATTGCGAGACAACGGGCTGCCTGCACGAGTATATCTTGCGTTATTTTGGCGACGAGGGGGCGCTCGGTGTTGCGGTGGAGGCGTCGGGGTGCGGACGGTGCTCGAACTGCACCGGCACCGCCGAAACGGAAGATGTGACCCGCATCGCACGTGCTGCGGTGAACCTGGTACGCGAGGTAGGCGGGCGGTTCGGTCGCGCGCTGGTGGCGGATGTCCTGCACGGGGCAAACACCGAGCGCATCAGGTCCTACCGGCTCGACGAGGCGGCGGGCTACGGAGTGCTAGGCGATGTGCCCACCACGCAGATCAAAGACGTGCTGGCACAGCTGATCGGCCGCGGGTACCTTGCGCAGTCGCAGGGACAGTATCCGGTGGTTGGTCTAGGGCCGCGTGCCGCAGAGGTACTGACGGAGACCCCGGAGCGTCCGTTTTCCTTCACGATGAAGCGGCGTGGTACGGCACGTGCGAAGGCGGCGCGCGCACGCCGAGCGGTCGATCTGGTGCGCGACGAGGCGGTGCTCGATGCGCGCCCGCGCGTGGGCGACGATGCCGCGCTCTTCGAGCGTCTGCGCGAGCTGCGGCGCACGTATGCCATCGAGCGCGCCTGGGCGCCGTATATGATCTGCAGCGACAAGGCTCTGCGCGGCATGTGCCGTCGTCGGCCCCATACCCTCGATGAGCTGCTGGAGGTCCCCGGCATCGGCGAAAAGAAAGCCGAGGATTTCGGCGAGGCGTTCCTCCGGGAAATCGCCTCGTTTGAGGACGAGGCGCACCGCCACGACGCATAGTCCCAGGCCTCGGCGGCGCGGGCATGATTTGCGCTCGCGGCACCTTTGCGAAGGTATACTGTAAGCCGTTGCCAACATGGGCGATGGCGCCAATCAAGGAGGGCACATGCTTCGCACCGCATCACATCCCATCGATTCCGCTTCGGGCTCCGCAGCCGCCTACGCCGCGGTGAAGGACAAACCCTTTCCCAACGACATTTTCTGCGCGCCCACCTTGCGGTGGGCGGTGATCGGTTGCGGCGTGATCGCCAACCAGATGGCGCAGGTGTTCGAGCTGGCCGGCAGGCGTCTGGCGGGCGTTGCCAACCGCACGCCCGAGAAGGTGCGCGCGTTCGCCGAGCGCTACCACGTCGAGCGGGTCTACGAATCTTTCGACGAGCTCTATGCCGATCCATCGATCGACGCCGTCTACATCACCACACCGCACAACACGCACATCGACTTCCTGCGCCGCGCGCTCGCCGCGGGCAAGCACGTGCTCTGCGAGAAGTCCATCACGCTCAACACGGCCGAGCTCGACGAGGCCCGCGAGCTCGCCCGCGCGCACAACGTGGTGCTCATGGACGCCACGACGATTCTCCATATGCCGCTCTACCAGGAGCTGCGCCGTCGCGCCGATTCCGGCGAGTTTGGGCGCCTCAATCTGGCGCAGGTGAACTTTGGCAGCTACAAGGAGTACGGCGACCTCACCAACCGCTTCTTCAACCCCAAGCTCGCCGGCGGCGCCATGCTCGATATCGGCGTGTACGCCATCTCCATCGCGCGCTTGTTCATGGCGAGCCAGCCCACCGAGATCGTTTCGCTTGCCAACCGCGCGGTGACCGGCGTGGACGAGTCGAGTGGGTTTATCACGCGCAACGCCGAGGGACAGCTGGGCGTGTTCTCGCTCACGCTCCATTCCAAGCAGCCCAAACGCGCCATGCTGAGCTTCGACAAGTGCTATGTCGAGGTTATGGATTACCCACGCGCCGACAGGCTCGAGATCGTGTGGACCGCCGACGGCCACCGCGAGATCGTGGAGCGCGGCGTCGAGGGCTATGCGCTGGCGTACGAGGTCGCCGACCTTGAGGCGGCGGTGGCCGGCGACGAGAGCAAGCTCGCCCTCATCGACTACGCCGCCGACGTCATGGATATCATGACCAAGCTGCGCTACGCGTGGGGCATCTACTACCCCGAGGAGCGCGCGCTTGCCGAGGCGGCCGGAGTGAAGGTCGCAGGGGAGGAATAAATGCCCATCCGTATTCCCGACGCGCTGCCCGCCACGGCGGCGCTCGAGCACGAGAACATCTTCGTGATGACCGAGTACCGGGCGCTGCACCAGGACATCCGTCCGTTGCGGGTGCTCATCTTGAATCTCATGCCCACCAAGATTGCCACCGAGACGCAGATCATGCGCAAGCTCTCCAACACGCCGCTGCAGATCGAGGTCGAGCTGCTACGCACCGAGAGCCATGATGCCAAGAACGTCTCGGCCCAGCATCTCGAGACGTTCTATCGCACGTTCGACGAGGTGCGCTACGACCACTTCGACGGGCTTATCATCACGGGCGCGCCGGTGGAGCAGCTCGATTTCGAGGATGTGGACTACTGGGACGAGCTCGAGCGCATCATGGATTGGTCGCAGGAGAACGTGCATTCAACGCTGCATATCTGCTGGGGCGCTCAGGCCGGGCTCTACCATCACTACGGCATTCAAAAACATGAGCTGCCCCGGAAGCTCTCCGGTGTGTATGAGCATCGTTTGGTGAAGCGTTCGTCGCCGCTGGTGCGCGGTTTTGACGACCGTTTCTTCGCGGTACACTCGCGCTACACCGAGGTGCGTGAACAGGACGTGCAGGCATGCGACGAGCTCGAGATTGTGGCGGTCTCGGATGAAGCGGGCCTGTATATCGTGAAGAGCCGCGATAGTCGCCAGTTCTTCGTGTTCGGCCATCCCGAGTACGATACCGACACGCTGCGCCTCGAGTACGAGCGCGATCTGGAGCGCGGCATCGATCCCGAGATCCCTGTGAACTACTTCCCCAATAACGACCCCGCGCAAGAGCCGCTCAACACCTGGTGCAGCCAGGCGCAGCTGCTCTACACCAACTGGCTCAACTACTACGTCTACCAGACCACGCCCTACGACATCCGCCTGGCGGGCCGCCTTGCTCGTGCGCAGGCAGGACTGGTATAGCAACGTCGTGCTGCTGCGGGCGCGGTGGCAGCGCTGCCCGCTGTTGCACGTCTACCCGAACGTTGTGCAAAGCCCCGAAACCGTGTATGCAACGCGGTCTCGGGGCTTTTTTCTGCTGCGGGCGCTCGTTGCGTTCACGTATTTCACCCCAACATGAAACGGATGACGCTTGTGTGGTCATTTTGTGATGAATAGATTAGAAAGTAGAGAAGGGAGCCTGTCTTGAACACGCGTCAGCGTTACGAGATAAAACTGCTTGCGGAGCAGGGAAAATTCGACTTGGAGCAAATTGCTGCAAGTTTCGATGTGAGCATGCGCTCCGTGCGCTACGACATCGAGGCGCTGAACCAGAAGCTCTCCCACGCGCTCGAGGGTAACGGGGGGTCTGTTCCTTCGAGCTATCTGATCGGCCGAGGTACGTATGCCGATAAGGTGGTCGTGCGCAACAAGATTGCCTATCTCGACCAGGATGTCCCGCGCCGCGTTGTCTCCGCCCTCGCGTCCGATCCCGATGACATCAGCGCCGCGCCGCTGCCTTCCGACGAGCGCGTGCTCTCGATCGTCTCGATGCTGTGCTGGTCTGAAGACTTCATCACCGTCCAGGAATTTGCCGACGAGTTCCAGGTGAGCCGTGCAACTGCAACGCGCGATCTCGCCAAGGTCTACGAGTACTGCGAGGCGAGCGGCCTTGCGATCGAGCGGAGCCGCGGCAAGGGCGTCCGCGCCACCTCCGATGAGAGCGTGCGCCGGCGGGTGTTTGCGCGCGTCGTCCGCGATTACCAGCGCGTGAGGAGTTCGCATTCGAGCTTCGAGGCGCTCGACTATCTCAAATGGTTTCCAGCCGAAGAGCTCACCGCAATCGCCGACATCATCCGCGAGGCGGAACGTGAGACGGGCTTTGCGCTCGATGACACGGCGTTCGAGGCGATCGTCATCCACGTTGCGCTCTCCATCAAGCGGTGCCGCAGCGGCATCGATTTCGGCGCGCCGCTCGACGAGGCGCTGCTGTCCGGTGAGACCGACATCGAGTTCAAGATGGCGGATTGCATCATCGCGAAGATCGAAGAGGTCTTTGGGATTGCGCTGCCCGAGGAGGAGCGCTACTACATCGAGGTCCACATGGGTGCCCGGTCGGGCGAGGTGGCCTCGGCGCTCGGCTCGAACGGCGTGGGACTTGAGTTTGCCTGCGTGCAGGTGATCGCAGACGTCTCCCGCGTGCTGGGGATCGACCTTATGCACGATTACCGTCTGTTCAGCCGCGTGCTGCAGCACGTCTCGGGCAGCGTCTACCGCAAGAAGATGGGGCTTCTGCTCGAGAATCCCATGCGCGACGAGCTACTGAACAGCTATGCCGAGCATGCCGAGATCATCCGCCAGGCACTTGTGGAAAACGGGCTCGATCAGTTCATCGTGATGAACGACGACGAGCTCTCCTATATCCTGCTGCATTTCGAGACCGCCGTTGTGAGCAGCGACAGCCGCGAGCCGCGCCGCCCGAATGTCGTCGTGGTGTGCTCGACGGGGTTCGGTACGGCCGAGCTGCTCGCTGCCGAGATCGGCCGCTATTTCGATGTCAACCTCATCGCCAACATCCCGGCGCATCAGGTGCCGGCGCTTACCGCCGAGATGGGTATCGATCTGGTCATCTCGACCGTGCCGCTGCATATCGACCTGCGCTGGGTCGAGGTGCGCCCGCTGCTGAAGGAAGAGGATATCCGCAAGATCTCGGCGGCGCTTTCGGCAACGGGATTCGCCGCGCTCGATGCATCGGATTGTACGGGGCCGCGCGCCCCCTTGCCGCCCGGGCAGAGCAAGCAGGAGCACCCGCTGGGCGGGTACCTGCTTGGCGACCTCATCAAAGACCACATCGTGCTCGACGCGCCGGCGACAAGCTGGCAGGACGCGGTGCGCGCTGCGGGTGCACCGCTTGTTGCGACCGGCGAGATCACGCCGGCGTACATCGATGCGACGATCGCGAACATCACCGCGATGGGGCCGTATGTGGTCATCGCCCGGCATGTGGCGCTCCCGCACGCCTCCAATCGCGCTGGCGTGCGGCGCACCTCGATGTCGTGCGTGCGCCTAGCGCAGCCCGTTGCATTTGGCAGCAAGCTCAACGATCCGGTGCGCTACGCCTTCATGCTCGCCTGTGCCGATGCCACGTCGCATACGCAGGCGCTCGTCAACCTCGCCAATCTCCTCCAGACCGCGGAGTTCATGGATCTGCTCGCGAACGCCACAGATCCGCATGCCATTTTGGACTACGTGACGTCTTATGAACGCGCCCGATGCGAGCAGCGCGAGGGGAGGTGAGATTATGGCTCAGGAGACACCAACGATCGAGGGCATGATTCAGCGCAAGAACGTGCAGATTCTCGATGGCGTCGCATCATGGGAGGAAGCGATCCGCGTAGCCGTTACCCCGCTGGTCGAAGACGGCTACGTCGAGGAGCGCTACATCTCCGGCATCATCGAGAACACGCATGAGATGGGTCCGTATTACGTGCTCTGCCCCGATCTGGCCCTGCTGCACGCGCGTCCCGAGCAGGGTGTTATCAAGCAGCAACTTGCGCTCACGGTGCTGCGCCATCCGGTGCGCTTCAAGCCCGAGGGCCCCGACGTCCGTGTGCTGGTCACGCTGGCGGCGGTCGACGCCGATTCGCACATCGAGGCGATGAAGCGCCTGGCAGTGTTGTTTTCGAGTCCTGCGAACATTACGGGCATCGCCGAGGCCGCCGACGCGGACGAGGCGTACCGTCTGTTTGTGGGAGCTCCCGCGAGCGCTTGAGGGGCCCAGACACCATATGGAAACGGCAATGCTCATCGCGGCATCCGGGCATCTCTAGTCTAAGAGAAAGGAACCAACGTGGAAGCTGTCCTTAACTTCTTCGTCAACATTCTGTCGACGCCGGCGATTCTCGTCGGCCTGCTGACGCTTCTTGGCCTCGTGCTGCTCAAGAAGCCCGTCGAGGACGTCGTCTCGGGTACCATCAAGACCATCGTGGGCTTCTTGGTGCTCAACGCCGGTTCGGCCTTCTTGCAGTCCGATTCGCTGAACGCGTTCGGCGAGGTATTCAACTACGCCTTCAACATGCAGGGCGTCGTGCCCAACAACGAGGCGGTCGTGTCGATGGCGCTGACCGATTTCGGCCAGGCATCTGCGCTCATCATGTGCCTCGGCATGATCTTGAACATCGTGCTCGCCCGCTTCTCGCGCCTGCACTACATCTTCCTGACCGGCCACCACACGCTGTACATGGCGTGCATGCTCGCCGTCGTGCTTTCCATCGGCGGCCTTGAGGGCTGGACCCTCTACATCGCCGGCGGCTGCATTCTCGGCCTCATAATGGCGCTCTCTCCTGCCTACTGCCAGCCCACGTTCCGCAAGATCGCCAAGACCGATTCCATCGCGCTCGGCCACTTCGGCGGCATCGGCTATGCGTTCGCTGGCTGGGTTGGTCGCTTCTTCAAGGGCGGCAAGTCCACCGAGGACATCAACTTCCCCAAGCGCCTCATCTTCCTGCGCGACACCACCGTCGCCATCTCCATCACCATGATGGTCTTCTTCGTGCTCGTGACGGGCGTGGCCGTGGGCCGTGGCATCCTTGCCGAGGATCCCGCGAACTTCGTCTACCTCAACACGCTGCTTAACGTTGGCACCGAGACCGAGACCAACTGGTTCGTCTGGGCCATCACCTGCGGCATGTCGTTCGCCGGTGGCGTGTACATCATCCTCTCCGGCGTGCGCCTGGTTGTCGGCGAGCTCGTGCCCGCGTTCAAGGGTATCGCCACGAAGCTCGTGCCCGGCGCCGTGCCCGCCATCGACTGCCCGGTCTGCTTCCCCTATGCGCCCAACGCGGTCATCATCGGCTTCCTCGTCTCCTTCGTGGGCGGCATCGTTGGCCTGGTGATCCTGGGCGGTATCAATGCGAGCCTCATGCCCGTCGCGCTCATCCTCCCCGGTGTCGTCCCGCACTTCTTCTGCGGCGCCACCGCTGGTGTCTTCGGCAACGCCGAGGGCGGCCTCAAGGGCTGCATCGCCGGTGCGTTCGCGCATGGCCTGCTCATCACCTTCCTGCCCGCCATCTGCATGCCGGTGTTTACGGCTCTCGGTTTCACGAGCGCCACGTTCTCCGATGCCGACTTCTCCTGGATTGGCATCCTCTTCGGCAACCTTGCCCAGATCACGCCGGGCATGCCGCTGCTCATCATCTGCATCGCATGCTTCTGCCTGCCGATTCTTTACAACGCGCTCGTGCCTAAGAAGCAGGCCGACGCCGAGTAGAACAGGTTTGGCATCAATCTCGGCGATGTACGGTTCGGGTCACGCTGCGGCGGGTCGCAATGCCTCCCGCCGCACCGAATACGAATGGCGCTTGGCGCCAGGAAGGAATTGATCGCTATGAAGGACATCAGGAAGATCATGTGCGCCTGCGGCTCCGGCCTTGGCTCGAGCCTGCTCGTGGAGATGAACATCCAGGACGTGCTCGCGAAGCTCGGTATCGACGGCGTCGAGGTGACGCATTCCACCACCTCCGACGTGCGCCCCGGCGCTGCCGACCTCTTCGTGGTTGGGCGCGACCTCGCGGACTTCATCAAGGAGGTCGACGACGATCAGAAGGTCGTGCTGACCAACATCGTCGACAAGGACGAACTCGAGCAGAAGCTTCGCGAGAAGCTCGACCTCTAAGATCAAACGCTGTCATCCTGGCAGATGCCGGGGCTGCGTGCGGGCGCCTGCCCGATCGCGCGTACTGGCGCCGCGGCGGTTTGGCCCGCAGCGGCGCTTTTTCTCACGATGGTTCCAACGAAGGGAGTGGATTCGTGACTACCGATACGTTGGCGACGGCGCGGCTGCTTGCCGCCAAGATTCGCCGCGACGTGCTGTCGATGCTGCTCGACGAGGGCCAGGGGCATCTCGGGGGCTCGCTTTCCATAGCGGACCTCATGGGCGTGCTGTACGGTAAGGAGCTACGTTACGATGCGAAGAACCCTCATTGGGAAGACCGCGACCGCGTGGTGCTCTCCAAGGGGCATGCCGGCCCCGCGTGGTACGCGGCCCTTGCCGAGAGCGGATTCTTCGATCGCGACGTGCTCTACACCTTAAACGACGGGGGCACCATGCTGCCCTCGCATCCCGATCGCCTCAAGGTGCCCGGCGTGGACATGACCACCGGCTCGCTTGGCCAGGGCACCTCGACGGCTGCCGGCATGGCCTATGCGCTCCGGCTCAAAGGGTCGAGCTCCTACGTGCACCTCATTGTGGGCGATGGCGAGCTCAACGAGGGGCAGTGCTGGGAGGCGTTCCAGTTTATCGCCCACAATCGCTTGAACAATTGCATCGTGTACATCGACGACAACAAAAAGCAGCTCGATGGCTACACCAAGGACGTGATGAACCCCTTCGATTTGGTCGAGAAGATGCGCGCCTTTGGTTTCCACGCCGTTCGCGTGAACGGCCAAGATGCCGCGGCGCTCGATGCGGCGATCCAAGAGGCGAAGGCGGTGCAGGACAGCGCCGTCGCCATCGTGCTCGATACCGTCAAGGGCGCGGGCGTGCCGTTCTTCGAGCAGATGATGGGCAACCACTCGGTGAAGTTCAACACGCCCGAGGTGATCGACGAGGCAAAGCGGGCCATCGCAGCGCTCGATGCTGTTATCGAGGGGAGTGAGGCATAGATGTTCACCATGGCATCCGATCGTTCCCAGATGGGACGCGAGCTGCGTTCGGTTGTGGTCGAGACGCTGCAGGACCTCATGAAGACAAACGATCGCGTCGTCGCGCTCGAGGCGGATCTGGGCGGTGCGTCCGGCATGACGAAGATCGCCGCGACCAATCCCGACCGCTTCGTGCAGTGCGGCATCGCCGAG
Organism: uncultured Coriobacteriaceae bacterium; assembly: GCA_944319885.1. Classification (GTDB taxonomy): domain Bacteria; phylum Actinomycetota; class Coriobacteriia; order Coriobacteriales; family Coriobacteriaceae; genus Coprousia. Next base: position 347,710 of record CALUFC010000001.1, read on the forward strand.
GCGGACATGATGGGCATCGCCGCCGGCATGTCTGCCGAGGGCTTCGTGCCCTTCACGCACACGTTCGCCCCGTTCGCCACGCGTCGCGCGTTCGACCAGGTGTATCTCTCCGGCGCATACGCGGGCAACACGATCAACATCTACGGATCCGATCCGGGCTTCTGCGTGGGGACCAACGGCGGCACGCATACGTCGTGGGAGGACGTTGCGCTCATGCGCACCATCCCGGGGGCCGTGGTGTGTGATCCGGCCGACGACGTCCAGACCGAATGGGTCGTGCGCGCGTTTGCCGAGATGGGCCAGGGCATCCACTACTTCCGTGCAAACCGCAAGGCCGTGCGCAACGTGTACGCGCCCGGCTCGACCTTCGAGATGGGGAAGGGCAACGTTGTACGCGAGGGCGACGATGCGCTCGTCATCACGGCCGGGCAGCTGCTGAGCGATGCGCTCGATGCTGCCGAGGCGCTCGAGGCCGAGGGCATCGGCTGCGAAGTGGTCGATATGTTCTGCATCAAGCCCCTTGACGAAGACCTGATTCTCTCAGCGGTTGCGGGCAAGCGCTGTGTGGTAACCTTTGAGAATCACGGTGTCATCGGTGGTTTGGGTAGCGCGGTCGCCGAGGTGCTCGCAGAGCACGGCATTTCCGTGCCATTCAGGCGCCATGGCGTTGTGGAGCGCTTCGGTCAGGTTGGTTCCCCTCACTTCCTGCAGAAGGAGTACGGTCTCACGGCAGAGGCCGTATGCGCCACGGTCCGTGGGCTTCTTGGGTAACGTTTGTGAGAGAAAGGCACACCATGAAATTCTTCATCGATACCGCCGACCTCGACGAGATTGCCGAGGCTAAGAGCTGGGGCTGCTTGGCTGGCGTGACCACCAACCCGACCCTGTACGCGCGCACCGGCGGCAAGCTGGCCGACTTCGAGCCGCACATGCTCAAGATCGCCGAGCTTTGCGAGGGGCTTCCCGTTTCCGCTGAGTCGACCGCGAACACCGCTGAGGGCATGATCGAGGAGGGCCGTCGCCTTGCCGCGCTCGCTCCTAACATCGTGGTCAAGCTTCCGGTGTGCGAGGCCGGTCTCGCCGCGTGCCGCACCCTTGCCGACGAGGGCATTCGCATCAACATGACGCTTGTCTTCTCCGCGCCCCAGGCCCTCATGGCCGCCAACGCCGGCGCGCGTTACATCTCCCCGTTCGTGGGCCGTTTCGACGATATCGCCGAGGACGGCATCTCTCAGTTGGCCGACGTCGTCGCCTGCATTGGCAACTACGATTGGACCGGCAAGAACGTCGATGACGAGGTCGAGATCATCACTGCGTCGGTGCGTACGCCCAACCACGTGACACAGGCTGCGCTGCTCGGTGCCGACATTGCCACCGTGCCGTTTGCCGCGCTCAAGAAGTGCCTCAAGCACCCGCTGACCGACCAGGGTCTCGCCTCCTTCGAGGCCGACTGGGCGAAGGTCGTGAACGCCTAGTAAAAGCGGGAGCAGGCTGAGCCTTGTCAGCTATGAAATCCGCCGGCGCGAGATCGCGCCGGCGGATTTTTCTATCTTGAGGGCGCTGTACGGGTATATAAGTAACCCACTGTTCATGAAGTGAGTGTTTCTTTCGGCGCTCGACGAGTATAGCGCTGCATCAAGATAAAGTTTTTCCAGGAAAATGATGAATGGCATGTCGACTGCTAAATTGAAACCGCAATCGATACACTCACTTTACGAGAGGTGGGTTAGAAATAAGGTGATTGCCCGCATGTTTTACCCGCATCGCATGTAGAAAACGGAGGGAGGATTCACAAGATCCTCCCTCCGTTGGCGTTTTGTTTCGATGTGCTTTGCTACAGGTTAGGCTCGCAGCGTGGAGCGTCCGTACGCGTGCTCCCAGGCGATGCTGAACTCATCGACCGCGATGGGCGTACCGGGATGGTCGACCATGTTCTTGAGGACCTCGGGCGGCACGGTGACGGCTTTGATGCCGGCGACGATGAGGTCATGCACCTGCTGCACGCTCTTGAACGAAGCGGCCACGATCTTAGTGGGCAGGCCGTGCACGGTGAGCATGCGCTGCAGGTCGATCACCTGGCCCACGCCATCGCCGAAGTTGCACATGCGGTTTACGTAGGGCGCTAGGTAGTCAGCGCCGTTCATCGCGGCGAGAAAACCGGTGTCAGGGGAGTAGATCGAGGTGGCGAGCACCTTGATACCCTCCTGCTTGACGAGTTTGATAGCGCGCAAGCCCTCGCGCGTCACCGGAATCTTGGCATACATGTTCTCGGACCGCAGCGACGCGATGTAGCGCGCCTCCTCCACGATGCCCTCGACGGTGGTTTGGACAGTCTGCACGAAGAGCTTCTGCTCGGGGCGCAGGTAGGCGATGAGCTCGGCGAGCGCGGCTTCGGGCTCCTTGCCGGTTTTGGTGATGATGGAGGGATTGGTGGTTACGCCGGAAACGGTGAGCAGTTCGTCGTACTCCTTGATGGCGTTCAGGTCGGCGGTGTCGAGAATGAGTTCCATGTTCGTTCCTCCTTGGAGCAGCAGGATGGGTGGGGCACACGTGCGGCTATCTTTACTGTAGCGACGGCATGCCATTCTCGACAAGCATCAACCGTTTCCTTTGTGGTCCAAGGTGCATGATTGCCTCCTATGCTCCCAACAGATCGATGACATGCCACCCGGCATCGCTCGCCTCAACGATCTCACGACCGCCGAACACGCACCGCGGAGCTTCGGCGGCAACGCGGCTCACGTTCTTGCCAAGCGCGCGTAGCGCCTCGGGTGTCGCGGCGAGCATGTCTGCGCGCACCTGCTCGCGGAACGCCGCGGGCCGCTGCGAGAAGTACTCGGCATTGCGGCGCTTGGTGAGGGCGTAGGGCTTCACGGGTGCGTCGTGGCCCGAGACCGTGGATACGATGAACCCCTCGAATGTTGCCTGGTCGACATCGAGCGTACCCAGCCAGGCGCCCGCGCGTTCGATGCGTTCGATCGACGGGTCGATCGCGGGGTCGCGATAGGTGTAGAACGCCAGCTGGCGATTGGGCGCCGCGCGGAACCCGCAGCCGTAGGCGCCGCCCTTCACGCGGATTTCGTTCCACAGGTAATCATACGAAAGCGCGTTGGCGGCAACGCACCAGGCGCCGTTTGTCTCGATGCCGAGCATGCGCGGGTCGGTCGAGGTGGCGAGATAGCTCACGTCGCTGGGAACCACAAACGCCTCGTGCTTGTCTTCGGGCGCGGGAACGTAGAGCTCTTTGGCCGGCGCGGTACGCGGGGTAAGTCCCAGCGTACCGGCAGCGGCCCAATAGCGCTGGTAATCCTCGGCCGAACCGGTGAAGCTCGCCATGGTGCCCGTCGAGGTGAAGATGCGCGCCTGCAGGTCGCGCAGCCTCGACACGAGGTCGTCTGCACGCTCGTCAAAATGATCGACGAGGTTTTTCAGGAACAGATAGAAGTCGATGCCGCCCAGCTGCTCGTGCACCACGCCCGCCGGTGAGACGTAGGAGATGGCGCGGGCAAGCGCCGCCTGGTGACCGGCAGTGATGAAGGCTTGCTCCATGCCGATCTTCATCTGCGTGAGCACGTTGCGTATGCGATCGGTGTCTTCGAAGAGCGTTTCGCTCCACACTTCGCGCGGGATGTCCGCGAGCGCTTCGATCTTCTCTGAGAGCGCGCCGGCGGATACGCAGAGCATGGGCCGCGCGAGCCGCCAGTTCTCTTCCTGGTAGAAAACCTCGGGGGTAAAGGCGAGAAAGCCGAGGTTCGATCCTATGTAGCTGTCGAGCTCGGCGGCGCTATGGCGCTTGGTTGCCAGCTGCTGCATCAAGCGGCACAGGATTTTCGCATACGGGAGCTCGGCGTAGCTCAGATGGCTCAGGTCGAAGTAGGTGAGCGCGTAGGCGAGCCGGTGGGTGGGGATGTGGTGGACGAGGCAGGGGATGGGCGCCGTGGTGTCGATGGTGAGCGGGTCCTCGGGGCGCGCCTGCCCGATGTCCGAGACGCGCAGCCTGGGCAGCGTTGCCTTTGCCTCGGGCGAGTCCTCGGCCTCTTGAGCGGCGCGCAGGGCATCGACGTTGGCGACGATGTCGGCAAGCTCCCTGTCGCTCAGGGTGTCCTTGAGTGCCTGCAGCTGTGTGCCCTCGGCATCTTCGCCCGCCGCGGCGTCGGTGGGGACAAGCTCAACCAAGGCGCGGTGATCGCTTTCGAGCACGAGCTCGCGCAGCAGGGTTTCAAAGAAGTCGCCGTCGAGCGCCTCGCGCAGCTTGGCGTATGTGGTGCCGTACTCAAGGGCATCGGTTGCGGCATCGTCGCTGTACAGCCAGGTGTTGAGCGCCTCGCAGGCAAAGACCACGCCGTCGGCGGTGCCTGTGTCGCGCTGGCGCAGGGCGTACTCGTTGCTCGAGATCACCGCTTCTAGGCGGTCGCGCGGGACGCCGTGCTCCACGAGGTCGCGGCAGGTGTCTTCGATAATCTGGCGGAACGCGCGCGCGGCATGGGGCTTGGCGCCTTGGAGGATGATCATCTCGTAGGGCTGCGCACAGGTTGCCGCGGTGTAGCTCAGCACGTTGCCGCCCAGCTCCGCCTCGATGATGGCCTTTTTGACCGGGGCCTCGTTTGAGCCCAAGAGCGCGTCGAACAGCACATCCGCGGCGATGATGCGCTCGGTGTCGAGGGCATCGCCCAACACGTAGGCCATGCCCGCGAGCGCGTTGTCGGGCGTCGTGGACATCTCCATGCGTTCGTAATCGCACACAACGGGCTCTTGGTGTCCGAGTACATTGGGGGTCGGTTCGCAGGCGCCATCGCTGGCGGGCGGCATGTTGCGACCTGCGCCCATCCTCTCATCGAGGAAGGCAAGCTCGCGGCGCACGTCGGCGAAGTTGCCATAGAGCGTGAGATAGCTGTTCGCCAAGTTGTAGTGGCACGCATGCGTATCGAGGAAGTCCTCGTAGGTGAGGCTGGGGATGGCGCGCGGGTTGCCGCCCGACTCGTGCGCGTAGGCCGTATCGGGGAACAGCGCCCGGTTGATGGCGTTGTCGAGCACGTCCATGGGGTCGGAGAGCGCGCCCTTCATCTCGTTGTAGACCACGCCGTTGATGCGCAGCGTGCCTTCGCGCGGGGTGGCTCCCTCGGGCACGTCGAGCTCGTAGTGCCAACCTTCCTGCTCGAAGATCGCGCGTTTGGTGTAGATGGCGGGATGGAGCACGGCGTCCAGGTAGACGTCCATGAGGTTCAAGAGATCTTGCTCGTTGGTGGACGCCACGGGGTAGACGGTCTTGTCCGGGTAGGTCATGGCGTTCAAAAACGTTTGCATCGAGCTCTTGATGAGGTCGACGAACGGTTCCTTGACCGGGAACTTTTCGCTGCCGCAGAGCACCGAGTGCTCGAGGATGTGGAAGACGCCGGTGTCATCGGTCGGCGGGGTCTTGAAGGCGATGGCAAAGGCCTTGTTTTCGTCGTCGCAGGCCAGATACAGCAGGCGCGCGCCCGTTGCGGCATGGCGCAGCACGTAGCCGTCGGCATCGATATCGGTCAGCGGACGGGTGCGCTCTACGGTGAAACCGCACACGGTGCCGCCTATGGGAAGAATCTGCGCCGCCATCTCGCGCGGGGATTGGGCAGTGTCGGCGGGGTGCTGGGTCATGATGGTCTCCTTTATGCGATACAACGTGTTGGTTATACCCCTAACTTGCGGTACCGTGTACGGGGATCATACGAGGGGGATGAGATGGACGAACTGATAGCGGAGCGGGACGGGCGGGAGCACGAGCATGCGGCGGGTGATGCACGGTATGGCAAGGATGCCGATGCCCGTGCGCGCAGGCGCCGTCGGCGCGCGGAGCGCAATGCAACCCAGGGCCGCCGCCTTGCCATAGGTGTTGCGGTGACGCTCGCCGGCGGCATCTTCTGGGGCTTCTCCGGCACGTGCGCGAGCTTCCTGTTCGAGCATTATGCGGTCGACACGCTGTGGCTCATGTGCACGCGCCAGCTGTGCTCGGGCGCGCTGTTCCTGGTGCCCATCTTGCTGCGTGACCGCGATCGCTTCGTCGCGCTGTGGACCTGTCCGCGCGATCTGGCGGTCTTTGCGGCCTTCGCGTTGGGCGGTGTGCTGCTCAACCAGTTTGGCTACCTTTTGGCCGTGCGCCTCATGAATGCCGGAACAGCGACGGTGCTGCAGTGCCTGCAACTTATCTTCATCATGGTGTACGTGTGCATCACCACGCATCGGCCCCCGCGCAAGCGCGAGCTCGCAGGCGTGATCTTGGCGCTCGCGGGCACCTATCTCATCGCTACGGGCGGCAACCCCGCCACGCTCACCATTCCGCCCGAGGGTCTTTTCATTGGGCTTGTGGCTGCGGTGGGTGCGGCATGCATGTCGGTTATCCCGGTGAAGCTCCTGCCCAAGTACGGCTCGTCGGTCATCACGGGCTCGGGCATGCTGGCATCGGGCATCGTGTCGAGCGTGTTTATTCAGCCGTGGGCGCATATGCCCGCCTTCGACGCGATGGGCTGGGGCGCGTTTGCCGTGCTGGCGTTCGTGGGATCGTTCTTGGCGTACTTCCTCTACATGCAGGGCGTGAAGGAGATTGGGTCGATGCGCGCAAGCCTCATCGGCACCGTTGAGCCGGTTTCGGCCACCATCACGAGTGCTCTGTTCTTGGGGACTGTATTCGCCGGCACCGACCTCGTGGGGTTCGCCCTCATCATCGTGATGGTCTTCCTCACGGTGTAATGGGTCAGTTGGGGACGGGTTCCATTCAACCCATGCATGGCTGCATCCGATGCGGAAAACGCTCGCACGGGCAGGGTAGGGCAGGCCGAAACCTATTTCATTCCGCGTGCGGCAACGTACGATTTGCTCGCTGGGTTAGAACTTGTTCACAAGGTAGCGGCAGTAATACGAGGCATCGAAGGGCGCGCCGCAGGCATCGCGCACCAACTGGGCACCGTCGACGCTGCTGCCCCGACGCCACACGTGCTCGCGCAGCCACGCGCGCACCGGAGCCAAGTCGCCCGAGGCGCACGCGCCCTCAACATCGACGCCGGCTCGTACCATGGCGTCGAGGAACTGGGCACCATAGGCGCTGCCCAGCGCGTACGCGGGGAAGTAGCCAAAGCTGCCGTCCGACCAGTGGGTGTCCTGCAGGCAGCCATGAGCGTTGTCGGGAACCTCGAGCCCCAGGTACTCGCGGGTGAGCTTGCTCCATAGCGCGGGAATCTCGGACACGCGCGCCTCGCCCGCAAAGAGCATGCGCTCGATGTCGTAGCGAATCATGATGTGCAAGGGATAGGTGAGCTCGTCGGCCTCCATGCGAATGAGGCCGGGACGTGCGCGGTTGACCACCCGATAGAATTCGTCCTCAGTGGCCGTGGCAAACGCTTCGGGCGCATGCGCGCGCATGATGGAAAGCAGCTGTCCCATGAAGGGGCGCGAACGGCCGATGTAGTTCTCAAAGAAGCGCGACTGGCTCTCGTGCACACCCGACGACGTGCCGCAGCCGAGGCACGTGTAAGCATACGCCGGATCGACGTTCTGCTCATAGATGGCATGGCCGCCCTCGTGTAGCACGGAGAACGCGCTGTTGAGCGCGTCGTGCTCGTAGATATGCGTGGTCACGCGGACATCGCCCGGCGCCACGCCGTTCGAGAAGGGGTGCTCCACCTCTGCGAGCGCCAGCCCGTCCATATCGAGTCCCTCGAGCGCCAGAAGGTCGCGTGCCTGCGCCAGCTGGGCGGCCGTTGGCACGTACGCGGTGGCGAAGGCGGGCATGGGCTTCTCCGGCCGGCGCGCGATGTCGTGCACCAGCGGCACGACGGTCTCTTTCACCTGAGCGAAGAAGGCATCATACGCCGCCGCGTCCATGCCGCGCTCAAACTGGTCGAGCATGACGTCGTAGGGATCACGCGTGCTATCGAGATACGCGGCGCGCCGCTTGACCCCGTCGACCACGCGGGCGAGGTAGGGCTCAAACGATGCCCAGTCATCTGCTGTCTTGGCGGCATGCCAAGCGTCGTTCGACTCGGCGGTGAGACGCGCCCATGCGGCCTCCTCCTCGGCGGGAATCGCAGTCGCCTCGCGCTGGTCACGGGCGAGCACACGCAGCTCGTCGGCGGTTTGCTGATCGAGCTCGCCTGCTGCCTCGGCCTCGGCAAGCGCGGCAACCAGCTCGCGAGCGGCGCCGTTCGTGAGCAGCTCGTGGCGTTCGGCGGCGAGCTCGCCCATGGCGTCGGCGCGTGCGGCGGCCCCCTTCGCGGGCGCCACGGTCTCACCGTCAAACTCGACGATACTCATCAAGTAGTAGTTGCGGCACAGTTTGCGCTGGAGGTTTTTGAACGCGGAGATCTGGTTGCTTAGGCTATCGCTCATGGCTGCTCCTTCACGCGGGTGTCATATCTACCGGCTAGAATACCCTGAAACACGCGTACTGCGTACCCCTACGCCAAAGCGATGTTGGGAGGGGCGCCTATGGATGAGGTTTCGCACGACGCAGGGGCCTTGCGCCACGCCGCCGTTCGTGTACGCATTGGCCGTGGGCTTCAGATTGTGTCGCTCACGCTGACTGTCATTGAGGTTGCCATGCTGGTAGCGGGTGTTCCCGTGCTGTCGCTCGCCGATGCGGTTTCATCGCCTTGGGTGTTTGGACCGTTCGTTGTGGCCAATCCCGGAACAGCGGCGCTTGTTCTCATCGCACTGCTTCCTTGGGTTTTCCTCGCGGCATCGGTTATCTTGCGCTACTCCGCCGCTCTCGACGTGCGACGGGCCCATCGCTCCCGGCGCGCGGTCGAGGTCGCGCGCAACCTTGCCAGCGTTATCGCCGCGTTCGTCATGGTTCCGCTTGTGGCGCCCGCCTTGCTGCTCGCGATAGTTGAGGAGGGCTATGTGGTTGGGCCCCCAAGCGAGGCGGGGGACCGTATCGTCATCGTCGAGCGTCATTTCCTACTTCTCAGCTCAGGTGACGTCTACATAGTTCCTGCGGGCGCCCTTGTCGGCGAGCACGTGGGCGCGTTTACCTGCGACGATGCGTACAGCCCGGTGTACGCAGGAAGCTATCGCGTAACATGGCACGGCGGGTGCGCCCACGTGCAGGTCTGGAGCGATTCGGCCGTCGATCCCATGGTCCCGCTCGATGTGACGGCCAGCGTCGGGGAGGGTGTGAGTAGTCGTTGCGGCGATTAACGAAATTGTAGAAATCGTCAAACAGCATACAGGGTCTGCTAGGATGGTCCGCGCTCTATTGGACGAGTGAAGGAGATTCCACGGCAGGGAAGTCCATGTCGCGCGCGAAGAAGACGCTCGCTGCGCCCTATGCGCCGCTCGATGGCGTGAACGAGGCGGGCCTTGCCGTGGGCGTGCTGCTGATCGATACCGATCCAACGAACCAGGAGACCGACAAGGTTGACATCACGACCACGACGGCCATTCGCATGATGCTCGATAGCTGCGCCACGGTGGACGAGGCGCTCGCGCTGCTCGGCCAATACGACATGCATTCGAGTGCAAACAGCTGCTACCACTTCCAGATCGCCGACGCCTCGGGTGATTCGGCCATCGTTGAGTACATCGACAACGAGATGAGCATCCTCGAGCCCGGCGACGAGACAACCATGGGTGCGCTGTCCGGCGCGGACGGCGTGACCTATCAGGCGGCGACGAACTTCCTGCTTACACCCGGCGAATACGATTTCGGCGGCGGCCAGGACCGCTACCAGGTGCTCATGGAGACCCTGATGGCGGCGGGCGGCGTGCTCTCTGAGGAGGATGCGATGGGGCTGCTCCAGAGCGTGTCGCGCGAGGTGCAGATCCGCGACGACGGCAGCGTGTTCCAGACGCAGTGGTCGGTCGTCTACAACCTCGACGACCTCACCGCATCGATCATCATGGGCGGCACCTACGACGAGCCTGCCTACGAGGTGAGCCTGGGTTAGCGTTGCCTTGACATATCATGCGTTCGAGCGCGCGGTCGGCTTCTGGTGCTGGCCGCGCGTTTTTCTATACACGCGCATACTTCCGTGTGGTATCTTGAGTATGTAATACGCATGCAAAACGCATGCATTGAGGCGAGAGGGGAACAAATGCCCGCCTTGCAGATTCGAGAATTTCCGCAGGATGTTTACGAAGAGCTCAAGACCTGTGCCGAGGAGGAGCACCGCAGCATCTCTCAGCAGGCGCTTGCCATCATCGAGGGGTTTCTTGCCGAGCGTAAGCGCCAGCAGGAGGTCGCGGCAATCGTGGATCGCGCGGTGCCGCTTCCCCCCAAGCCGTGGGAGCCGGATTACCGTGCCTATCAGCGCAGCGAGGCGGATCGCAAGGAGCGCCTCGAGCGTCGGCGTGCGGTATTCGCCAGCATCGATGCACGCGAGCCGTTTGAGGTCCCCGAGGATTTCCCCTCTATCGAGGAGATTGTGCGCGAGATGAGGGATGAACGATGAAGGTCGTGCTCGACTGCAGCGCTGCTGTTGAGATGGCTCGCCATACGCCGAAGGGCGATGTGTGTCGATCGCACTTAGCCATGAGGGGTGATGATGAGGTTCTCGCCCCAGATTTGCTCTACGCCGAGGTAGGCAGTGCTATGGCGAAATACGTGCGCGCTGGGCTTGCCACTATGCAGGAGGCGGAGGGTATTGTTCGCGATGCCATAGAGCTGGTTGACACCGTCGTTCCAATTGGAGCGTTGCATGAGGAGGCGTTTGCCGAGGCGGTGCGTTTGGGGCATTCGGTCTACGATATGTTCTACTTCGTGTTGGCGCGCCGCAATGCTGCGACGCTGTATTCGTTTGACAAGCGCCTGAATGCCCTGTGTGAACGAGAGGGCATCAGCTGCATCCATGAGCTTAATGCGAGTGAGTTGCTCGCGCGGCGAGGTGGCAAGGACACATCGGGTACCGTTAACGCGGGTGATGGTGGACCCGGCTCGACCGTCTCACCATGAATTCATGCATTTTCCTGCTGGTGCACGGATTGCTTGGGTGCTAACATACAGACCAACGCGTTGACGGAGAGGGTTGCACCCGCCGCGTCGCCGCACAGAGAGGGAGGGTCACCGGCTGAAAGCCCGCCCGCGGAGGCAAGGATGCAGCGTTCACTCCCGAGCAGCGACCTGAACGGTCTGTCATACACAGATGCCAGTAGGGAAGCCGTTGCCCCACGATACGGGGCCAAAGGGGGCACGTGGGGAGACATCCCACGGCCAAGCAAGGTGGTACCGCGGATTTTTACCGTCCTTGGGCAGGAAATGAGCCCGAGGACGGTTTTTTGTTCGATGCCGTGGCGCGCGAGCAGCCGAACTCGGGGGATCCCGCGACGCAGGGATCTGAACGACATGAAAGGGACAACATGAGCATACTGGACGATCTGCAGGCGCTCGAGAACAAGGCAAAGGACCTTATCGCCGCCGCTGACGACGCAGCGAAACTCGACGAAGCGCGCATCGCGCTATTGGGCAAAAAGGGTGAGATTACGGCCCTCATGCACATGATGGGCAAGGTGGCGCCCGAGGAGCGCCCGGTGCTGGGCAAGCGCGCCAACGAGCTTCGTCGCATGGCGGAGGCGCTGCTCAAGCGCCGCGGCGACGGGCTGCGTCGGGAGGCTATGGAGGCGCTCATCGGCGCCGAGGCCGTGGACGTGACGTTGCCCGGCGCGCGTCCCACGCTTGGCCATCAGCATCTCATCACCCAGATCTCGCAGGAGATCGAGGATGTGTTCTGCGCTATCGGCTACACGGTGGAGGCGGGTCCCGAGGTCGAGACGAGCTGGTACAACTTCACGGCGCTCAACGCCCCCATGGATCACCCCAGCCGTTCGGCGCGCGACACGTTCTACGTGGTCGACAACGCCCCCGGCTCGGTGACGCACCCCGAGGAGCACGCCGCCGGCGAATCCGACGTGCTGCTGCGCACGCAGACCTCCGGCACACAGATTCACATCATGGAGCACCAGAAACCGCCCATCTACGCGATCGTGCCGGGTGCGGTGTATCGCCCCGACACGGCCGACGCCTGCCATCTCCCGCAGTTCCACCAGGTCGAGGGTCTCGTGGTGGATGAGGGTATTACGTTCGGCGACCTCAAGGGTACACTCGACTACTTCGCGAAGGCCATGTTCGGCCCTGAGCGCAAGACGCGCTACCGCCCGCACTTCTTCCCGTTCACCGAGCCCAGCTGCGAGCTCGATGTGTCGTGCCATGTGTGCGGCGGCAAGGGCTGCAGCTTCTGCAAGCACTCGGGTTGGATCGAGATCCTGGGCTGCGGCATGGTCGACCCCAACGTGCTCGTGAACTGCGGCGTCGACCCCGAGCGCTACACCGGCTTCGCCTTTGGCATCGGCGTCGAGCGCGTCGCGGCGCTCCGCTACGACCTGCCCGACCTCCGCGCCCTCATGACCGGCGATATGCGTTTCCTGGCGCAGTTCTAGCCGGCGCATGGGGCAGGTACCTTTTTCACCTTTGGATAGGAAGAGATAGCAAGATGAAAGTTTCGCTAAACTGGCTCCGCGATCTGATCGATGTGCCGGAAACGCCTGAGGAGCTCTCGCGCGAGTATATTCGCACCGGTACCGAGGTCGAAGCGATCGACACCGTGGGCGAGGCGTTTGAGCACGTGGTCACCGCCCAGGTGGTTTCCAAGGAGCCGCATCCCGATTCCGATCACATGTGGGTCACGATGGTCGACGTGGGCCGTTTCAATCTGGGCGAGGATGGCGAGCCCGCTCCGCTGCAGATTGTCTGCGGCGCCCAGAACTTCGAGGCGGGCGATCATATCGTGACGGCGCTTGTAGGTGCCAAGCTTCCCGGCGGTATCAAGATCAAGAAATCCAAGCTGCGCGGCGTGGTGTCGTGGGGCATGAACTGCTCGGCGCGCGAGCTTGGCCTGTCGGGTGATCACTCCGGCATCATGATCCTGCCCGAGGATGCGCCGGTGGGCGTGCCGTTTGCGGAGTATCACAACACGGCCGATGCGGTGCTCGACTGCGAGATCACCCCCAACCGTCCCGATTGCCTCTCGATGATGGGCATGGCGGTGGAAACCTCGGCCATCTTCGATCGCGACACGCATATCGAGCTGCCGCAGATCAAGCGCGAGGACACGTCGGTGAGCGTGGATGATCTCGTTGATGTGCGCGTGGATGATCCCGCCCTCTGCAGCCGCTACACGGCGCGCGTGGTGCGCGGTGTGAAGATCGGCCCCTCGCCTGCATGGCTTGCCGAGCGCGTTGCAGCTGCGGGCATGCGCCCCATCAACAACGTGGTCGACGTCACGAACTACGTGATGATGCTCACCGGCCAGCCCCTGCACACGTTCGACCTCGGCAAGCTGACCGAGCGCGATGGCCGCCGGCACGTGGTGGTGCGCGCTGCGCACGAGGGCGAGCAGATCGTGACGCTCGACAACGTGGAGCGTACGCTTTCCGCCAACATGTGTGTCATCACCGATGACGGCAACCGCCCGGTGTGCCTTGCCGGCGTGATGGGCTCGCTCGATTCCGAGATCGATGAGACCACGCACGACGTGCTGCTCGAGGCCGCGTGCTTCGATTCGAGCCACATCTCGCGTACGAGCCGCAATCTCTCGCTCATCTCGGAGGCGTCCATTCGCTACGAGCGCCAGGTCGATCGCACCCGTTGCCCCGAGGTCTCCCGTATTGCGGCGGCGCTCTTCGAGGAGTGCTGCGGTGCCACCGTGGTTTCCGGTGCCATCGACGTCTATCCGGTGCCCGTCGAGCCTGCGACCATCGTGCTGCGTCCGGCCCGTGCGTGCGCCATCGCCGGTGCGGACATCCCCGCTGCCTTCATGGCGACGCGCCTGACGCGACTCGGCTGCACCGTTGCCGAGCAGGCGGATGGCGCCCTCGCGGTGACCGTTCCCACCAACCGTCCCGATCTCGAGCGCGAGATCGACCTCATCGAGGAGGTCGTGCGCCTTTGGGGCATGGATAGCGTGCCGGCGACCATCCCCGCCGCCAAGAACCATATCGGCGGCTTGACCCACGACCAGCGCCTGGTGCGCGAGGTCGGTCAGATTCTGCGCGCCTGCGGCCTCAACGAGACGCTTTCGTATGCGTTTGCCGCGCCCGACGACCTTACGCGCTGCGGCATGGTCGACGAGGGCCGCGGTGTGCCGGTCAAGATCATGCGTCCGCTCGTTGCCGAGCAGTCCGAGATGCGTCGCACGCTGCTGCCGGGACTTCTCACCTCGGTGGCGTACAACGAGGCGCACGGCTCGGAGAACGTGCATCTGTATGAGATCGGCACGCTCTTCCATGGTCGCGAGAACGCAAGCCTGCCGAAGGAGCGCCAGAGCGTTGCAGGCGTGCTCTCCGGTGCCTGGGGCAACATCACGTGGAACCAGAAGTACGCGCCGCTGCGCTTCTTCGATGGCAAGGGCATCGTCGAGGAGCTGCTCGCGCAGCTGCGTGTCGAGAAGGTGCGCTTCCGTCCAGCTGAGGGCGCGGGCTTTGGCTTCCTGCAGCCCGGCCGCGGTGCCGAGGTGCTTTCGGGCGGCACGGTGCTCGGCTGGATTGGCGAGATCCATCCCGAGGTGCGCGATGCCTTCGATATCGCGCTGCCCGTCGTGGCGTTCGAGCTCGATCTCGATAAGCTGCTGACGTGTGCACACGACCAGGGCGCCTACGCTGGATTCTCCACGTATCCCTCGGTCGATGTGGACCTTGCCATCGTGGTGGACGAGTCAGTGACCTACGAGACGCTCGTTCAGCGCCTGACTTCCGCCGGTGGCAAGCTGCTGCGCGATGTCCGTCTCTTCGACGTGTACCGCGACGAGGAGCGCGTGGGCGCGGACAAGAAGTCGATGGCGTTTGCGCTTACGTACCGCGCCGACGACCATACGCTCACCTCGGATGAAGTCGAGCGCGTCCATGGCAAGCTCGTGACCAAGGTGTGCCGCGCCGTGGGCGGCGAGGTGCGCAGCTAGCAAGCCCTTTGGCTGCGGCGGCCCGGTGCGCGCGGGGCCGCCGCAGCATCATTGCAGCGCGTCGCGGTGCGTTGCGTGCATGGTTTTCGCCATGTGTCTGAGCGAGCGGGGGAGTGCGAGATGCCGAGCTGGAACATCCATATAGCGCAGACGGAGGCTCTGTTCGAGACCCCCGGCGCCATCGCGCGGCTTGTGCGCGACAGGAACGCCTTTCTATTCGGGGGCCTCGTCCCCGATATCTACGTTGGCTATATGGTCCCTGCGATCGAGCACCCCATCGCGTACCGGATAACGCATTTCGCGGCGCCGGCGCACATCCCTAAGCCCCGCGAGCACGAGTTTTGGGACACGTACGTCGCTCCGCATGCGGCGCGTCTCGGCCTCGATGCACCGACGACGTTCTCGCGTGCCCAAGAGCCAGTTATTCCTGCCTCGTCACTCAAGTTGGAGCAGGATTTCGTGAGCCGCACGCATTATCCCGCGCGCTATGTTGACGCCGATCCCCCGGTTGTTCAGGCGTTCGCGCACGATAGCGAGCCCGGCGAAGCGGCGCTCGACCGCGCACTCTTTGACTTCGTGCTGGGCGTGTGGTCGCACCTGGTAGCGGATAACCTCTGGAACACCCGCGTCAACGAGTTTCTCGATGCTCGTGGCGGGAAGCCCAGCGAGCAGTTTCGCATTAAAAAGCAGGGCGATTTCGATGCGTTTGGCAAGACGCTTCGAATTGACTGGGTTCCTCGACCAACGCCGCGCCTCTTGGCAACGGCGGCACGGTTCCCCCAGTATGCGATCGACGGGCAGACAGCGCTGCTCGCGATCGGCGTCGCCCACGAAACGGTTCGCACCAATCACGAACCGCTCGAACCCTATCAATATCGCTTGCTTACCAGCGAGTTCTTCGACAAGACCTTCACCGAGTCCGTTGAGCTCACCAACTGCCTGCTCGAGGAGCGTCTACCAATCTGCCGGAGCTGATGAATGCCATCATGTTCTCCTTCGATATGGAATCTCCCATGATCCGAGCTTGCTCCAATCCATGAAGAGCAGGCGGTCCAATTCTTTCTCGCGGTCTTCCATCCATGGCGTTTTCTTCCTGAGGGGGATGTCGAGCTGCCTCTCGACGGTTTCGATGAACGCATGGAAGCCGCGGGGATTGATAAGCGTCTTGTATGTTAGCGGCACGACCTGGATGCCCATGCTTTGAAGCGCGGCGGTTCGCTCGGCATCCGAGAGAAACGCTTCTGCGTGTTCGTGAATGAATGCGCTTTGGCATTCGATGTCCATGTATTGCGCATGGTTTGACGACTCGATGAATATGTCTGCGACGCACGAATCACGATTGGCGAGCCGGCGTGCGGGCTGCGATAGATGGATCCGACGGTTGTTTTCCGCGATCGGAATGCCTTCACCTCCCATGCGTCGGGGTAGCTCCAGCTTCAGCGATGAGCGTGCTTCGAAGGGCGACGCCACAGTTCCATGTATCCATTGAGCTGCGCGCGCCAGCTTTGCATTGCCACGAAGGCCTTTTGTATCCCTTATGAAGCGAAACAGCTCATCGTTGCTTACGAGCGGATTGCATGTCCACAGGTCGCTCGTTTTTCCTGATGCATTGGATACCCTCTTCCAGTATCCAAAGCTTGCCCCTTCAAGTTGATGCTGGCACAGCAGCTAATTGATTGGAGCTGGAGGACGGTACACGGAAAAGGTCCCGCAGATCTCCATGAGCATCATGGTGAGGTCGACAATATGCATTCTGGGGGCCATGCAGAGCAGCGTGAACAGCGGGGAGGTAACGGAAAAGCCGAAGTCGGTATCTTGGATAGCGCCTATGGGCATGTGCTCGCATGTACATAGGTGTGTTGTGAGCAACTTTGCTTTTTGGCGATGGTTACGTTCGTGAACAAGCGTGTGCAACGGGAACCCGATTCCACCGGTACCTGCCGGAAGATCCTCCAGCTCTTTTCTGCCCGTGGCGGACGAGATTCGCTCAAGGTCGGGCAGCAGATCGAGCACCTGCGGAGGAATGCGGTGAAAACGAAAGGCCGAAATATGTGAGAGCGTGATAGTCATGTATACACCGTAGCAACGGCGATGATGGCGATTCGAAATAAATTGAGAAAGTGACGAACGGTCTAACAGGCATCTAACAGGTAGATAACAAAGGCGCCCGGGGCGTAGGGGAGTGCATAAGATAGATAAAAATGATACTTGATGAGTATCATATGCGAAGTGTGGACGTTTTCCCTGAGATCTCGTTATGACTGGACGAACATGCGCTATTTGCGCAGTTGAGCGGGCTGTCAAACAGTGCGCTCTTTGCTTGGAGCCAGAAAGCATCCACACTTCGCATATGATATTTAATCAGTATCATTTTATAAGGTGAAATAGACGCCAAAACAGGGCCCGCACCCGTCAGAGCGAGCAATGTATGTGGGTGATATCGGGGATGAGGCGGCGTTACGCAGCACAATGCACGACAGCGTTGAATAGGCGGGTTGATTAAAAAACGGCCCCCCCACTCTTAGGAATGGGGAGGCCGCGAAGTGTTGGTGGTTGGTGAGGGGGTATTACCGCACCTGTGCCACGTAGACCACGTTCGTCGATGTGATCTTGTCGGCCAGCGAGACGGAGGTCTTGGGGTCACCAACAGTCACAACGGTGACGTCACCCTCCTTCACATAGCCGCGCTCCTTTGCCGCCTCGATCGCCTTGGTGACGGTGTTGTCGACGGTGTCCTGGGTAAGCGCTGCGAGATGCGGCTCGACGCCCCAGTACATGATCATTTTCTGGACGGCCCACGGATGGCGCGAGAACGCTGCGACCGGGGTGTGCGGATGGAAGTGCGAGATCAGACGTGCGGTGCGTCCCGTGGTGGTGGGGACGATGATGCAGCGCGCGCCGGTGGTAGTGGCCATGTTCACGGCGGAGAGGCCAACGACGTTGTTGATCACGCGCGTGCCGGTGCTGCCCTCGGGAACCTGGAGCGGGCCATGCGCCGCAAGGTGCTTCTCGGTCTCGTGGGCGATCGACGCCTGCATCTTCACTGCTTCGACCGGGTACAGGCCGGCAGCGGTCTCGCCGGAGAGCATCACCGCGTCGGTGCCGTCATAGATGGCGTTGGCAACGTCGGCGACTTCGGCGCGCGTGGGGCGCGGATTGCGAATCATGGAGTCGAGCATCTGCGTGGCGGTGATAACGGGCTTGTAGGCCGCGTTGCACTTGGCGATGATCGTCTTCTGGAAATGCGGCACGAGCTCGGCGGGCACCTCGATGCCCAGGTCGCCGCGGGCGACCATGACGCCGTTGGAGGCTTTCAGGATGTCATCGAAGTTCTTGATGGCCATCGCGCATTCGATCTTGGGGAAGATGCCGACATGCTCGCCGCCGTTCTCGTCGCACAGCTTGCGGATTTCGCGCACGGCGTCGCCATTGCGGATGAAGGAGGCGGCGATGTAATCGATGCCCTCGTTGAGGCCGAAAAGAATATCCTCGCGGTCGCGCTCTGTGATCGCGGGCAGGCCGATGTGCACGTTGGGGACGTTGATGCCCTTGTGCTCGCCGATCTCGCCGTCGTTCTCGACCACGCAGTGCATGTCCTGACCGTCGACGCTCTCGACCGTGAGCTCGATGAGGCCGTCGTCGATCAGGATCTTGGAGCCCTTCTCAACTTCGCTGGGCAGGGCAAGGTAATCAAGCGAGATATGACTGGCGTTTCCCAGGAAGTCCTCAGAGGTGGGCTGGGCGGTAACAACGATCTTGTCGCCGGTGTGAACGGAAACCTTCTCGTGGTTTTCCAGCAGGCCGGTGCGAATCTCGGGGCCCTTGGTGTCGAGCAGGATGCCGATGGGCGTATCGAGTTCGGCGGCGATGCGCTTGACGCGCTCGATGCGGCCGCGATGCTCTTCATACGAGCCGTGGCTGAAGTTGAAGCGGGCAACGTTCATGCCGGCGAGAATCATCTCGCGCAGCGTATCGTCGTTGTCGCAGGCAGGACCCATCGTGCATACTATCTTAGTGCGCTTGTACATTCAGACCTCCATCTGACGTTGCTTCTCGCGCTTTCAGGCTCTTTGCCAGTGTCATCGCGCATTATAGTTGAAGCAAGATACCGTTCATCGAGAAATATGCACCGCACACCGTTTTAATCTCATCAGAAGACGATACGTGGTCTAACTGCTGGAGCACCAAAAAAGCGCCCAATGCCTGCGGTTTCGCTGGTGTTCATATCGACAGTTCGTCAATCATTGCGTCGGACTGCGATATCGTGTGCGCATCTTATGTAGACTTGGGTATATGTCACGCTACGACAGGACGAGGTGCGCGGCGCGGCCAACGGGATCGGGTGGTGCGCTTCACGAAGCAACGGAGGTTGCGACCATGATCATCGACAGCTTGCAGGCAATTGGCCGATATCGGGGCATTTCGGCGGGCCTGGACATCCTTATCGATTGGCTCGAGCACAATGACCCCACAGAGCTGCCCGTGGGTTCGAACCAGATCGCGGGGGATCGGGTATTCGCCAATGTGATGGATGCCACGACGCGCCCTGCGACCGACGCGCTCTACGAGGCGCATCATCGCTACATGGATGTTCATGTCGACATAACGGGCGTCGAGTCCTTCAAGACCTGCTTGAGCGCAGTCGAGCCGGCGGGTCCGTTCGACGAGGAAACCGACGGCGGCCTCTTTGCGCCGCGCGCCGAAGAAGACGCGCTCGAGGGCATCCTGGGGCCCGGCCGCTTCGTGGTCTTCCTGCCCGACGAGCAGCACATGCCCACGCTCGTTCCCGCGGGCGCAGAGCCGGCGCCTGTGCACAAGATTTGCTTCAAGGTGCTCGCCGACGCGTACTGGAACGAAGGCGCATAGCGCCGCGGGGCGTTGATTACCTGCAACATTGCACAGTCGTGTACCTGCAAATTATCGGAGAGTCAGGTACTATATTCATCTGCATGGCGAGCCCTTGCCTTCCTGGAATTATGATCGGGAGCCATGTGCCTTGTACGAGGTGTGCGATGCACCTAAAGACACGTTACCCGGGAGGGGATTCGTTTGAAGGAGTACCTAGCTTCGGCTGAGGACGTGCTCGCAGAGCAGTCCAGCGATGCCGAGTCTGGCCTTGCCTCGGGCGTTGCCTCGCAGCGCCTCGCCGAGGTGGGCCCCAACAAGCTGGACGAGGAGGAGAAGACGCCGCTGTGGAAGCGCTTCTTCGAGCAGATGGCCGACCCCATGGTCATCATGCTCATCTGCGCCGCAGCCATCTCCGCCATCACCGGCACCATCCAGGGTGAGCCCGAGTGGGCCGACGTCATCATCATCATGGCGGTCGTCATCATCAACTCCGTGCTCGGCGTGGTCCAGGAGGCCAAGTCCGAGCAGGCGCTCGAGGCCCTGCAGCAGATGAGTGCCGCCCAGTCCAAGGTCATGCGCGACGGCAAGCTCGTGCATCTGCCTTCGGCGGATCTTGTGCCCGGCGACATCGTGGTGCTCGAGGCGGGCGACTCGGTGCCGGCGGACTGCCGCGTGCTCGAGAGCGCGTCCATGAAGATCGAAGAGGCCGCTCTCACCGGCGAGTCCGTGCCGGTTGAGAAGCACGTGGACGCGATCGCGCTCGCCGAGGGCACCGATGACGTGCCGCTGGGCGACCGCAAGAACATGTGCTACATGGGCTCCACCGTGGTGTACGGCCGCGGCCGCGCCGTGGTGGTTGCCACCGGCATGAAGACCGAGATGGGCAAGATCGCCAACGCCCTCACCACCGCCAAGAAGGAGCTCACGCCGCTCCAGATCAAGCTGAACGAGCTCTCGGGCATCCTTACCAAGCTCGTGCTGGGCATCTGCGTGGTCATCTTCGCGGTCGACCTGCTGCGCCACGGCGGCGACCTGGGCTCCAACCCCGAGATGATCCTCGACACCTTCATGGTGGCCGTGTCGCTTGCCGTCGCCGCCATCCCCGAGGGCTTGGTGGCCGTGGTCACCATCGTGCTCTCCATGGGCGTCACCAAGATGGCCAAGCGCCAGGCGATCATCCGCAAGATGACCGCGGTGGAGACGCTCGGCTGCACGACTGTGATCTGCTCGGACAAGACGGGCACCCTCACGCAGAACAAGATGACCGTGGTGCGCCATGAGCTCGCCGCGCCCGAGGAGAAGTTCCTCGCCGGCATGGCGCTCTGCTCCGACGCCAAGTGGGACGAGGAAAAGGGCGAGGCCGAGGGCGAGCCCACTGAGTGCGCGCTCGTGAACGACGCCGCCAAGGCCGGCATGACGGGGCTCGAGGTCGAGCATCCGCGTGTGGGCGAGGCGCCGTTCGACTCCGGCCGTAAGATGATGTCCGTGGTGGTCGAGGAGGCCGACGGCAGCTTCGAGCAGTACACCAAGGGCGCGCCCGACGTGGTGATCGACCTTTGCACGCACATCTACGACGGCGACCAGATTGTACCGCTCACCGCCGAGCGCAAGGCCGAGCTTCTCGCTGCCAACAAGGACATGGCCAACAACGCCCTGCGCGTGCTGGCGCTCGCGAGCCGCACGCATGCCGCGGTGCCTGAGGATTGCAGCCCGGCGGCGCTCGAGCACGATCTCGTGTTCTGCGGCCTCTCCGGCATGATCGACCCCGAGCGTCCCGAGGTGGCCCCCGCCATCGCCGAGGCGCGCGAGGCCGGCATCCGTCCCGTCATGATCACCGGCGACCACATCGATACCGCCGTGGCCATTGCCAAGAACCTCGGCATCCTCGAGGGCGACGGCGCGGGCCACGCCATCACCGGCGCCGAGCTCGACAAGATCTCCGACGAGGACTTCCACGAGAAGGTCACCGAGTACAGTGTCTACGCGCGCGTCCAGCCCGAGCACAAGGCGCGCATCGTCGACGCGTGGAAGAGTCGCGGCAACATCGTCGCTATGACCGGCGATGGCGTGAACGACGCGCCCTCCATCAAGCGCGCCGACATTGGCGTTGGCATGGGCATCACCGGTACCGACGTCACCAAGAACGTGGCCGATATGGTGCTTGCGGACGATAACTTCGCCACCATCGTGAGCGCGGTCGAGGAAGGCCGTCGCATCTACGACAACATCCGCAAGGTCATCCAGTTCCTGCTTTCCGCCAACATCGCCGAGGTGCTTTCGGTCTTCGTGGCAACGCTCGTGGGCTTCACCATCTTCCAGCCCGTGCAGCTGCTCTGGATCAACCTCGTGACCGACTGCTTCCCGGCGCTCGCGCTGGGCATGGAAGGCGCCGAGGGCGACATCATGAAGCGCAAGCCGCGTAAGGCGAGCGATGGCGTCTTTGCCGGCGGCATGGGTGTAGACATCGTGGTGCAGGGCGTGATCATCACCGCGCTCGTGCTCGCCTCGTTCTTCGCGGGCGTGTGGTTCGACATGGGCTACATCAACATCGCCGATATGATCGCCGGCACCGCCGACGAAGAGGGCGTTACCATGGCGTTCATCACCCTCTCTATGGTCGAGATCTTCCACTGCTTCAACATGCGCAGCCGCCGTCAGTCGCTCTTTACCATGAAGAAGCAGAACAAGTGGCTTTGGGGCGCTGCAGCGCTCGCGCTTGTGCTCACCGTCGTGGTGGTGGAGTTCGATCCTCTGGCCGAGATGTTCGGCTTCATGGTGCTCCCGCCTGAGGCGCTGGCAACGGCGCTTGGCTTGGCGTTCCTCATCATCCCGCTCATGGAGGTCTACAAGGCAATCATGCGCGCGGTGGAGAAGGACGCCTAAGACGCTGTTTCCGCGCATTGCACATATGCTCCGCTGAGATGCGGGCGCATCCCTGCCGCTTTGCGGCCCCGGGGTGCGCCCGTGTTTGCGTTTGGGCGGGTGAGTTGTGCGGGTCACAGCGCATCAATCGCACGAGCTGGTCACTCGACACGGTATTGTCGAACATGATCGACAAAATCGGCTAAATTTGTCGAATATATTCGACGAAATTGCTAGTATTTTGTCGAACATAGTCGACAAAAAAGGATTGGCGCTCATGAACCATGAAATACTGAAGCGCGTTATCTTCGACCAGCACCAGATCATACGCAACGCAACGATAGTTCCCCGTCGCTACTCGTTCGATTTACAGGCGAATTATGTTGTCACGGGGCTTCGACGCGCAGGTAAGTCGACGTTGCTCTATAAGGTGGTGCAGGATCTGGTTGCGGAAGGTGTCGATTGGAGTCGCATCATATACATCAACTTCGAAGACGAGCGTTTGGCTGAATTCTCGCTCGAAGACTTTCAAGATATCCCGCTGGTGTTGAGCGAGCTTTCGGATGAGCGTGGGTTTTACGTTCTTGATGAGGTGCAAAACATTGCAGGATGGGAGCGCTTTGCACGCCGCATGGCAGATGCGGGGGAGCGCGTGTTCATTACCGGCAGCAACGCGACGATGCTTAGCTCGGAGATGGAGAGGGCGCTTGGCGGACGCTATCTTGTGCGGCATATCACCCCGTATCGGTTCGACGAGTATTTAGATGCCCAGGGCCAGCCCTACGATATGGCGGCACGCTACACAACAAGTGAGCAGGGTCGTATCATGCGCTTGTTTGATCGGTTCATGCATCTCGGTGGTTTCCCCGAATCGCTCAAGCTGTCTGATCCTCGGGAATATGTTGGCAACGTGTACCAGAAGGTGCTGCTTGGTGACATCGTTGCTCGCTTCGGCATTCGTAACGTCGATGCGTTGCGTGTCCTGATGAAAAAAGTTGCCGAAACCGTACGAAGCGACGTTTCATATTCGAAGCTTCACAATACGCTTAAATCGATTGGGTACGAGCTCTCTAAAGACAGCGTAATCACGTATATCAGCCATGCCATGGAGGCATTCTTGATTTTCAGGCTCGAAAACGCTGTAGCGAGTTTTGTGGAGCGCTCCGGCAATCCAAAATTCTATTTTTCTGATAACGGATTGCTGAACCTCTTTCTGTTTGATCGGGATACCGCGTTGTTGGAGAACGAGATTGCCGTTGCGCTGCTCGATGTGTACGGCGACCAGTTGCGGTATTTAAAATCGCGGAAATACGGCATCGATATCGACTTCTATGTGCCCGAAGAGCACCTGGCGGTACAAGTAGCCTATTCGATTGCGGGACAAGCACGCGATCGCGAGATTGCAAATCTAGCGAAACTTGCGGAGCTGCAACATGGGGAAGGACGCTTGATCATCGTAACGATGGAAGAGGAAGAAGCGATCGAGTATCGGGGGGCGACAATCGAGGTCGTTCCGGCTTGGAAGTTCTTGCTGCGGTAAGATGGCGGGGCGCCCTGTTTGGGGCGAGATGGGCCGAAAGGGAGCGAATGGCAAAGCGGAAGCGGCAAACGCAAGGTGCGGCGGCTAAGCGGCGGCAGCGCCGGGGCCGGCAGGAGGCTATGGGCACCGAGGGGCTTCCCGCGCCTGAGACGCTTCACGACCTGCCGGCGTTTTCCGACATACGCATCGATGACGCACAGCGCGCCGCATTCGAGGAGGCACGTGCTGCTTCCGAGGTGCCCGACGAGATGCATCTGGGTGTGGTCATTCGCCTCGATCGCGGTTTCCCGCTCGTGACGTGCGAGGACGCATGCTTTCGTGCCGAGCACGGTGTGGCGTTTGCCAAGCAGAACAAGGAGAAAGACGAGGGGCTGCTCCCCGCCGTTGGCGATGCGGTGATGGTTCGCCGCGCACCCGGTCACGGCATGGGCGTGATCGAGCGCGTGCTGCCGCGCCGCACCTCGTTCGAGCGGTGGCGCGGCAAAAACCGCGGGCAGCGCCAAGTGCTGTGCGCGAATCTCGACACTGTGCTCATCGTGGCAGCGCTGGGTGCCGGCGAGGTGCTGCTCGATCGCATCGCGCGCTCGCTCATCCTGGCGCGTGATTGCGGGGCGGAGCCGGCGGTCATTCTCACCAAGGCAGACCGCTGTACGCATGAGGAACGCGAGGTCGAGCTGGGGCGTGTGCGTGAATTGGTTGGCCCTGACGTGCGCGTGGTGGTGACTTCGTCGGTTGATAAGGACGGTCTTGAGGCGGCGCGCGCCTGTGTACCAGCGCAAACCTGTGCGCTCATTTTGGGCGAGTCGGGCGTGGGGAAGTCAACCCTGCTCAACGCGCTATTGGGATACGATGCGCTGGCAACCGGTGCGGTGCGCGAGCGCGACGACATGGGGCGGCACACCACGGTTGCCCGCGTGATGGTCAAATTGCCGGGCGAAGCCGGTGTGATCGCCGATGCGCCGGGACTGCGCAGCTTGCCCTTGGTGGGGCACGAACGCGGGCTGGCACGGACATTTTCCGAGATTGTCGAGGCGTCGCGGGGTTGCCGCTTCAATGATTGCTCGCATACGCATGAACCGGGCTGCGCGGTGCGCGAAGCGCTTGAGGCGGGCGAAATCAACGCGGTGCGGCTCGATGAGTTTTTGCTGCTCGCCCGCGAGATGCGCGTGAGCGCGCAGTCGCTCGATCCTGATATCCATATCTAGCGTCGATGCGCCTTGGGCGTCACGCTGCCGGCGCGATGCGGTGGCATAGTCTGGCGTGCTGGTTACTACCTCTTGTGAAGGGTACACCTGCGACCTGCTGGTTCTTTCCGCTCTAACGGCAAACAAACAAGATGCAACGCATATCTAACACGCTTGTGAGACGCGTGGACGCGTCCTGTAAGGTGCGTGTTCACTTTCTCACTTTCCTCGGCTGAGGGCGCGTTGGTGCTTCGACAATGGTCGCAGGGAGCACGTTCCGCGTTGCTGCGAAGCATGTTGGGAGGGCGGCGCATGAAACGAACATCGAGATTGCTGCTGAGCGCCGGCACCGGTCTCATGGCTGCTGCGTTGGCATGGGGATATGGTTCCCTGATTCGCGCGGAGGCGGAGCAAGCGCAGCGGGAGGTGCTTGCCGCCTATGGCGGCGATCTCGTTGTCGCATGCGTTGCCTCGCGTGATATCGAGCCGGGTGAGGTGCTCGATGAGGCCAACGTTCAAGAGGAGGAGTGGGTTGCTAGCCTGCTGCCCAAAGATGCGGCAACGTCGCTTGAAGAGGTTGTTGGCGAACGCGCCACATCGAGCATTCCCGCCCGCGCGGTGCTCAATCCGGTCTATTTCAAGCAAGACGACCGCGCCATCGAGGTTCCCGAGGGCATGGTCGCCGTCTCGGTTCCTTCCGACGACGAGCGTTCGGTGGGCGGTGCGGTAACGCCGGGAGATCAGGTAGACGTGTATGTTTCGAATGCCGGTGTCGCCGATTTGCTGTGCCGGGCGCAGGTGATCGATACCAGCGCGCGTGCCGAGGAGGCAGATGGTGCCTCGATTGCCTGGGTGACGCTGGCAGTCGAACCGGAGCGCGTTGCAGAGGTGCTCGCCGCGACGGCCCAAGGGACGATCAGCCTCGTATTGCCCGGTGCGCTCGATGAGGGCGAGAAGCCGACGGGTGATGAGGCAGCAGCAGATGCCGAGGAGGCTGCGGGCGCTGGGGAAACAGCTGGTGGGCCTGATGGGGCGGATGCCAGCCCGGATGAGAGCGGTGCGCCGGCTGATGCCGCGGCTGCCGTCGAGGGGGCGGCGGCAACGGAGCAGGCGGGATAGCCCGCAGACAGGGAACGGAGCAGACCATGTCATCCACGCTTTGGTTTATACGGTGCTCGCAGGGACACTATGCTGCGCTGCAGGCGGAAGTTGAGGCGAGAGACGCTCACGCGCGGCTGCTGCGGCTGTGCAACGATGACGTGCTCATCCATATGGCGGGGGAGCTATCGCGGACAACGGAGGCGTTTGCTGCGTGTTTGCACGAAGACGCGGGCGAGAATCTGGAGGAGCTCGTTGCGGGGCTTGCCCGCGCAGGGGCGTTCGAGCAAATCATATGCTTCGTTTCAAATCTCGATACCGAGCATATCGGGCGGCTCTTTCAATCTGGTGCCACCGAGGTCATCGCAACGAGCGGCGCCGAAGCGCCGCGGGTGCACGCGCAGGGGCGGCGCGTGGAGAGGACTTCCCAAGCGGATGCCATGCAATGCAGCGACGTGCAAGATGACCCGGCATATGGAGGCGGGCGCTGCGATGCAAGCGCGGCGCCGGCCTCGAAACCAGCGGAGCGCGAGACGGTGGCGCACGCGCAGCCACCTGCTGCGACGGACGACCTCGACGAACCCGAGGCATATGGGGTGCGTGCGCGCGAGCGAGGCCGCGATTGGCAGGAACGCGCCGCCAGTGCATCTCCGAAGGAACCGCCTGCGAAGCGCCGTGCCCCTGTCGTAGTGGCAGTTGCGGGTTCGGGTGGGAGCGGAAAAACCACGGTGCTCGCCGCACTTGCTGTTTGCGCCGCCCACGCGGGTCTGCGTACGGCGCTTATCGATCTCGACCTCATGTTTGGAGACGCCTGTTTGCTGCTGGGGTCGGAGGAGCCCGGAGATATCGGCGCGCTCATTGAACCAGCTCAGCACGGTGCATTGAGTGAGGACGATGTGGTGAGGGCATCGGCGCGCGTAGCGCCGGGTCTCACGGTGTGGGGGCCCATGGCGGCGCCCGAACGTGCGGAGCTCGCCACGCCGGGGGTCGAGCGCCTGATCGAGGTGCTGCGGCGGGAATCCGACATCATATTCGTCGACACCTCCACCCATTGGAGCGATGCCGTTGCGTCAACCGTTTCCGCCTGCGACCGCTGTCTCGTTGTGGGCAATCATGCGGCGTCGTCCATTCCGTCTACGAAGCGTGTGATCGAGCTTGTGCAGCGCATGGGTGTTGCGCGCACGCGCATGGTGGGCGTGCTCAATCGGTTTGGTGCCGAGGGCTGCGATGAGGAGTATGCGCTGCGGTTCGAGATGTCCTGCGCGCTGAGCGCCAGGGTGCACATTGCCGAGGGCGGACGCGAGTTGAACGACCTTGCCGCCTTCGGACAGCTTTCCCAAGCGCTTGAGCGCCAGACACCCTTTGCGCGCAGCATGAGCGACTATGCGATGCGCCTGTTCAAGGAGCTCGGTTGTCCGGTGGTCGACGACGTCGCATCGTCTCATGCCGCCAAGAAGCCGGCGCCTCGCCGCCGGTTGCGGTTGCCATGGGATAAGCAAGCGGGTGATGCAGCATGAGCGTGCTGGAACGCGCCGAGCGGGCAACAAGGTCGATGCCGCGCCGCGGCCGGTCGACGAGCTTGCGCGAGGTTGCCCGGGCGGTCAAGCGCGATGCGATGGATCGCATCGGCTATGACGAGATGGCGCGCATCGCCGATGCGGACGATCTCGAGCAGGCACGTGACGAGCTACGCGTCGCCGTCGAAGCGGTGTTGAATGCCGATGACGGCATCTCGATGGAAGCGGTGGATCGCAGCGAGCTCATCGAGAACGTAATCGATGACGTGGTGGGCCTGGGGCCGCTGCAGGCGCTGCTCGAGGACGATTCGGTGACGGAGATCATGGTCAACGGTTGCAGTTCGACCTATTTCGAGCGCGGCGGCGTGCTCTATCCGCTTGAGCGCGTGTTCGAGGACGACGAGCAGATCAAGATTCTCATCGATCGCATCATCTCGCCGCTGGGACGGCGTATCGATGAGCGGAGTCCCATCGTAAACGCTCGCCTCAAGCAGGGGTATCGCGTGAACGCTGTTATCCCGCCGGTGGCAATCGACGGGCCGCTGCTCACGATCCGCAAGTTTTCCGATCGCATCTCGACATTGCGCGAGCTCGTGCATTTGGGATCGCTGCCCGCATGGTACGCCGAGCTGTTGTCGTGTGCGGTTTCGCTGCGGCAGGATTTGGCGGTGGCGGGCGGCACCGGCTCGGGCAAAACGACGCTGCTCAATGCGCTGTCCTGCGAGATTCCCGTTGAGGAGCGCATTGTGACCATCGAGGATTCTGCCGAGCTCAAGTTCGGCCGCCATCCGCATGTGGTGCGGCTTGAGGCGCGCGAGGCGTCGATTGAGGGCGAGGGCGCGGTGACCATCCGCGATCTGGTAACCAACGCGCTCCGCATGCGCCCCGATCGTATCGTGGTGGGCGAGGTGCGCGGTGCCGAGTGCATCGACATGCTGCAGGCCATGAATACCGGCCACGACGGGTCGCTCACCACGTTGCACGCGGGAACCGAAGAGGAGGCGATCGTACGCCTCACGCTGCTCGCCCGCTACGGTATCAACCTGCCTTCCGAGCTCATCGAAGAGCAGATCGCCATGGCGCTCGATGGCATCGTCATGTCCGAGCGTCATGCGGATGGCAGGCGGTTCGTGACGTCGTATGCTGGCGTGTCGCGAAGCGAGCGGGGCGGTGTGCACCTAACCCGCTATGTGACATTTGATCGCGCCGAGCGCACCTGGATACTCGAGCAAGAGCCGCCGTTTATCGAGGAGGCGTTGCGCGCAGGCACGCTCACACAGAAGGAGGTGGCGCAATGGCGCAGCTCATGCCCATCCTCGTAGGAGCCTGTACGTTCCTTGCATGCTGGGAAGCGCTTTGGTGTACGCAGCACCAGGCGGTGCCAGCGGTCGCGTCGGCGCATAGCCCGGCAGCGTGGGCGCAGGGGGCGCTCTCCGGTGTGGGCGCATTCGTGCTGCGACACGTGCCCGCTTCGAAGCTGCTTGGACGCTATGCACAGGAGTTTGCGGGCATGCTGCGCCTGCGCCGAGAGGTGGGCGGGAGCGAGGCGCAGCTCGGTTTGCTGATCGTAGCGTCTGGCGCATGCGCGGCTGCCGTGGCTTTTGTGGTCATGTCGCCCGTGGGGGCGATCGTGGGACTCGCCATGCCCACCGCGGTATGTGCGGGACGCATCTCGCGCGCGCGGCGAGAGCGGCAGCGGGCGCTCGAGACGGCCATGCCGGAGGCGTTCGGTGCGCTGGCGATCTCGCTGGGATCAGGGCATTCGCTTGCGCAGGCGCTGCGGTTTGTGGGCAATCATGCGCAAGAGCCGGTGAAAACGGAGTTCATAAAGGTGTCGTGCTCCATTGCGTGCGGCATGTCGGCGGCGGAAGCGCTCGACAGCATGATCGAGCGCCTCAAAGCACCGGGACTCGATCTCGTGGCACTTGCCCTCAAGGTTTCCCAGCGCACCGGAGCGCCGCTCAAGGACATGCTGGGTGAGGCGTCGCGCATGGTGGGCGAGCGCATCGAGCTCGAGCGCCGCCTCGAGGTGAAGACCGCGCAGGCGCGCATGTCGGCTCGGATGGTTGCGCTCATGCCCGTTGCCATGATTGGCGTTCTCACGCTCATCTCGTCCGATTTTCGCGTTGGTCTCGCCTCGCCAACGGGCACCGTTTCGGTGGCTATTGCGCTTGTGCTCAACCTTATGGCGTGGGTGGCGATTCGAAGGATCATGGGGGTGAGGCTGTAATGGCAGATTCAAAGTCGGCGTTGTTACTGACTGGTGCATGCTGTGCGGCGTTGTGTGCCTGGATGGCAACCTCGTGGGAGCCGTGGGAGCGTGCGTGGCTCGCGCGTGAGGTGCGCTCACTTCTTCGGCGGTTGCTGCGCGCGTGCGACCCCATCATACGGAAGGTGCAAAAGCGGATGGCCTCCCAGAGCTCGAACCATGTTGCCCACGTGTCGCTCGGTGAGGTGTCCGAGATGATCGACGTGGTGCGGCTTGGTCTCACAGCAGGGCTCTCATTCGATGCTGCACTTGCCATGTACTGCTCATTCCGCACCTCGCGGCTCTCGAAGCTTCTGGGTGAGGCGGCGCTTGCGTGGCGCATTGGTGCTGCGACGCGTGGGGAGGCGCTGGGCGGGGTGGCGCGCGCGACGGGCGTTCGCCCGCTCGAATCGTTTGGCATTGCCGTGGCACAGGCGCTTGCCTTGGGCGCTCCGTTGGCGGAGACCCTGCAGGGGCAGGCGCGCGAGATTCGCGCTGCGCACCGAGCGGCTGTCGAACGCGAAATCGAACGTGCGCCGGTTAAGTTGCTCGTGCCGGTGGGAACGCTCATCTTGCCGGCGTTGCTGCTGTCCATAATGGGCCCGCTGCTTGCAGCAAGCGGGATGGTGTGAGGAGGTTTATCCATGAAGGACATGCGAATTACCTGCAGCGATGTTGCGCGCCGGATTGATAGGATGAGGCGGTTGGTACTGGCGCCCCTCGCGCGCGAGCAGCGGGCGCAGGGTACAACGGAGTATGCCATCTTGGTGGGCGTCTTGGTCGTTATCGCGATCTTGGCGATCATCGCGTTTCGCGATCGTGTGAGCGAGCTGTGGGAGGCCATCTCAAGCGGCATCAACAGCTTGTGATGCGGAGGCGCACGACGAGAGGACTGCGTCGCGCTGCTGTTGCGCTTATGGTTGCCGTGGTGCTCGCGTTGACCGCGCTGTTTGCGGTCAACGCGCGTGCGCCCGATACGCATCGCGAACAGCCCGCCGCATCGCAGGGCGCGGAGGATGCAGCGGGCATCGACGGGCTCGAGGTATTCGACCGTGCCGCGCCGTCCTCAGCAGCGACGTTTCTCGACGATCTCGAGCGCGCATCGCTCGAGCAGCGCGATGCGTCTGCGAAGGAGCAGGGCCGCGAGGGGGCATCGTCGGAAGATGCGGCGGAAGCAGGCGCTTCGGCGGGCGATGTGCCGGCGAGCACACTCGATGCGGCGTCCGCTCAGGGCGCTGTGGCGGTTGCCTGGACCACGCACGAGACGCTTCCTCAGGCGGCCGCCGCGCTGCTCGAAGCATATCGTGACACGGGCGGCTCCCGGCTTATGACCAGCGGGTACCTGGATGTGAGGGGCATGGTATGGGGCATGGTGGCAACCGGCGATGCGGGCTGGGTGGACATCGCGTTCGTGTATGCAGGGGAATCGGACAACGTGGCGACCGTGCGCGTGGCGCGGCTGCGTCCGCCGGCATGAGGTTAGGCGGGAGGAAACCATATGGACGAGCGCTTTGCTGCGAGGAGCGCGCCCAGGGAACCGTTGAGTATGCCGTGGTCACCTCGGTGTTTGTTGTCGTTGTGGTCGCGTTGGCGCTGCTGGTGCGCGCGGGTCAGGAGGGTGTGCTGCTCTCGCTTGTCGAGGGAGCGGCCTCGCACGTGTTTTCCGCCGCCGGCGCTGTCGACATCGCACTGTATTAAGGCGCTGTCCCTGGTGCGCGCGGAGCGCCGCGCGCAGGCGACGGTTGAGGCGGCGTTGCTGCTTCCCAGCTTTCTCACAGTGCTGTTGCTCGCACTGCAGCCGATGTGTCTGCTCTACACGCGTTCGGTCATGGAGTCTGCGGCCGCAGAGACCGCGCGCCTCATGATTACCACCTCGACGCCGGAGGCCGATGGATATCGCTCCTTCGCCCAGCGCCGTCTGGCTGCCGTGCCCGATCTCGATATATTCCACGCGGGCGGCCCCTTGTCGTGGGATATCGAGACGGTGGCGTCGTCGAGGGGGGATGCGGTGCGCGTGTCGATCGAGGGCACGGTTTCGCCGCTGCCCGTGCTGGGGGTGTTCGTGGGGATATGGGGCGAGCGGAACGCATCTGGTGATGTGGTGCTGCGCGCCGAGGCGTCTTACGCCGGGAGGCCAGATTGGTTGGAGGGTGACTATGCGTCGTGGATTTCGGCATGGGGTTGATCTTTTCATCGAAGACGGTGCGTATACCACGGTGGCGTCTGCCGTATCGATCCTCGTAGTACTCACCCTGCTCTTCTCGACGGTGACGGCGGTGTGGAGCCTGTCGCGCGCCGGTGATGTGCAAGTGGCAGCCGATGCCACGGCGCTTGCCGGGTCGAACGTTGTGGGATCGTATTACACCGCCGCCACGGTGGTTGATGCGTCGGTGCTGAGCATGGGGCTCGCGGGCTTTTGCGTGACCGGCGTAGGGTTGGTGGGGTTGCTCATTCCCGGTGCCAACGCCATCGCCGCCGAAACCATCAGCACGGGCATCAAGTTGCTTGAAACGCGGAACAAGTTTGCCGCCTCTGCCTCGAAGGGGCTTGCTGCACTCGAGAAGGCGCTCCCGTATCTCGTGGCAGCAAATGCGACGCGCACGTGTTCGGCGCAGGGATCGGAGCGCATCGCGTACACCGGAACCGCGCTTGCCGTGCCCGCGACCTCGGCTTCTGAGTTTCCGGCGCTTGAGGGCGAGGGCGTGCAGACCGAAGCGCTCGAAGCATCGGCTGAGGCGCTCGATGTTGCAGCGGACGAGCTCGAGCTCGCATCACAGAAGACCGAGGCGGAGAAACGCCGGGCGTGGATTGCCGATTGCGGGCGCGATGGGTTCAACATGCAGGAGCGCGCCGGGGCACTCTCGAGTATTGCGGCGGCCGAGAACCCCGATTATGCCTCGAGCGTGACCTGGGATCCTCAGGTGGGGATCGAGCGCACGCGTGCGTACTACCGCAGCAGGCTTGCGAGCGAGGCACCGCAGGGCTCGGGCGCCGAAGCGCAGGCAGATTCCGCCGCGCGCCGGGTCTTCTACGCATATGCGCTCGAGCAGTTTGAGGGCGCATACGTGGTGGAGCAGGACGGGCGCGTGGACATGTCGGTACCGCTGCTGCCGCGCAACACGAGCGAAGTTCGCGGCACCTCGCTCTACACCGACGCCGTATGGCCAACAACCTACGAGGATGACGGCTTGGTGATGCACTACGGTCTCGCGTGTCCAGGGGCAACCGGCGGCGCTGGGCCGTCCATCTCGCTCGCCGCGCAAGAGAGCGGTTCGGCGCACGAGTGCGATACCTGCCGGTTCGGCGTGGGAGATGTGGGCAAGACGCCCGCCGCATCGACATCGATCGACAACGGATACGAGTACCATCTACGTGAATACACCCTCGCGTTGCAAGATTACGTGGCAGCCCGTAACAACGAGCTCGAGTTGGAACGGCGCGCCAAAGAGCAGGCGAGCGTCGCGGGCGAATCATTCGAGGACGCACTGGCCGCGCTTGCGAACAAGCGGCCCAGCATCGCGCCGCCCGGGCGCTATGGATGCTTGGCGCTTACGGTGACCGGCGAGCTTGCGGCATCGGACGAGCTGCACAACCCGTTTGCGGCAACCGGATCGGTGGGCGCGCGCGGGGCGCTGTCGGCGTCGGTGCTTGCCCCGGATGGCGGGACGGAAGACAACAACGTGCTCTCCGAGTTCTTTAACTCGATAGAAGCGCAATCGGGTGGACAGGGCGCTGTAGGTCTCATTGGCAGCGTGATGGATGTATGGGGCAAGCTGCTCGTAGCATATGGCGACATCGGCGATGGGCTCGCTTCGCTCTTCGACGAATTGGTAGGCGGTCTCTCTGCCTTCGGGCTCAATCCGCTGGCAACATGGCTTTCGGATACCCTCGATGCCACGGTACGCGCGCTCGGATTCGAACCGGCGGATCTGAGGCTCAAAAAGCCGGTGCTCACCGATAGCGCCAACGTGCTGGCGAAGACCGACCTTGGGAATGCGGCAGACGCGCAGGAGCTGCTGCGGTCGCTCCCGCTTGGCTCGAGCGATCCGGTGGCGGTGCTCCAGGCGCTGGGCTACGAGGTTGAAGAGCGCATCAGTGAAACCACGTTTACGCTCGCCGAGATACCCATGCCAGGTGGCGGCACCATCCCGGTGACCATTCGCGTCAAGGATTTTATGAAGGGAGCGGCATGATGCACGTGCGCGACCTGCTTGACGAGCGCCGTGCGCAAGCGGTGGTGGAGATGGCAATCGTCACACCGGTCCTCATCGTGCTGGCGCTCATCTCCTGTAACCTCATGATCTTCGCGGCGGCGGTTGCGCGGTTCGACCGCGTGGTGCCCGATATCGTGCTGGCGCATGCGGTATCGCCCGCTGGCATGGCAAGTGCATCTGGCGAGCAGGATGTCACAGAGGTTGTTGCCGCCCAGATCGAGCAGGCCATGGCGGGCTACGACGTTGAGATCACGGTCGAGCGGAGCATCGGGGCGGGTGAGGATGGTGGCGGCATGCTCGCTCTGGTGGGAGCACTGCATACCTATCGTTGCACGATGTCGTACGCGCCGTGGCCCGGTGGCCTGTCCATTGCGGGGGTGGATACGGGGTCGCCGCTCGCGCTCAAGCACGTGCGCGAGACGGTGCTCGACCCCTGGCGTCCGGGAGTGGTGATGTGATGGCGCGCTCAGCGGAGATTGAAGCGATCGCGCGGGGGCTTGATGAACTGGGGTGGCAGGCTAACCGCGTTGTGGTGGCTACCGGCTTTTGGCGGCGTGCCCTAGGGCTCATAGGGCTCTCGTGGCGCATGCGGCACGTGCGTGGAACGGGCCGTACCGGAGAAGGCACACGGCGGGCACATGTCGTCATGGTCTTTCCACGCTGTTCCTCGGTGCACACCTTCTTCATGGGATGCTCGATCGATATCGCGTTTATTGGCAGAGATGGCGCGGTGCTACAGGTGCATGGCGAGGTAGGGCCGGGACGGGTGCTCAGGGCGTCGGAGGCTTTGGCCGTTATCGAGCGCATATAGGGCGCATGTCCCTGCTCGGCTGGCATTGAAGCGAGGAATCATGCTGGCTGCATATCCTCGCTCATCGCTCGGCATGCTGCCTCCAAAAGGCATGCTTTGCATCAAAACGTCTAGAGTTAGGGGGTATTCACAGTATAATCTTCAATAAATACCCCCTAACTCTAGATAATTCTTAGATGGAACAGTATGGCTAAGAGATGGAGTTGGAGATGCGGTTGTTCAAACGTGAGAACTACCTTAAGAACATCAGAGGGTTCTATCACGATGACGGGATGATAAAAGTTATTACCGGCGTGAGGCGCTGCGGGAAGTCTTGTTTCATGCAGACGATCTCCCAAGAGCTCGTCGAAAACGGTGTCGATCCCATTTCTATTATCTATATCGATCTTGATGAACGGGGCTTCCGTTCGGTAAAGACCCCTGATGCCCTTGAAGCGGCTATCGACGCCCTGACGGACGATGCTTCGGAAGGACTTCGATACTTGTTTATCGATGAGATCCAGAACATTAAAGGCTACGAGGAGGTCGTGAACGCCTACCGCAATGAAGGTGGCTGGTCCATTTTCATCACCGGCTCCAATAGTTATCTACTCTCCGGTGAGCTTGCGACCAAGCTTACCGGTCGCTACATCGAGTTTGAGATGCAGACGCTTACTTTCAGGGAATACGAGGAGATGAAGGCATTTTTTGGCAAGCCAATCGATTCAAATCTTACTGCTGAATTCGATGCTTACATATTGGAAGGAGGTTTTCCTAAGGCTCTCGATTACGAGGTTCTTGCTGATAAGCGGACCTATGTGAAGTCTGTAGTTGAGGAGATCTTGGAGAAAGATGTTCGACGTAGGGTCCAAGTTCGAAATATGTCCGTGTTCGAGACGGTGAGGAAATAC
This sequence comes from uncultured Coriobacteriaceae bacterium, assembly GCA_944319885.1. Lineage (GTDB taxonomy): Bacteria > Actinomycetota > Coriobacteriia > Coriobacteriales > Coriobacteriaceae > Coprousia. The sequence continues at coordinate 383,840 of CALUFC010000001.1, forward strand.
ATTACGAACAACTTTGGGGCGACAACAAGTCTGACGAACATTCTCGCGGACCTTGCAAAGCAAGGAGTCAACCTCAAGCGCGAGACGCTGGCCCGCTACGTCAAAATTCTAGAGGACGCAAAGATTGTGAGAAAATGTGAGCGCTTTGATATGAAGTCTAGAAGGTCACTCCGTGGCGAGCAGAAGTTCTATCTCGCCGATTTGAGCTTCTATTTTGCGCTCAATACCGACAACCGCATCAACTACGGGCCGGTGCTCGAGAACATCGTTTACAGCTATGCGAGGAGCTTGGGTTACGAGGTGAGCGTGGGGCGCATCGGCAAACTCGAGTGCGACTTCGTCATGCGATCGCCCGAGATGGATTACTCTTACATACAAGTCGCAATGACTATCATGGGCGACCGAGCAACGGAAGAACGTGAATATCGCTCGCTTGAGCAAATTCGCGATAACTACCCGAAGTACGTTATTACTCGAGCGGACCCCATTCAACACCGAAGCGGCATCAAACATGTGAACGCCCCGGATTTCATGATGGGAAACAGAATGTTCTAAGTCATGAAAACAAAACCCAGGCCATAGGCCTGGGTATGGGGAACAAAGGGTGGTCAGAGAGGGAGTCGAACCCCCGACACGAGGATTTTCAGTCCTCTGCTCTACCAACTGAGCTATCTGACCACGTGCCGTCAAGCGACGAGTATCTACTATATCAAATCAAATGATTCGGTCAAGCACCCAAATGCGTCTTTTCAAAAAAGCTCGGCTGCAATGGTTTTCCATCGCAGATGGGGCAGGGTGCTATCGGGGCCATCTTTTTCACGCGACTTGGACCGGTCTTTGCGGCTTGGGTATACTCAATGCACAGTAATTCGAGTATGGGGAGGCGATATGGCGGAGCGGATTCGAGGGGTCAACCTGTCGGGTTGGTTTATTCCCGAGCCCTGGGTAACGCCATCGCTCTTTGCCGCCACGGGCGCGTCGAACGAGGCCGAGCTTCAAGACGCACTGGGCGCAGCCGAGTATAACGAGCGCATCAGGCATCACTACGAGACGTTTATCACCGAAGATGATTTCAGGCGCATGGCAGCGATCGGGCTCAATGCCGTACGGCTGCCGGTGCCCTGGTATGCATTCGGCTCGCAGAGCGAGTCGGAGGTATATATCCCCGTGGTCGACTATATCGACCGCGCGTTTGAGTGGGGCGAGAAATACGAGGTTCGCGTGCTGCTGGACTTGGCAACGGTGCCTGGCGGCCAGGGTGACTCCAATGCCACCTCCACCACGCCCGAGAGCACGGCGGCCTGGCATTCGTCGACCAATGGGCGCCATATCGCACTTAACGTGCTGGAGCGCTTGGCGGCGCGCTACGGGGCGCGTCCCAACCTGCTGGGTATCGAGCTGCTCGATTCTCCGGTCATGAGCACGCGCAAGGGGCTGTTCGCTACCTCGGAGGGTATTCCTCGGCACTACCTGCGCAACTTCTATCGCGACGCATATGAGCTCGTGCGCATGCACATGGCAAACGATAAGCTCGTGGTGTTCTCGGCATCGGGCAATCCCGCCGCGTGGAAGCACTTCATGAGCAGCTCCAAATACGTCAACGTGTGCATGGACATCCACCTCTACCACCATCGCGGCGAGCACGCGCAAGAGATCACGAGCCCGCACGGGCTCTCGGCGGCGCTTGCCCGCAATCGCAAACTCATTCGCGAGGCGCGTCTCGCGGGGTTCCCCGCTATCGTGGGCGAGTGGTCGGGCGCGGCGGTGTTCTCCAACGCCTCCATTACGCCCGAGGGCCGCACGGCGTATGAGCGCGTGTTCATTTCCAACCAGCTCGCTTCGTTTGCTGAGGCCCGCGGTTGGTTCTTTCAAACATGGAAGACCGAAAAGCGCATTCCCGCTTGGGACGCGCGCGCCGCGCTGGGCACGCTCGAGCGCGCGATGATCGACTAGGCGGCCAGGCGTTGGGCGCGGAGCTTGAGGAACGCATGCTGCATGGCGACGGTGCCCGGGACGGCGCGCCGCGCCATGGTGCCGTGCCGCGCACCGGCAAGCTTGTGATCGTGGGGACGCCCATCGGCAACCTGGGCGATCTCTCGCCGCGTGCCGTTGCGGCGTTTCGTGCGACAGATGCCATCTGCTGCGAGGACACGCGCGTTACCGCCAAGTTGCTGGCGCATGCCGGCATTTCCAAACCGCTCATGCGGTGCGACGAGAACGTGATCGCCGCGCGCTCGGAAGCCCTGGTAGCGCGTATGGAGGCGGGCGACGTGCTCGCCTTCGCCTCCGATGCGGGCATGCCGGGTGTTTCCGATCCCGGCCAGGTGCTCGTGGACGCTGCCCGTGCAGCGGGCGTGCCGGTGGAGGTGATTCCGGGGCCGGTGGCATGCATCACCGCGCTCGTTGCCTCGGGCATTCCCTGCGAGCACTTCTTCTTCGAGGGCTTCTTGCCGCGCAAGGCCGGCGAGCGCACGAGACGGCTGTCCCAGCTTGCCGCGGTGCCGGGGGCGCTGCTTTTCTATGAGTCGCCGCACCGCGTAGCCGCCACGCTCGCCTCAATCGCCGCGGTGTTCCCCGCGCGCGAGGTGGCGCTCTGCCGCGAGCTCACCAAGCTCCACGAGGAGGTGCTTCGTGCGCCCGCGCCGGAACTGGCGGCGCTCGTGGACGCCCGTGGCGAGCTCAAGGGCGAGATGGTGATCGTAGTTGCCCCGCCGAGCGTCGAAGACGAGCTCGCCGCCGTCTCCGCAGCGGCCGCGTCGGGTGCACCCGAAGACCGCGATGCCGCTCTGGCGCATGACATCGAAGAGGCGCTCGCACAGGGCAAGAGCGCTTCGGCCGTCGCCAAGGAGCTTTCGCAGCGCTATTCCCGTCGTCGTCGCGAGGTGTATGGGCTCGTGCTGGCCGCGCAAGAGCGGATAGGCGGGCGCTAGACCGCCCTATGCGGTAGAATCAACAATTGTCTGTATGCATTCGAATCGGTGGAAGGATCGCACCGCCATGGACCACGCTCAGCCGTCGTACTACATCACCACACCCATCTACTATGTGAACGCCAAGCCCCATCTGGGGACGGCGTACTGCACGGTGCTGGCCGACGTTCAGGCGCGGTTCCGCCGTTCGTGCGGGTACGATGTCAAGTTCCTCACCGGCATGGATGAGCACGGTGAGAAGGTGGCCGAGGCCGCCGAGAAGAACGGCTTCGATACCCCCCAGGCATGGTGCGACCACATGGAGCCCGCTTTCCGCGACCTATGGGCCGAGCTCGAGGTCTCTAACGACGACTTCATTCGCACCACTCAGCCGCGCCACATCGCTGGCGTGCAGCAGTTTTTGAAGGTCCTGCTCGATCGCGGCTACATCTACAAGGATGCCTACGACGGCTGGTACTGCCGCCCGGATGAGACCTACTTCACCGAGACGCAGGTACGCCATCACGAGGAGGAGCGCGTCGCCGCCGGCGAGGCCCCGGCCGATCCCGAGCATCCGCTCTGCCCCGATTGCGACCGTCCGCTCGAGCGCATCAAGGAGGAGAGCTGGTTCTTCAAGCTTTCCGCGTTTCAGCAGCCGCTGCTCGATTTCTATGAGGCGCATCCCGATTTCATCCAGCCCGAGACGCGCCGCAACGAGGTGCTCTCGTTTGTGAAGGGCGGCCTCAAGGACCTCTCCATCAGCCGCTCGACCTTCGACTGGGGCGTGCCGTTTCCGTTCGATGAGAGGCACGTTGCCTACGTGTGGGTCGATGCCCTCATCAACTACCTCTCGGCCGTGGGTTACGGTGCGGAGGGGCAGGACGCAGCCGATACACTTGCGTTCCGCTGGCCTGCGCAGGTGCACGTGGTGGGCAAGGACATCATCCGCTTCCACTGCGTGATCTGGCCTGCTCTGCTCATGGCGGCAGGGCTCCCGCTGCCCGAGAAAGTCTTTGTGCACGGCTTCCTCACGGTGCGCAACGAGGAAACGGGCAAGGTCGAGAAGATGAGCAAGAGCCGCGGCAACGTGATTGCTCCGCAGGAGGTCGTGGAGCTGTTGGGGGTCGACGCGTATCGCTACTATTTCATGACCGACGTGACGCACGGCGCCGATTCGCCCATCTCGTGGGGCCGTATGCGCCAGGTGTACAACGCCGATCTCGCCAACAGCTGGGGCAACCTCGTGTCGCGCACGCTCAACATGAGCGCGAAGTACTTCGACGGCTGCGCACCCGAGCGCCCGGCGACGTTTGATGAGCCGTCGCCCTTGCACGATGCGTGCGCGGGCATCTTCGAGCGCTACGCGGCGCGCATGGAGGCCATGGATTACGGCGGAGCGGCGGCCGAGGTGCTGGGGATCGTCTCGGCGGCAAACCACTATATCGAGGATATGGCGCCGTGGGCGCTCGCGAAGGATCCCGCGCGTGCAAACGAGCTGGCGCAGGTGATCTGGAATCTGCTCGAGGTCATTCGCATCGCCGCCGAGCTCTACGAGCCCTTCATGCCGAGCATCTCGGCCGAGGTGCGCCGCCGTCTGTCGTTCGACGCGGCACCCACGGCCGACCTTGCTGCCGCGTGCACGTGGGGCGGCCTTGCCGGCGGGAAGCCGGTGGAGAAGGGCGCGCCGCTCTTCCCGCGTCTCACCGACGAGTAGGCGGTTCGCACTGCTCGGTTGCATACCAAGAGGGAAGCGCCGCCGGCCCGCGGCGCTTCTTGCACCTAAAGGGGATCGCATGACCACCTCGCCACTTGCCAACCTCGCCGCCACGCGCGACCTGCTCGATGAGTTTGGGCTCGCCACCAAGCACCGGCTGGGGCAGAACTTCCTCATCGACAACCATGTGATCGAGCGCATCATGGCGCTTGCCGAGCTCACGGGTACCGAGCGCGTGCTCGAGGTGGGTCCGGGCATTGGCACGCTCACGTTGGCGCTTGTCCACGATGCGGGGCGCGTGGTTTCCATTGAGATGGACCGCGAGCTCGAGCCGGTGCTCGCGGCGCACGAGGCTGACTACGCGAACTTCCGCTACATCATGGGTGACGCCCTCAAGGTGCCGTGCGCGCAGATCGAGGAGGCGGCAGGCGGCGCGCCAACCGTGCTCGTGGCGAATCTGCCCTACAACGTTGCCGCAACGATCATCCTCGACTTCTTCGAGCGGATGCCCGCGCTCGAGCGCGCGGTGGTGATGGTGCAGAAAGAGGTCGCCGATCGCATTGCCGCGGCGCCGGGGAGCAAGGTGTACGGTGCCTACACGGTCAAGCTGGCGCTTCACACCCAGGTGACGGGACGCTTCGAGGTGCCGCCGCGCTGCTTCATGCCCGCGCCGCACGTAGATTCCGCCGTGGTGCGGCTCGATCGCCGTTCGCTCGCGCTGCCGGCGGGGCTTAGCATCTCCGATGTGTGCCGCGTGGCCGATGCCGCCTTCGCGCAGCGGCGCAAGACCATTCGCAATTCCATGGGCGCGCGCGGCTTTGATAAGGCGGCGCTCGATGCGGCGTTCGAGCGCTGCGGCATTGCGCCCACGGCGCGTGCGGAGACCCTGGCACTCGAGGATTTCGTGCAGCTCGCTGCCGCCTTGGCCGAAGAGGGGAGCGGGGAGGTGCTCCATGGGAACTAAAGGATCGGTTCTGGTGGCTCCTGCCGAGGAGCTGCCGGAGGATATTGCGCCCGGTACGCTCGTCTTTACCAAGCGCGTGAAGGGCAAGCTACGCATCTTTCCCGCTCCGGTGGTACCGGCGCCGCTCGCCGACACCCACGGGCACTTGATGAGCTTCTGGTCTGGCAAAGATCAGGTAGAGGTGCTCGTCAACGCTGCCCGCGCCGGCGTGCGCGCGCTTGCGGTGCCCTGGGACCCCCTGGGTGATCATATGCCGCTCGCAGTGTTTCAAGAGGCGTTGCGCGCCTGGATTGAGGAGGCGCGCAATCAGGTTCGCGCGGGCATGGCAGACGGCACCTTCGCCACCCAGCTCGACGGGCGCGCGGTTGGTCGGCGCTGTGCCGCCGCTGATCCCTTGAGCCTATTCGATCGCATTCGCTTCCTGGCGGGCGCCCACCCCTATGGCGCTCCGGATTATACCGACAAGACGCATGCGACCATCGCCGCCGCGCTCAACGATCCACGTTGCGCGGGCGTTGGCGAATTTGGGCTCGATTATCATTTCGATGCGGCAGACGACATCGAAGCCGCCCCGCATAGCGTGCAGATCGCGTGCATGGAGCGCCAGCTCGCCCTTGCGATTGAACGTAACGTGCCGGTTGAGCTGCACCTGCGCAACGACGACGCGGATGAGGCGCGAAGTGCTCACGCGGACGCCTGGCATGTGCTGAGCGAGCTCGGCGTGCCGGCGGCTGGCTGCATCCTGCACTGCTTTGGCGAAGATCGCGCCTGCATGGAGCGCTTTTTGGAGCTGGGTTGCTCTATTGCATTTGGCGGTGCGGCCACCTTCAAGCGGAACGAGCACGTGCGCGAGGCCTTTGCCGCCTGCCCGCTCGACCGCGTGCTTCTGGAAACCGATTGCCCCTATATGGCGCCCGAGCCCATTCGCGGGGTGGAGTGCGAGCCCGCCATGATCGCGATCACCGCGACCGCCCTCGCTCAAGATCGTGCCGCGCGCACGGGGGAGGAGCCTGTCGAGGTGCTCGCCGCGGCATGGACAAACGCTCAGGGTATTTTGTTCAACTAGGGAGCATGCGCAGGGCGCAGTTTGATGCGCGCTTTACGCATTTGATGCTGAGCAGACATCCACTGGGCGTTTTCTTACGCGCAGAGCGTATCCATTGCGCAGCAGTTACGGGATCACGCGGCTACCCAAAGATTCATCGACCTTGTGAGCGCATTGTTAGCGTTGCCCTTGATGTTGCGTAAAACTTGGTAACCGCAGCGCAAGGCATGGCGTACGAGGTGTTTGCGATGCGCTTTGCGCGTCTACCATCGTCTCCGGATTGAGGCGACCGCAAAGGGTGCGGCTCGCTTTCAGAGGTCTCGTCGTGCCCAAGGGGTGCGACGCGCGAAAGGAGACAAAGGTGAAGAGCATCACCGATATCCAGATTTCCCGTCGTTCCTTCCTCGGCCTGTTTGGCGTGAGCGCTGCTGTTGTCGGCCTTGGTCTGGCTGGTTGCGGCAATGACGCCGGCAAGGGTGGCGCCGCCACCGAGGGCGATGCCGCCGCAGCAGACACCGCCGCTCTCGACAAGATCACCATGGTCTGGCTGCCCAACGAGTCCGCCGCCGAGTTCGACGCGGGCCGCGAGGAGTTCGGCCGCGTCCTCTCCGAGTATGCCGGCATCGAGGTCGAGCTCATGACCACCACCGACTACAACGTGGCCATCGAGGCCATCTCCTCCGGTAAGGCCCAGATGGCCAACCTGGGTGCCGAGGGCTACATCCAGGCTCAGGAGAAGAACGAGAACGTGCATGCGCTCTTCACCACGTCCGACACCGAGGGCACGCTCGATGGCGCTATGTACTACAGCCGCATCGCCGTGCCGGCCGACCAGATGTCCGAGTACGAGGATGCCGAGAGCGCAACCGGTTACTCCATCGCCAACATCAAGGGCAAGCGCATGAGCTTCGTGTCGCAGACCTCCACCTCCGGCTTCAAGGTTCCCTGCAACGCCATCATGGAGCAGTTCCCCGACGAGGTGACCTCCACCGACGAGCTCGCCCAGCCCGGTTTCTTCTCCCAGGTTCTCTTCGGTAACTCCCATCCCGGCTCCTGCGTGAACCTGCTGCAGGGCGACGCCGACGTGGCCGCCTTCGACGACATCGACGTCGACATGTATCTCGCCGTTCCCGAGGGCGAGCGCAACGCCGTGAACCAGCCCGGCGCCATCTATGGCGTTGCCGAGGGTGCGGCTCAGCCGTTCGACCGCGTTCAGGGCAAGGAGTTCGGCATCATCAGCTCCACGCCCGTTCTCAACGGCCCCATCGTCTACAACGCCGACGTGCTGCCCGAGGACATCAAGGACAAGATCCTCGAGGGCATGACCTCCGCCGATGTTGCCAACAACGAGCAGCTCTTTGCCCCGGAGGATGCCGAGGGCACCGGCGCCATCTGGAGCAAGGGTGACACCGCCGGCTTCATCGCTGTCGAGGACGAGTGGTACGACCCCATCCGCGAGCTTGCGTAAGTCGCAAAGAGCGTAGGTTGCATGCGGTCCGTCGTATCCCGGCGGACCGCTTGTGTTCGAAGGGACACGATTTCGCATGAGTGAGAATCAGATGCTGCTTGAGGTGCAAGACCTCGGCAAAAGCTACGATGCGCCGCGCCGCCGCAACAAGGCTGCCACCGACGCCACGTCTGGCACGCCGCGCGCGCTTTCAGGCGTGAGCTTCACGGCGGGTCAGGGCGAGTTCATCACGGTGATCGGCCCCTCAGGCGCCGGCAAGTCAACCTTGCTGCGCTGCCTGAACCGCCTGATCGAGCCCACGGATGGCGTCATCAACTTCAACGGACGCGATATCACGCATCTGCCGAACGGCCGCCTGCGCAAGGTGCGCCGCGAGATTGCCATGATCTTCCAGAACTACAACCTCGTGTACCGTCTTACGGCCATCCAGAACGTGCTGCACGGGCGCCTTGGCTACAAAAACGCGCTTGCCGGCAGCCTCGGTCTCTATACGGAAGACGAGAAGGCTCGCGCCTTCGAGCTTCTGGACGAGGTGGGCTTGGGCGAGTTTGCCTACCGTCGCGCCGACCAGCTCTCGGGTGGCCAGAAGCAGCGCGTTGGCATTGCCCGCTCGCTCATGCAGGATCCCAAGGTCATGCTTTGCGACGAGCCCATTGCAAGCCTTGACCCCAAGAGCTCGCGCATGGTCATGGAGACGCTCCGCCGTCTCACGCGCGAGCGCGGCATCACCTGCATCGTGAACCTTCATCAGGTTGATTTTGCACTCGAGTATTCCGATCGCATCATTGGCCTGCGCGCAGGCGAGAAGGTGTTCGAGGGCACGGCGGACGAGACAACCCCGGCGGTCATCCGAAGCATCTACGAGGGCGATGCCGAGGTTATGGTCGATGTTCCGGTTGAGATGCCCGAAGCCGCCGGTTCGCCGATCGAGGCGGGTGCGTTCGCAGCCGAGCCTGCCACGGGAGGTGCCCAATGAGTGCGGAGGCACAGGCGCTGCAGGGCGCCCCGGGCAATGGGCGTGCGCGCACGGTCGATCTTGCATGGTTTCGCCGCCGCCAGATCAGGACGATCTTAGGGGTAGTCGCTGTTGTTGTAGCGTTCCAGCTCTGCTCGATGGTATGCAATTTCAGTCTCACCTATGCTATCGGGTCGGTTCCGGCGGCCTTTGTTTGGATGTTCCAGAACTTCATCCCCACCGCCGAGTCGCTTGCCAACTTCTCTTTGGTACTCGAGCAGACCATCTCGACGGCGCTCGATTCCGTGGCAGCAACGGTAATTGCCGCGATCGTGGGCATTGTGCTTTCGGTGCTCGGCTCCTCAACGATCGGCGTATCGTTCGCGCCGGTGCGCGGGCTTATCCGCGCCATCGCGAGCATCTTCCGCAACATCCCCATGATCGCCTGGGCGCTGCTTTTGCTGCTCTCGTTCAAGCAGAACGAGTTCACGGGCTTCCTCGCGCTCTTCTTGACAACGTTCGGCCAGCTCACCCGGTTTTTCCTCGATACGTTCGATGAGATTCCAACCGGTCCCATCGAGGCGCTCAAGAGCTGCGGCGCAAGCTACTGGCAGATCGTGTTCCAGGCGGGACTGCCGCTGGCGGTGGCCGACCTCATGAGCTGGATGCTTTACATGGTGGAGACCAACATCCGTTCGGCTACGCTCATTGGCCTGCTTACGGGCACGGGCATCGGCTTTGTCTTCAATCTGTACTACACGTCGTTCCGCTACGACACCGCCGGCCTTGTGATCGTGGTCACCATCGTGTTCGTACTCGTGATCGAAGCGGTTTCCAACGTGGCGAGGAGGTCGATGATCTAATGACGTCTGTCACGCTTTCCGAGCGCACCGCCGCGGTGCTCGAGCGCGATTTCGCAGGGCGCATCCGTGTGACGGGCCGCGCCGGGCGCAACATCTCCGTGCAGTTGACGCTGATCGTGCTCGTGGTGCTTACATTCGTGACGTTTGCCCGCATGGGGTATGGCACGGTTGATCTTATCCAGGCGGCGCGCCAGGCGCTCGCCGACTTCGGCGCCATGATGCTCCAGCCGGCGCTCGATCGGCCGCTTGGTGCGGGGCACTTCACATGGGCGACGGTGATGGAGAGCATGCTCATCACCATTGCCGTGACGGCGCTCTGCACGGTCATCTCGGCCATCGTGTCGTTTTTCCTCGCGCTCGCCGCATCGGAGAACCTTTCGAGCTCGGCGGTGTCGAACGTGGTGAAGGGCATCGTCGCCATCATCCGCTCCATTCCTACGATTTTGTGGGTCCTCGTCTTCACCGTTGCGATCGGTCTTGGTTCCGAGGCTGCCGTGCTTGGTATCTCGTTCCACTCCATCGCCTACCTCACCAAGAGCTACTCCGAGAGCTTTGAGGAAATTGACGAGGGCGTGATCGAGGCCCTGCGCGCGAGCGGCGCGAGCTTCTGGCAGATTGTGTTCCAGGCAATTGTGCCGGCAACCATCACCAAACTGCTCTCGTGGACGTTCATCCGCCTCGAGATCAACTTCACGAACGCCGTCGCCGTGGGTGCCTTCGCCGGTGCGGGCGGTATTGGCTTCCAGCTCTACCAGGCGGGCAGCCGTTACTACAACCTGCACGAGGTGGGTGTCATCGTGTACGCATGCCTCGTCGCAGCCTTCGTGCTTGAGTACGTGAGCGTGCAGCTGCGCAAGAAATACATCCTGAACGACTAACACCATAGATCTTGAGGCGGGCGGTCGGCACAAGGTCGCCTGCTCAGACAGTCATCCCGTTAGAGGTTGGTAGAAAGGATCGTTATGTTGACACGGAGAGCGAGGACCGAGGTTCTCGTGGAGAGCGGGCCGGCGCTTGCGCATGAGCTTGCGGCGCTGGTCGAGGCGTCATGCCCGGTACGCGTTGCCGTGCCGCCTCGGCAGGGCCTTGTGATGAACCAGGTGCGCGAGACGGCCCGTATGAGCCGCTTCTATCTCGGCGAGGCGCTGATGAGCGAGTGCCGTGTGCGCATCGGAGATGCCGAGGGCATCGGTGTGGTGCTTGGGGCAGATGGCGACTTTGCCCGGAGCCTCGCCGTTGTCGATGCCGCCTATGCGGCAAAGCCCGTGCCGGAGCCGCTCGCCGAGGTGGACGATCGCATCCAGGCGGCTGGGCGCGCGCTTGAGCGCAAGCGGGCGGCCGAGGCGGCGCGCATCCAGCGTTCACGCGTTGACTTTGACGAGATGGGCGGTCAGGACATGAGCGTGCAGGCGGTGGTCAAATGACAGACGAGATCTTCGCGCGCGATGCCGAGGCCGACGCACGCGCGTTTTACCTGCAGCGCGCCTTCCGGGCGGTGCTCGACGCCATGGCGCGTCCCGGTGAGGTGACCGAGATCGAGCCGGTAGCGCAGGGCGATCCGGAAGATGCTGCAGCGGCGGGGCTCACGCGCGCGGCGCTTGTGGTGGGCGATGTCGTGCTCGACGCCGCCACGTCGGTTGCCGTTGCCGGTGCGGAGGGTGCCGCGGCGGCATCCGTCATGGCGCGCCGCACGCATGCCCAGCCACGTGCCCTTGCCGATACGGCATTTTGCTTCGTACCGGAGGATGTGCGCGGTGACGAGGCGGTTGCGGCCATCTCTGCGCTCAACCCGGGGACGCTGCTCGATCCGCAGCTCGGAGCCACGGCGATCGTGGAGTGCCGCACGCTCATGGGTCTCGATCGCGCGGGCGTGCGCACCGGTGCCGTTGCGGGTGCCGATGCTGCCACCACCTGGGAGCTCACCGGCCCTGGCATCAAAGACCGCTCGTTCATCACGCTCGATCGCATCGATGTCATGGAGGCCCGCGCTGCTCGCGGCGATGAGTTCCCTTGCGGCATCGATTGCATCTTCGTAGACAGCGCGGGGCACGTGGTCGCCCTGCCGCGTACCACGCACGCGCGTCGGGAAGGGGGTCCCGCATGGGCTATGTAGCCGTTTCCGGCGGCGAGCAGGCCATCGCTGCCTCGCTTGACCTAACGGAGCTCAAGCGCGTTGGCGCCGGGCGCTCGGTTGATGTCGAGACGATCTTGGCCGCGCTGCCCGAGCTTGTGGCGCAGGTGGAGTCCGAGGGTTCGCTTTGGGCGCCCGAGGTGGCGGCGACGGCCGTCAAGCAGGCCCAGGGGTCGGTCGAGGAGGCCGTCTTCCTCATGCGCGCCTATCGCTCTACGCTTGAGCGCCTCTACACCTCGCGCGTGATCGACACCGATACCATGCGCGTCGACCGCCGCATCTCGGCCGCGTTCAAGGACATTGCAGGTGGCCAGATTCTCGGCGCCACGCGCGATTACTCGCACCGCTTGATTGAGTTCGAGCTGGTGGACGAGGCGCCCGCCGACGTGCGCGAGCGCGCCGCCGAGCTTGAGCACGCCCTTGCCGCCGAGCCGAGCGCAGACGCCGCGGAGGCTCAGACCCACGTGCCCCGCGTCCTCACCTACCTGCGCGAGATCAACATGGTGAAGGCGTATCCGCAAGACGATACCGAGCCGGTCGATATCACCAAGACCCCGCTCGCGTTTCCCGCGCCCCGCAGCGTCATCCTGCAGGCGCTCTCGCGCGGCCTCACCCAGGCGGTCATCGCCATCGGGTATGCCGCCATTCGCGGCTTCGGCCTCAGCCACCCCACCGTGGGCGAGCTTCGTCGCGGCACCGTTGCCATCACCATCGATGCGCCGGGTGCCGAGGCCGATGCCACGGAGGACGATGCCTATTACCTGGGCGCCATTCCCGTGACCGAGGTGGAGAGCCTGATCGTCTCCGACGAGGTGGACGACCGCGGCAACCATCGCAGTGCCCTCGATGTGGGTTACGGCCTCGTGGTGGGCAACGACGAGAGCAAAGCCATCGCCATGAGCGTGCTCGACCACAGCCTGCGCGCAGACGATGTGCGCTACCCCACGCAGGACCAGGAGTTCGTGCTCTACCACATCGACGGCGTGGAGGCCACGGGCTTCATCAGCCATCTCAAGCTTCCGCACTACGTAACGTTCCAGAGCAAGCTCGATTCGGCGCTGCGCTCCATGGCCGAGGAGGGAGGCGAGGCAGATGCGTAAGAACTACAACTTCGCCTTCCTCGACGAAGGCTCTAAGCGCGAGATTCGCCGTGCCATCCTGAAGGGCGTTGCCATACCCGGCTATCAGGTTCCCTTCGCCAGTCGCGAGATGCCCATCGGCCGCGGCTGGGGTACGGGCGGACTCCAGCTCACGCTTTCGTGCATCGGCCCCGACGACACGCTCAAGGTCATCGATCAAGGTTCGGATGCAAGCGTCAACGCCGTGTCCATTCGCGGGCTTGTGCGCGAGACCACCGGCGTTGAGACCACAACCGCCACGCAGGAGGCCACACTCATCCAGAGCCGCCACCGCATTCCCGAGCGCCCCCTCACGCGCGACCAGCTGCTCGTGTTGCAGGTACCCACGCCGGAGCCCCTGCGCACGTACGAGGCACGCGAGACCGTGACGAAGCGCCTGCATGCCGAGGCGGAGTATACGGGCGCCTACCTCGAGCTCTTTGAGCAGATCGTGCGCTACGGCACCACCACCACGGGCGCCGACCACCCCGTTATGGTGGAGGGCCGCTACGTCATGGCGCCGAGCCCCATCCCGCGTTACGACAACGCAAAGCTCGACATGGCGGAGAACCTCACGTTGCTCGGTGCCGGCCGCGAAAAGAAGATCTATGCTGTGCCGCCCTATACGCATGTCGAGTCGCTCGCCTTTGACGACTATCCGTTTGTGACCGAGGAATTCGAGGGCGCGCACTGCCACCGCTGCGGCGCTACGGGCGTGTACCTCACCCAGACGGTCGACCCCGCCACGGGCGAGCAGATTTGGATGTGCTCCGATACCGATTACTGCGACCAGCGCGTCGAGGCGGCTTCCTCTGCGTCCGCTGCGAAAGGAGGCGACGCCCGATGACCGATGCATCCGCAACCGTCCAGGCGACGCTGCCCCGTCCCGTCACGCATACCTATGTGGACGATGCGCCGGTGCTCAAGGTCACCGGTCTTTCCAAGCGCTTCGGCGCCGGCTGCTCTTATTGCTCGGATCCCGAAGCGAAGCTCGAGCGCAACATCTGCCCCGTCTGCGGCACGGTGCACGCCGTTCGCAACGTTTCGCTCGAGGTGCATCCCGGCGAGATTTTAGGCATTGTGGGCGAGTCCGGCTCCGGCAAGTCCACGCTCATGCAGTGCCTCTACTTCGACCAGGATCCCACCGAGGGCGACATGCGCGTCGCCGCCTTCGACGGTGGTGCCGAGAACTGCTTTCTCGTATCTCGCCAGCAGCAGCGCTACATTCGCGACCGCATCTTTGGCATGGTGTACCAGAATCCCTACCTGGGGCTGCGCATGAACTTCTCGAGTCTCTCCAACATCGCCGAGAAGCAGATCGCGGCAGGGGTCCGCAACGTGCACCAGATGGTCGACCGCGGCGAAGAGCTCTTGGAGCGCGTCAAGATTCCGCTTCGCCGCAAGCAAGATCCGCCGCGCGCGTTCTCGGGCGGTATGCAGCAGCGCGTGCAGATTGCCAAGGCCCTCTCCAACGAGCCACCTGTGCTCTTCTTGGACGAGGTCACCACGGGTCTTGATCTCTCGGTGCAGGCACGCGTGCTCGATCTCATCCTCTCGCTTCGGCGCGATCTGGGCGTATCGATGGTGGTCGTTTCCCATGACCTCGGCGTTATCCGCCTGCTCGCCGACCGCACCATCGTCATGCTCGACGGCCAGGTGATCGAGCACGGCCTCACCGATCAGATCATGCAAGATCCGCAGCATGCCTACACCCAGGAACTGGTTTATTCCCTGCTGTAACGCACCCTCCCACAGCGGGATCTTTGTTTGGAGGACCTATCTTGTACGTCATCAGAAACGGCATCATCGTTCAGCCTGATCGGCTGCTCTTTGGCTATGAGCTCGTGGTTGAAGGCGATCGCATTGCCGCCATTCAGCGCCAGGGGATGCTCGATGCCGAGGCCCGCGGCTTTGGCATCATCGACGCTCACGGCGGTTACGTAACGCCCGGCCTCGTGGACATCCACTCCGATTACATCGAGACGGTCATCTCGCCGCGCCCGACTGTGCTCATGGATTTCCCTACGGCGCTCTTCGAGGCGGAGCGCGAGCTGCTCGCGCATGGCATTACCACCATGTTCCATTCGCTTTCGGTGTACGGCTGCGACAAGATGGATGTGAAGCCGGTGCGCCAGTGGGAACGCACCGAGCAGCTCATGGCGCTCATCTCAGCGAGCAAGCGGACCGAGGGGCGCAACGCCCACCTCATCCGCCATCGCCTGCACCTGCGCCTCGAAATCGACAACGTCCATCTGGTCGACCAGGTTGAGCATCATCTCCGCTCCGGCGAGATCGATGAGCTCTCCTTCATGGACCACACACCCGGCCAGGGGCAGTACCGCGATATGGAGGTGTGGCGCCGGTCGTTCCGCGGCAAGAAGCTCTCCGACGAGGAGGCGCGCGAGATGGCCGCGCAAGCTCAGGCGGCACCTAAGTTGGGCTACGAGCAGCTGGCTTATCTCGCGGGCATCGCTCGCGAGCGGGGCATCGCGCTGGCGAGCCATGATGACGATTCGCTCGAGAAGCTCGACCTCATGCGCGAGCTCGGTTGCACCATTTCGGAGTTCCCCATCTCGCAGGAGGTTGCCGCCGCAGCGGTTGAGCGCGGCATGGCAACCGTGATGGGCACGCCGAACATCCTGCTCGGCAAGAGCCATTCGGGCAACCTCTCCGCGCGCGACGCGGTGCGCGCCGGTGTGGCAACCTGCCTTTGCTCGGATTACTATCCCACCGCAATGCTGCAGAGCGCGTTCGTGTTGCATCACGATTTCAAGCTGCCGCTTGAGCAGGCCTTCGCCATGCTCACGGTGAACCCCGCCCGCGCGGTGAAGATCGACCACGAGCTCGGCAGCCTCGAGGAGGGCAAGAAAGCGGACATCCTCGTGGTTCGCGAGGTGGAGGAGGGGCAGCGAAGCTACCCTGTCATCACGGCGGCGCTGGTAGACGGGCGCGTGGTTTCCCGCATGTGGTACCCGGCGCTGCCGAGCATGTCGGCCCGCTTCGCAACCGACGCCGCAACCCTTGCCGAGACGCTTGCCGATGAGGAGGTGCGCTAACATGACCGAGACACAGCGTCCCTTGCTTGAGATTCGAGACCTGAGCAAGGGCTTCACCCTGCATGCCGCGAACCGCCGCGTGCGCGGCTGCGAGCACATTTCGCTCTCGGTAATGCCGGGGGAGTTCGTGGGCATCACCGGACGTTCCGGATCGGGCAAGTCCACCATTCTGAAGTGCCTCTACCGCACGAATCTGCCCGAATCCGGCGAGATCATCTACGATTCGGCTGCCTTTGGTCCGGTTGACCTTGCCACGCTTGATGAGCGCAGGGTCATTTATCTGCGCAACTACGAAATCGGGTACATCTCGCAGTTCCTGGATGTTGTTCCGCGTACCACCGCGCGCGAGATCGTGCGCGCCAGCGCCGCCGAGGCGTTTGAGGACGAGGCCGATATCGAGGCCGAGACCACGCGCATGCTCGAGCATTTCGACTTCCCGCGCCCGCTGTGGGATCTGTATCCCAATACGTTCTCGGGTGGCGAGAAGCTCAGGCTGAACATCGCCCGCGCCATGGTGCGCCGTCCGCGTCTGCTTCTGCTCGACGAGCCCACGGCCTCGCTCGACAATGCGAGCAAGCTCAAGGTGCGCGACCTGATCGAGCAACTCAAGGCGGGCGGCACCACGATGCTCGGCATCTTCCATGACCTGGAGTTTATGGAAGGCGTGTGCGACCGTGAGTACAACATGCAAGCGGGTGGGTTCGTAGCGGAATGAGCGAGTCGACCCTTGCCGTGCGGCGGGCTGCGCGCTCAGACGAGGACCTCGTCTACCGGCTGCTGTGCGATATGGAGAGCGCTGCGTTTAAGCGGGAAGCGTTTTCTCAACGGTTTAGCGCGTTGCTTGCAGACGGCCACCGGCCGTGCTATATCGTGGAGGTCGATGGGGTCGCTGCCGGCTATCTGTCCCTGCGCATCGAGTGCCCGCTGCATCATGAGCGCCCGGTGGCAGAGATCGTCGAGCTCGTTGTTGCTCCCGAGGTGCGAAACCGGGGCGTGGGGTCGGCGCTCTTTGCTCACGTGTGCCAATGCGCCCGGCAAAGCGGTTGCGAGCTCATCGAGGTCCATTCGAAGCTCGCGCGCGTTGCGGCGCATCGGTTCTACGAGCGGATGGGGATGGTGAAGACGCACGTGCACCTCACCAAGTCGTTGCTGGCGGGTGAGGGGCAGGCGGGCGAGTCATAAGAGGAGGCATCATGCTGAACATGGTTCGTGATGGTCTGGCGGCAGGGCGAGGGCTCGATTTGCATATGCATTCGACGTTCTCGGATGGTTCGTGCTCGGTTGCCGAGTTGATCGAGATGGCGCGCGCCGCCAAGCTGGCAGGTATTGCCGTGACCGATCACGACAGCCTGACGCAACTCGCGCAGGTTCGAGCCGTTGCGCGCGAGGCTGAGTTCCCCGTGCTCGCGGGCATCGAGGTCTCCGCTGCCGATGCTCGCACGGGCAGAAAGGTGCACATCTTGGGCCTCGGGCTCGAGGCAACGCAGGATGGCTCCGGTCCTATCGAGCGCGTCGTTGCCCAGACGCTCGCCAACCGCGCCGCGAATACGCTCTGGCAGGCGTGGCGCATCGAGCGTGCCGCGCGCGCGGGCGATCTTGGCGCGTTGGATACAGATGCAGCTGCCATCGATTCTGGCTTTTCGGTTGATGCGGCAATCGATGTTGCCGGCGCGAGCACGGCTGTCTACAAACAGCACGTTATGGAGGCGCTTTGCCGCCTTCCGTATACCGATGCCGGCTATCAGAAGCTCTATCGAAGCGTGTTTAAAGGCGATGGTATCGCTGTGCGCGATATCTCGTATCCTGAGGCCGCCTGTGCCGTGCGGGCGATCTGCGAGCAGGGCGGCGTTGCCGTGCTCGCGCATCCGGGGCAGATGAACTCCTGGTCGATCATCCCCGATCTGGTTGCCGCGGGCTTGCGCGGCATCGAGGCATATCATCCCGATCACGCCCCTGCAGACGAGCGCCGCGCGTGCGAGGCGGCGGCCGCGCATGGCCTGTTCGTAACCGGCGGCAGCGATTATCACGGGCGCTTCGGCGCGCCCGAGGCCGTTGGATGCGTTCGTTTGCCTGCGCGCGAGGTGCAGGATGCCTGCCTTGCGCTCTTTGAGCGGGAGGCGCAGCTCGCCTGATACGTGCGAGGCGCTACGCTGTTTCGGGCGCTTCCTGCGGAACCTCGGCAAAGACAGCCGAGGGCGCCTCGCTCGGCTCGCCCGTAAAGAAGCGCACGAGCCGGTCGAAGCCAACCATGATGCGCTCGAAGATGCCGGGTGCCGCGACATCTTCTGCCGCCACCACCTCGACGGTAGCAAGGGCGGTGCCGTCTTGCGTGAGCGTGAGCGTGCCCGCGGCGTCTCCCTCGTGCACCTCGCCCGAAAGCGTCTCAAGCGATGCCTCGATTTCAACAGGTCCGCGCAGATTGAAGAACGTCACCTGCTGTTCGGGATCGGCCGCAACGACATCGACGGTTTTATCCGTCCAGTCTGCGAGCGTGGCCTCGCCTGCGATAGCGCGGCCCGCCGCGTCGTGGCGCTCGCTCGTCACGGCATCAACGGTAACGGTGTGGTCGTAGTACCACGTTGCGAGCGCGAGAGAGTCAACGAAGCGCGGCTCCTGCGCGGTCTTCTCCTCTTCTTCAGAGGGCTCTGCACAGCCTAGGACGACGGTGTAGATCTCACCCTGATTACGTGAGAACGCGCCGGCGAAGCACGAGCCGGCGTCATCGGTGAGGCCGGTTTTGACGCCGATGTTCCCCTCGATGCCCACCAGCTGGTTCACATCGCGCAGGTGCAGCGTCTTGGGCGTGCCGTCTGCCGCTGTGACCGTGATGTCTGCATCGCCCTGGCCCACGATGGCGCGGAACGTGTCGTTGTGCATCGCCGCTGCCACCATGGTGGCCACATCGCGCGCAGTTGAGTGCATCGAGCCCGCCCATTCGTCGAAGTCGAGACCATGGGGGTTCTCGAACACGGAGTTTTCCATGCCAAGTTCGGCTGCCTTCTCGTTCATGGCATCAATAAACGTTTGATAGGGGTTGCTCGATGCGGGGTCGATGAGTGCGCCCACCGAGGTGGCGATGGCCATGGCGGCATCGTTGCCCGAGGGGATGAGGAGAGCCCGCAGGGCGTCCTCGACGCTTAAGGTATCGCCCTCTTTGAGGTTCGAGGTCGACTCGCCCACGGTTGCGGCAGCGTGGTCGACGGTGACGGTGTCGGTGAGCTCGGCATGGTCGAGCGCCACAAGCGCCGTCATGACCTTGGTGATCGAGGCGATTTTCACCTGGTCATCAGCACCGCGCTCGTACAGGACGGTGCCGTCTGCGTCCACCATGATGGCATGCGGCGCGGCGATGTCGGGCATCTCCTCCTGCGCGATGCCGCGTGCGTCGGCGGTCTGGCCCAGCACGATGTCGGTTCCGCGCACCTCAGCTGCTGCCGGACATGGCGGTCCCAGCGCCATAACGAGGATGGCGAGCGCGCCCAGCGCGCGCATGATGCTGCAGATACGGTTGGTCTTCATGGTGATCCCTCGGGTGTGTTTGGGCTGTGTCGGGCGGGTACGCGTAAGTATACCGGTGCCCTGTGCGCTTGGCGAGGTTCATGGTGCATATGTGCGCTCCTTCTTAAGGCGAGGTTAAGCTCGCGGCGCGGAGCGGGGCGGTGCGCGCTGCCGGGCATAATGGGAAGACGGGAAGGAGACATATCGTGGAGCCACGTATCCTCGTCGTAGACGACGAAAAGACCATTACGGACCTCGTTGGCATCTACCTGCGCAACGAGGGCTATCAGGTAACGCTTGCCTATACCGGCGCCGATGCCGCCCGTGCGATCCTGTCACAGGAGTTCGATTTGGCGGTGCTTGACATCATGCTGCCCGATATCGATGGGTTCGAGCTGCTGCGCACCATTCGCGCCGATCACACCTATCCGGTTATCATGCTCACGGCGCGCGATTCCCAGGCCGACAAGATCGAGGGCCTCACGCTCGGTGCCGACGATTACGTGGTCAAGCCGTTCCGTCCCCTCGAGCTCGTGGCGCGCGTTAAGGCGCAGCTCAGGCGTTATACGAGCTATGGCAGCCGTGACCAGGCCGAGGAGTCGCAGCTGCTTTCGGTTAACGGCCTTACTATCAACCGGGACTCGCGCGTGGTAACCGTTGACGAGAAGCCGGTGCGTACCACGCCGCTCGAATATGCGATCCTGCTTTATCTGGTTGAGCACCAGGGCAAGGTCGTGCCGGTAGAGGAGTTGTTCCAGGCGGTCTGGAAAGAGGAGTTCATGGCGAGCTCTAACAACACCGTGATGGTGCATATCCGGCACCTGCGCGAGAAGATTGGCGACGACGCGGCCAACCCGCGGTTCATTAAGAATATCTGGGGCGTCGGCTACACCATCGAGGGGTAGCTTCCAGCTTGGGTGCAGTGAGGCGAAAGGGGAGACGTGGGACTGCGCGATATGGTGCCAAAACAAGCTCCGCATGCGCCGGTGAACCCGGCGACGGGGGTGCCGAACAACGTGGCGGCTGGGCAAGCATCGGCAGGTCCGGTGCCAACCGGTTCCTCTGCGCCCGATATGGCCGCTTTCAGCCAGCCTGCCTCGGGTGAATCCGGTGCCGCAACGCCTGCAAGCGCCACAACCGCGAGTGTCGAGACCGCGTCTACCGTCTCCATACCAGACGTGGAGGCAAGCGTCCCCTCGCCGTGGGACTATGATTCCACGTGGAGCTTCCTCGAGCGGGCGCGCATGATCCTGGACAACCGCATCCTTTCGATCGCGATGCTCTTCATCCTGCTGTTCGTGGTGGTGGGTATCCAGAACCTGTTCGTCTTCCTTATCCTGTTGTTCGCCGGATACATTCTGCTCGACCGCTTCGTCTCGGTGCGCCGCTGCATCGTGCTGGGCGGCACTGCGTGGCTGCTCGTGATCTTTTTCGGTCATGTGCTCGACGAGAACACGACCGGCCCCATCGTCTTCGGGCTCGATCACCTCTTCATGTTCTGCGGATTTTTGCTCGCGCTGGCGGTATGCAGCGCATTCTTTGCCGGGCGCGCCATGTTCCACTACGGGTTCGACCAAGGGCAGGCCCATGCCGACCACGTGATCGCGCAGCACATGATCGATCGCCTGATCACGCGGCCCGCCAACTGGGATCGGCTCGACGGCGACTTCCTCGAGGTGGAGAGCGCCCTCAACCGCGTGCGCGAGCGCGAGCGCCTCACCGAGAAGGCGGCGTCCGACGAAGCGGGCCGCAAGGACGATCTGGTCACCTATCTGGCGCACGACCTCAAGACGCCGCTCGCGAGCGTGGTGGGATACCTCTCGCTGCTCGAAGAGGCACCCGATCTGCCCCAAGAGCAGCGCGTACGCTTCACCGGCATCGCGCTCGACAAGGCGCATCGCCTCGACGCGCTCATCGAGGAATTCTTCGACATCACGCGGTTCGACTTCCACGACATCGTGCTCACGCGCGGCTACGTGGACCTCAACCTCATGCTCGCGCAGGTGGCCGACGAGTTCTATCCAACGCTTGCCGAACAGCATAAAGAAGCAATTGTCGAAGTGCCGCCGAAGCTCACCGTGCTCATCGATGGCGACAAGATGGCGCGCGTGTTCAACAACGTCATGAAGAACGCCATCGCGTACAGCTATGAGGGATCGACGATCCGTGTGAGCGCCGAGGCTCACGATGATGCGGTGGAGATTCGCTTCGAGAACCACGGCGATCCCATCCCGGAGCCCAAGCTCAAGGTGATCTTCGAGAAGTTCTACCGCCTGGATGCGGCGCGTGCCACCAATCGCGGCGGCGCGGGGCTGGGGCTCGCCATCGCCAAGGAGATCGTGAGCGCGCACGGCGGCACCATCGAGTGCGCATCGTCGCCCGAGCGCACGGTGTTCACCATCAGGTTGCCGCGATAGGGTGCTTTACAGGGTCCTGACAATGCGCTTTCAGCCGCATGAAACGCAGCGCGTACCATCTCTTACGCTATAGAGCTATCCCCAAGGGAGGTACCAAGGTTGGTTACAGGCGATCAGTCATGGGCGGACGCCGTGCAGGAAGCGACCGCTCGAGAGATGGGAGCCGTTGCGGCGCAGGACGCTACGCCGGAGGCCAGCCATCCGGTGCGTCTTTCGGTTAAGCATCTCAACTTGTACTACGGCGACCATCATGCGCTCAAGGATGTGAATATCGACATCCCCGATCGCGAGGTCACCTCGTTCATCGGGCCGTCCGGCTGCGGCAAGTCCACGCTGCTGCGCTGCCTCAACCGCATGAACGATCTGGTGAAGGACTGCCGTATCGAGGGCACCATCACGCTTGACGGCGAGGATATCTACCAGGACTACAACGTGACGAGCCTGCGCCAGCAGGTGGGCATGGTGTTCCAGCGCCCCAACCCGTTCCCCATGAGCATCTTCGACAACGTTGCCTATGGCCCGCGCGGTCTTGGCATCAAGAGCCATTCCGAGCTCGAGGGGATTGTGGAGGAGTCGCTGCGCCGCGCCGCCCTCTGGGACGAGGTGAAGGACAAGCTCAAGAGCCCGGGCTTGGGGCTTTCTGGCGGTCAGCAGCAGCGTCTGTGCATTGCCCGCGCCATTGCGGTGAAGCCGCAGGTGCTGCTCATGGACGAGCCTACCTCGGCGCTCGATCCCATTTCCACGCAGATGGTCGAGCAGCTGTGCATCGAGCTCAAGCAGCACTACACGCTCGTCGTGGTGACGCATAACATGCAGCAGGCGTCGCGCATCTCCGATACCGTGGCATTTTTCCTGTTGGGCGAACTGGTTGAGCATGCACCTACCGGCCAGCTCTTCAGTGCGCCGCGCGATCAGCGCACGGCAGACTACCTCACCGGGCGCTTTGGCTGATACGTTTCCGGTTGATATCCTGTGCGTGTATGCTTCGCCCCGTGCTGCCCTTGATGCGCGCGGGGCGGTGTATGATAACTACGACGTTGCCCGTGCGGCAGCCGGCTACGATCGGGAGACGCTTCGATGATCTACTACGTTGAAGACGACGACAACATCCGTGGGCTTACGCTCTATGCGCTGCATCAGCAGGGTATCGAGGCGGAGGGATTCTCGTGCGACAGCGAGTTCAAGGCCGCCGTTCAGCGCCGCGTGCCCGATGCGGTGCTGCTCGATATCATGCTGCCCGATACCGATGGCCTCGAGATCTTGCGTCGGCTGCGTGCAGATCAGGAGACGGCAACGGTGCCTATCATGATGCTCACGGCCAAAGACACCGAGCTCGACAAGGTGGTCGCGCTCGATGGCGGTGCCGACGATTACCTCACCAAGCCGTTCTCCCTTATGGAGCTCACGAGCCGCTGCCGGGCGCTGCTGCGTCGCGGCGGCATGATCAAAAAGGCGACGAGCGACGTGCTTTCGGCATCGGGCATCGTGCTGTCGCCGAGCCATCGCGAGGTGACGGTGGATGGCAACGAGGTGAAGCTCACGCTGCGCGAATTTGATCTGCTCGAGTACCTGATGCGCAAACCCGGGGTGGTGTTCAGCCGCGAGGCGTTGCTGCAGAGCGTGTGGGGCTGGGATTTTGACGGCGGTTCGCGCACGGTCGATGTGCATGTGCAGACGCTGCGCCAGAAGCTCGGCGACCATGCGGCCTGCATCGAGACGGTGCGCGGCGTTGGCTATCGCTTTGCCGACCGCGCATCGTAACAGGATGGTGAAGCGCACCCGGTGAGCCCGTTCGGATCTTCGCATTCCCTGTCCCGGCGCGTGTTCGGGACCGTGTTCGTGGTCGTGATCATTGCGATCGCGGTATTCACCATTGCCGGTACGGCGTTTTTGCAGAGCAACCTGGGCCGCGTGACCAGAAACGAGCTTTACGACGAGGTCGAAATCGTTGCGGAGGCACTCAATACCACTGATGACGACATCGCGATGCTCGAGCGCCTCGACCTGAGCGACAAGCGCCTGACGCTCATTCAGCCGGATGGCACGGTGGTGTACGACAGCGACGAGCCCGCATCGGCCATGGACGACCACGATAACCGTGAGGAGGTGCGCGAGGCGCTCGAGAGCGGGCATGGCTCGTCGCAGCGCTCCTCAACCACGCTTGGCGAGGTCATGCTCTATGAGGCAGTCCTGCTCGACGACGGCATGGTGATTCGCGTTGCGCAGGCGCAAGCGGGCTTCCTCTCCATTTTGCTCAGCTTCGTGGGGCCGCTCGTGATCATTGCGGCGATCGTGATCTTGGCGTCGTATTTTGCCGCGCGTCGCGAATCGAAGCGCATCATTGCGCCGCTGCTCGAAGTCGATCTTGATCACCCCAAGCACAACATGCAGCAGGCGTATTCCGAGATGGTGCCCATGCTCGAGCGAATCGAAAGCCAGCGACAGGAACTTAAGCGCCAGGTCAAGGTGCTCGCCGACAACGATCGCATGCGGCGCGAGTTCACGGCGAACATCACGCACGAGCTCAAGACGCCGCTCACCACCATCTCGGGTTATGCGGAGCTCATCTCAACCGGCATGGTGGCCAATGAGGCGGATGTTAAGGATTTCACCGGTCGTATCTACCGCGAAGCCGGCCGTCTCACATCACTGGTAAACGACATCTTGACGCTCTCCAATCTCGATGAGGCGGAGCGATCTGATGCGCAGGCATCGTCGAGCGTGCTGGGATCGGTCGAGCCGGTCGATCTGCCTCAGATGCTCGAGAATGTGACGCAGCGGCTCGAGCATGTTGCCGCGAAGGCACAGGTTGCCGTTGAGCTCGACGCGTATCCCGCGATGGTGATCGGTGTGCAGCGCCTCCTCGATGAGCTCGCCTACAATCTCGTCTCGAATGCGATTCGCTACAACCGCCCCCATGGGTTCGTTACGGTGACCTGCGATGTTGACGATGAGGGGCGTCCTTTCATCTGCGTGCAGGACACCGGTATCGGGATCCCTGAGGACGAGCAGGCAAAGATATTCGAGCGCTTCTACCGCGTGGACAAGAGCCGTTCGAAAGCGCGCGGCGGCACGGGGCTGGGTCTTGCCATCGTGAAGCACGCGGCAACCTTCCATCGCGCCACCATCGACCTTAAAAGCGAGCTCGATCGCGGCACCACGATCACGGTGACCTTCCCCGTGCAGGCATGGACCATCGAGGACGGCCTGCCCGTCGCCTAGCAACACGCGGTTTGTCGATTGCGGACAAACTTGCTCTGTCTTGCATACATGCGCGCCAATGGGATATAAAATCTAAGTCTCACTGTATAAGGTTTGGTGCTCCGCAGAGCGCCGACCGCCTGTGCTAGGGAAGGACCGCACGCAATGCGTAAGTTCAAGACAGAGAGCAAGAAGTTGCTCGACCTCATGATCAACTCGATCTACACCAACAAGGAGATCTTCCTGCGCGAGCTCATCTCCAACGCGTCGGATGCCGTCGACAAGCTCAACTTCAAGAGCCTCACCGACGATTCCATCCATGTTGAGCAGGGCGACCTCGCCATCCGCCTTGCGTTCGATAAGGATGCGCGCACCATCACCATCTCCGATAACGGCATCGGCATGACCGAGGCCGAGCTCGAGAAGAACCTCGGCACCATCGCGCATTCTGGCAGCGAGGAATTCAAGGAGCAGAACGCCGAGAGCCAGGGCGATGCAGTGGATATCATCGGCCAGTTTGGCGTGGGCTTCTACTCCGCATTCATGGTTGCTTCGAAGGTGCGCGTGGTGAGCCGCGCGTACGGCGAGGACGAGGCGCACGTGTGGGAGTCAGACGGTCTCGAGGGATATACCATCGAGCCCGCCGAGCGTGCCGACCACGGTACCGATGTTATCTTGACGCTGCGTGAGAACGTACCGGGCAAAGATGGCGAGGAGGGCGAGAACTACGATCGCTACCTCTCCGAGTGGGGGCTCAAGGACCTCGTGAAGCGCTACAGCAACTATGTGCGCTATCCCATCCAGATGATGGTCACCAAGAGCCGCGAGAAGCCGAAGCCCGAAGACGCCGGCGACGACTACAAGCCCGAGTACGAGAGCTACGAGGAGCTTGAGACCATCAACTCCATGACGCCCATCTGGAAGAAGCGCGGCTCCGATGTCGAGCAGAGCGACTACAACGAGTTCTACAAGAGCACGTTCCACGATTTCGAGGATCCGGCGCGGACCATTTCGTTCCACGCCGAGGGCACGCTGGAGTATGACGCGCTGCTGTTCATCCCCGGCCGCGCGCCGTTCGATCTCTACAGCAAGGATTACGAGAAGGGTCTGGCGCTCTACAGCTCCAACGTCATGATCATGGAGAAGTGCGCCGACCTGCTGCCCGACTACTACAACTTCGTGCGCGGCGTCGTGGATTCCGCCGATGTCTCGCTCAACATTTCCCGCGAGACCCTGCAGCATGATCGCCAGCTCAAGGCCATCGCTCGTCGTGTGGAGAAGCGCATCACCTCGGATCTTGAGGACATGCGCGATAACGATCGCGAGGCGTACGAGACGTTCTTCGAGAACTTCGGCCGCGGGCTCAAATACGGCATCTATGCGAGCTACGGCATGAAGGCCGCCGAGCTGGCCGACCTGCTGCTCTTCTGGAGCGCCAAGGAGCAGAAGATGGTCACGCTTGCCGAGTATGCCAAGGCGATGCCCGAGGGCCAGAAGGCCATCTACTACGCGGCGGGCGATTCGCGCGAGCGCCTTGCCAAGATGCCTGTGGTAACCGGCGTGCTGTCGCGTGGGTACGACGTGCTGCTGCTCACCCAAGACGTCGACGAGTTCACGTTCCAGGCGATGCGCGAGTACGTCGCGCGCGACATGCCCAAGATCTATGAGGACGATGCCGCCCGCGAGGCCGCAGCGAAGGCCGTCGCCGACGGTGCCGAGCCCGAGCTCGAGGATCGTCATCTGGAGCTTAAGAACGTGGCAACCGGCGACCTCGATCTGGCAACCGAGGACGAGAAGAAGCAGGCCGAGGAGGCCACGAAGGAGCACGGCGACCTCTTCGAGGCCATGAAGGAGGCGCTGGGCGATAAGGTCGAGAAGGTTGCGGTGTCGTCGCGCCTGGTGGGTGCCGAGGAATCGCCGGCGTGCATCACCACCGAGGGCCCGCTTTCGCTCGAGATGGAGAAGGTGCTGCAGCGCGGCCCCGAGGGCGATGTCGAGGGCATGCCCAAGTCGCAGCGCGTGCTCGAGCTCAACGCCAAGCATCCGGTGTTCGAGAAGCTGAGCGCCGCGCAGCGGGATGGCGATAGCGAGAAGGTAGCGCTGTACGCCGGTCTGCTGTACGACCAGGCGCTGCTCGTCGAGGGCATCCTGCCCGAGGATCCCGTGGCGTTTGCCCAGCGCGTCTGCGAGCTCATGTAGCACGCGTCATTGTCGCGATGTTGCCTGCATGCTGCCGCGGCACCGTGTTGTTGCACGGTGCCGCGGTTTTTGCGTATCCATTGCGTGCAATACACGGTGTTGCTGCGAGCGTGCGCCCAAAACGCGAACAGCACGGTGGGAGCGTGCGGACTGCGGGGCGCTATGGGGCGATGGGAAAACGCGGGCGACGTGGAAGCTAGAGCGCCTCGGCATGCTTGAGCGGCTGAATGCTGAGTGCGTCGAGCAACCGGCGGCTGGAATCTGCGAGGTTCGTCTCCTGGTCGTGCGAACGCGCATCGCGTGCGTTGGCGGCACGCTCGTGGGTTTTGCATGCGGCGGGGCAAGGGAGGCCAGATCTTTGAATCGGGGGGAAGGAGAAAGGATCTGCATGGTGCGATGGCTGCGTGTGTGACCATGTGCAAGCTGCATGTTCGAAGCGTTGCATTGCGGCCTCCCTGCTCGTCCGCCATTGCTGCGCGCATGGGTGCTGCGGTCCCAAGCGCTGAGTCCATTATGTCCGCCCTGCGCCGGCAGATACTTATGAGCTGCCTAAGATTCCCTTACATCGTCGTGGAGGGTTCGTGATGGCGCAGGTCATCGTGCATATTGGCACGTGGTATCGAAGATGAGTGACCACGTAGCTGCCTTATGGTGCATGCAGGAATTGTGACGGGACCTCGGTGCACGAGGCCCCGTCACGACATGACGCGGTGCACTCCATCATATGGTTCGTGCTGCTAGATGGTTTCGAAGAAGACGTCGTCGGTGATTTCGAAGGTAAGCTTGTCGAGCGTGTAGTTGCCGCACGTCGTGAAGCGCTCGGAGGAGTTATCGCCTACGGCAACGCTCACCGAGGTGTTGGTCTCGCTCGTGACGCGCAGGCTCTGGCCCGACGTCATGAGGCCGTTGAACGTGAGGACGCCGCACAGGTAGTCGACGTAGTCTTCGCTGCGCGTGGTGCGCACCTGGTCGTTTTCGTAGATTCTGAAGCCGTAATCCATGTCATAGAAGAATCCGTAGGTAACGGGATTCTCGGCGGCACTCGTGGTGCTGAACGCGTCGTAAGCGTACAGCGGGCAGGCCATGCGCATGTATTCGCAGTAGTCTTCGAACGGCGTGCCATCGGTATCGTAGACGAGCGTGGTCGTGGCGGCACCGGTCTCCTGCTGGACGCTGTCGCACGCATAGGCCTCGATGGGGGAGGCGAGCAGGTTGCCGGCGAGGGCGATTGTGCAAACGCTTGCTGCGATGGCGGCGGCGCGACGGATGATGCGGGTGATGTTCTGGGCGGCGGCGCGTTTCATGGGGTCCTCCTTGGGGCTTGCCTTTTTGTTGGCCCCAGTATGCACCCGGCCCAACATCGCCCTTGCGCAAGCGCCGCGAGCCGATGCTCGCGGGCGGTGCCACGTGGTAACGCGGTGCGTTAGCGTGATGGCGCAGCAGCGCGAATCGTCTCGATGACGCGGTCCATCGTCTCATCGATCCTATCGCGCTTGAGTTCGCACTCCCAGATGGTGATCGGCGTCCAACCGGCTTGCTTCAGCTCAGCGGTGGCGCGCGCGTCGCGCTCCACGTTGCGGCGGAACTTCGCCTCCCAAAACTCGGTGTTGCGCTTGGGCACCGAGGGCTTGCACGTGGGGCAGCGATGCCAGAAGCATCCGTTGACAAAAATGGCGATCTTGCGGCCGGGGAAGGCGATGTCGGGCCTACCGGGCGCCTTCTTCCATTGCAGGCGGTACCCGGTGAGGCCGGCCGCGCGCAGGCGCTGGCGAACAAGCAGCTCGGGCTTTGTGTTCGCGCGTTTGTTGCCCTGCATGGAGCGCCGGCTGTCGCGTCGCCGCTTTACAAGCTTCGCCTCGGCCTCATGGTCGTGCGTGTCTCCCAGAGCGCGAATGAGATCCTGATCGGCCGGCATCCAGCTCAGCTCGGCTAGGCTTCGCCGCGATATCCAGCGAATATCGAGCTGACGGTCCGACCGTGTGGGCTCGCCCGATTCGATATCGCATAGAAAGCATTCCATCGAGAGGTGGAACTCGGGATAGTCGTATTCAACGGTATAGAAGTCGCGGAGATTGCACACGCGCACATCGAGCTCCTCGACAAGCTCGCGCCGACAAGCTTCCTCGGGCGTCTCGCCGCGCTCGACCTTGCCGCCGGGAAACTCCCAGAGCCCCTTCATGTCGCCGTACCCGCGCTGCACGGCGAGCACGTTGTCGCTGTTGTCGTTTGCGCGCACGATACCTGCTGCAACGCGAACCGTCTTCATGCCATCCCTTCCTCGTTAAGCGTTCCTTCAGCATACCTTACAGAACTGCAAGCAAGCCGTAAGCCAAATCGATGGCTGTGAAATCACGCTCCTGCCACTATAGGGTCAGGAGGTGTCGATCATGGTCAAGAACAACCCATACGACAACATTCGCGAACAAGAACAGCGCAATCCCATCGTGCGCGCCGGCATGTCGGTTGCCGAGATGGTTGTGTGGCTCGTGGTGATGGCGGTGCTCGCCATCGGCATGATCTGGCTTCTCTGGAGCGCATCGCGCTAGGGCAATATCATGATGGGCAAACAACGAGAGGATACGAACATGGTGGTACAAAGCCAAAACCCCGCGGCGGCGGGGGCGCATATGAAGACCGCGAGCGCGTCGGGCGCAACGGGTGCACCCGTGCTCGAGGTGCGTCATATCGAGAAGGTGTACGGTGCGCGCGCCAATGCGACGCACGCGCTGCGCGATGTGTCTTTTACAGTGGAACAGGGCGATTTCATCGGCATCATGGGTGCCTCGGGTTCGGGTAAATCGACGCTGCTCAACTGCATCTCCACCATTGACTCGGTTACGAGCGGCAATGTGCTCGTACACGGGGTCGATGTGACGCGCCTCAAGGCCAAGAAGCTCACGCGGTTCCGTCGCGAGCAGCTGGGGTTTATCTTCCAAGACTCCAATCTGCTCGATACGCTCACGGCGCGCGAGAACATCGCGCTTCCGCTCACCATCAGCCGTGTGCCGGCACACGATGTGCTCATCCGCGTCGAAGAGGTCGCGCGTCGCCTGGGCATCGCCGAGGTGCTCGAGAAGTATCCCTATCAGCTCTCGGGCGGCCAGCAGCAGCGCGTGGCCGCCGCGCGGGCGCTCGTGACCGATCCGGCGATTATCATGGCCGACGAGCCCACCGGCGCGCTCGACTCCAAGAATGCGCGGCTTCTGCTCGAAAGCCTCGAGACCATGAATGAGCGCTACCGCGCCACCGTGCTCATGGTCACGCACGACAGCTTCGCGGCGAGCTACACGCACCGCGTGCTGTTCATTCGCGACGGGCGCATCTTCACCGAGCTGCGCCGCGGCGATGCGTCGCGCCAGGCGTTCTTCGAGCGCATCATGGAGATCGTGGCGATGATGGGCGGTGAGGGATCCGATGCTCTGTAAGATCGCCTGGGGCAATGTGCGCCGTGCGGGCAGGGATTATCTCGTCTATCTGCTTACCCTGACCCTCGCGGTCACGGTGTTCTACGCTTTCAACACTATCTCCTTGCAAGTCGATATCGCTGGCGTAACCAAGCAGAACGCCGGCATGGGCGAGACGCTGGGCGGCATCATCTCCGGCCTCACGGTGTTCCTTGGCTTCGTGATGGGCTTCCTCATGGTCTACGCCAACAACTTCATCATGAAGCGCCGCAAGAAGGAGTTCGGCCTCTATCAGGTGCTTGGCATGAGCCGCGGGCAGGTTGCGCGCATCATGACCCTGGAGACGTTCTTTGTCTCGGGCGCCGCGCTCGTTTTGGGGCTCATACTGGGTCTCGCGCTCTCGCAGGTCATGGTGTTTTTCACCGCCTCGCTCTTCAAGACGCAGATCGCGGACTTCCATTTCTTCTTCTCGCTGGGCGCGTTCATGATGACGGTGGGCTGCTTGGTGGCAATCTTCCTCGTGACGCTTGTCTTCAACCTGCGCGTGGTGCGCCGCGCGCGCATCATCGATCTCATGCGGGCAAGCCGGCAAAACGAGACCATCAAGACGCGGAACCCCTGGATATCAGCGCTGGTTTTCGTGGTTGGTCTCGCTGCGATCATCGTGGCATACGTGCGCCTCTTGCACGACGGCCTGCCCTACGACGGTCAGCCGGAGGCCATGAACGACTTTCTCATTACGACCGTGACCGTGGTGGCGGGTACGATCCTGTTCTTCTTCGGGCTGTCGGGCTTTTTACTGAAGGCGCTCCAGGGTGTGCGCGGCCTGTACTGGCGCGGGCTCAATATGGTGACGCTGCGCCAACTGGCAGCGAAGGTGAACACCGTGAGCTTCTCCATGGCGGTGATCGCGATGATCCTCTTTTTGGCGATCACCTCGGTGACGACGGGCATGTCGCTTGCCGACACCATGAACAACACCGTTGAGCGCGGCACGCCGGTCGACTACACGCGCTGCCTGGTGTACTGGGGGCCTTCTGTGGTGGACGAGATGAACGCCGAGGCGGATGCGCAGGCGGCAGCGAGTGCGGGCGCGCCGAGCGATGCCGAAGCGGTGGCGCAGCGCACGCAAGCGGCGCGCTATGCCGTGGCAGACGGCCCGGTCGACCTCATGGCGGCAAGCGCGGGCGATACGATTGATGCGGGTACCCCCGAGGCTCATTCGTTCGATCTTGACTCGATCACCGGCGACTATGTGCAGGTGGACGGTTATGACTCGATACCACGCGATGGTGAGCGCCCGGTGGTGACGCTCAAGGACCTTTGCGACAAGGTGGGAATGGACCTGCCGTCGGGTGTGGACGCTTCGAGCGTCGACAGCCTGGGCCTGATCGTGATGACCGAAAGCAACTACAACGACTACCTGCGTTTTCGTGGCATGGCGCCGGTTGAGCTCGGCGAGGACGGCTACACGATCCTCTCCGACATGGGCGCCACGGTGAACGACATCTACAACAAGGTGCTCGGCGAGGGCATCGAGCTCGAAATCGGCGGGCGCACGCTGCATCCCGCGCAAGACCGGGTGCCGGAGGATGCGAGCACGTTCCAGAACTCGATGATGGGCATGAACTCGGGCACCATCGTGCTGCCGGACGATCTCGTGGCATCGCTCGATCTTGCACCCTACTACAGCTACCTCATGGTCAACTATGCAGACGACATCTCCACCGAAGAAGGCGACGCCTACGTGCAGGAGGAGCGAACCTTCGGCGATATTTTAAACGACGCGGGCGAGAGCGTCGCCGGTTGGGGCGTCGAGGCAACGCGCACCTCGACCTACGAGAGCGTCGATTCCATGAACGGCCTCATCAGCTACCTGGCGATCTACATTGGATTCGTCCTCGTGGTGGCGTGCGCGGCGATTCTTACCATCCAGCAGCTCTCGGGCGTGGCGGATGCCATGGGCAACTATCGCATCCTTTCCGAGCTGGGCACCGCAACCAACGAGATCGCCCATTCGGTGCTCGTGCAGCAGACGATTTTCTTCTTGTTCCCGCTCGTGGTGGGAATTGCGCACGCCATCGTGGCGCTGAAGGGGATTATCGAGCTGGTGGCGCTGTTTGGCGGTATGAGCATCGGCGGAACGGTGGGGCTTACCACGCTCATCTTCGTGGTGGCGTACGGCGGCTACTTCTGCGTGACCTACCTCATGAGCCGGGGCATGGTGCACGAGGCAGCGCGCGCACGGCACGCGGCATAGCAACGGATGCACGGGGGCGGGCGTGGCTCGCCCCCGTTGATACAACGCATAGGGAACACAAGGAGGACGCTCATGAAGCGCGCATTTGGAATCGTGGCCGCAATGCTGCTGATCGCGGCGGCAGCATATGCCCTGCGCCTTGGATACGACCGGATATTCGTCTCGACCGAAACATATTATGCGCAGGTGGACAACACCTGTGTGAGTGAGGCGGGGGAGAACGCAAACGGTTTCGACTACCACTATGAGCTACCCGCGGTGTCTGAGAGCGGCGATACCACCAAGTTGGGGTTCGACACGAGCCGCGAGTTGCGCGAGGATGCCTATCTCAAGCTCGACACGCTTGCCCTGCGCGGTGTGGTGCGCTGGGAAGAGGTGGCGTGGGACGAGATTCCCGCGGCGGCGCAAGAGGGGCTCGATGCCCCCACGGCGTGATTGCATGGTTGTGCCGGCTTCCAGCTGGGCTGCTCGCGGAAAATGCAGCTAGGCAATGGTTTAGGCTCGATTCCAAAGTAGCCATAAAAACAGATTTACATCATCGCAGGTAAACGAGTTGGCGTTTTTGGTGCATGAGGCGGTCTACTCGAGGGGCCAGGGTAAAACCATTGCCTGCCTGAAAAAACGCGCGCACCGACCTCCAGCTGGGTCGGTGCGCGCCCGCATTCCCGCATCAGATACGTTGGTTAACAGCCTGTCGTGAGCTGGTCGAGGCGCACCCCAACCAGTCCACGGGTTGGTTCATCCAGCGTTAGTGCTTCCAGAAGAACAGGATCAAATCGTCGCGGCTTTTCTGTCCGGTCTTCACGAGGATGTTGTGCACATGGGCCTTTACAGTTCCCACCGCAAGGAAGAGCTCCGAGGCGATCTCCTGGTTGCTTTTGCCTAAGATGACAAGGCGGAGCACCTCGCCCTCGCGCGCGGAGAGCTTGTTCTCCTCGCGGAAAAACGGCATGAGCTCCTCGATGTGCCGGTCGAGGTCGTTCACCTCGTCTTGCACCGGTGCCTCCTTGATGCGGATGGAGAGCACGTCGATGGCGTTTTTCACCAAGATGACCGCGAAGAACACCACAAGCAGGTTCTCGGAGAAATTGCGCTCGGAGAGGTAGAGCTGCAGCCAGCTGGGATAAAGGTTCATGGGCAGCACGATGATGACCGCAGTGTCTTCGATGAGCACAAGCACAGTGAGCGCGATGGTGATGAAGAGCGGCTTTTTGTACTTCTCGAGCCGGAGCCGATACGTGGCGTCTTTCGAGCGGTAGTACGCATAGAGCGCATAGCCGTAGGTGTAGAACAAGAACACCTGACGCATCGTGTAATACAGCCATTGCTGCAACGGCCCTTCATGCAGCGTGAGGAGGATGATTGCGTTGGCGGCTACAAATATTGCGAGTGGTGCGAAGTAGAGGCGTTTGGATCGCTTGTCGAGCGCATCGAGGATGATGGCCCATACGCACGCATTGAGTGCCGTGACAACCGTCGTCCGCAAGAACGGCATGGATATCTCGTAGTAGAGCGTTGCCTCGAAGGGCAGGTTCTGCGAGGTGAACTCGTTGAAGAAGATCTCGGCGATCTCGATGCCGTAGAGGGCGAAGGCGCCACACGAATAGAGGTACACGCGCCGGCGCGATGAGAGATACGTGGCGATCGAGATGGCGGAAGCCAGCACGCAGATAACGAGCAACAACAGCGTATAGAAGAAGAGCACCGAGTTCATGAGCGCGACCGCCTGATTCCCAAAGCCTGCATACGGGCAAGAAGAAGACTGACCAAACCTCTGTTTCATGGTCTCTCTTGCAAGTGTAGCCGAGTTTCGCGGTGCTCGAAAGCCCGCGCGCGTTCGCCGGCGCGCTCGCAGGCTGCTCCATCGCCGGTAGATCCGGCGCATCAGGTGGATTACACGAGGCGTAGCGGCATGGCGCCTACTTGCGCAGATCTTGCAACCATACAGCAGCCCAATCTCTCACGGCGCGAAACCGACCGTTCACGGAACGGCGTGTTTCGTAAAAATCGGTGAACGGTATGCCTTGCGGGCCCCGCTTTTGGGAATACTCGCTGTAGCTGGGCGTTTAGTGTCGGTTTAGGCCGGTTATATTTCCGTAGCCGGTCTTTAAACCACCGTAAACTCGTCAGAGCCAACGAGCGGAAAATAAGATGAGCGTAGCGGGTTCGGGCACGGTCTCATTCGCGGGCCGTCTCGCGTCCGGCACAGTATCTAGGGTTCGGTGCTTCGGAGAAGAGCCGGGGCAACAGACAAAGGAGGCAGCAATGGTTAAGGACTTCATCGACACCAATGACTTTACCAAGGAGGAGATCCTCGCCATCGAGGACCTTGGTATCGCCATGAAGAAGGCCATCAAGGAGGGCGGCTACTACCCCCATCTGCTCCGCAACCAGAGCCTGGGCATGATCTTCCAGCAGGTTTCCACCCGCACGCGTCTTTCCTTCGAGACCGCGATGACCGACCTCGGCGGTCATGCGCAGTTCTACGGCCCCGGCACCATCCAGCTCGGCGGCCACGAGTCCCTTGGCGATACCGCTCGCGTCATGGGCTCGCTGCTCGACATCATGATGGCGCGCGTCGACCGTCATAAGGACGTCGTGGGCCTCGCCGCCGGTTCCGCCGTGCCCGTGATCAACGGCATGTCCGAGTTCAACCATCCCACGCAGGAGATGGGCGACCTCATGACCATGCTTGAGAACCTCCCCGAGGGCAAGAAGATCGAGGACTGCACGCTCGCCTTCATTGGCGATGCCACCCAGGTTTGCCTCTCGCTCATGTTCATCTGCTCCAAGATCGGCATGAACTTCGTACAGTTCGGGCCCAAGGGTCACCAGATCTGCGACGGCGCCCTTCACGTGGGCACCACCGAGGAGCGCGCTGAGTTCGGCAAGCAGCTCATGGCTATCGGCGAGGAGAACTGCAAGGTCTCCGGTGGCACCATCACCATCTCCGACGACATCGAGTGCATCAAGGGCGCCGACTTCGTCTACACCGACGTGTGGTATGGCCTGTACGACGAAGAGGTCTCCGGCGAGAACTACATGGACGTGTTCTATCCCAAGTATCAGGTCACCATGGACATGATGAACTTCGCCGGCCCCGACTCCAAGTTCATGCACTGCCTGCCCGCGACCCGCGGCGAGGAGGTCGTCGACGAGGTCATGGACGACCCCGAGCGCTCCCTGTGCTGGGTCGAGGCCGAGAACCGCAAGCACTCCATCCGCGCCATCATGGCTGCGCTTGGCCGCCGCACCCCGCTCAACGATGACGATGTCGACTACATCGGCAAG
This sequence comes from uncultured Coriobacteriaceae bacterium, assembly GCA_944319885.1. GTDB lineage: Bacteria > Actinomycetota > Coriobacteriia > Coriobacteriales > Coriobacteriaceae > Coprousia. The sequence goes on from CALUFC010000001.1 coordinate 420,333, forward strand.
GAGGAGCTGCACGCTGCGCTCGCCAAGATCGAGGAGCTCCAGGCCTAAGGTTTGCCCTCTCTAGGTACGGCGGCCCCCGCGGTCGCCGTACCGAGCGGACGGTGGATGCTCGTCTCAACCGTTCGCGAAACCCTCGCTTGTGCGCTCGACAGCGCGGGTGGGGGGTCCTACTAACGACTGAGCAAAGGATCTGAACTATGGCTGAAAAAGCAAAGAAGCTTTCATTCCTGACCGTTATCTCCACGGTCATCTGCGTGGTGTTCGTCTGCGAGGCCGCCGCGCCTGCAGCCGCCATTGGTAACCAGCAGTTCTTCTGGTGGATCTTCCTGATCATCACCTTCCTGCTGCCCTATGGCATGATCGTCGCCGAGCTTGGCACCACCTACGATGGAGAAGGAGGCATCTACGACTGGGTTCGTGACGGACTCGGTGACAAGTGGGGTGCCCGCATCTCCTGGTACTACTGGGTGAACTATCCGCTGTGGATCGCATCGCTCGCTACCATGTTCCCCGACATTCTGGGCATGGTCTTTGGCGTGACGTTCGATCTTCCCGTTGCGATGGTCATCGAGCTCGCCTTCGTGTGGATCGTCTACCTCATGGGTCGCTCCAAGGCAGCCGACTCTGAGTGGGTGCTCAACGGTGGCGCTCTCATCAAGGTGATCGTGGCCGTGGCCGTTGGCGCGCTGGGCATTTGGTACGCCATGGAGAACGGTTTTGCGAGCGACATGAGCGCGCAGACGTTCCTGCCCGACATCGCCAACGTTGACGCGCTTGGTTACCTCTCGATCATCATCTTCAACTTCATGGGCTTTGAGGTCATCTGCACCATGACCGACGACATGGCCGATCCTGCCCGCGACATCCCCAAGGCCATCATCCTGGGCGGTGCCGCCATCGCAATCATCTACCTGTTCGCTGGTTTTGGTATCGGTGCTGCCATCCCCGCAGCCGAGATCGATCCCGATTACGGCATGATCTACGCGGTCCAGACCATGGTGGGCGATTCCCCGATCTTCAAGATTATCTGCATCGCCTTCCTCATCACGCTTTTCGCGAATATGGCTGCTTGGTCCTTCGGCGTCAACTCCGTCGCTCGCTATGCTGCTGAGCACGGCAATATGCCCAAGGTCTTCGCTTCCATGATCTCCAAGGACGACATGCCCAACGGCGCCAACCTTGTGAACGCCGTCGTCGCGACGCTCGTCTTGGCCCTGCAGCTCGTTCCCGTCGAGGCCATTTCCGACGGCATCTTCTGGATGCTCTTCGGCACCTCCGTCGTGTTCCTGCTGCTCACCTACATCCCGATGTTCCCGGCCTTCCTGAACCTGCGCAAGAACGATCCGAATCGCGAGCGCATCTTCACCTTCCCGTTCAAGGGTGCCCTTATGAAGGTCGCCATCGCGGTGCCGTGCATCGAGCTCGTGCTCACCATCGTCGCTACCATCGTCCCGCTTTCCGAGGCCGAGATATCCGATAAGGTTCCGATGCTCATCATCTTCATCGTCATTGTGCTCATCGGCGAGGTCGTGCGCGTCTGGAGCGCCCGCGGCCGCAAGGAGGAGTACAAGGGTCTGACTCCCGAGCTCGCCGCTCAGCGCCTGGCTGAGGAAGCCAAGGCCGAGAAGTAATACGTCGGTGTCTCTATCTGCCAGCACGGTGCCTCGCGCCGGCAGAAACCACAGCCGCCCGGCGGGTGCGGCACCCAAACCCGCCACATTGTTCTGGTAAGAACCGCTGAGGCTCATCTCAACGGTTAGGGTCCCTGCGTATTGGAGGAAACAATGCGTACTATCACCGAGTCTGAGTCCACGCCCAGGGCAGATGGCTTCCATATGCCCGCGGAGTTCGAGCCGCAGGACCGCGTGTGGATGGGCTGGCCCCATCGTACCGACACGTGGGCGCACGGCGCGAAGCCCGCTCAGAGCCAGTACGCCGACATCGCCAACGCGATCGCCGAGTTCACCACGGTTGTTATGTGCGTCAACCAGGCCGACTACGCCAACTGCAAGGCCGTCTTCGAGGATGAGAAGTACGAGAACCGCGACAACATCATCGTGCTCGAGATGACCACCGACGACGCATGGTTCCGCGACACCGGTGCCACCTTCGTGATCGACGACAAGGGCAACAAGCGCGCCAACCACTGGCACTTCAATGGCTACGGCGGCATGATCGACGGTCTGTATTTCCCGTGGGACAAGGATGAGCAGATCGCCCTCAAGATGGCCGAGTTCGCCCGCTGCGACCGCTATCGCCCCGACGACATGATCCTCGAGGGCGGCTCCATCACCGTCGATGGCGAGGGCACCCTCGTGGTCACCGATCAGTGCCTGCTTTCCCCCGGCCGCACCGCCAGCGCCGTGCGCGTCGAGGAGGACGAGGACGATCTGTGGCCCACGTACGCGCTCAAGTTCCAGCCTTGGAGCGAGGAGCTGCGTGAGTACATGAACGAGCACCTCAAGGATTACCTGAACGTCGAGAAGATCATTTGGGTCAAGGAGGGCATCGACCCGAGCGAGACCAACGGTCACATCGACGACGTCGCGACCTTCATCGCTCCCGGCGTGATGGCCTGCATCTGGTCCGACGATCCGGAGTACCCGTTCTATCGCCAGTGCCACGAGGCATATGAGACGCTCTCTAACGCCACCGATGCCAAGGGTCGCAAGCTCAAGGTCTACAAGCTCTGCATGCCTGTGAAGCCGCTCTACATGGACCAGGCTTCCTGCGATTCCATCGATATCGACGAGAATGCCGAGCCGCGTGTTCCCGATGAGCCGTTGATCGCTTCCTACATGAACTACCTCGTTACCAACCACGGCGTTATCGTGCCGCAGTACGGTGACGAGAACGACCAGCTTGCGGTCGACACGCTCCAGAAGATCTACGATGAGGTCTGGGGCGAGGGCGTCTACAAGTGCGTGGGCGTCAAGTCCGAGCAGGTTGTGTACGGCGGCGGCAACATCCACTGCATCACGCAGCAGGAGCCTTCCGCTCAGACCAAGTAAGCACTGCGTGCATACGGGCCCCGCGTCTACCCGTCGGCGCGGGGCCCTTTCTTTTTTCGAAAGGCCAGGGGTATGTCTGGTAAGAAGTTCTCGCTCATAGACGTGGTGCTGTCAGTTATCTGCGTGGTGTTCACCATCGAGGCCGCAGCCCCCGCCTCTGCCATGGGTAACGTCCAGTTTTTCTGGTGGGGGTTCCTCATTATCACCTTTCTGCTGCCGTACGGCATGATTGTTGCCGAGTTGGGCACTACCTACGATTCTGAGGGCGGCTTGTACGATTGGGTTCGTGATGGGCTGGGCGATGCATGGGCTGCGCGTTGCTCATGGTGCTACTGGGTGAACTTCCCGTTGTGGGTGGCGAGTCTTGCCTGCATGTTTCCTAGCATCATCACCGCGATCAGCGGGTTTGCGATACCGCTTCCGGTGGCGATTGCCATCGAGCTCACCTTTGTGTGGGGTGTCACGATTCTGGCGCTCTCACCGGTCTCCGAGGCAGACTGGATTATGAACGGCGGGGCCATCATCAAGGTGTTCATCACCTGTGTAGTGGGTGCTGTTGGGATTTGGTTCGCGTGCACGAACGGGTTCGCCAACGACATGAGCCCGCGCACGTTCCTGCCCGATCTGGGCGACCTCAACTCGCTCACCTATCTCTCGGTGATTCTGTTTAACTTCATGGGTTTCGAGGTGGTGGCGACCTTTGCCAGTTCGATGAAGAACCCCTCGACCGATATCCCCAAGGCCATCATCGTGGGCGGCATTGCCATTGCTGCGGTGTATATCATCTGCGGTATCGGCATCGGCGCCGCGGTGCCCACCGAGCAGCTGTCGCTCGATTCGGGCATCATCGACGCGGTGGGTGCCATGCTGGGCACGGCGCATCCGCTGACGATCATCGTGGGCGTGGTGTTTCTCATCACGTTGTTCGCCAACATGACCTGCTGGTCGTTCGGCGTGAATTCGGTGGCGAGCTACGCCGCGCGCCATGGCAACATGCCCAGGCCGTTCGCGCTGCGCTCGAAGAAGACCGGCATGCCCAATGGCTCGGCCATTATGAACGGCATCATTGCAAGTGCGGTGCTGTTGCTCCAGCTGCTGCTTGGCGAAGACTCCGAGGTGTTCTGGGTGCTCTTCTCCATGAATATCGTATTTCTGCTCATGAGCTACATTCCTATGTTCCCGGCGTTTTGGAAGCTGCGGAAGTTCGACGGCGAGAGGCCACGCGTGTTCCGTGCGCCGTTTGAAGGGAAGCTTCTTGCGGTCATGCTTGCCATTCCGGCGGTTGAACTTGTGCTGTCCATCGTGGCGACGGTGGTGCCGCTCAACGGTTCGCCCGAAGAGCTCACGAAGCTCCCCATACTGCTGGGCGTGGTCGTGCTCATTGCGTTAGGCGAGGTGGTCCGTGTGATATCCAAACGCGGACGCGCAGAGGATTATCTTGGGGTCGCGGCAGAGAAAAGCCACCCGGCAAAGCAGGTGGCCGATGTGCGCGATGGGGCAGGCAAATCCGAGTAGCCTGCCTGCGATAGCGTGTCTTATGCGCCGAACCCGGCGAGCTGCGCCTTTTTCCGTGAGCTCATCTTGGGAGCGAAGTAGGGGATATGCCCCAGGTACGGGCACTCGTTGGCACCGAGGACGGGCGTGATGGGGTCGTAGGTAAAAAGATCACCGATACGGGCGATGGCCTTGGCGGTGGACGTTGCAATGCGGTCGATCACGGTCATGGTTGTCTCCCTTCGGTGGATGGCGAATGGTATTGAGACGGTTTCGGCCAGCTCAAGCGCGCAATGCGCTCGTTAGTCCGAAATCGGTCGTCGCTAGTCTAGCGTGTGGATGGGGGAGTGGCAAGATGCGACGAGGGCAGAATCATTTTTCCTCTCTGCACCATCATTTCGCCACGAAACTCACGTTGTCTGTGCAGTCAACTCGGCTTGTCTGTGCGCCAAATTGGCGTTTGAACGCGCGGGATAGCACTTTAGTGCACAGATAAACGAAGTTGACTGCACAGACAACTTCAAGGGGCCAATGTGCCAAGCTGAGATACCGGAGCAACTCCCGCGCAGACAACAGATCGGGGCAACGCGCCGGACGGAACGGCCTGTCAAGTTATGCGACGTCGAGATAAACATGCTGGACAAAGCGCATAATCAAATGTGTTGGTAGCCGCATCGGTGCGTTGCCAAGATTCAGAAAACAGGGTTTAGATGCGGGGAGACAAGCATGGACACGCTTTGGTTTCTCTATACGTGTGCGCTCTCTGCCATTGCGCTTGTGTCGTGTTCGCTGCTGCTTGCCGTATGGATGGCAACGCGTCGGCGCGATTGCGTGGTTGCGGCTGCCGGGTTTCTCATCTACGCCTTTGAGCTCGCATTGATCTTTTTCGATGAATACGCGCGGACCAAGTATGCCTATCCATGGAATTTCGAGGCACCGCTCACGCATCCCATCGAAAGCGCGGTGTTGAGCATTCTGTTCACCGGGGCGCTCTGGATCTGGATGCTCATGCGGGTGCACAAGCGTCTGACATGGCAGCGAGCGGTGCTGCCGGTGGCGGTGTATGCCGTTGCGGCGCTGCTGCTGGTGCCCAAATCGGGTATGTCGAGCACGTTGCAGCAGTGGGCGTATTGGATTGTGCGCGATGCAACGGTGATTGGCGCCCTTGGCTATGCCTACTGGTCGTACCGGCATGCCGCAACAGAGGGGGAGCGGCTCGATCTCGCTCGTTCGAAGCGCTTCTTTATCGTGGCATGTGTTCTGGCGCTCTGCATTGCGCTTGAAGACACCTACATGATTCTGCTTTATCGCCCCACGCTCGATAATTCGCTTGAGGCGCAGTTCTTCTGGCATATGTCCGAGCGCAATATATCCGAAAACCTGCTCATGGTTGCCTGTGCCGTCCAGCTGCTGCGCAAGAACCAGCAGGTGCTCTCGATGTATTTCAACCATCCGCCGGTGGGTACGAGTGCGCCGACGCTCGATGTCGCAGGAGGCGATGACCGGGAGCCGGGCGGCGAAGATGCTTCGTGTGCGGGCGGCCGTGTGCAACGGGGCCGCCGCATGATCGAGGAGGCGCGCATCGAGCGGGAACGTCAGATCGCCGGCGAGCTCGATAGCCGCATTCTGCTGTATAGCGACGAGTATAAGCTGTCCGCGCGTGAACGCGACGTGCTCAAGCAGCTCATCCAGGGGAAGGACACGCGCAACATCGCGAGTTCGCTGGTGATTTCGGTGGGAACGGTGAAAGCGCACCTGTCGCGAATCTATAAGAAAGTGGGCGTTTCGGGGCGCGAGGAGCTGGCGCGCGATTTCTGGAGTAGCTAGGGTTGCTGGACGGTTACCGGTCCATTTCGTCCCGGTTTCGGCAAACGGTCGCACGGTGCTGTAATCCTCGCAGGTAAACGATGTAATCCCCATTAAGCTTTCCGCCTGCGGAAGCGGAATGGAAACAAGGTCTTCCTATGCTTGACCATGGTAGCTGCAGAAGCTGCCGCGCGGATGCGAGCGCCGCATTCGCGGGTGTCGCCGTATCGACGAAGGGAGACCGACATGGCAGATACGGATGTGGCCCAGGCCACGCAAGGGAGCCAAGAGGATCGAGAGCTCGGCACGCTCCCCATCCCCAAGCTCTTTATCAAGTACTCGGCGATTGCATTCGCCGGCATGATCGCCCAGATTATCATGGTGGTGCTCGAGGGCATCATCATGGGCAACGGACTCGGGGCGCACGGCCTTGCCTGCGTCTCCATCATCATGTCCGTTGAGCTGATGAACGTGGCGCTGGGCAGCGCGCTCGCCGTGGGCGTATCCACTGTTGCGGGCAACCGCCTCGGCGCGGGCGATGTCGAAGGCGCTAAGACCGCGTTCTCGCAGGGGTTTTGGTTCACGGCGTTTCTCATCATCATCCTGATTGTGCTGGCGGAGATTTTTGTTGAGCCACTCGTCGCGTTCCTCGGCGCCACGCCGGACATCTTCGATGATTCCGTGGGCGCCATTCGCGTTTTCTTGCTCGGCCTGCCGTTCTGCGTGATCGGCCAGATGCTCTGCGGCATGCTGCGCATCGATGAGAAGCCCCATGCCGCCGCGACCATCCAGATCGTCTCGGCCATCATCGCCATCATCTGGCTGGCGCTTTCCACGTTCGTGCTCAACTTTGGCGTCACCGGTGCCGGCCTGTACTATGCGCTGTCCATCGGTATCTGGTTCGTGGTGATCTACTACTTCGTGGGTGGCAAGCGCTCCATCTTCCAGATTCGCGCCAAAGATATGAAGCTCGACCTGGGGCTCTGCTTCCAGATCGTGAAGATTGGCTTCCCGCTCTTCTTGCTGCAGGCTACGAGCTCGGTGTACACCACCGTGGTGAACAACCAGCTCGGCGTGCTCGGCTCCAGCCTCGATATCGCTGCCTTCGCGGTCATCAACGGATATGTGGTCTACATCATCATGATGGTGGTACAGGCCATCACCTACGGCGTCCAGCCCATCGCGGCGTACAACGCCGGTGCCAAGGCCTATGGTCGCATGAAGCAGCTGCTCACGACCTCCCTCGCTGCCGAGGTCATCGTGATTGCCGTCGCGACGGTGGTCGTGTGGCTTGCCGCCTATCCCATCTGCCTGCTGTTCGCCGGCGACCCCGAGCTTGCGACCGTCTCCGCCGATGCTACCCGCATCGTTATTCTCTTCGGTGCGCTTGGATGGTCCTCGCAGGTCATTTCCAGCTACTTCGAGTGCGTGGAGAAGGTCGTGATCGCCACGATCCTGGGCATTGCCCGCTACATCTTCTTCACCATTCCCGCGGTTTACATCTTGGGTGGCATGATGGGCGTCCAGGGCGTTTGGATTGCCCAGCCGGTCGCCGACGTAATCACCTTCGTGCTCGTGATGGTGTTCGTGGTGTACGAGATCAAGCGGCTCAGTGCGCTTGAGAAGAAGGAGGCGTAAACCATGGCTACGGCAGAGTTGGTTCTGAAAAGCAGCGCGGTTTTCACCGGTGATGGCAGCCAGCCGTTCGCGGGCGGCGTGGCGATCGCCGATGGCAAGATCCTTGCGTGCGGCGATGACACGGTGCTCGAGCCCTATATTGGCGAGGGTACCGAGGTGCGCGACTACGGCGACAAGCTCATCATGCCGGGCTTCAACGATTCGCACACGCACTTCACGCAGGGTGCGCTTGTCGACGACCCGGATTTCTGCATCCATATCGGTGGGACCGATACGCTCGACGAAGCGCTTGCCAATCTTAAGGCGTGGGCGGACGCGCATCCCAACAACGAGTGGGTGTTTGGCAACGAGGTCATCCAGTTCAACTGGGAGACGCCGCTCATGCCCACCGCTGCCCAGATTGACGCGGTGATTCCCGATCGCCCGGTCGTGCTGGCCCAGGTTGATATGCACACCTTCTCGGCCAATACGCGCGCCATGGAGAAAGCGGGCGTCACGCGTGACACGCCCGATCCGTACGGTGGCGAGATCCTGCACGACGAGCAGGGCGAGCCCACGGGCGTGTTCTCCAACACCGCCACGGACATCTTCACAGCGCTGCTGTTCCATCCCGAGTGGGAAGATATGAAGGCGTCGTATCGCAAGGGATTCGAGAAGGCAAAGCGCCTCGGCCTCACCTCCGTGTGCGTGGTCTTCCCCGAGGGTGTTTCCTACGACGACCCGTTCGAGGTGTTCCATGAGTTCGAGCAGGATGGCGAGCTGCCGTTCCGCATGCCGTACTACACGCAACTCTCGAGCAGTGAACATGAAGACCTCATTGCCAAGATCGAGCGCATGCAGGAGAAGTACAACAAACCCGGCTCGCTCATCACGTGCAACGGCTTCAAGATCTTGATCGACGGCGTATGCTCCGACCACACCGCGTGGATGTCGTGGCCCTACGCAAACGACGCCACGACCAACGGCATGCCCGCCATGGACCTCGCCCAGGTGCGCGCCGATCTCTTGTGCGCGTGCGAGGCGGGCTATCCCGTGCGCATCCACACCATCGGCGATGCGGCGGTGCACTGGGCGCTCGATGCGTTCGACGAGGCGAAGCGCCGCTACGGCGACAAGGGCCTGCGCCACGTGCAGGAGCATGTCGAGACCATCCAGCCTGATGACATCAAGCGGTTTGCCGAGGTTGGCGTGGTTGCCTGCATGCAGCCCATGCACATGATTCTCGACCTCGAGTTCCGCTCAAAGGACGACGCCGTTGGCCCAGAGCGACTGCCGTATTGCTGGCCCATGCGCTCGCTCATCGACGCCGGCAGCCATGTGGCGCTTTCAACCGATTTCCCCGTGGTGGGCATCGAGCCGCTTGAAGAGATCTACGCTGCGGTGACGCGTCAGCTGTTCGACGGCACGCCCGAAGAGGGCTGGGTGCCCGAGCAGCGCATCACCATGGCCGAGGCGCTCAAGGCCTATACCTACGGCTCGGCGTACTGCGAGGGTGTCGAGGACCAGGTTGGTACCCTCGAGGCGGGTAAGCTCGCCGACGTGATTGTGTTGTCGAAGAACCTCTTTGAGGTTGAGCCCGCCGAGATCCTGAAGACCACGGTCGATCTTACGGTCTTCAACGGCAAGGTGGTCTACGAGGCATAAAGGACTCCATGGAGAGCCTCCGGGATTTTCCTCGCTGCGTCCTCGCCGCGTTGCGGCTGCGGATTGCAGCTACGGAAAAACCCGGAGGCTCTTCGGCTTTTCGTCTAGCTTAGGTGCGAGGAATTATGTGAAAGGGGCTTCGATGTTTGCGGAACGTGTGCTCAAGACGACGAAGCTGTTCACGTCGACCGATGATTGGCCCTATGCGGGCGGAGTTGCCATGGCGGGCGACCGCATCTGCGCGGTGGGGCCGTGGGATGAGGTCGAATATTGGATTGGTCCCGATACCGAGGTGCTCGACCTCGGCGATGCGTTCGTGTGCCCGGGTTTTCACGACAGTCATATGCATTTCTATTCCGCGGCGATCGATCGCTCGCGGTTTATGGCGTTTTGCGAGGGAACCTGCGCGCAGGACTGCGTCGATTCGCTGCGTACGGTGGAAGACGCGCGCCCACGCGAGAAGTTCATGCTTGGCTACGGGTGGTACCATCCGCTTTGGCGTGATCCCGTGCTGCCCACGAAGGAGATTCTGGACGAGGCATATCCTGATCGCCCCGTGGTGCTCACCTCGGGCGATATGCATACGCTGTGGTGCAATTCGTGTGCGCTCGAGAAGTTTGGCCTCACCCGCGACTCCGTTGCTCCCGAGGGCGGAGCCTATCAGCGTGACGCGGCGGGCGAGCTCACGGGCATCATTCAGGAGGCGGCGGCAGACGCGCTGCTGGATATTGTCGAGGCTGAGTTCTCGCAGGAAGAATCGCTCGAGGCAATCCGTACCTTTGTGGCGGACCTCAATGCGCAGGGCATCACGAGTGTTGGCGACGTTGCTCCCGGCAACGCGCCCGACCGTATTCGGCTGTACGAAGGGCTCGAGCATGCGGGAGATCTGAATGTGCGCATGAACATCTTCCCGGTGCTCTCGGACGATCTTTCGGTCATGTTGTTGCTGCGCGATCGGTTTGCCGGTCATGACTTTATTCGTGTGCCCGGGCTCAAGCAGTTCTTCGACGGTGTATCCTCCACGCATACCGCGTGGCTTGCCGAGGATTACGCCAACGCGCGTTGCCTGGGCGATTGCGGTGTTCCCACGACGAAGCCAGAAGATATGCGCCGCATGGTGCTTGCTGCGGCGGCCGAGGGCCTGCCTGTGCGCATTCACACGATCGGTGATCGCGCGATTCATGAGGCACTGGATATCTTCGAGGAGGCGCGCCGTGTGTACGGGCCGCTTCCCGATGGATTGAGAAACGGACTTGAGCATTTGGAGAATTTCCAGCCAGCGGATATCGAGCGCGTGCGTTCGGTGGGGGTGTGCGCGAATGTGCAGCCGCCGCACATGACGCTCGACCCCGATGGCATCGAGCGCGATCTTGGACTTGAGCGTGCGAAGTACATGTGGCCGTTTGCCACGTATGAGCGCCTGGGGATTCCATATTCGTTGGGCACCGATGCACCGGTGGTAGATATCAATTCTCGCAGCGTGCTGTACGACGCCGTGACGCGCCGGTCTGCCGAGACAGGATATCCCGAGGGCGGCTGGCATCCAGAGGAGTGCATCACCGCCGCGCAGGCGGTGCGCGCCTACACGTTGGGTAGCGCTCTTGCGTGCGGGCGTGCGCGCGAGCTCGGTACGCTTGAGGTGGGGAAGTACGCCGACATCGCGGTGCTCGTACATGACATCGTGGGCACGCCGGAGGCACCGGCCGATCCCGAGCTCATCAAGAGTGCCGATGTGCTCATGACCATCGTTGGCGGCAAGGTGGTGTATCAGAAGTAGCTCGATATGCGTTGGGTAAGACTTGCCATATAAGGGGACAGCCGCCTTGCGGGAGGCGGCTGTCCGGCGGGTGTTACCCACCGCAATCCAAATCCACAGGAGGGCTTTAAACCTTCTGCTTGTTACGAGTATACCCGATTGTTTGCGCCGTCCGTTCGCGTCCACAAGCGCGTTGTGTGTGGTTGCCGAGCACGTTGTGTGTGGCGAAACGCTATCTTTCCGCCCGGAGATGCGGTTTTGCCACACACAACCGTCGAGTGCACCACACACAACCGTGTAGGGCGTTGTATGGACCGGCTAAGGCGCGACTACGGACGGGCAGCGCGCTGTTATACGTGCGGCATGCGCTGGCGCACGTGGCGGGGGAGGTCGAGTACGGGGTCCTCGGAGGGCGTTTCGGGCACCTCGGTGGGTAGCGGTTCGTCTACCGCCTCGCGGTGGAAGTTGCCAATGAAGTTCTCGGTTTTCATGACGTTGATGACCGCGCGCGGATCGACGCTGCGTATCAGCTTGATGATCTCGCCTGCCTCGTAGGAGGAAACCACGGTGTTGAGCAGGCTCATGGGCTTGCCGCTGTAGCCGCCCACACCGTCTGCGCGAAAGACGCCGTGTTTGAACGCGCTCGTGTAGGCGCGGCAGACCTCGTTGGGATACGCGGTGGTGATCTGCAGCGTTACGCGCTCGTAGCGGTGGTAGAACGAGTCGATGGTCTTGGTGGAGATGAACTGGAAGACAATCGAGTACGCCGCGTGCTCCCAGCCAAAGATGAACCCGAAGATGGCAAGCACCAAGCAATTGCCAGCAAACACATATCCCCAGATGGTGCGGCCTGTTTTGTTGGACACCATGAGGGCGATGAAGTCGGTGCCGGCGGTGGAGGCGCCGCTCTTGAGCGCGATTGAGATGGCCAGACCATATAGGACGCCGCCAAACAGCACCATGAGCACGGTGCTGTCGAGCAGGGGAGCAAAGTCGCAGAACTGCAAGAAGGCGGCGGAGAGGACCACCTGCAGCATGGAGAAGATCACAAAGCGCTTGCTGATGGAGCGCCAGCACACAAGCGCGACAGGGATGTTGAGGGCCAGCATGCCGAGCTGCGTGGGAAACGAGAAGCCAACGAGCGAGGTGATGCGGTCGATGAGAATGGCGACGCCGGTGAAGCCGGAGGAAAGCAGGCCTGCCGGGTTGATGAACACTTGGATGACAAAGGCCTGCAGCAAGGCGGAGATGAAGACGCTGCACAGGGTGATGAGGCGCCGCACGAAGACGTAGCGACCCAGTCGCTTCACGCGGTCGATGCCCGCGGTGGGCGTGGTGCGTGTCGGTATCTCTTCTGACATGGTGCCTCCGTTGCTCGGTTGCGCATGCCACCACCATACCGCGCTCGCTGTGCGGTGCACGTGGCATGTGGGAAGTTTTACGGGGGCATGACAAGGCAACGCCCGCGTGCTCGAGATGTTCCAAGCACGCGGGCGTTCGCATGATATGTGTGAGCGGCATCAGCCCTCTTTGGGCTGCTTGTCGTTCGAACCTTTCTTGGGGAGGCGGTCGGCGCGCTTCAAAGCGTCCCGCAAAATCCATTCCACCTGGCCGTTGGCGCTGCGCATCTCATCATCGGCCCAGCGCTGAATGGCCTCCCAGACGGCGGGATCGATGCGAAGGGGATATTGCTTACGGGCCATGTCGGTCACCTACAAGACTAGTATCTCGGCCGGATTCGCTTTACTGCCATGTGCCCTCCGGATCATCCCGAAGCGCGTTTCCCGCAGCCCGAAGGGCGAGGACCATGCGCGAAGGGAAGATCCGGAGGGACTTGTGTGCTAGTAGAGCGAGCCGGTGTTCACGATGGGCTTCGCCTCAGATTCGCCGCAGAGCACAACCATGAGGTTCGAGGCCATCTGAGCCTTGCGCTCCTCGTCAAGCTCGATCTTGCCATGCTGGCCAAGCTCGTCGACGGCCATCTCCACCATGGTGACAGCGCCTTCGACGATCTTCTTGCGGGCGGCGATCACGGCCTCGGCCTGCTGACGGCGCAGCATCGCCTGAGCGATCTCGGGTGCGTAGGCGAGATGCGTGAGGCGCGCATCGTCAACGGCAACGCCGGCGGGGGCAAGGCGCTGGGTGAGCTCGTGCTTGAGCGCCGTGGAGACCTCCTCGATGTTGGAGCGCAGCGTGATGGCGTCCATGGAGTCGCTCGAGTCCTCGGCGTGGTCGTAGGCGTAGATGCTCGCCACGTGGCGTAGTGCCGTCTCGGCCTGGGTCGCCACGAACTGCTCATAGTTATCGACGTCGAAGAGGGCCTTTGCGGTGTCCTTGACGTGCCACACCACGACGTTCGCGATCTCGATGGGGTTGCCCATCTTGTCGTTGACCTTCAGGATCTCGCCGTTGAGCGTGCGGGCGCGGACCGAGACCTTGCACGAAAGGCCTTTAGCGGCGTTTGCCGCGGTCTCGATGCTCTTGGAAAGCGAAAGGCCGCTCTTGCCCACGGCGCTTGCCACGGCATCTTCGGTGGCGGAGTTGGTGCCCATGCTGCGGCTATAGAAGGGGTTCGCCCAGCGGAAGCCCTCGTCGCGGACGGTGCCCTTATAGTCGCCGAAGAGGATGCACACGCGCGCCTGGCCGGGCTGCAGCGTGAAGAAGCCGGAGACGAGGATGCACCAGGCGACGAAGAGGATGACGCTTGAGATGACCATGACAACCGGAAGCGTGACGGACTCGCCGGAATTCTCGGTCGCGACGGCGAGCGTGATGCCGCCGGCGAATAGCGCGATGATAACGACAAACGCCACGAGGACAACGGCGAGCATAGCCCAACCGGAGGCAGCATGGAGTTTCTTCTCGGCACTCATGTGAGTTCCTTTCTCGCGTATGGCCGCGTACGGCCCGCGCACCGCGGCGCGACATCTCTCCGTGCGCCGGTGCTTCCCCTGATTTGGTGGCGGGGAGGGGTGTTCCCCGGACAGGCGGCTGTCCCGTCTGTTGATTGCATTGTGATATCACTTTGAAACCAAGTCAACAGCCGCTCACCGAAATACCGCTCAGCGACGCGCGGATACCGTTTGCGTGTTTAGCCGCAGCGGGCCGCCGCAGGGAGGCCCATATGACTGTTTTCTTCTCCCATGAGGCATTCTAGTCATGGATTAGCTACGAGGTAGGATCGTTTGAACGTAGACTCGATCCACCCGAAGAGAAGTCGCAGTTCAACGCCGTCTGCTGCTAATTGAACGCCATTAAGGAGATGTTCCCCGACAAGCCGGTCACCGACATCGACATGCGTTCCTATGGCATGATGGACGCGCCCACAGTGCTCGACAAGGCACTTTCGCTCATCGGGTAGCCCAGACGCGCTGAGATCATAACGCGGAGATGGCCGCGTCGGGACCTCCGGGTCTCGGCGCGGCTTTCGTACGCGGGGGAGAGGCATGCCTTCCTGCGCGGCGCTGCCGCCCTACGCTTCGCCCCCGTACATGTAGACAGTGAAGCCGTCGCCGGTGTCTTGGCTATGGTCTTCGGCGATGCGCGTCATGCCCAGGTGGTCGTAGAACGCGTAATCGGATTGATTGTCGGTCATGAGGAAGAACTTCGTGCGTCCCGCCTCGCGCATGGCGGCGCGGGCGCGTTCGATGAGGAGTCGCCCCAAGCCGTGCCCCTGCCACGCAGGCAGAATGATGATGAGGTTGATCTGCGCCTGGGCGTAGTCGGTGCCGCTCGCGGCAAAGCGATCGGCGGTCTCCTTCTCGCGGCTGTCACCGAAAAGGGACCCTTCGAGGTCTTCGTCGGCGGTTTCGGCGCGCTTTGTGGCCTGGGCAAGGAGGTCGCGGTAGCAGTCCTGCCAGAGCGGGTTGCTCTGCGGGACGCCATCATCGAAGAAGCCCACGAAGCATGCGGCGACGATCTCGCCCTCATGTTCGGCTACCAGGGTGATGGGCGAGCGCTCGAGCTGCATGCATACATTGAAGCGGGAAGCGAGCAGGGCGTCCTCCTCGTCGCCGCGGTTGCGGAGGTAGTTGCACCACAGGGAGCTATAGATATGGGCGATCCCATCAAGATCGGTGAGTTCGGCCGGCCGGATCGTGGGCGTGTCGGTGGTCATGATGCTCCAATCGGATGTGGATGATGCGTGCGACGCCGCCGTGATGCGGCGCGCCTCATAGCAAGATGTACCACAGCCAGCGCGTTTCCATGCGCCGCATTCGGTCTGCGGAATACCGGCGGGCAACGAGTAGGAATCTTACGTAAAAAACTGCCAAAAACAGCTCGCTACCATAACGGATGGCGAGTTAGCTATGGTATCCTTTCGCCCAAGGATATGCTCTCGGCAAACGGTTGGTTTTGCGCGGTGAACGTTGTCTAGACGTCTGCACGCACCGCCATCGGTTTCGGGAGTTCCGCTCACACCCAGCCGGGGCGACCCGGCGCGACACGCAAGGAGCGTGGTTACTACAATGCAGGAGGCATGGGAGGGCTTCGAGCCCGGTATCTGGACGGGAGAGGTCGACGTCCGCGACTTCATCCAGCGCAACTACACCCCCTACGAAGGCGATGAATCGTTCCTCGCCGGTCCCACCGAGCGCACGAAGGAACTTTGGGATTACGTGATGAGCCTGCTCACCAAGGAGCGCGAGCAGGGCGGCGTGCTCGATATGGACACCAAGACGGTGACCGGCATCGTGAGCCATCCGGCCGGTTACATCGATGCGGCGCATCCCGAGCGCGAGACCATCGTTGGTCTGCAGACCGACAAGCCGCTCAAGCGCGCGCTGCACGTGAACGGCGGCATCCGCATTTCCATGCAGGCCGCAGCGCAGCACGGCTACAAGATCGACGATGACGTGGTGGAGAACTACACGTTCCGCCGCAAGACCCACAACCAGGGCGTCTTCGATGTCTATACCCCCGAGATGCGCGCCTGCCGCTCGGCGCACATCATCACCGGTCTGCCCGACGGCTATGGCCGCGGCCGCATCATTGGCGATTACCGTCGCGTGGCCCTGTACGGTGTCGACTACCTCATCAAGGACAAGGAGGCCCAGAAGGCCTCGACGCCCGTGGTCATGACCGAGGACAACATCCGCGATCGCGAGGAGCTGCAGGAGCAGATCCGCGCGCTCGGTGAGCTCAAGCTCATGGCCGAGTTCTACGGCTACGACATCTCGCAGCCGGCCAAGAACACGCAGGAGGCCATCCAGTGGATGTACTTCGCCTACCTCGCCGCCGTGAAGGAGCAGAACGGCGCCGCCATGTCCATGGGCCGCACCTCGACCTTCATCGACATCTACGCTGAGCGCGACCTTGCCCGCGGCACCTTCACCGAGGAGCAGATCCAGGAGTTCGTGGATCACTTCATCATGAAGCTCCGCATGGTCAAGTTCGCCCGTACGCCCGAGTATCAGAACCTGTTCTCCGGCGACCCGCAGTGGGTCACCGAGTCCATCGGCGGCATGGGCGTCGACGGCCGTACGCTCGTCACGAAGACCGCGTTCCGTTATCTCCACACGCTCGAGAACATGGGCACCTCGCCCGAGCCCAACCTCACGGTGCTTTGGTCGACCCATCTGCCGCAGGCGTTCAAGGAGTTCTGCGCCAAGACCTCCATCGCCAGCTCGTCCATTCAGTACGAGAACGACGACGTCATGCGCGTCTACCACGGCGACGACTACGCGATCGCCTGCTGCGTCTCGTCGATGCGCATCGGAAAGGAGATGCAGTTCTTCGGCGCCCGCGCGAACCTCGCCAAGTGCCTGCTCTACGCGCTCAACGGCGGCGTGGATGAGATCTCCAAGAAGCAGGTTGGTCCTAAGTTCCGCGCGGTGGAGGGCGACACGCTCGAGTACGACGACGTGGTCGAGAAGTTCAACGACATGATGCGCTGGCTCGCCGGCGTGTACGTGAACGCGCTCAACATCATCCACTACATGCACGACAAGTACTGCTACGAGCGCATCCAGATGGCGCTGCATGACAAGCACGTGCACCGCTGGTTCGCCACCGGCATCGCCGGCCTCTCCGTGGTGGCCGACTCGCTTTCGGCGATCAAGTACGCCAAGGTGCACCCCGTCCGCGACGAGCAGGGCGTTATCGTGGACTTCGAGATCGAGGGCGACTTCCCCAAGTACGGAAACGACGACGACCGCGTCGACCAGCTCGCGCACGACGTCGTGCACCAGTTCATGGAGTACGTCCGCATGAACGACACCTACCGCAACTCGGTGCCTACCACGTCGGTCCTCACCATCACGTCGAACGTGGTGTACGGCAAGAAGACCGGCGCCACGCCCGACGGCCGCAAGGCAGGCGTGCCGTTCGCGCCCGGTGCCAACCCCATGCACAAGCGTGATACGCACGGCGCCATCGCGTCGCTGAGCTCCGTCTCCAAGCTGCCGTTCCGCGATGCGCAGGATGGCATCTCCAACACCTTCTCCATCATTCCGGGTGCGCTCGGCAAGGAGGACCAGGTGTTCTTTGGAGACATCGATCTCGATAGCATCGATTTCTCCACGGCCGAGATCGAGGTTGAGAACCCCGACTGCTCGTGCTGCTAACTGTCCGGTTGCAAGCTCGCGTCGCGGCGGGTGCCGAGTGTGTCCGCCGCCTGCGATGCGCCGCATGGAGTTCAATAATTAGGACTCTGTACGGATAAGAAAATGATATAGTTCAAATATCATTTACGAAGAGAAAGGACGGGTTCCATGAACGTCAAGGACGTCCCCCAGGCCCAGGCCGATAACCTCGTGAGCATGATCGACGCATATGCCGAGAAGGGCGGTCATCACCTCAACGTCAACGTCTTCAATCGCGACACGCTGCTCGATGCGCAGCAGCATCCGGAGAAGTATCCGCAGCTCACCATTCGCGTTTCGGGCTATGCGGTGAACTTCCACAACCTCACCAAGGAGCAGCAGGACGAGGTTATCTCCCGTACCTTCCACCAGGGGATGTAGGAGGAGCTTGGTGCGACTCGGTACCGTGTCTTGATGACGCGGCACAACATATGCAACAGCCAAGACGCCCGGGGTACCTCGGGCGTCTCTGCTTTTGAGCGGCGTGCGCAGGGGTTTTGCACTCACCATATGAAACAGAGGCTATAGCATTAGATGCTGATGGTCGGCGCGGCGGTGATGCTGGCCGTAAACCGAGGCCAGACTCTAGCTCCAGCTCTCCTCGATGTCGCGAATACGCTGGTAGAGCCAGTCGTTGTGGGGCACCAAGATGCCGTGCTTGCGTGCGAGGCGGCGGATGGTCCCCGCAAACTCTTCGACTTCGGTGCGGCGTTTGTTGATGCGATCTTGCGCCATCGAGGGCATGCCCGAGGGGTCGAGCGATGCCACGAGCGAGGCCATATGCGCAAGGTCGTCTTCGGTGATGTCGATGCCCTCGGCGCGGCCGACCGCGAGCGCCTCGCGCATCGCAGCGATGAAGCACCGCTGCTGCTCGCCGGGTGTGCTTGCACTGCCATACGTGCCGCCGTACGCCATGCAGGTTTGGTTGATGCCCACGTTGAGCATGAGCTTGACCCACATGCGGCGCAGCGGATCTGCCTCGACAACGTGCGCGATGCCGGCGCGCGTATAAAAGTCGTCGATCGCTTCGACCACGCCCGGCGCTGTTTGTGGCGCTGCGCCAAAGCGAATCTCGCCCGTGTGGGTATAGGTGAGCTCGCCGTCCAGGAACACCGCGTCCATGCCTTGGCAGATGCCGAGCACCAGGTGATCCCAGCCAAACCGCGCGGCGACGCGCTCCTCGCTCGTGATGCCGTTGATGAGCGACGCGATGCAGGTAGTGGGTCCTACGAGCGGTTCCATGGTGTCGATGGCGGTTTGCAGGCCGCCGGCTTTGCACGCGAGGATGACCAGATCGACGGGCTGCGCTTTGCTCATGGGAATCGTCTCGATGGTGCACGGTTCCCCGTTAATGCGAACGACCTCGCCGGCGTGGCGCGCAAAGCGCTCGTCGTCCATCGCGAACTGCACAGCTTGAGAGCCGATGTTGTGGGCAATCATATCTCCGTAGAGAAGTCCCACCGCACCCTTGCCGATAATCGCCGCTTTTTCGATGCGCATACGCCCTCCGTTTGCTGTCTTTGCCAACCGTACAGCAGCATATCGTGCGGTATCTTCTAGAATAAGGGTCTGGGAACATTCCATGTGGCAAAAGGGGCCTGTATGGCGAAGGTTAATCTTGCTAAGCTCAAGGACAGCGCATCGTCGAGCTTTCCGTTGGGGCGGGTTCACTCGCTTGAGTCGATGGGCACCGTCGACGGCCCCGGGATTCGCTTCGTGGTGTTTACACAGGGTTGCCCTATGCGCTGCGCGTATTGCCACAATCCCGATACGTGGGCGCTGGACGCAGGCACGCCGGTCTCGGTTGAGCATATCGTCGAGCTGTTCGAGAGCAACCGGCAGTTCTACAAGAGCGGCGGCATCACGGTTTCCGGCGGCGAGCCGCTAATGCAGCCGGAATTCGTTGCCGCACTCTTTGGCGAGATGCACGCGCGGCCGCATGGCAGGGTGCACACCTGCCTTGATAGCTGCGGGTACGCTTATACGCCCGAGCACCCGGAGCGCTTTGCCGCGGTGCTCGACGAGACCGATCTGGTGCTGCTCGATATCAAGCACGCCGATCCGGCCGGGCACAAGGCGCTCACGGGTAGGAGCCCCGAGCGCATCCTGGCCTTTGGCGACGAGCTGGCCCGCAGGGGCGTTACCGTGATCATCCGCCACGTGGTCGTGCCCGGTTACACCGATACCGAGGAGGAGTGCGAGCAGCTCGGGCGCCTGATCGCGCCGTGGCGCAACGTGGTTGGCCTCGAGATGCTGCCGTATCACACCATGGGCGTGGCGAAGTACGAGCAGCTGGGTATCGCGTATCCGCTCGATGGTGTGGAGCCTATGGATAAGGCACGCATCCCGGCGCTGCGCCAGGCGGTGCTGCGCGGGATGAAAGCAGGTCGGGCGGGCGCATAGGCGCAAGAGCGGCCCTCCCCGGTGAGCCGCGTGGCCCGCAGCATACGCGCCGCGCGGACGGCGCTGCGTGGGTGCTGTTTGCTCCGTGTGGAAAAGTTGGAAAACCAGAGCTAAGGCTACCGTTTACGGGAGTCAGGCTGCCGTTTGTGCGCGGTGCCGCCATGCTCGGGCGCGCCGGCGCATCGTTGAGCTGCGGTGTTAGATTCCCTGACCTGGCTGTTGGATGTGGAAAACCGAAGCGGCTCCGCTGCTGGGCAGCGGAGCCGCGGTGCGTGCGTATCGCTTTTGGAGCTCCTCGGAGCAAGTGCGTGTAACGCGCCTGCTAGCCTTCGAGCGCCTGACGTGCGAGCTCAAGGCAACCCATGATGCCCTGCTTGCCCTCCAGGCTGTTGTTCACAATGTAGTTATCAAGATCGGCCATTTCGGGCGTCACGATGTAATCGTTCAGCCATTCGGCCGTCTTGACGCGCGAGAGCTCGACGATGGGGGTGTGGTCTGCCACGCCGCCGCCGATGATGATCTTCTGCGGCGAGTAGCACAGGATATAGGTAGCGAGCGCCTGACCAAGATAGCCGGCGAGGATATCCATCGCCTCGGCATCCTCGGCCATCTCGCCGCCGCTCTTGCCGTCCCAGCGCTTGGCGATGCCGGGGCCGGCAACAAGGCCCTCGAAGCAGTTGGTGTGGTACGGGCATGCGCTGTCGTTGGCAATGGGGTCGCGGGGATCGGGCAGCATGCGGATGTGTCCGGCTTCGGGGTGCATCATACCGTGCATGAGCTTGCCGCCCGAGAGCACGCCGGCGCCAATGCCCGTGCCGATGGTGAGGTAGACCACGTCGGTGAGGCCCTTCGCGCATCCAAAGGTGACCTCGCCCAGGCAGGCAACGTTGACATCGGTGTCGTAGCCGCAGGGGACGTCCAGGCGGCTCTTAACCGATCCGAGCATATCGAAGTAGCGCCAAGCGGTCTTTGGGGTCTCGAGAATCTGGCCATAGCGCGGCGAAGCGGGGTTCACGGCGGTGGGGCCAAATGCACCGATGCCAATTGCCTGAACGCCCTTGTCGGCAAACCACGCCGCCACCTCGGCCATGGTCTCCTCGGGGGTGGTGGTGGGCAGAGAGACCTGCTCAACCACGGTGCCGTCGCCGTACCCGGTGGCGCATACCATCTTCGTGCCGCCGGCCTCGAGTGCGCCCAGAAGCGTTGTATCCATAGGGCAATCCTTTCGCATGGGTGAGATACTGTTTCAATCATAGTAACGAAATGAAACGTCCGAGGCACCTGAAACCCGTATACGGGTGCTATCAATCGGCCTGCGGCACCGCGCTGACTGGTGGGGATGGTAGGGGATGTCCGCATCAGTCTATATTTTGGCAGGACTATCACGTTGACATAAACCGGCAGGTTATAGGTCTGAAACCTTCTGTCACGGGTGATATCGTTTCATGAGGCTTTCCGTCATGAAACCGCTCGCTCGTCTTTTCCTACCCTTCGCCCTTTAACAGCCTGCTTACACACGCTCACTTGTCTTCTTGTTTCATAAAAACGTAATATATGAAACACATGCCGTAGCGAGACGTGAAAGGGAGGAACGTTATGGCAGAGGATAGTACGCGCGGTTTCGACATATCGAACGTGATCGATCAGAAGCTCATCGCACTCGATCTTGATGTGTCCAACAAGGTTGAGATGCTCGAGCGCCTGACCGACCTGTTCGAGGAGCAGGGCAAGCTCAACGACCGCGAGGCCTTCTTCAAGGACGTCATGTGGCGCGAGGGCGAAGGCCAGACCGGTATCGGCATGGGCGTCGCTATTCCGCATGGCAAGTCTGAGGGCGTGAACAAGACGGCGCTCGCAATCGGCACGTCCAAGCAGCCCATCGAGTGGGAGTCGCTCGACGGCGAGCCGGTAAGCATCGTGATCTTGTTCGCGGTCACCATGGGCGATTCGGATGTCGTGCACCCCAAGCTGCTCCAGCATGTCGCCATGCTGCTCGCGCATGAGAGCTTCGTCGAGAAGCTGCATGCGGTGAAGAGCCCCGAGGAGATGCTCGAGCTGCTCGAGTCCAGCCCCGACGACTACGACGACTAACGCGTTGTCGCAAAGCCCCGTGCCGGCGTCATCGCCTGCCCGGCACGGTTGGGCAAATGAAGGCGAAGGGAAGGGAGGAGCTTTATGAAGCTCGTTGGAGTATGCGCATGCACGTCTGGTATCGCGCACACCTACATGGCTAAGGAGAAGCTCGTCAAGGCAGCCGAGTCCCTGGGGCATGAGATCCATGTCGAGACCCAGGGCACGATTGGCACGGAGGATCCGCTCACGCCCGAGCAGATCGCGGAGGCCGATGCTGTCATCCTGGCGGTCGACATCAAGATCGACAAGTCGCGTTTCGAGGGGAAGCGCGTCATGGAGGTTCCCACCTCCGTTGTCCTCAAGGCTTCCAAGCAGATCATCAACAAGATCGAGGAGAGCCTGAACGCCTAGTGGCAGATTCAGATCTCGCAAAAAAGAAAAGGGGTTCACATGAAAGGCAAATTTACGATTGCCGAGATCAAGAAGCATCTGCTAACCGCCATTAGCTACCTGCTTCCGCTGATTGTCGCTTCCGGCCTTCTGATTGCTATCGGCAATCTGACCGGCGGCACCAACATCGCGTCGATTGATGAGCTCAGCTCCATGTCCGTGCCCTCCGCGTTCACCACGCTCGGCACCATGGGCATGGGCCTCATCCCGGCCTTCATCGGTGGCTACATTGCGTACTCGGTCGCTGACCGTCCTGGTATCGCCCCCGGCTTCCTCATGGGCGAGATCGCGTCCTTCCTGGGCGCTGGCTTTTTGGGTGGCCTGATCGGCGGCTTGCTCGTTGGTTACATCGCGCTTGCCATCGAGACCTATCTCAAAGTTCCGAAGTGGGCTCAGGCGCTCATGCCGATGCTGATCGTTCCTACGCTGACCGCAATCCTCGGCGCAATCATCATGTTCTTCGTGCTCGGCACGCCGCTCCAGATGTTCACGGCGACCCTTACGAACTTCGTGACTGGCCTCGATCAGAGCCAGAAGCTCGCGTACGGCTTCATTCTCGGCTTCATCCAGCATCTTGACTATGGCGGGCTATCTCCAAGGTTCCTAACCTCATCTGCGACGGCATGATGGCCGACGGCATCTATGGTCCCGAGGCGGTCAAGGTGCTCGGCTCCATGGTTCCTCCCTTCGGTGTGACCATCGCTCTTATCCTTTCCAAGGTTCTGCATCGCCCCATCTTCAAGCTGTCTGAGGAAGACAACATCAAGGTCGCCTTCCCCATGGGCGTCTGCATGATCACCGAGGGCGTTATCCCCATCGCCATGAACGACTTCTTCCGTACCGTTATTTGCACCGCTCTTGGCGATGCCGTCTGCGGCGCCATTGCGTTCTCCATGGGCGTCGAGTCGATGGTTCCCTCCGGCGGCGTGTTCGTTATCCCGGCCATGACCAACCCGCTCTGGGCGGTTATCGCTCTGCTCGCCGGCTCCCTTGTCACGGGCGTGCTTCTCGTCATCATCAAGCGCCCGCTCAAGCCTGAGGAGATTGATGACCTCGGCATGGAGGAAGATGAGGAAGAGCAGGAAGTCGATCTTTCGGGCTTCAGCCTTTCATAGAACGGGTACTGGATGTGCTTCCCGTGCGGTAGCCATCTTGAGTGCAGGCGCGCCGCTTTCTGGTTCAGCTACGGCACCGCTCCCCTCAGCGGCGCGCCACTTTTGAGCGTGTATTCGCGCAGATGATTCGAGAAAGGAACTGCAAACCATGTATCAATCCATGAAGGGCATGCTCGCCAAGGCGAATGCCGAGGGTTACGCGGTCATGGCCATCAACGCCTTCAATCTTGAGACGGCGCGCGGTGTCATCAAGGCGGCGGAGGTGAATGCTCCCATCATTATCGTCTTGCTGCAGGATCACGTGATGTCGTTCTTCGACTGCGATATCCTCACGAAGCCGATTGTGAAGATGGCCGAGCAGAGTCCGGTGCCCGTGGCAATCAACCTCGATCACGGCCATGACATTGCGCACCTCAAGCGCTGCCTGCATGAGGGCTTCTCAAGCGTGATGTGCGATGCCTCTGCCTATGATGCCGAGGAGAATGCTCGCATCACGCGTTCGGTGGTTGAACTTGCTCAGATTTATGGGGCATCTGTTGAGGCCGAGGTTGGCAACATGGGTTGTGCCGAGGGCGCCGATGCGCATTTCACCGATGATGTCATGTACACCGATCCCGATGTCGCTATCGACTTCATTAAGAAGACCGGCATCGACGCGCTTGCAGTCTCGTACGGCTCCACGCACGGTGACTATCCTGAAGGGTACGTGCCGACGTTCCACTTCGATATCGTGGAGAAGATCAAGGCTGCGACGGGTGCTGCGCTCGTTTTGCACGGTGGCTCGGGTGCCGGCGACGACAATATGCGTCGTTCGGTTGAGGCGGGCATCAACAAGATCAATGTGGGCACCGACTACATGATCGCGCAGCGCGAATTCGTGGCGCGTTCGCCTGCTGAGAATCCTGGATACGATTATC
This sequence comes from uncultured Coriobacteriaceae bacterium, assembly GCA_944319885.1. Classification (GTDB taxonomy): domain Bacteria; phylum Actinomycetota; class Coriobacteriia; order Coriobacteriales; family Coriobacteriaceae; genus Coprousia. Next base: position 445,224 of record CALUFC010000001.1, read on the forward strand.
CGACGCTTGTTCAGGATAGCTGGAAGGCCGGTATCGACACCATCAAGCACTACATCGAGATTTCTGGCTCCACCGGCAAGGCTCGTTAACCTCAGGTTTTGCAGATCCATATCGACACGTATAAAGGAGATTGACCAGTATGCTTATCAACATGTCTCAGATGCTCGAGGTCGCCAAGGAGAAGCACTTCGCCGTGGGCGCCTATAACGTGTCTGAGAGCAACCTGTTCCGCACTGTTGTCGAGGCCGCCGAGGCCAACGATGCCCCTGCCATCATCGCGGTGCATCCCACCGAGCTCGCGTATTGCAAGGACGATTTCGTCAAGTACATGATTGCCCGCTGCGGCAACAGCCCCGTGCCGTTTGTCATCCACATGGATCACGGCGACAGCATCGAGAGCATCATGCGTGCCATTCATGTCGGCTTCACCTCCGTCATGATTGACGGTTCCGCGCTTCCCTTTGAGGAGAATATCGCCAAGACTGCCGAGGTCGTGCGCTATGTCCACATGGTCAACGTTTCCGTCGAGGGCGAGCTCGGCACCATCGGTGACACCGGTACCTCCATCGAGGGCGGCATGACCGAGGTCATCTACACCGATCCCGATGACGCGAAGAAGTTCGTCGAGGAGACGGGCGTTGACACGCTCGCTGTCGCCATCGGCACCTGCCATGGTCTGTATCCCAAGGGCGTGACCCCGAAGCTGCGCATGGATGTGCTCAAGGCCATCAAGGAGAAGGTCGACCTCCCGCTCGTGCTCCACGGTGGTTCGGGCAACCCCGACTCCGAGATCGCCGAGGCTGTGAAGATCGGCATCCAGAAGGTCAACATCTCCTCCGATTACAAGAGCGCCTTCTTCATCAAGGCGCGCGAGATCCTCTCGCAGGAGGGCTCGGGTTGGGATCCCAACAACCTGTTCCCCGAGTGCATCGAGGCTGGCAAGGAAGTCATCAAGCACAAGATGGAGCTCTTCGGTTGCGTTGGCGCTGCGAAGTACTATCGCGACCCCGTGACCCCGCAGTGGCGCCAGGAGCTTGCATAGGGCATATCGCGCGTAACGCGAGCGACACGTTCGCTCATGCGCAGAAGGCTTGGTCAACTTTCAGGAGGGGGTCCGCTTCGGGCCCTCTCTTTTTGTATTATCATGGCGTTTATCAGTCGCGGGAAGGTTAGCGATGCAGCAGCGTAAGGGCAGCGTGATAAACGAAATATGTTTGCTTTACGACCGCTTGAGCGATCGTGAGAAGCTCATTGCTGATTTCGTGATGGCCCATCAAGGCGATATACCTTCTATGACGACGCGCGAGATAGCGACGCAGAGCGAGACGTCGGCTGCTACCGTATCGCGATTCGTGCGGCATCTGGGCTACGAGAGCTTTGCTGATCTCCGTGATGCCATGCTGCATGACAATGGGGGAGAGGATTCCCCGCGTGTACCGTCGACGGTCATCTCGCTCGATGCACCGCGCGCCGCGATGGAAACCGTGCTGTTGGCAAAGAACCGCGAGCTGCTCGACACCTTGAGCCTTGTGAGCGATCAGGACCTCGTCAACGCGGTTCACCTGTTGGAGCATGCGGATTCCATCGTTTTTGCCGCCGTGGGCAACACCATTCCCGCTGCGCAGTCCGCGTCGTTTCTCATTGCGCAGCTGGGGCTTCGCGCGTACTGCGCTCCCACGACTGAGGCAATGATGCTTTCGTCTATGTCGCTTACGGGCCGTGACGTCCTTGTGTTCATGTCGAAATCCGGCCATTCGAAGCGTCTCAACCAGATGATGGACAATGCCATCGACTCTCAGACGCCCACCATTGTTATCACAAACGTCCCCGATTCGCCGCTTGCCGTGCGTGCTACCTGCATGTTGCAGACGGCAACGCGTGACAAGATGCTCAACAGCGATCTTCCGTTTTCCCACAACTCGATCAACTTCATATTCGAGGTCATCTTCTTGTTGCTCTGCTCCGATGTCCCAAGCATGAAAGCGCGCGCCGGCCTGCTGTGGAAATCGCTTGGCGAAGACAAGGGTGTTTCTGGCGAGATATTCCCTCCCCAGATGGGCGGACTGTAGAGGTCGAGGCGATGCGCCGTCGCCGTGCGGGGCATCAGGCGCGTCATGCTATCATGCCAGCTCAGGACAGAATTACGAGATGGGAGCGGCATGACTCCAACGATTGCGATCATTGGTGCACTGGATAAAGAGGTCCGGCAGATCTACGGCGCGGTGGACAAGGGAACCGTTGTCGAGGAGGCAGGCCTTACCATCGTTGGCGGCGGCTACCACGGGTTCAACCTCGTAGCTACGACGGCGGGCATGGGAACCGTGAACGCGGCCGCAGCGACGCAGCACCTCATCTCGGCATATGGCGCGAACGCCGTCATCTTCTCCGGCATCGCCGGCGGTCTTAACCCGGCATTGCATATCAACGACATCGTAATCGGCGAGCGCCTGCGCTACACCGATACCGATACGGCGCTCATCGCGGAGTCCAAGCCCGGGCTCGAGGAGTACGCATCCTCCGATTTTCTCGTCGACCTTGCCGAGGAGACGCTGCGCTCGTTTGGCTACGTAGACGCCGCGCTTTCCGATGCTGAGGCGGCGCCGGGCAGCGAGGCTCGCGCCGTGGCGGATGCCTCACCGTTTCGACGCAATAAGACCCAGGAAGAGCCGCAACGCTACCTGCGCGGCACCATCGCCACGGGCAACCGCTTCGTCTCGGGCGCCGAGATGCGCGCCGCTGTTGTTGAGGCAACGGGTGCAGACTGCGCCGAGATGGAGGGCGCTGCCGTAGCACACATCGCCGCGAAAAACGGCGTGGACTGCCTCGTGTTACGTGCCATCTCGGATAACTGCGATGAAAGCTACGACGAGCTCTGCGCGCGCGAGTTCACGCTGGACGGATATGCCAAGACGGCGAGCAGCATCACGCTTGCCATCGTGCGCCGTCTTGCCGTGAAGCTCGGTGTCGCCAAGCACGAATACTGATAGGACATCCCATGGCAGACCAGATCAACTATCAGCTCGCTCATTTTGTCGCCAGCTATGGCGCGGCATCGCAGCTTCCACCCTCAACGTGCCCCGAGGTCTCGTTCGTGGGCCGGTCGAACGTGGGCAAGTCCTCGATCATGAACAAGCTGTTTGGGCGCAAGGGCCTCGTCAAGGTCTCGAGCACGCCGGGCAAGACCTCCAACATCAACTTCTTCGAGGCCGATGGTGTGCATTTCATCGATCTGCCCGGGTACGGCTTCGCGCGGCGCTCCAAGGCGGAGCGCGACCGCTGGGCAAAGCTCATCGGTGACTTCTTCGAGCTCGAGCGCAGCTTCAACCTGGTCGTTTCGCTGGTCGATATTCGCCATGATCCCAGTAAGCTCGACCATCAGATGATCGAGTTTCTGCAAGAAGGGGAGTTCCCGTTCGTGGTGGCGCTCACCAAGGCGGACAAGCTGAGCCGTAGCCAGCAGGGCAAGCAGCTCGCTGCCATTCGAAAGCAGCTGAGCGTTCCGGCGGAGAACATCCTCGTGACCTCTTCGCAAACAGGCGCAGGCATCGACGAGCTCAAACAGCGTATCGCAGAGCACTGCCTGTAGTCTCCGATCGATGCCCCAGCGCTCCGGCGCGAGGTGTCATGCGCCGCATCTTCTTGCTTGGCAGCTGTCCGGCGTTCCAGATAGGAATATGCAAATAATCTCTCGAAATAGGCATGTTTATACACATCATGTCAAAGGGCTTTCATAGCAATTCGAGCTGATGGTCACGAGCGGACACGTATGGGTTGCAGAGACGTTGCAGTGTCTGAATTCAAGCGAAATGGAAGCTTGCAGCCGAGATGATTGCTGGTAGTTGCTCGTATATTGATATCAAATATAGCAATATACGAGCTCAATGCAGGATAAGACTCACGTTTACGTTTGCATACGCTCGTGTTTCGCCCATAGGTCGGAGGAAATGACCACGGGGTAGGGGTTGCTACGCATGCAGCACCCATAGGTCTCCTGTCGTGACCATGCGGCATCTGCGACCGCTCAGGGTACTCGAAATACTCATCTATTTCCCGATGAATTCATTCACGCTATACTTGAACTAGTTGTTGAGAACCGGCAAACGGTCGATTCTTGGCGGCAAGCGGTCAACGGCACAAAACTTTCAGAACATTGTTTAAATGTACGTACATTATGATAATCTAATAACCGTCCAAGTAAGGATGTTTCGTGAAGGGTCAGAGGGGCTGGCCCGCACGAGGCGATACCAGATGAGGAGGACACGATGTACGTAACACTTCGAGAGGTACTGGCTGAGGCGAACGCGCTCAACATGGCCGTTGGCGCTTTCAACACGCACAACCTGGAGATGCTGCCCGCCATCATCCGTGCCGCAGTTGCTCAGAAGACCCCGGTGATCATCCAGACCAGCGAGGGCACCGCGAGCTACGTGGGCCATCGCAACCTGGTTGCCGTTGCCAAGTCCATGGCCGACGAGTTTGGCGTCGACGTTGTTCTCCATCTCGATCACGCCAAGAACTTCGACGAGATCCGCAAGGCGCTCGATGCTGGCTACAGCTCGGTTATGTACGACGGCTCCTCGCTGCCCTTCAAGGAGAACATCCTGGGCACCAAGCGCGTTGTCGAGTACGCCTCGAAGACCAACGCTTCCGTCGAGGGCGAGCTCGGCACCGTGGGCGGCACCGAGGACGGCATCGCCGTTGCCCAGGCCGACGTGCACTACACCGAGCCCGAGCAGGCTGTTGAGTTCATCGAGAAGACCGGCATCGATGCGCTGGCCGTTGCCATTGGCACCAACCATGGCCAGTACAAGTCCAAGACCAACATCTCCTTCGAGCAGCTCGAGAAGATTCGCGACGCCGTGAACGGCTTCCCGCTCGTTATCCATGGCGGCACCGGCGTGAAGGAAGAGGACGTCCGCCGCGTCATCGACCTCGGCATCCGCAAGTTCAACGTGGGCACCGAGCTGCTGGTGAACTGGAACATCACCTCGAAGAACGCCTACAACGAGCACAAGGAGAACACCTCCAACCGCAACAACGTGGTACCGGCGCTCGAGGTTGTTCAGTCCATCGTTGAGCACAAGATCCAGCTCTTCAAGAACATCGGCTAAGGGACACTGATCACCATGCAGTTTAGCGAGATGCTTAAACCCGAGAACGTGCGCATCGTTCAGTCGGTGGATACCTGGCAGAACGCGATTCGCCTGGCCTGCGCTCCGCTCGAGGAGGGCGGCTATGTGAAGCCGTGCTACGCCGACAACATCATTGCGGCTACCGAGAAGATGGGTCCGTACTACGTGCTCACCGAGGATGTTGCGCTCGTGCACGGCCGTCCCGAGGACGGCGTCATCAAGCAGCAGTTTGCCGTGACGCTGCTGCGCGAGCCTATTAAGTTCTCCGAGGACAGCTTCGAGGTCCGCCTGCTCGTGACCCTGGCCGCCCAGGATGCCAACTCGCATATCGACGCGATGCGCGTGCTCGCCGGCATCTTCTGCGATCAGGACAAGATCAACGAGATCGTTGCGCTCGAGACGCCCCAGCAGGTGTACGACGCGTTCATCGCGGCGGCCTCCGAGCAGTAAGAAACACCATTCGGGCTTTATCCGCTGAGGGGAGCGGATGCAATAGCCGGAAACGGAAAAGGGGCACAGGCCCCACGGTACACAAGGAAAGGAGTGATACCGGATGGCAAAGCAGCTTAGGATTCTGACGGTATGCGGAAACGGCCTGGGCAGCAGCTTCGCGTGCCAGATGGCGGTCGAGGGCGTGCTGAAGGGCCTCGGCGTTGACTGCAAGCTCGATCACGACAGCGTGTCGAGCGTTGCGAGCGCTGCCAGGAACTTCGACATGATTGTTGCAGCCCAGAACTTCCAGACCCAGATCGAGGGCGCGAACACGGGTCTTCCCTGCGTCTTCCTCAAGCGTCTCGTCGACAAGAAGGAGATCGAGGAGAAGATTACCCCCGTGCTCCAGGAGATGGGTCTCCTCTAAAACGTGCACGTACGTTCTCCGCACGTTCACTCGGAAAGGGAAGTGAGAACAAAGCATGGAAATTCTACAGTGGATTATCGATAACATCCTGACGCAGGCCGCCGTCATCATCGGCCTCGTCGCCCTGCTCGGTCTCGCGCTTCAGAAGAAGCCCGTCAACGAGCTCATCTCCGGCACCCTGAAGACGATGCTCGGCTTCCTGGTGCTCTCTGCCGGCTCGAGCGTCATGCAGACCTCCCTCACCTACTTCGGTGACATGTTCAACCAGGCCTTCGGCTTCACCAACATGTCCGCCGTCGTGGCGTCCATCGAGGGCATCAACGGTCAGGCCATGACCGACCTGGGCCTTGGCTCCGAGATCGCCATCTGCCTCGCCGGCATCTTCATCGTGAACATCATCCTTGCGCGCTTCACCCCGTTCAAGTATGTGTTCCTCACCGGCCAGGCGCTCCTGTGGGAGTCCACCCTCTGCATCGTGTTCGCCTACTTCTGCGGGCTTACCGGTGTGCCGCTGATCATCATCGCCTCCATCGTCGGTGGCGCCTTCGCGACGCTCATGCCTGCCTTCGCGCAGCCCGTCGTGCGTAAGATCACCGAGAGCGACGACATCGCCCTGGGTCACTTCTGCACCTTCGGCTACATGTTCACCGCGCTCATCGCCACGGGCACCAAGAAGCTCCTCGGCGGCGGCAAGGCTGCTCATTCCACCGAGGACCTCGAGCTTCCGCAGAGCCTGTCCTTCATGCAGGACTCCTACCTCGCGGTCATGGTCGTCATGATCCCGTTCTACCTGATCATTGCTGGCTTCGCCGGCCCCGAGGCTGCTGCTGACTACGCGGGCGACGTGAACTACATGGTATACGCGTTCCTCCAGGCCATGCAGTTCGTCGTTGGCCTCTATGTCCTGCTCGCCGGCGTCCGCCTGCTCCTCGCCGAGCTGGTTCCCGCCTTCCAGGGTATCTCGATGAAGCTCGTCCCCAACGCGCGTCCCGCGCTCGACTGCCCGGTGCTGTTCACCTATGCGCCTAACGCGGTCATCATCGGCTTCATCTTCACCACCATCGGCTCGCTCATCGGCATGGTCATCACCGGCTTCATGGGCACGCTGGTCATCCCCGGTGTCATGTCCAACTTCTTCGCTGGCGGCACCGCTGGTATCTTCGGCAACGCCATCGACGGTCGTCGTGGCGCCATCATCGGCGGCATCTTCCACGGCATCTTCATCATGATCCTGCCGGCGCTGCTCTCGCCGATGCTCGCTCAGATTGGCTTCGTGAACATGACCTGCACCGACGTCGACACCGTCGTCACCGGTTTCTTCTTCATGGCCATCAAGTCGATCCTCGGCGTGTTCGGTATCGCGTAAGGTTAACGCGCGCATACGAACGCATCATGGGGCCGCTCCCGCCTGGAACCCCGGGCACACGGGGGCGGCCCTTTTCGTTCCCGATTCAAGGAGGTAATCATGGGACTGTTTGGTTTCGGTAAGAAGAAGGACAAGCCCGCCGCCGCGCCCGAGCCCGAGCCCGTGCTCGACCGCGAGGCCGTGCTTGCCAAGATCGAAGAGGTCAAGGCGAAGGTTGCGTCCACCGAGGGCGTCGCGAAGTCCAACGCGTTGAACGAGCTCGGCAAGCTGCACGCCGATATCGACCAGATCGACGAGGCCATCGCAGCCTATGAGGAGAGCCTTGAGGTAAACCACACGATGGGCAAGGCGTCCACGCAGCTCGTGAAGCTCTACAACAAGAAGCGCGCCCAGGCCGCCGAGGCGAAGGACGATGCGCAGATCAAGTACTACCTGGACAAGGTGAACGAGATGCTCGCGCTGTCCAAGGATCAGCTCCGCGGCAGGGCCTAGGAACAGCCCACTGGTTTCCCGCATCGGCTGCCGGCCCGGGTACCGCTGGCAGCCGAACTGCTCGGCTTGCGTACCCGCCACATCATCGAGGAGGACCACGCCATGAAGAAATCCCTCATCTTGCTTGCCGGGTATCCCGCGACGGGAAAGACCTATCTGGCGAACAAGATCATCGAGCGCCATCCCGGGTGCTTTGCCTACATCACGCCGGATGATATGAAGGAGCAGGTGTGGGACGAGGTCGGGTTCAACGATGCCGACGACAAGGCTGCCGTGGAGCTGCTCATTTGGAAGCGCTTCTACTCCGGTCTCGCGATCTACATGGAAGACGAGCGCCCCATCATCTCCGATTACCCCTTCTCGGACAAGCAGAAGGCGAGCCTCATCGAGCTTACCGAGCGCTATGGCTACCATGTGCTCACGGTGCGCCTGGTAGGCGACCCCGAGATCATCTACAAGCGCTCGCTTTCGCGCGATCTCGATCCGTCGCGCCACCTGGGCCATCTGGTGACGCGCTATCACCGCGGCGACGTGCTCGAGGACCGCAGCAAGGCAGACGGCCTTGTGACCATGGATATCCTCATCGACCGCTGCAAGCACAAGGGCTATGACAAGTTCCAGCTGGGCGAGCTCATCGAGGTCGATGCCACCGACGTCAAGAAGATCGACTATCCGGCGCTGCTCGACAAGATCGATGCGTTTCTCGCCAAGGACGGGGAGTAGGGGAAACCATGGCTATCTTTTGCGTGGGCCAGGCGGTTTACGACATCACCGCGCCCTATACCGGCCCGCTGCGGGCGAATCAGAAGTATCGCGTCACAAAATCGCATGGCTGCTCGGGTGCGCCCGCGCTCAATGCGGCCTGTCTGTGCTCGAAGTGGGGTGCGCCGGCGGAGCTTGTGGCGCGCATCGGCAACGATCCGTACGGCACGCTCGTGCGTGCCGATCTCGAGCGCTATGGCGTGGGCACCGCGTATCTCATCCCCGATACCGAGGTGACGACCGGTTATAGCATCATTGCGGTCGACGATGCGACCGGTGAGCGGACCATCTTCAACTTCCCGTCGACGATGCATGATGTGGACTACCCGCTGCCGCCAGAAGCTCCCGAGGTGGTGCTGGCAGACGGCCACGAGCCGCAGGTGACGCTGCAGATTCTTGAGGCCTACCCCCAGGCGCGCTCGGTGGTAGATGCCGGGACGTATCGCGAGAGCACCTATGAGGTGGCGCGCGCGGTCGATTACCTCGTGTGCTCGGAGGATTTCGCCCGCCAGTACACCGGCGAGCCGCTGGCCGATCCAGATGATGTCCGCGCAACCGACGAGCTGCTGCGTCGCATCGAGGGCATCAACGACGGCGTTGCGGTGGTGACGCTCGGCGACCGGGGCCTCATCTTCCGCGACGACGAGGGGGTTCCGCAGCACATGCCGGCGTTTACCGCGCACGCGGTGGACACCACCGGTGCGGGCGATATCTTCCACGGCGCGTTCGCCTTCGGTCTGTATCGAAACATGTCGCTCGAGGACAACCTGCGCATGTGCTCTATGACCTCATCGCTCTCGGTGCGCTCGATGGGCGGGCTCACGTCCATCCCCACCTACGAGCAGGTGCAGCAGGAGCTTGCGGCCGCGCGCTAATGTGACAAAACGCGCCGCATATCGAATCGGTTTGCGTGTTTGGAGGGGAGGGGAGCATAATGAAAGAACATAATATTCTGATGGGCCAGGAGAACGACTTGATTCCCATACTCGACTTCAGCGGTAAGGAGCAGCTGTATCGGCAGCTGTACGATATTTTGTTCCAGGATATCGTGAACGGCGCCTACGCGGTGGGAGACCTTATCCCCTCCGAAAGCGAGCTTATGCGCCAGTACGGCGTGTCGCGCGCCACGGCCCGCAAGGCCATGGAGATGCTGGCGAACAACGGCATGATCAGCAAGCGCCGCGGTGTGGGGTCCGAGGTCATCTCGAGCAGGCCCAGCTCCTCGCTCAGCCATGTCACGAGCTTCATCAAGAAGAACGTCGATGATCGCGTGGTTGCCGAGAAGCGCCTGATCGATGCGACGCTGCTGCCGGCAGATGCCGACGTGGCGCAGGTCCTCAAGATCGATGAGGGCGTGCCGGTGTACCGCCTGCGTCGTATTCGCTTCTCAGGCGACGAGCCGTTCTATCTCGAGATCAACCATTTTGAGCAGTCGTTTTTGCCGCATGCGATCGAGCGCGACTTCTCGCGTGAGTCGCTGCGCGCCTACATTGCCGATGAGCTGGGTATTCAGTGGAGTCGCGCAACGCAGGAGATTCGCGCGGTTCCCGCCGATGCCGAGCAGGCGATGTTCTTGGGCGTGCAGCAGGGCGATCCGCTGCTGTACATCAAGCGTGTCTCGTACGATGCGAACAACGTACCGCGTGAGTTTGTGAAGACGTACTACCGGGCCGACCTGTATCACCTGGAGGTTGAACTCGACGCATAGCAGGCGATCGTGCTCGCAGTTCCATGTATTGGGTGCTGCGAGCATTTTAATATATGCATTTGTTAGGTTATTCGTATAATTAACGTACGGATCAGCAACAGAAAGAGGGGCACATGTCTCAACCTGCAATCGGAACACCTTGGAAGAAGCTCGACGGTCCCGTCTCCGCCGAGGCGCTCGAGGGTGTCGACAAGTACTGGCGCTGCACGAACTACCTCTCGGTGGGCCAGATCTATCTGCGCAGCAATCCGCTGATGCGCAAGGATTTCGTGGACGAGAAGACCGGCGAGACGCGCGACTTTGGCCGCGCCGACGTGAAGCATCGCCTCGTTGGCCACTGGGGCACCACGCCCGGCATCAACTTCCTCATGGGCCACACCAACCGCCTCATCGCCGACCATCAGCAAAACGCGATCTTTTTGATGGGTCCCGGCCACGGCGGTCCTGCCGGTACGGCGCAGTCGCTGCTCGATGGCACCTATCGTGAGAACTACCCCGAGATCACCGACGACGAGGCGGGTCTCCAGACGTTCTTCCGCCGCTTCTCGTACCCCGGTGGCATTCCCAGCCACTTTGCCCCCGAGACCCCGGGTTCCATCCACGAGGGCGGCGAGCTGGGCTATACCCTCAGCCACGCCTATGGCGCGGTGCTCGATAACCCGAGCCTGCTGGCCGTTGCCGTGGTGGGCGACGGCGAGGCCGAGACCGGTCCGCTCGCGACCGGTTGGCAGGCCAACAAGCTCGTGAACCCCGCGACCGACGGTATCGTGCTGCCGGTGCTGCACCTCAACGGCTACAAGATCGCCAACCCCACCATCCTCGCGCGCATCTCGGACGCCGAGCTGGAGCAGTTCTTCCGCGGCATGGGCTATAACCCGCACTTTTTCACCGCGGGCTTTGATAGCGAGAGCCATCAGTCCATTCACCGTCGCTTCGCCGAGCTGCTCGAGCAGACGTTCAACGAGATCTGCGACATCAAGGCCAAGGCGCATGCGCAGCTCGCTGGCGGCATGGAGGTCACGCGCCCCGTCTACCCGATGATCGTGTTCCGCACGCCCAAGGGTTGGACCTGCCCCAAGGAGATCGACGGTCAGAAGACCGAGGACTCGTGGCGCGCGCACCAGGTGCCGCTCACCTCGGCCAAGGACACGCACGAGCATTTCCGCGTGCTGCGCGGCTGGCTCAAGTCCTACGGGCCCGAGGAGCTCTTCACGCCCGAAGGCCAGATTCGCCCCGAGGTCACCGCGTTCATGCCCACCGACGACCTGCGTATCGGTGCGAATCCCAACGCCAACGGCGGCGTGGTGCGTCGCGACCTCAAGCTGCCCGACGTGCATAAGCACGAGGTCCCCGTTGCCAAGCACGGTCACGGCTGGGGCCAGATCGAGGCGGCCCGCGTCTTCGGCCTCTACACGCGCGATGTGCTTTCCTGGAACATGGACGAGTTCCGCATCTTCGGCCCCGATGAGACCGCGTCCAACCGCCTCCAGGCAGCCTACGACGTGACGCGCAAGCAGTGGCAGGGCGGCTATCATGCCGATCCAGCGAACGACTTCCTGCTCGCTCCCTCCGGCAAGGTCATCGAGCAGCTTTCCGAGCACCAGTGCGAGGGCATGCTCGAGGCGTACCTGCTTACCGGCCGCCATGGCGTGTGGTCGAGCTACGAGAGCTTCATCCATGTGGTCGACTCCATGGTCAACCAGCACTGCAAGTGGCTCGAGGCGACGGTGCGCGAGATTCCGTGGCGCAAGCCCATCGCCGGCCTCAACATCCTGCTTTCCAGCCACGTGTGGCGTCAGGATCATAACGGCTTCTCGCACCAGGACCCCGGCTTCATCGATGTTCTGCTTAACAAGGCGAACGACACGCACGTGGTCAACGCGTACTATCCGGCGGACGCGAACATGGCGCTTGCCGTTGCGCAGCGCGTGTACCAGTCCACTAACTGCGTGAACGCCATTTTCTGCGGCAAGCAGCCCGCGCCGACCTTCTCGACGGTCGACGAAGCGCTTACCGAGCTCGAAGAGGGCGCTGCCGTTTGGAGTTGGGCGTGCACCGCAGACTCGCTGGCAGATGCCGATCTCGTGATCGCCACGTGCGGTGACGTTCCCACGCTCGAGGCGCTTGCTGCCACCGATATGCTCAAGAAGCTGGGCATCAAGGTCTGGTTTGTGAACGTGGTCGATCTCCTCAAGATTCAAAACGTGTGCGAGAACGACCAGGCTCTTTCCGACGAGCGCTTCGTTGAGCTCTTCGGCGACGGTTCGAAGCCGGTGCTGTTCTGCTTCCATGCGTATGCGGGCACCATTCACCGCCTTGTGTGGAATCGTCCTGGCCACGATGCGTGGCGCGTGCACGGCTACGAGGAGAAGGGCTCCACGACCACGCCGTACGATATGCTGCGTCTCAACAACATGGATCGCTGGGAGCTCGCTGCCGATGCCCTGCGTCTCGTGGACGCTCAGCGCGGTACGGAGAAGTTCGCTGCCCAGATCGATGAGTGGGAGGCGTTCCGCGAGGAAGCGTTCCAGTTCGCTGTGGACGAGGGCTACGATCACCCCGCCTTCACCGAGTGGGTCTGGCCTGAGGTGCTCGAGAAGGGCGGAGCCGACGCGGTGACGCTCTCCGCCACGCAGCAGACCGCGGGCGACAACGAGTAACCAACCTGTTTACCAGCGCTTTCTATAGCGCACCTCCTTAACCGTAGCCCGGCCGAGCTTTGCGCTCGGCCGGGCTATTATTAGCCAAGTAGGTGCTGCAAAGAAATATAAATATGTTACTAAAATAGAATCATATGCGAAGTGTGGAGCTTATTCGGGCAGGCGAGATTTCATGATCAAATGCGCCGCTATTTCTGAAGGTAGAGTCAATGCTCCAGCGCGCTCTTCGTGTCGAGAGGGCGGCGAGCTCCACACTTCGCATATGATGTTATATGAGTAGCATTTCTAACAGGGCGAATCGGGCGCTTTGCCATACGCTGCTGCCTCATTACCGCCTGTTATGTCGCTTTGCTCGCGCTTTCTCAGGGCTCTCGCCCGGAAACGTGGGTTGCGGTGCGCGGTTGTCGCGCTTGATTGATGTGGTGGTTTTCCTACCTGTTGGAGGCGTGGGCCGTACCAGGCATTTTGGTCCATAGCCAATGAGGTCGGTCCTGCCGGCCTTGCGCAGCGCTTCGACCACAAGATGGTAGTTCTCGGGCTTGCGGTACTGGATAAGCGCACGCTGCAGCGCCTTTTCGTGCGCGGAGCGCGGTACATAGACGGGCTTCATCGTCCGTGGGTCCACCCCGGTGTAGTACATGCAGGTCGACATGGTGGACGGCGTGGGGTAGAAGTCCTGCACCTGCTCGGGCATATAGCCCATGTCACGCACGTACTCGGCGAGCTCCACCGCCTCCTTCATCGTCGATCCTGGGTGGCTGCTCATGAGGTAGGGGACGAGGTACTGGTCTTTGCCGAGTTCCCGGTTGACGGCGCGATACTTCTCTACAAAGTGGTCGTATACGGCGCGGCTGGGTTTGCCCATGACCGAGAGCACCGCGTCGGAGACGTGCTCCGGCGCCACCTTGAGCTGGCCAGACACGTGGTGCGCGCAGAGTTCGCGGATGAACGTGTCATCCGTATCGGCAAGGGCGTAGTCGAAGCGGATGCCGCTGCGCACAAAGACCTTCTTGACCCCGGGGAGCGCGCGCAGTTCGCGCAGCAGCTGCACGTAGTCGCTGTGGTCGACGTTCATGCTGCGACATACGTGCGGCCACAGACACCGCTTCCGCAGGCAGGCACCGTGCTTGAGCTGGTTTTTACACGCGGGCTGGCGGAAGTTTGCGGTGGGGCCGCCCACATCGTTGATGTAGCCTTTGAAGTCGGGTTCTTGCGTAATCTTTTTCGCTTCAGCGATGAGGCTCTCGTGGCTGCGGGCCTGCACGATGCGTCCCTGATGGAACGTGAGCGCGCAAAACGAGCACTCGCCAAAGCAGCCGCGGTTTGAGATAAGCGACATCTGGACCTCAGCGAGCGCCGGCACACCGCCTGCCGCCTCGTAATCGGGGTGATAGGTGCGCGTGTAGGGGAGGTCGTACGCCGCGTCAAACTCCTCTTGGGTGAGGGGCTTCGCCGGTGGGTTCTGCACCACGTAGACATCGTGCGGATAAGGCTCTACGAGCCGGCCGCCCCGGATGGGGTCCATGTTGTCGTACTGCACGGCAAAGCTCCGTGCATAGGCGAGCTTGTCGGTGGAGACCTCGTCCCAGCTGGGCAGGAGCGTGTAGTCGAAGACTTCGTCGAGCGAGCGCGTGCGATAGACCGTGCCGTCAATGTAGGTGATCTGACTCACGGGAAGGCCCGCGGCAAGCGCGTCGGCAATCTCCACGATGGAGTGCTCGCCCATGCCATAGCTGATGAGGTCGGCGCCAGAATCGAGCAAAATGGAGCGTTTGAGCTTGTCCGACCAATAGTCGTAGTGCGCGAGGCGGCGGAGCGACGCCTCGATGCCGCCAAGCACGATGGGCGTCTTCTTGTAGGTGCGGCGGATGAGGTTGCCGTAGACGGCGGCTGCGTGGTCGGGGCGTGCACCTGCTTTACCGCCGGGGGTGTAGGCGTCCGTGCGGCGACGGTGCTTGCTCACGCTGTAGTGGTTTACCATGGAGTCCATGTTGCCGGCCGAGACCAAAAAAGCCAGGCGCGGCTCGCCGAGCACGGTCACGCTCGCGGGATCGCGCCAGTCGGGCTGGGCGATCACGCCCACGCGGTAGCCGTGCGCCTCGAGAAGCCGCACGATAATCGCGGCACCGAAGCTCGGGTGGTCCACATAGGCGTCGCCGCACACGTAGACGAAATCGCACGCATCCCAGCCGCGCGCATCCATGTCGGCACGCGTGGTGGGCGGGAAGTCCGCCCGGGTAGAGCCCAGCGCCGTCGGACCGGTGGGGTCGAGACGGGGTCGCTGCTGCGCGCGGTGGGCGGACGACGTCGGTCGCGCGCGCTTATGCGAAGAGGCTCCAGTGGTTTTGGACATGCGATGCGGTGAGGCCATGATGCTCCTGCTGTAGGTTGATTGCATCCATCCTAGCAGAGGTGGCGGTGGGGAGTGTCCAATGGGCCGTCTTACAGGTACTCGATCTGGGCGCCCTCGGTGTCGCAGGTGAGGATGTGCGTCTCGCACGCGGGGAACTGTTCACGCAGACGCACCTGCGGGTAAGATAAACGTATCAGGCAGCTTTTCGATTCCAGAGAAGGAGAGCCATGCCGGTTATCGCACTATTCTTGGGGATTAAGATCACCATGTACTACGACGAGCATAATCCTCCTCATTTCCAGCGGAATATGCTGGCAAGACGGCATCAATCGACATTCAGAACGGCTATGTGACGCGTGGGTCGCTGCCTAACCGGCAGCTGAAGTTTGTGCTTGCATGGGCGGAGCTGCACAAAGATGAGCTGATGCAAAACTGGGAGCTCGCTCGGGCGAATCAGTCCCTTAACACTATCGATCCGCTGATGTAGAGAAGGAGGAACAATGGAGTATCTGCCTTATGTCGTCCAAGCTATTCCAGGTGACGATTTCACAGTGTATGCCTATTATTCCGACGGGTCTGTGCATCTTGCGGATATAAAGCCGCTTATCGAACAAGGCGGTGTTTTCTCACAGCTTGCGAATAAGGATTTCTTTGTAGATAGACTTACCGTTATGAATGGTGCTGTTGCGTGGGACGTGGCGGGTAACCGGGATGAGACCGCCTGCATCGATTTAGACCCTTGGAAGATGTATGAGACGAGCGAGCGGGTTGACGATCCGCTCGCTGAAGAAGCGGCGTAGTAGGGGTCCCGCCGCCAATGCCGGAGCCGAAGTCTGGCAGCCAAGACCCCGTTGCCGAGTGACGAGCCTCCGCCCGAAGTCTTACCGCAGAGTCTACAGGTACTCGATCTGGGCGCCCTCGGTGTCGCAGGTGAGGATGTGCGTTTCGCACGCAGGGAACTGCTCGCGCAGGCGTACCTGCAAAAACTTCGCCACGATGGTGTCGTCCGTCACGGCCATGAGCGTCGAGCCGGAACCCGAGATCCAGATCGTCTTGGCACCGCCGGTGAGACATGCTGTGCGGATGGCATTGTAGTCGGGGATGAGTGCGCGGCGGTAGGGTTCCTGTAGGCGGTCGTCGTTCGCAGCCGCGATGAGGGCGGTGTCGCCCGTCTCGAGCCCGCGGGTGAGGCCGGCGATGCGCCCCATCTGCCAGACGGCGGTCGAGAGCGGCACCTCAGTCGGCACCACCTTGCGGGCATCTTCCGTGTGCACCTCATAGGGCGGAATGATGGTGACGAAGCGCAGGCGCGGAGAGACATCGTAGCGAAGGCATCGCGGCAGCTCGCCCTCAGGCGTGAACGAGCACACGGCGGCGCCTAAGATTGCGGGTGCAACGTTGTCGGGGTGACCCTCGAGGGCGGTGGCGAGTGCTACGAGCTCCTCGCGGGTGACGGTGTGGTTGGTAAGCGCCGCGGCGCCCATGATGCCCGCGACCACGAGCGTCGAGCTGGAGCCTAAGCCGCGCGCGACGGGAACCTCGGTCTTGATATCGATCGAGACGGGGAAGGGCTGCTCCCCCCAGGTCTCGAGAGCATACAGAAAGGACTGGCAGACCATGTTGTCGGCATTACGGAACTTTTCCGGACAGCCGGTAATGGTGAGCGCGTCGGCGCGGTCCATCGTGATGTGCGCATAGAGCGACACTGCCATGCCGAGCGTGTCGTAGCCGATGCCGAGGTTCGCGCTCGTTGCCGGTACCGTAATCTTGATCATGGGCGTCCTCCCCGGGGTGGCGAGAGGGCCCATTCCCTTCGCTGCTCGAACAGTCCTCGCGCTTCGCGCTGCGGAACTCGCGACGAAGGGAATGGGCCCTCTCGCCGCGGGCGCGTTCGCCGCGCATGAGCTGCGAACGCAATGTGCTCTTATGCTAGCAGGGACACGGCTGGCGTGCCCCTGCGCATAAATCGGAAACAGTTGTATGGTCGCCGTTCCGTTGGCTCCGTTTCCAAAACACTTAGCTCAAATCAGCGCCATTGATGGCTTGACCTGGGGCGTCGTCGCGCAGACTCCGCGCGGCTAGCCCAGATCCTCGCCGTTGGTGGCGATGACCTGCTTGTACCAGTCGAAGCTCTTCTTCTTGGAGCGCGCGAGCGTGCCCGCGCCGGTGTTGTCGCGGTCGACGTAGATGAAGCCGTAGCGCTTCTCCATCTCGCCCGACCCGGCGGAGACCAGGTCGATCGGACCCCATGTGGTGTAGCCGAGCATCTCCACGCCGTCCTGATCGATAGCATCGCGCATGGCCTCGATGTGCTCGCGCAGGTAGGCGATGCGGTAATCGTCGTCGATGGTGCCGTCTGGCTTCACCTCGTCATACGCGCCGAGGCCGTTCTCCACCACGAAGAGCGGCTTCTGGTAGCGGTCCCACAAATCGTTGATGGTGATGCGGAAGCCCAGCGGGTCGATGACCCAGCCCCAATCGCTCGTACGCACGTAGGGGTTCTCCACGCCCGCGAAGGCGTTGCCCTCGGCGATGCCGCCGGCGGTTGCGGGGTCGGCGGCGATGCAGCGGGACGAGTAGTAGCTAAACGAGATGAAATCGACCGTGTGTGCAGCGAGGATGCGCTCGTCTTCCTCGGTCATCCCAACGTCGATGCCCTCGCGCTCGAACTGCTTAAGCGCATATCCCGGGTAGCGCCCGCGGCTCTGCACGTCCACAAAGAAGTAGTTCTCCTGGTTCTTGAGCTGAGCGGCGCGCACGTCCTCCGGGCGGCACGAGTAAGGGTAGTAGCTGCCCGCAGCGAGCATGCAGCCCACCTTGTTCTCGGGGTCGATCTCGTGCGCGATCTTGGTCGCCCAGGCGCTCGCCACGAGCTCGTGGTGGGCGGCGAGATATTCGGCCGAACGCGGGTTCTCGCCCGGCTCGAGCACGATACCCGCCCCCATGAACGGGCGGTGCAAGATCATGTTCATCTCGTTGAAGGTGATCCACCAGTGGACGAGGCCCTTGTACCGTGTGAAGAGGACTTCCACCAGCCGCCGATAGAAGTCGATGAGCTTGCGGCTGCGCCAGCCGCCGTACGTTTTGATGAGGTGTATCGGGCAGTCGAAGTGCGTGATGGTGACGAGGGGCTCGATGCCATGGTCGCGGCAGCAGCGGAACACGTCCTCGTAGAAGGCGAGGCCCTCCTCGTTGGGCTCGTCTTCATCGCCCAAGGGAAAGATGCGGCTCCAGGCGATGGAGAGGCGGAACACCTTGAAACCCATCTCGGCAAAGAGCGCGATGTCCTCACGGTAGTGGCGGTAGAAATCGATACCCGTTTGGGCAGGGTAGTAATACCCGGGCTCAAAATCGAGCATGCGGCGCAGCCCGCGACTCACGTCGTTGCGCTCCGGCCCGTGCGGGATGACATCGACGTTGGCGAGGCCGCGGCCTCCCTCGTTGTACCCTCCCTCGCATTGGTTCGCCGCGGTAGCGCCTCCCCATAGAAATCCCTCGGGAAACGGCATGGCTGGTCTCTTTTCTGTTATGCGGTGGCACGGTGCTCGCTGGAGCAATGACCATGCCGCTTTCCGTTGCCTATGAGTTCCGGCAGTTGCGCCAGGCACACGCCGGCCAAGATGACGGCGACCCCGAGCCACTCGATCACGCCGAGGGGCTCACCGAGCACAATCATGGCGATAAAGAGGCCGGCGGGGAGCTCAGCGGCGGCCATGACGGTGGAAAGCCCGGCGGGCAGATGCGGTGACCCGAGCCCAAAGAGCAGGACCGGGCACATGAGGCCAAAGAACCCGGCGATGGCGGCGAAGGGGAGGATGCCCTGGGTGAGCACTCCCGAGACGAGGTAGTCCGGGCATACGGTGAGCGACATGATTACCGAACCTGCGCAGACGATTGCCCCGCGCTGCTCGTTGCCGCACGGTGCTTTGACCTTGCCGGAGAGCGTGACAAAGAGGGAGCACGAGACGGCGGCGCCGAGCGCGCACAGCAGGGCGACGGGGTCGTAGCCGGCGATACCGGTCTGGTACACGCCGCTCGCAAAGACTGTTCCCGCAACGATGACCGCCGCCGACGCAATTTCGATTGGGCGCGGCACGCGGCGCGTCATGATGGTCTGCCAGACAAGACCCATCCACGTGAACTGGAAGAGCAGCGTGAGCGCCACCGGGGCGGGCAGTACGCTCATGGCGTAGCAGTAGAGGATCGAGG
This sequence comes from uncultured Coriobacteriaceae bacterium, assembly GCA_944319885.1. Classification (GTDB taxonomy): domain Bacteria; phylum Actinomycetota; class Coriobacteriia; order Coriobacteriales; family Coriobacteriaceae; genus Coprousia. The sequence goes on from CALUFC010000001.1 coordinate 464,765, forward strand.
TGAGGCAGGTGAGGGCGCCCAGGCCCATGAGCTTGAGTACCGTGCGCACGGGCAGCGCGCTGAGCCGCTTGCCGCGCGCACGGCCGATAAGGACGGCGAGCACGAAGAACAAACAGCCGAACCACGCCTGGCTCGCGACAACCTGGTTGGAGGTGAAGCCCGCCGCGTAGGCGAGCTTGTAGGTGGTCGCCATCGCGCCGTAGCAGGCCCCGCCGGCAAAGACCTGCAGGGCGGCCAGGGTCCGTTGGCTTTTGTTGGCTGTTGAGAGCTCGCTTTGGTGGGCGCTCGCTGTAGAGCGGGTCGCATCGTGCACAATACCCCTTTCCCGGTACGCTGGGTACCGTCGTTCGCGTGAGAACGGGGTGGTGGCATGCACGATGCGCTTTACCTACGCACAGAAAAAGCCACGCAACCGCGTTCCCGGTTGCGTGGCAAAAAGGTGACCTATCGTCCAGAAAAGTCCACGCGCTTTTTAAGCACGTCAAAGGTACGCGAACGAGGCACGCACGGTCAAGAGCCCGGCTGCGGAAGGGGGATTCTTCGCAAGCCCTACACGGCTTCTATGCGGTTGCCGCCGGCGTGCATGGGAGGAAGGGGTCGCTCGAGGAGACGCGCGCACCGTCCGTCGCGAGTTCCGCAGAAAAAGGAGCCCAACGGGCTCCTTTTTCGAGGACTGTCTGAGCAGCGGATGGTAGGAGCGCCTCCCGCCCAGAGGGCTCCTTTTTCGAGGACTGTTCGAGCGGCGGGCGGTGCGTGCGCCTCCCGCCCGAGCGTGCCTATAGCCTGAGCGCCGCATCCTCCACGTAGGCACCCATGCCGGGGACATCGACCACGTCGGAGAACCGCTCATGTGCGGTCTCGAGCGCAGCGAGCTGCGCCGGCGCGCAGGTGCCGGTGACCTCCTCCAGCTTGCGCATGCAGGCAAAGTCATCTGCGGGAACGTCCTCGCCCAATGCCTCGAGCACGGCGCGCGGGAACTTGTAGGGGCTCGCAGTGGAGAGGAGCACACGGGCGGCGCTGCCCGCGGCGGCGGGAAGCTTCTCCAACACGTGGTAGCCGCAGGCGGTGTGCGGATCAATCAGATAGGCGTTCTCGTGCCAGCTTGCGGCGATGGCGCCGGCAACCTCGTCCTCGTCCGCCCAGCCGCAGGCAAACGTCTCCTGAATCTTGGCAAGAAGCTCGGCCGGTACTTCAAAGCGTCCGCTCTCGGCGAGGTCTGCCATAAGGCGGGCGATGAGCTCGCAGTCGCCGCCCGAGAGGTAGTAGAGCATGCGCTCCAAGTTGGACGAGATGAGGATGTCCATGCTGGGCGAGGTGGTGGTGAAAAACGGGCGGTTGCGGTCGTAGACGCCCATAGTGAGGAAATCAAAGAGCACGTTGTTCTTGTCGGATGCCACCACAAGCTTTGAGACGGGAAGGCCCAGGAGCTTGGCGTAGTAGCCGGCGAGCACGTCGCCGAAGTTGCCCGTGGGCACGCAGAACTCCACCGCGTCGCCCGCGGCGATGGCGTCTGCGCGCAGGAGTTGGGCGTAGGCGGCGAAGTAGTAGACGACCTGCGGGACCAAGCGACCGACGTTGATGGAGTTCGCACTTGAGAGCACGATGCCTGCCGCGGCCAGGCGCTCGGCGAGCGCGCGCTCGGCGAAGATGCGCTTCACGGCGCTCTGCGCGTCGTCGAAGTTGCCGCGCACGGCCGCCACGGCAACGTTGCCGCCCGCCTGCGTGGTCATCTGCAGCTCCTGCACGCGGCTGACCTTGCCCTCGGGGTAGAAGACGGTGATGCCGCAGCCGGGGGCGTCGGCAAAACCGGCGAGCGCCGCCTTGCCCGTGTCGCCCGAGGTAGCGGTCACGATCATGATCTTCTCGCCCGCGCCGGCAGATGCTTGGGCGCGCGCCATCAAGCGCGGCAGCATCTGCAGGGCGACGTCCTTGAACGCGCTCGTGGGGCCGTGGTAGAGCTCGAGCACGTGCGCGTGCGGGCCTGCAGCAGCGCCCGATGCCTTTGCGAGCGGGACAACGGGCGTTACCTCGGGGCTCGCAAACGTGCCGGTATACGCTTCGTTTACGCATGCGGCAATCTCGTCTGCTGTGTAATCAGGTAGTAACAAACCGAGCACCGCACGTGCAATAGCAGCATAATCAAGCTCAGCGAGCCCATCTACGTCGACTTTCGCCGAGCCGAGCTCGTCGGAAACAAAAAGCCCCCCATCGGGCGCAAGGCCTCGGCGGATGGCATCTTTGCTTGAGCATGAAACGGCGCGTGAACGTGTACTATGATACAAACTCATATGAATAGCTCCCTGAATGCCTGGTGCACGTACGCACATGGTATCAGAGCGGGTGCAGCAGCCGCCGCGATATAAGAAAGGTAACCGCTTCGTCATGATTAAGATCGCCAAGTTCGGAGGCTCCTCGGTTGCCGACGCCAAGCATTTCCGTCAGATTCGCTCCATCGTGGAGGCAGACCCCGCGCGCCGCTTTATCGTGGTGTCCGCATGTGGTCGCCGTCATAAGGGCGATGCCAAGGTCACCGATCTTTTGTATCTCGTGGCAGCGCATGTGCGCTACCACGTGTCGTGCGACGACCTGCTCGAGGACATCGGTCAGCGCTATTTCGACATCGCCGATGAGCTCGGTCTTGCCTATCCCATCCGGGAGGAGTTCGCCGCCTTTGCCGAGAAAGCCAAGGCGGGACAGTACACCACCGAGGAGCTCGTGAGCCGTGGCGAGTACTTCACGGCACGCCTCATGGCCGAGACCCTGGGGTTGCCGTTCCTCGATGCGGCAGACGTGGTGGCGTTCCATCACGACGGCACGCTGTCGATGCGGCGCACTGAGGAGCTGATCCAAGAGCGCGGCATCCCCGGCGGTTTCGTGATGCCGGGCTTTTACGGCGCCACGCGCGAAGGGCAGATCAAGCTGCTCGATCGCGGCGGCGGCGACATCTCGGGCTCGATTCTCGCCAAGTGCCTGGGCGCCGATCTTTACGAGAACTGGACGGACGTCTCGGGCTTCCTCTCGGCCGATCCCCGTGTGGTGGAAAACCCGCAGCCTATCGGCCGCGTAACCTACCAGGAGCTGCGCGAGCTCTCGTACATGGGCGCGAGCGTGCTGCATGAGGAGGCGGTCTTCCCGGTTATGGAGGCCGGCATCCCCATTGCGGTGCTCAACACCAACCGCCCGCAGGACAAGGGCACCATCATCTCCGACCGCGAGGACTACATCTCCGGCGAGCCCATCATCACGGGCGTGACCGGCAAGCAAAACTTCGTTGCCGTGCACATCTTGAAGGATCACATGTCCAACGAGGTGGGCATCATCCGCCGCGTGCTCTCGGTATTCGAGCGCTACCACGTGTCGGTGGAGCACATTCCCTCGGGTATCGATTCGTTTGCCGTAGTGGTGCAGGGCGACGATGTGAAGGATTGCATCTGGTCGATCGTCGCCGACATCAAGAGCGAGGTGCCGGTCGATAAGATCAAGGTGGTCGAGGATCTGGCGCTCATCTCGACGGTGGGTCGCAACATGATCGGGCGCCCCGGCGTGTCGGGCAGCCTGTTCGCCGCGCTTGGCCAGGAGGGCATCTCCATTCGCATGATCGCGCAGGGCTCCGACGAGATTAACATCATCGTTGGCGTGCACAAAGACGATTTCGAGCGCGCCATCCGCGCGATCTACCGGGCGTTCTCCGATGGCGATCACCTGCTTGAGCTCAAGGATCTCAAACGCGCCGAGGAGTCTGCCCGCCGCCTGCGCTAAGTGCGCAGAGGCAGGCCAAAACCTGTCATGAGGAACCATGGACGCCGTCCGAAGGGATAGGGAGGAAGCACCATGAAGCAGTACACGGTTGCCATTCTGGGAGCCACCGGGGCGGTTGGCACGCAGATGCTCGAGTGCCTCGATGAGCAGGAGTTTCCCATCGCCAAGCTCAAGCTGCTCGCCAGCGCGCGCAGCGCGGGCAAGACGGTGCGCTTTCGTGGTGAAGACCTGGTGATCGAGGAGGCGCGCCCCGAGGCGTTTGAGGGCTGCGACATCGTGCTCGGTGCGGCGGACGATGCCATAGCCAAGCAGCTGCTTCCGGCTGCCGTTGAGGCAGGGGCGACCGTGGTGGACAACTCGCATGCATTCCGCATGGATCCCGAGGTCCCGCTCGTTATTCCCGAGATCAACGCGGCCGACGTCGCCTGGCATCATGGCATCATCGCGAATCCGAACTGCGCAACGATTATCGCGCTCGTGCCCACGTGGCCCCTGCATCAGCTTGCCGGTGTGAAGCGCATGATCGTCTCCACCTATCAGGCTGCCTCCGGTGCCGGTGCGCCGGGCATGGCGGAGCTCGAACAGCAGATTCACGCCATGGGTACCGGTGAGCCCATGGCGGAGCCGCGTGCATTTGCCGCCCAGCTGGCGAACAACCTCATCCCGCAGATCGGCGGCTTCGATGATGAGGGCTACACCTCGGAAGAGATGAAGTTGCAAAACGAAGGCCGCAAGATCATGCACCTGCCGGAGCTCGCCGTATGCTGCACGTGCGTGCGCGTGCCGGTGCTGCGCTCGCATTCCGAGAGCGTCACGCTTGAGTTCGAGCGCGATATCACGCTCGACGAGGCGCGCGAAGCGCTCGCTGCGGCACCGGGTGTGAAGCTTGTGGACGATCGTGCCGCCGAGAACGCGCACGACCGCTATCCCATGCCGCTCGATACCTCCGATCAGGACCTCGTGTGGGTTGGCCGCCTGCGTCGCGACATCTCGAACCCGAATGCCGCTCGCGGCATCACGTTCTGGTGCGTGGGCGACCAGATTCGCAAGGGTGCAGCCACCAACGCGGTCCAGATTGCCAAGCTGCTCTGCGAGTAGGTTTGCTCAACACGTTGATCGTCCCGAGGTCTAGGCAGGTTTCGCCTAGACCTCTTTTGTATCCGCCAGAACATACCCAGTGTTTTTGCCGCTATCGACCTTTACGATGGTGCCCTGTTCAAGCAGCGCGCTGAGCGTGCGTTTGATGGTCACTTCGCTTATTTCGGGATGCTCATTCATGATCATCTGCTTTGTTATCTTGCCGGGATGATTTCTGAAGACGTTGAATATGCGCTCGGACTTTGCCAAAGGCTTGCCGTCTGTGATATCCATGCGTGCTTCCAGCTCTCGATATGCCGCAAGAACAATACCCAACAGATAGCGTACGAACGGAGCTTCATTATTGGACGCAATGTCCCATCCCGCCGAGCTTTCGGCGAGCGCCTCGTAGTATTGTTCTTTGCTTTGCTCGATAAGACGCTCGATGCTTATGTAACGTCCCACGGCATAACCTGCTCGTTCACTCAGCAAGACGGTCATAAGGCGGCTCATGCGGCCGTTGCCATCGGTGAACGGATGGATGTTTACAAAGTCGAACGTAAAGCGTGCGGCGAGTAGCATGGGATCGCATGTTTGATTGGCGTACGCATCGTTATATGTTGCACAGAGCGTTTCAACCGCAGCAGGAGTGAGCAGGGCGGGCGTTGGCCTGAAGCGGACGGAAAGGCTCCCGTCTGAGCGTCTTGCAGCAATTTCGTTATCAGAATCCTTCCAACGACCACCGTATGAAGCTGGAACGTGTCCCATGAGATCGCGATGCAGCTGGAGGATGACGCCGGGTGATATGGGAATGTAGTCGTGTTGCTCATGAATGAGTGATAGGACGTCGCGGTAACCGGCGATTTCCTCCTCATTGCGGTTTTGCGGTGCTGTGTTGTGAATGACAAGGTTATGCAAGCGTTTTTGTGACGTTCCGATTCCCTCAATACGATTTGAAGCGCCAACGCTTTCGACGCGCGCGACCTGGAGAAGCGCCTGGAGCGTTTCAGGGTTTGCAGCCTTCCAGAGCTCTTGCTTTCCTTTGTACTCCCGGATTGCGAGCAGAAGATTCGTGACGGGGGTCGCTTCAAGTTCACACGGCACATGAAGATAGTTGAATGATCGCATGATGACCCCTTTCAGTATCACGAATATCTGTTCGATATCATTATGCAGTAGTTGATACCGAACATATAGTCTATCTATATTGAGGGGTAAATGAATAACCTCACGAGCCTTCGTATTCGAAGATTCTGCACGGCTGGTCGTCTATGTCGGAAAGAATAGTCACCTCCTCGATGCGTATGCGGTTGGCAGTAGGATCGGTATCCTTTTCAGGAAACATGACGCGCGCCTTCCAGCCCTCTTCAAGCGGCAGGGGATCGATCATATGGTGATCGTTATCAAAATTGTGCTGATATCTCAGCTCGATAAGGTTTTGCTTCAGCGTGTTGTCCATAAGGCCACCTTTTTCGAAGTGGTGCTGCGTGTCATAAGCTTAGTAGCGCAGATTGCCGTTGCGCGAGCTATTGTGCGTTACAGAATGGACAAAACACCGCAACGAGCGATTGCGCAAGCTGGTTGCGAGGCCGGTTGATGCGACGGACGGCTTGGGTTCGGGCGGCAACCTTGCGCATGGAGACTGCACGCTTTCAGCATCCGAGGCTAATCACTCCGGGCTCTTGAGGGCGTCGACCATGATGATGCGATCGAGCATGCGATTGGTGATGAGGCTCACGGCAAGGGCAAACACGATGGAGAACGCCGCGGCGAGCGCGTAGCACCACGGGGCGACCACGACGTCGAAGTAGATCGAGGGCATCTTGAGAATGTAGGTGAAGCTCATCGAGAGCGCCCAGCCCGCCGGCATGCCCACGAGAATGCCGAGACCCGTAAGCACGAAGGTCTCCTTGTTGATATACGTACGCACCTCGCGCTTGCGGAAGCCGAGCACCTTGATGGTGGCGATCTCGCGCTCGCGCTCGCCGATGTTCACGGTTGAAAGCGTGAAGAGCACCACGAAGGCGAGGCCGGCGGCGAGCCCGATGACCACGTAAACCACCACGTTGATGAGCGTAAAGCTCTGCTCGAACTGCTCGTGCATCTTGGCGACGCTGGTGATGGAGAGAAATTCCTCGTCGTCCTCAAGCGTATCGGCAAAGGCGCGCTGCTCATCGTTCGATCCGTCGAGGTGCGCGAAGAAACCGTTGAGCTCGAGCGGGCCGAAAAGCTCCTCGTAGACATCCTCGGTCATATAGACGGCGTTGCCCAGGTAGTTACGGGTGACAGCGGAGACGGTGGGCGTTGCCTCATCGAGCGCGGTGGTGGTGATCTGGATGGTATCGCCCGCACCGAGCCCCAGCACCGTGGCGGCGTTGTTGGTAATCACCACACCGGCATCGTCGAGATCGATCGGCGTGCCGTCGAGTATCTCGAGTGATACGTAGGGGTCGATCGACGCGCCCGTGGGGATAATGTAGAGCTGCATGCTCTCCTTGCCGCCGTTGTACTCGACGGTCACGTTATCGACGCCAATCGACTCGATGCTCGTAACCTCGGGGGCCTCCTCGAGCATCTTGTAGCAGGTTTCATAATCCTCGGGCATGACCGCTGCCATGAGGTCGTAGCGGTAGATCTGCTCGTATTGGCGCGGCGCGAGCGACTCAACGGTGTTCTTGATGGAGAATCCGCAGATAAGCAGGGCCGTGCACCCCATAATGCCAAAGATGGTCATGAACAGGCGCTTCTTGTAGCGGAAGAGGTTGCGCGCAGTGACCTTGTTAAGGAAGCTCATCCGGCGCCATACGGGGCCGATATACTCAAGGAAGATGCGCGAGCCGGCGCGCGGCGCCTTGGGGCGCATAAGGATCGCCGGGGTTTCGGCAAGCTCGGCGCGGCAGCTCAAGAACGTCGATCCGCCGATGCCAATCACGAAGGCCGCGATGCCGAGCACGGCAAAGAAAAGGTTGAAGTTGAGGCTAAAGAGCGGCAGCAGATACATCGCCTGGAAGATGTAGAGCAGGATGTACGGAATAACCACGAAGCCTGCGATATCTCCGATGATGCCGCCCACGAGCGCGGCGGAAACCGAGTAGACGAGGTATTTGGATAGTATGCGCGTCTTGGAATAGCCAAGCGCCTTGTACAGGCCGATGAGCACGCGTTCCTCCTCGACCATGCGCGTGGCGGTGGTGAGGCTCACGAGGATGGCGACCACGAAGAAGATGACGGGGATGATGCGGGCGATGGCCTCGATGGAGGAGGCATCTGAGTCGATGCTCGAGAAGCTGCCCAGGCTCGACCGATCCTGCACATACCAGGTTGCTTGCTCGACGGCATCAACTTGATCGCGGGCGTCCGCAATCTGCTCGGCAGCATCGGCGCGCTCCTCTTCAAGCGTGGCGCGTCCATCATCAAGCTCGGCCTGGCCGTCGGCGATCTGCTCGAGTGCGTCATCGAGCTGATCCTGCGCGTCGGCGAGCTGGGCAAGCGCATCGGCGCGCTGCTCATCGAGCTCCGCTTGGCCTGCGGCAAGATCACGCTGGCCGGATGAGAGCAGCTGCCGGGATTCATCGAGCTTTTGCTGATTTTCTTCGAGGGCATCCCTTCCAGCCTCGAGCTCATCCCATCCGTTATCGATATCCTTCTGAGCTTTGTCGAACTCTTTGTTTGCTTCTGATTGAGCGTACTCTATGGCAGCCTCGAGTTGGGGGAGACCGGCTTCTGCTTCGGCGAGCCCTGCTGCCATCTGAATGCGTCCGCTTGCTAGGTTGGAGGCGGTTTCGGGGTCTCCAAGTGCAATGATTCCCAGGATATTCGTCTGTTGTTGTTTGAGGCCATCCAGCTTCTCCTGGGCGGTTTTTTGTTGCTCCGCGAGCGAGTCGCGCTGACCTTGAGTTAATTCCTGCTTCTTCTTTGTATCAGAGATGGTGAGCTCTGCCTGTTTTACCTTCTCTTCAAGCTCGCTATAAGATGGGTCGTCGGGCGATAGGTTTTTGAGTTGTTCGTTCAGATCGTCCAGATCTTGCTGCGTTGTTTTGATTGTTGCCGCGTATCCTTCAAGCTCTTCGTCATATTCGCCAAGCTGCTCTTCATAGGTTTCAAGATCAGAGGTGAGTGAGGAGATGTGGCTTTCGATTATGGGAAGGATGCTGTCTTCCATGCGGGATGCGGCGATATCCATCGCTTGAGAGAAATCGGCGGCTGCTGCATCAGCCTCATCTTGCGTGGCATTTTGGACCGATGTCCATGTCTCAGAGATTCGATCGGCAAGCCCTTGAATGACAGTAGAGGCACCGGGCATGCCTGAGATTTCAGGCATGCTGGCAAGCGTAGATAACCCTGTTGAGAAGTTTTCAACCTGTTGATCAAGCGCAGAAATCTGGCCGGGGAGCGTGTCAATTGCCGTTTGGGCTGCAGCGCGCTGTTCCTCAAGCGGTCCGAGCGTTTCGATTTCAAACTTCTCTTTTTCGTCTTCGAGTTTCTGTTCACCTGCTTCTAGCTTGGCAGTTATGCCGGGTAGCATGTCGTTGTATTGTTTCCAACCCTCTTCGAGCTGGCGTTGCCCGTCTGCGAGCTGCTGCAAGCTTTCGGCGAGCGTTACGCGGTTCGCATCGATCGTTGCCTGCGCGTCGGAGAGTTGGGAGAGGGCGTCGGTTCGCTGGGTGTCGAGTTCGCGCTGGCCGCGCAGTACCTCGGCGAGACTCTCGTCAAGCTCTTGCTGGCCATCGGTAAGCTCCTGCTCGGCGTCGGCGATTTGTTCGGCCGCATCGGCTTCCGCCTCATCAATCTCGGCATAGGCATCGGCCTTGATGCTCTCGGTGCGGGCGCGCTCACGTTGGGGCGCAAGGTCTTCCACACGGTCCTGCACCGCGGCAACCCGCTCCTCGTATGCCGCCGAATAGGCCGAAAGCTCTTCGGTTCCCGAAACGGTGAGGTAGGCAACGGTGTAGGTGGCGGGATCTACCACGGCGCTCTGATCGACGAAGAACGTATAGTCAGACGAGGTGGCTGCACGGAAGGCGATGGGCCCTTCGGGCTGCGTGATGTTGGCCGGATCGATAACCGTGCCCACGATGGTATAGGTGCCGCCGGCGATAACGGGGTCGCCTTCTTCGCCGGCGGCATCGGCGCCATCATCATTTCCGCCGGTATCGAGGTCGGAGAGCCCCGTGGGGTCTTCCTGCGGCGTGCTCTCGATCTCAAGGGTATCGCCAATCGATTTGCCTGCTTCATGCAGGTAGTTCTCGGTGACGGCAATTTCGCCTGCGCTATCGGGCAGCTCGCCTTCGACCAGGTAAGGCTCGTTGATGCCCGAGCCGAGCAGCGCCTTCGCGGCAACCGTGGCGCGCAGGCCGTTGACGCGCGTGTAGGTTTCCTGCTCATAGCCGCCCTCGACCGCCTCGACACCGTCGACCGCAGCGAGCTCGTCGAGATCGTCCTGGACAAGACCGAGGGTCGATTGTACCGAGATATCAAAAAGATGCTGCCGCGCGTAGAGCGCATCGGCGGCAGCGCGCAGGTCGATGCAGGCCATCGAGAGCCCGGTGAGCATGGTTGCGCCGAGTGCGCAAATCGCTACGAGTGAGACAAACCGCTTCTTGCTGTGCACGATGGTGCGCAGCGTGTCTTTGGTAAACGCGCGCTGCCCTCGCGATATGCGGGATGTCTTCCGGTGGCGAGACATGGCTACCACTCGATCTGCGAGATGGGCGTGGGGTGCTCGTTGAGCGTCATCTCGATCACCTTGCCGCTTTTGAAGCGGATCAGGCGGTCGGCCATGGGGGCAAGCGCCGAGTTGTGCGTGATGATGACGACGGTGATGCCGTCGCGTCGGCAGGTGTCTTGCAGCAGCTGCAAGATCTGCTTGCCGGTTTGGTAGTCGAGCGCGCCGGTTGGCTCGTCGCAGAGCAACAGCTTCGGGTTCTTGGCAATGGCGCGCGCAATGGAGACGCGCTGCTGCTCGCCGCCGGAGAGCTGCGCGGGGAAGTTGCCCATGCGCTCGGCAAGCCCCACCTTGGCAAGCGATTCCGCGGCGTCGAGCGCGCCATCGCAGACCTGTGCGGCAAGCTCGACGTTCTCGAGCGCGGTGAGATTGGGAACGAGGTTGTAGAACTGGAAGACGAAGCCCACGTCGCTGCGGCGGTATTCGACCAGCTCACGCTCGCTGGCATGCGTGATGTCGCGGCCGTCGACCATGACCGTGCCCGAGGTGGCGCCGTCCATGCCGCCAAGAATGTTGAGCGCGGTGGTCTTGCCGGCGCCCGATGCGCCGAGGATGATGGCGAGCTCGCCGCGCTCGACGGTAAACGTTGCCTCGTCGAGGGCGTGGATGAGCGTCTCGCCCGACCCGTAGGTTTTGATAACGTTGGTGAACTCGATGTATGCCATGGTGTGCAACCTTGCGTGCGACGTATATGCCATCGAGTGTCTCGCCATCGCGGAGGGCACATGCAATGGCGATTACTCGACATCGTGTTGTCTACCCATTATAGTGAGGCCAAACACCGGCTTCGTTGCGCACTCGACACCGCCGGCGCGATTGTCGAGCGATGGTGCGCTTGGAGCGCCATGCATGCCGCCGGATGCGGCGGTTGCGGAGGGGAGGGGCCATGCGGAAGCAGCCAAAGGTAACCGAGCAAACGCGCGCCAACCTCACGCAGGCCTTCTGGAGTCTTTACCTCGAGCGCCCGATCGAAAAGATCACCGTGCGCGAGATCGCGGAGCGCGCGGGGTATAATCGGGCAACGTTCTACCTGTATTTTCGTGATGTCTACGATCTGTTCGAGCAACTCGAGAACGATATTCTCGCCAAGGTGCGCGCGTTGGTCGAGAAACGCCTGCTTGCAGGCGACACGCTCGACTTCTCGCAGCATATGGGGCTCATCATCGGGCTCGCGCAGCAGTTTGACGGGTTTCTGCCCCGGCTGCTGGCGGGCGACCCCTCTTTTGGCGACAAGCTCAAAGCCATCATCGCCCCGCTGCTCGACCGCTTCATCTTGCCTGTGAGCGGCCTGAGCGAGCACGAACAGAATCTGCTGCGCGAGTTCTATCTCTCGGGCTTGCTTGCCGCCATCAACACCTGGATGAATGAGGCGCGCGACATCCCGATCGCGCGCCTCATCGAGCTCATACTCTCTACTGTGCCGGACGCTACTCGTCGCCGAAGCTGATGCCGAGCGCTTTGGCCTCGCGGATGAGGTCGCAGGCGGGGTCGACGTACTTGAGCTTACCGGCGATGTCTGCCAGCGGCACGCGGCACATCTTGCGGCCGTTCTGGGCGATCATGTAGCCAAACTCGCCCGCCAAGCAGCCCAGCGCTGCCTCGACGCCGCACTGCGTCGCGAAGATGCGGTCCTGCGCATCGGGCGCGCCGCCGCGCTGGGTGTGCCCGGGAATGGCAACGCGCGTTTCGCGGCTGGTCTTGGCCTCAATCTCTGTGGCGATGTCGTAGACGATCGACGGGCTCGTGCGCGCCGCGACCTTCTTCTTGTACTCCTTCTTGGAGAGTTTGGCGTCCTCTTTGGAGATGGCGCCCTCGGCCACCGCGATGATGGTGAAGCGACTGCCGGTCTTCATGCGCTTCTCGATGGTCTTGATGACGTTATCCATGCTGTAGGGGATCTCGGGGATGAGGATGACGTCGGCGCCGCCGGCAACGCCCGCATACAGCGGAATCCAGCCCACCTTGTGACCCATGATCTCGATCACGAAGACGCGGCCGTGCGAGCTCGCGGTGGTGTGGATGTTGTCGATGCACTCGGTGGCAACCTCCACGGCGCTCGTGAAGCCGAAGGTCATCTCGGTGCCCCAGGTGTCGTTGTCGATGGTCTTGGGCAGACCGATAACGTTCAGACCCTCCTGCGAGAGACGGTTTGCCGTCTTAAGCGAGCCGTTGCCGCCAAGGGCGAACAGGCAGTCGAGATGAAGCTGCTTATAGGTCTTGATCATGGCGGGGACCTTCTCCACGCCGTCTGCTTCGGGCGTGTCGATGCGCTTGAACGGCGTGCGGCTCGTGCCCAGGATGGTGCCGCCGCGCGTCAGGATGCCCGAGAAATCGTGGCTGGTCATCTTGCGATAGCGCCCGTAGATCATGCCCTGGTAGCCATCTTCGAAGCCGTAGATCTCTACGGTCTCCTTGCTCTTGTTGTAGAGCGTCTTCACGATGCCGCGCATGGTGGCGTTGAGCGCCTGGCAGTCGCCGCCGCTGGTGAGAAGACCAATTCGGAGCATACATCCCCCTTATGTCGTGCAAACATACCCATACGTAAGTGTATCCCTGCACGAGGGGCTTCCAGCTCAGAACTTCATGCCTCTTTGCGCGTTGGGTATATGCGCGTTGTGTTACTTCACCGTGAGAACGGGCACCTCGACGGAACGGAGCACGCCGAAGCTCACGCTGCCGAGCATGCCGCGCAGGGCACCGAGCCCGCGCCTGCCCATGACCACGAGGTCGATATCGTGGCTCGAGACGTATTCGGTGATGCCCTCGACCGGCGACGGCGCTACGATGGCGTTCGCCTTGATCGTGCAGGCGGCCTCGTCGCGGGCGTCCGCGATGAGCCCCTCCATGTCGGAGCGCACGCGGTGCAAGATCGAACCCAGGATGCTGTCGTATTCCGCGAAATCGCTGGCGGCAAAGGGATCGTCGAAACCGCCGCCGGTGAGCGCCGCGGTGGAGAGCGCGCCCGTGGGCACGATCGTCACCAGGTGGATGGTGGCATCGGCATCCTCTCCCACCATGCCGAGCGCAATATGCAGCGCGCTCCGTGCATGCTCGGACTCGTCATAGGGAACTAACACGTTCTTGAAGAACATACCTGCTCCTTCCCTTGGGACTGGATGCGTTATTCCGCTTATACCCGACGTGCCGTATACTACGCTCACGGTGGCGCCGGGCGGTGGCGGACGGCGCTGTTTACCGCGTGGATGTGTTGGCTGCTCTGATTGCGGGATACCTATGAAGCAGGCGGTTATAGGGCTTGTCGCCCATGTCGATGCGGGCAAGACCACGCTTGCCGAGGCCATGCTCTTTCGCGCGGGCGCGATCCGCCGGGCTGGCCGCGTGGACCATGGCGACGCGCATCTCGATACCGACGCCCTGGAGCGCAGCCGCGGCATCACGATCTTTGCCAAGCAGACGGCGCTCGACCATGTGGGCGCGCACCTCATGCTGCTCGATGCGCCGGGCCACGTGGATTTTTCCGCAGAGGCCGAGCGCACGCTGCAGGCGCTCGATTACGCGCTGCTCGTGGTGAGCGCCACGGACGGCGTGCAGGGGCACACCGAGACCATGTGGGAGCTGCTCGAGCGGTACCAGATTCCCACGTTCGTGTTCGTGAACAAATGCGACCTTCTGCGCGACGGCATCCAAGGTGTCTATGACGAGCTGCGCCAGCGCCTGTCGGGGGGATGCCTCGACGCGCGCGAGTTGCTGCAAGGCGGTGCGGCGCAGGAGGACGCCGCGGCGTCAGATGAGGCGGCGCTCGACGAGTATCTCGAGACGGGCGCGCTCGCAACAGAGACGCTTGCGCGCCTTGTTGCGTCTCGCGCGATCGTTCCCGTGTTTTCTGGCTCGGCGCTCAAGCTCGAGGGCATCGACGAGCTGCTGGACGGCGTTGTGTCGCTCATCGCCGAGCGCACGTGGCGCGATGCCTTTGCCGCGCGCGTATTCAAGGTGAGCAGGTCGGCACGCGGGGAGCGCCTGTCCTGGCTCAAGGTGACCGGCGGCGAGCTCGTGGCGAAGCGCGTGGTTGCGGGCGTCGACGGGGGCGTTGCGTGGGAGGAGAAGATCGACCAGGTTCGCATCTACGACGCCGATAGCTTTGAGACGGTCACGCGCGTGGGCGCGGGGCGCATCTGCGCGGTGACGGGGCTGACGCACGTGGTGCCGGGGTCGGTTTTAGGAGCGGAGCCCGAGGTGCTGCGGCCTGCGCTCCAGCCCGTCTTGTCGTATCAGGTGCTGCCCGGCGAGCACGATGTGTCGGCGGTGGTCCACGCGCTGCGCGAGCTTGCGGACGAGGATCCTCTGCTGCAGGTTACCTGGCTCGAGCAACTTCAAGAGGTGCACATCCAGCTCATGGGCGATATCCAGCGCGAGGTGGTGCAGCAGCTGCTCGCAGATCGCTATGCGCTTACGGTGTCGTTTGGCCCCGGCGGCGTTGTGTATCAGGAGACGATCGACGAGCCGGTAGTGGGCATAGGGCATTTCGAACCGCTGCGCCATTACGCCGAGGTGCAGCTCATGCTCGAGCCGTTGCCGCGAGGCGCGGGCGTCCAAGTGGGTACGCGCGCCATGGAAGACGATCTCGACCGCAACTGGCAACGGCTCATTCTTACCCACGTGCTCGAGCGCGCGCATCCGGGCGTGCTCGTAGGGGCTCCCCTCACCGATGTGCGCATTACGCTGTTGGGCGGGCGTGCCCATCTCAAGCATACGGAGGGCGGCGATTTCAGGCAGGCGACGTACCGTGCGATTCGTCAGGGGCTCATGCGGGCGCGCGAGGCGGGGGCATGCGTGCTGCTCGAGCCATGGTATCGGTTCCGGCTGAGCGTTCCTGCCGAGAAGGTGGGTCGTGCGCTCGCCGATCTGCAGCGCATGGCCGCCTCGTACGCAGCGCCGGAGATGCAGGGCGAAACCGCGCGCCTCACGGGCACCGCACCGGCTTCCGAGATGCGTGCCTACGCGCTTGAGGTGAGCGCCTATTCAGGCGGGCGCGGACATCTGGCGCTCGAGTTCTATGGGTATGAGCCCTGCCATGATGCCCCGGGCGTCATCGATGCCGCTGGCTACGACCCCGAGGCGGATGCCGCCAATACGCCCGATTCGATCTTTTGCAGCCACGGAGCGGGTCACGCGGTGTCGTGGCGCGAGGTGCCCGAGCGGGCGCATGTCGCAATCGACGAGGCGCGGCTGCGCGCCTGGCGCGCGGCCGACGAATCATTTTTCGCGAGCTAGGCGCACTGGTGGCGCGCGCTTAGGCGAGCTCCACGGTGGCGTACGGGGCGTCCTCGGCGTCGCACAACGCAACCACATAGCGCTGTACTTCGCATGCCATCTTGGGATAGATGGTATCGCCAAGCACTGCGGGCCGGCGATAGTCGACGCGGATGCTGCGCGGGTGCTCCTCATGGGGAATGAGATCGAGGGCCATGAGCACGTATTGGCTGTTGTTGACGTGCTCGTTGATGTCGATGTGGTGCCTGATCACGCGGATGGGGTCGCAAGCGGCAAGTGTTGGGGGCACGCGCACGCTTCGGCTCTCCGGCGGCATGGCGAGTGCCTCGTGCGTGCCGTACGGCTCGGTGAAGCGCGCTTCAGCGCGGGTGAGCGTACCGGTGGCGAGGTCGATGAAGCCCCAGCTGGAATTGGCGCGCACCAAAAGCTCGCCCGCTTCGTCGCGCAGGTAGAAGTTGCGGTTGGCAAGCATGCCCCGAAACCTGCTGGCAAACGTGCCCAGCGCAACCTGCTCGTGCAGGCGGGGTGCGCGGTCGATGACGATGTGCCAGTGGGTGAGCACCCAGGCGCGCATCTCGGCCTTCAAGACATCGTGGGTAAGACCCACGGCGTCGCCTTGGAAGGTGACGCAATCTTGGAACATGTTGATGATGGCGGGGATCGTCATCACCTTGCGGTGGTCGACCTCGCTAAACCGAACCTGGGTGGTGAGCTCGAATACGTTATCGCGCTGCGCGCCGCGTGTTGTCATGGTATCCCTTGCGTTGTGTCCGGCGCGTTGCTGCGCTTCCTTCCAGCAGAGCATAGGGCGAAACGGCCGCGGGGTCAAAGGCTGCCGGCAGTCAGGGCGGCGCAGGTGGCTGCAAGCGCCCCGGAACGCAGGCGGCGCGTCCCGTCGGGCCGACAGGACGCGCCGCGTGAGGTGCACGGTGTGCGCGGTTGCTAGCGCTCTTCGAACCAGGCAAAGCCCCAACCGGGCAGCGTGAACGTTTGGAAGGTGCTCTCGGTCCCGGTCACCAGGTTGCGGTAGCAGCCCTCCTGCGGCATCCACACGAGCTTCTCGTCGTCGCTGAAGTTGTAGACGGCATGGAGCGTGGTGCCGGCGCCGCGCCGCACGATCCACAGGATGGAGGTGTCGCTGTAGTCTTTGGTGCCCACCTCCGCCGAGGCGTCGAAGACGGGATTCTCGCGGCGGATGCGCTCAAGACGGTCGAGCCCGCTGAAGATGCGCTCTTGCACCGTGCCCGTCTTGTCGATGTTCTTCACAAGCTCCCACGGGAAGATGCCGCGATGGATGTAGCGGGAGTCCTCGGCCTTTTCGGGATCGTCTTTGTAGGTGTAGTCGTTGACCTCGCCGATCTCGTCGCCGCTGTAGATGATGGGAAGGCCGGACTGCGAGAGCATGTAGGCGTGCAGCATGAGGTCCTTGGTGATGGCGGTGTCCATTTTGGCGTCGTCCTGCTCGAAGCCGGCGGCCTCGATGCCGCACATAGAGGCCGTGGTGGCGCAGAAACGGGCGTCGCCGGTCACGGGGTCGGCGTTGTAGAGCTCGCCGCGCGAGGTGCTGCCGGGGACGAATCCCTGGAAGTAGTCGTTGAGATACTTCTTATGCGGCACCTCCTCCATGCCCCACTGCCTAAGCGCCGGGTAGTCGAGACCCCAGCCGATGTCGTCGTGGCAGCGGAGGTAGTTGAGGAAGGTGTACTCGTGCGGCAGGCCGCATACGGCGTCGAGCTGCTGCCGGAGCAGGCGAACGTCGTGCGTTGCCACGGTGTGCCAGGTGGTTGCCATGGTGGTCACGTTGTAGAGCATGTGGCACTCGGGCTTCTCCACGGTGCCGAAGTAGGGCACGACCTCAACCGGCGCCATGACGACTTCGCCCAGCAGCACGATACCCGGGCACACGATCTCGCCGATCATGCGCATCATGCGCACGATGGTGTGGACCTGGGGAAGATTGCGGCAGTTGGTGCCGAGCTGCTTCCAGATGTAGGGCACCGCATCGATGCGGATGATGTCCATGCCCTGGTTGGCCAGGTAGAGGAAGTTGTACATCATCTCGTTGAAGACGCGGGGGTTGCGGTAGTTGAGGTCCCACTGATACGGATAGAACTGCGTCATGACGCTCTGGCCGAGCTCGGGCAGGTAGGTGAAATGCCCGGGGGCGGTGGTGGGGAAGACCTGGGGCACATCGCGGGTGTACTGGTTGATGATGTCCAGGTTGCGCTCGAAGAAGTACCGGCTCATGTACTCGCCCTCGCCGGCACGGGCGCGCTGGGCCCATTCGTGCTCGTCGGAGGTGTGGTTCATGACGAAGTCCATGCAGAGGCTGATGCCGCGCTTGTGGCACTGCTCGGCGAGGTGGGCCAGATCGTCCATGGTGCCCAGCTCGGGTTTCACGCGGCGGAAGTCCTTGACGGCATAGCCGCCGTCGGAGCGGCTCTTGTCGGCGGGGGTGTCGAGGAACGGCATGAGGTGGATGTAGTTCACATGGCAGCGCTCGAGATAGGGGAGGTTCTCCTCCACGCCCTTGATCGTCCCGGCGAAGTTGTCGATGTACATCTGCATGCCGAGCATATCGCGCCGGCGATACCAGGCACCTGCCGCCTCGCGCTGAGCGTCGAGCTCTTTGAGCGCATCGGAGCGCGCGTTAAAGTACGCCCGCATCTGGTCGAGGAGCTCGGCGAACATATCGCCGTTGCCGTAGAGCTCCATGTAGAGCCAGCGAAGCTCGTCGTGATGGCGGGCGAGCCGCTGCTCGAAGAGGGCGTTGTCGTCGCGCTGTGGGGCGGCTGCCGGCGCGGCGGTCTTGGGTTTGGAGCTGGCGGCTGCCGGCTTGGCTGCCGGCGCCGTGGCGGCGGGCTTCGGTGCTGGCTTGGCGCTTGCCGGCGTGGTGGCGGCTTTCTGAGCAGCAGCGGCCTTCTTGGTTGCCGGGGCTTTCGCGGCAGGGGCCTTAGGAGCGGGCGCGGGCTCGGCGGCAGGCTTCTTGGTTGCTGCGGCGGTTGCAGCTGTTTTGGCAGCGGGCTTGGATGCCGGTGCGGCCTTGGTGGCAGCCGCGCGCGACGACGCGGGCTTCTTTGCGGTGCTGGCGTTGCTCGCAGGGGCGGCCGTCTTCTTCGCCGTGTTGGATGTGGCACTGGGGGTGGTTGCGGCCGCGGGGGCGGTTGTGCTTGCCGTTGCCTTCTTCCGGGTTTGAGCCTGCTTCTTTTCTGCCATGGCGCCAACTCCTTCTGTTCGTCGCGCTGCGCGGGCAACGCGTTCGTACGCTATCAACAATTATGCGACAAGAGAAAAGGCGCTGGTAGGCGCAATAAATCCATATGGATTGGCTCAATTGCGACAGGGCTGGTTCCGCGAGCGCACCGTCCCCACCATGACCTCCGCTTCGACGGTCGCGCGGGTGAGTGATGTCCAGTCGATGCGTGCGGCATCGACGTTGAACAGCATCGGGGTCATTGCGATGAGGGCGTCACGCACGTCGTCATCAAGCTCGAGCGTCGTGCCCACCGTGCGGCGCTGCTCGATGCGGCAGAATCGCTCGAAATGCTCGATGATGCGTTGGTTTGAATAGGTGTCGTGCTTGAGGTGGGGCGATGCCAGCTGCCGGATTTCCTCAAGGTGACGGGCGGTGGGAATCGCTTTCACGATGCGCCCGCCAGCGGCAAGGATGCGTGTGAACTCTCGGTAGTTGGCAGGCGAGAAGATGTCGAGCACGCAGGCGGCGCGGCTGTCTTGAACAGGAATGGCCGCGAGGTCCGCCACGAGCCAGATGGTGGCATCGTCTGGGTTGGTTGCGGCGGCGAGCTGGATGGAGTCGCGGGAGATGTCGAAGGCGCAGAGCGGCGCCATGGTCGCGGCGCGCACCGCGCGGGAGAAGAAGCCCTCGCCGCAGCCGGCATCGACGATGGCGGGCGCGGCGGCAGCGCTTGCGCGGCAGGTCTCGTCGAGGTGCGCGACCGTCTCCTCGGCGGCTGTGGCCACGGCCTGCGCGATGGCGTCGTAGAGTCCCGATTGAAACACGCGCCGGCGCATGGCGAACGAGGCTCGATCGTAGTCTTGGTGCTTGTGCCCGCCGCGCAGAAGGTTTGCATACCCTTGGCGCGCGATATCGAAGCTGTGGCCCTTGGGGCAGCACAGGCGCTGGCCGCCACGCGTGAGCGCGCTACCGCACACGGGGCATGCGAGCAGGTGCTCGGCATGGTCGAAACGAGCAAGCTTGCGTGCGTCCATGGCCTCCTTTGCATTGCGTGCGCAGGCTCAGTATAGCGCGGCCGCGCTGCATGAAAAAAGCCGCCCCGATTGCTCGGGGCGGCTGCAGGTTGCGTGCGCGTTGCGACGCGGAAACGCCGCCGATCACGAACGCCATGGCCACGATCGACAGGCCGAACGCCATGGCAATGCCCAGGTTGCCCAGGACGCTGCCGGCGATGGCGGCGCTGCCGCAGCCGAAGAACGTGAGAACGAACGTGCCGAATGCCTCGGCGATGTACTTCTTGCTCTGCCGCGGAATCGCTTACTGGAAGAGCGTGTCGACGCGCAGTACCGTGCCGATGGAGCCCTCGAGCGCTCGGTACGCGTCTGATTTGGCGCCTTTGAGCGTGACGAGCTGGATGGGGATCGTCACCGGCGTCTTCTCGATGAGCGGGATGTTGCTGACGGTTTGATGCATGCCGGCCAAAGAGGGCAGGTACGCGGCGAAGCAGGTTGCCTGATTTCTCACCATCGCGTCATGCGAGAAGCCGTCGCAGCGAATGATGCGCTCCTGGGGCGCATGGCCGTGCTCGCGGAACGCCTTGTTGATCGACGCGATCATGTATTCGAACCACGGCGAGGAAAGCAGGGGATACTGCTCGATATCGGCGATGCTCACGGCCGACCGTGTGGCGAGCGGATGCTCGGATGCTACGACCACGCCCGCCGGGACCGTGCCGATGCCCACCGTGTCGGTATCGGGTGCGGTGTATTCGCCCAGCACGCAGGCCGCCCCCACCGATCCGGCGCGCAGGGCGTCGAAGGCCTCGGTAGCAGGTGCCAGCACGATATCGACGGTGATGCCCAGGCGCTTGCCCAGAAACGCCGAGAGGCTGTCGAGGATGCGCCTGTACTCCTTGAACGGCGGGGAGGAGAGCGCGATGAGGAGGTAGTTCTCGGATGCGTTGTCGGAGGCGGTATCGACGAAGTCCTGCAGGTTGTTGAAGCTGCCGAGTGCCGTGCTCGCGCGCCGGAAGAAGACCTCGCCAAAGACCGTGGGGCGAACGCCATGGTTGCCGCGGACAAGCAGCGGGTGGCCGATTTCGCGTTCGAGTTCGGAAAGCGCCTTCGACACCGCTTGAACGGTGACAAACTGCTCCTTCGCGGCCGCCGAGAGCGATCCTCCCTTGACGGCTGAAACGAAATAACGAATCTGCCGGATGTCCATGCTCACCTTTTTCGTGTAATCGTCCATGCCTGAACGGCATACATAGCAATAATATGCAGATGGGGAATGTGATTTTGCATTCACGCGGGCGTTCAACTGCAGGTTAAGTCGTGGTGCGGGCGCATCGCGCCGCCTGTTTCTTGCATTATCCTGCGCAATCACGATATTCGGTGAATAAAAGCCATCGAGGTTGCATGGCATTGCATGAACTAAGATTTGAATACCGTTTGCGCCATGACGATAAGGGACGGGAGGCCACCCCATGTACGATAACTCGCTTGCATTGATGCATGCGATGCGCGAGGCGGGCATCGATTATCGCAGCGATACGCCCGAAGACGACGAGAACCTCATCGACACGGTTCGCGTGGGGTGGATGGGCAAGCACCTGCCCCGCTGCGTGCTGGCGTTTCGCATCAACGATCGCGGCGCGCACCTCGAGGCATCGCTTGGCGATATCGCGCCTGCGGCCCGTTCGGCGGCGCTCGAGCTCGTCAATGCGCTGAACGGCGAGTATCGCTGGATGAAGTTTGCGGTCGAAGAAGGCGGTGCGCTCGTGTGCACATCGGACATCTTCATGGTGCCCGAGGTTGCCGGGCTCTTTGGCATCGCGGGCATGGGCCGGATGTTCGACACGCTCGACGAGGTGTACCCGCGCCTCGCCGAGGTGCTGTGACGCGCGCGGTGCCGTGCTGTGTGATTCTCGGAAAATCATGCGCCGTTCTGCTTGCCAGCGCATGCGCTCAGTATCATAGAGGCGCTTGAAAGGGCCGAAGCTACCGGCAGTCGGTTCACGCGGGCCGCGATTCCCGTTTACGCCGTTTCGACTGGATGATGGGATGGGATGACATGATCAAGCTCTTTGCCTGCGACCTCGACGGAACCTTGCTCAACGCGTTCCACGATACCGACCGCGTGATCTTGCGTGCGGTGCGCAAAATCGCCGCATCGGGGGCGCATATCGCCATCGCGACCGGGCGGACCATGGCCTCGTCGCACGACCACGGCTTCCAAGGCGCCCCGGTCGAGCTGCTTGGCTCCAACGCCTCGATCATTCGCGACAGCACCGGGCGCGTGCTGAAAACGTTTCCCCTGGACAAGGCGGTGCTCGAGGACCTGCTCCGCGCGTTTCCTGATGTCTGCTTTGAGTGCGTGGCACCGGACGGCACGTTTGCCACGGGCACGCCCGAAGCGCTCGACAAGGGGTTCAAGGGCGATAACCTCTTCGTGCGCATCGCCATGCGCGGCATGCGCACGGTGCGCGGGAACACGATGACGCGCCACGAGGTTGCGTTCGGCCAGACGCCCGCACAGGTGCTCGCGCATGAGATCTGCAAGATCAACTGCCGCGTGCCCGATGAGGGACGCCGCCGCGAGCTGTCCGCGTACATCGCCGAGCACCAGGACACGCTTGTCGATGCACCGTTTGATCCCGTGATGTTCGAGATTACCGCGCGGGGCGTGAACAAGGGTTCAGGCGTGGCGTGGCTCGCTGAGCACTATGGTTACACCGAGGACGAGGTCGCCGTGTACGGCGACGGCGGCAACGATATCGCGATGCTCGAGCGGTTCGAGCACGCCTATGCCACAAAGGGCGCGAGCGAGGCGGCCAAGCGCGCTGCCGGCACCGTGATCGGCAGCTGTGCCTTCCACGCGGTGCCGCGCCATATGCTCAAGACCTTGAAAAACCAGCGCGCCTATACGCAGGTGGGGTAAACGAGCGGCCAGGCATCCTAGCAGTTGCCGCAGCGCACATGGGCGAGGTGGCGTCGCGCGACGTCGGCGAGGTGGTAGACCTGCTGTACGGGTGTGGCGTCATGGGTTGCCATGCGCCAGCGCGGGAAGAACCGCGTGAGGTGGTAGGTGATGGCGGGGTCGAGCGCGGCGAGCCAGCGCGCGGCGGCATCGATGGTGTCGTCGTGGTCGGTCATGCCGGGGACGATGAGGGTCGTGACCTCAAGATGGCAGGTGGGGCACGCGGCGAGTAGCTCGATCGCGCGCTGTACGGCGGCGTAGCTGTGCGGGCCGGCACCGAGGTCGCGATAGATGTTCGCGCCGCTTGTATCGCCGGCGTCGAAGCCCTTGAGGTCGATGTTCGCTGCATCGATGAGCGGCGCGAGCGTTCGGATGACATGCTCCTCGGCCACGCCGTTTGAAACGAGGACGTTCACGAGTCCCGCCTCGTGCGCCAGCTCCGCGCAATCGCGCACGTACTCCCAGCCCACCAGCGGCTCGTTATAGGTATAGGCAATGCCCGCCACGCGGGGGTCCTCGCGGTGCAGCTCGTCTGCCATGCGCACGAGCTCATCCGGTACGATCTCGCGCCAGGGCACATCGCGCGCTCCCGCCTGTGCGATCTCGTGGTTCTGGCAAAACGGGCAGGCGAGGTTGCAGCCATAGCTTCCCACCGAGAGCACCAGGCTCCCCGGCATAAAGCGGGCAAGCGGCTTTTTCTCAACGGGGTCGAGCGCCAGCGAGGTGATGCGGCCATACTGCTCGGCAACCACCTTGCCCGCGATGTTGCGCCGTGCGCGGCACCGACCACGCTGGCCTGCGGCAAGCTGGCAATGGTGGGAACAGGTACGGCAGGTAACGTGCGCTGTCGTGTGCCTCGGCATGGGCATCACCTCCTACAGGTGCCGGGTGACGGTGAAGCGCTCGAGCGTTACCTCATCGTGGGCAAGGTCGATGCGTCCTTTCTGCGCGGCGATGCGGAGCTGCTTCTCGACGGTATCCACGCCGTCGAGGTCGGGGAGCAGCAGGCCACGCCGTCCGTCGGATGTGCTTACGATAACGCCGTACCGTGCGGGATCGAGTGCTTCGAGCCCTGGTATGCGTTCGGGTGTTGAGAGCACATCGACATCGTAGACAAGCTCACCGAGCTCATCGGAGCTCACCGCGTCGAAGCGCGGGTCATGGCAGCCGGCGCTGATCGCGTTGGCGCAGATTTCCTCGGCAAGGGTGGCTCGCGTGGGCGAAATCGTGCCGATGCAGCCTCGCAGCTGGCCGTCCTTTTTGAGGGAAACGAACGCGCCTGAGCGGGTGGAGAAGAGCTCGCGAGGAAGGCGTTTGGCAAGGGTGGCGGGCAGATCGCGGGCGGGATCGGTGGCGCGTCCTTCGAGGATAAAGCGCTCGAGCGAGAACCGAGCGAGCGCAACCCACGGGCTTTCCTGGGCTCGTAGCGTTTTCAGCTCATGCTCATGATGCGCAATGTACTGCTCGCCGAAGGCACGGGACTCATCCGATGCGGCGCCGCCTGTTGGCGTGAATGCCGCAATGCCGTAGCCAACGCCAAACGGCCCCTCGTGGCTCAGGAGCTCTGCATGCACGGGCGTGCGGTCGAGTGCGCCCGCCATGATGTAAAACGATCTCAAGCCGCATTCCGCTGCGCGCTCTGCCAGGCTTGGGTCGCAGGTGAGCAGCTTGAGAAAATCGCCCGAGGCAAAGGCGTTGCATGTGAGCGCGTCGAACGCGGGGCCCTCGGGTGCGAAGCCATAGGGGCCGTCCTCAGCGAGCTTGTGTGATAGATCGCCCGACGCAACATAGACCATGCGACGCCCCAAGGCATCTGCGGCGTCGCGTATGATCTGGCCCAGACGATAGTGCACGATGGGCGAGAGACCCGAGATACCTAGACGCACGATGGGGCAGGGGAGGTGCGGCAGCTTGCGCAAGCGCGGGGTTGCGACGGTATTCGCGTGCTCGTTGTCTGCCTGCTCACGATACCCAGCCTCGATGAAGTGGAGCGGCAAAAGCACGCCCCAGTCGAGTTCGCGGTCGCGCTCGCCCAGCGTGCCGGCGGGGATGTCTGCCGCGTCGGCGCGGCGACATATCTCGGAAACAAGCTGCTCATCATAATCAACCGAGCATCCTGTTTGCGGCGCGCCGAATTGCGTGAACGTCCCGCGTGCGCCTGCGCCGGGCGCGATGTGGAGGTAGTCGGCATACATGACGGTGTGTGGGCTCGAGATCACGATGACATCCGGTTCGAGCGCGGCAATGCGCCGCCCTACCTCGGCATACGCATCGATCGTGGCCTGGATGCCTCGTTCGCGGCCATGTCCAACCTCGGGGATGATGAGCGGCGGATGCGGGACGGCAAAAGCAGCAATAACGGGCATGGCAACCTCCCCAAAGCATGAATGCCTGCCAAAGCGAGCGGGCCCAGCCGAGCAAACCGCCTCGCTACCGTTAGTTGTTCCCGCACCGCGCGCGGATGATTCGCGGTATTGCTGCTGTGGGCGGATGTGCTTGCTGGCTACCATCGAGGTACGCGGTGTGTGCCGCACCGCGCTCACTTGTGTTGCGCTTTCGTATATGGCGGTGCGGCAACTTGCTTAAACACATCTACGCCAAGCTCGAGGTCCACTCGCATCAGGAGCTTCTCGATTTGGTTGAAGGCGCAGGCGATTAGCGGCGCTTCGTGCGCGCACGCGATGCGCCCCAAACACCTCGGGCCGTTTGGCGCGCGCCGCATAACCAGATGGTGTCAAAGTGACCATTAAGAGCCTTGTTTTGGGGCTCTTAATGGTCACTTTGACACTATTTAGCGTGATGGGCGGCGGGTGCGCGGATGCCGAGATGCAGGCATGACGCGTACGCCGGGAGCGGGCGCATCGGCATGCGTTTACGTGTTCCATCTGCGCACGAGCTGCTTATCGGAATGAAGCGAGCGCGGCTGCAGTCAAAAATGAGCAACATGAGAAGGATAAGATGCGCATGTTTGGGATATGATGTCAAATAATTAATGAAGTTATCTATTTCGGCTGCGTTCCTGTCGAAATCGATGCTGCTCGAAAGCCGCGCCGCTCAGGAAGGCATTGGGATATATGGATTACGAGGAAGCTGCTCGTAAACTGATTGTGTACTCGCAGGGCCTCGCGAAGGGATCGCTTGGTACCGCCCGCTCGTTGGCGGTGGGGGAGGCTCCCGTGCTGCAGTACCTCTCGGACAAGGGCAAGGAGATGAATCCGTCCGCACTTGCCGACCGCTTGGGTTATACGCGTCCCCGCATGACGAGAATCCTCGATTCGCTTGTTGCCAAAGGCTATGTTTCGCGGCGAAACGACGAGCACGATCGTCGCAAGGTGCTCGTGTGCGCAACCGAGAAAGGCATCGAGCATGCGAAGCGCTCGGGCGACAACAGCGTCACGGCGGTTGCGGCGCAGCTCTCGGCGCTCGGTTCCGATAGCGCCGCCGAGCTTGTGAGCGTGCTTGAGAAGGCATATAGCATCACCTACGATCGCGAGGATGTTGTTAACACCAAGAATAGGAAAAAGAAGAAGGGTACGCGTTCGTAGCGACAAGGCGAACGGGGCCGCTGAAATCACTGAAACGATAATGATTTCGTTCTATACGAGGTAGATTGCAAAGAAATGCACATCTACCTCGTATTTTGTTACTGCTTCCCCGGACACTTGTAGGTAATGAACGAAATAGTTGCTACCGTTAACGGAATAACACCTACCGTTCACCCGCAACATCGAGCTCCTGAGATAGTTAATAGTGATAATTATTTCAGCAACAAGATGGAACGTGTTCCAGTTACATGGAGGAGCTGCGGGAACGCGTTTCAGAAAGGGGAGAGGTATGCGGTATCTGGTTTTGGTGAGCCATGGGACGCTCGCCCAAGGCGTCCACAGCGTCCTCAAGATGCTTGCGGGAGACAACCCGAACATCTTGAGCACGAGCCTTGAGGACGGTATGGGTGCAGACGAGTTTGTGGCTCGATTCGGCGATGTCATCAAGGGCATCGATGCCGAGGATGAGGTGCTGCTGCTCGGCGATATCGTCGGGGGGTCACCGCTTACCAACGCTATGAACGTCCTTGCTGAGCGCGGGCTGCTGGCTCATGCCACCGTGTTTGGCGGCGTCAACCTTCCCATGGCGATGATCGCCGCGATGCAGCTTCAGAGCGCCGACATCGATGGCCTGAAGCAGATGATGCTCACTGAGGCCCACGATGGCGCTCGCGAGATCGTGATCGACTCGGCAGAAGACGAGGACGACGAGGATCTCTAACGGTGTGCACGGCGCTGCCGGCGGCCCCCTACCTCCGTCGTTGGCAGTACATGTGAGGCTCCGCGCGTTTGGAGATGCGCGCGGGGCAAGAAGGCTAAACGGCACCGAGGTGCCGAGGAGAAAGGAAGCAACATGATCACATTCGTACGTATCGACGACCGCATGATTCACGGTCAGACCGTCACGCGCTGGGCGGTGGAGTATCCGTGCGACGGCATCATCGCCGTCAACGACGCCGCGGCGTCGAACCCGGTGCTCAAGAGTGCTTACAAGAGCGCCGCGCCGGACAAGAAGACCTTCGTGTGGACCATGGAGCACTTCAAGGAGAAGGCGGATACGGTCCTTGCCAGCAAGAGTCGCTACTTCCTCATCACGAAGAACCCAGTTGACATGGCGGAGATTCTTGTGAGCTTCGGGTTCGTGCCGAGCGATGTCAAGAAGGTCATCGTGGGCCCCTGCAACGATCGCCCCGGTGCCGTGAAGATCGGCAACAACCAGTCCATCACCCAGGAAGAGGCCCAGGCGCTCGAGGACATCTCGAAGGCGGGCTACGAGGTCGAGTTCCGCCTCATCCCCGATAAGCCCGTGGGTCCCTGGGAGAAGTTTCGCGGTCAGTTTGGGTTCTAGGCCCTCGCATGCGTTCAACTCTCGCGCCGGCACGATGGCGGCGCAGAGGGTGGACATAAGCAAGCGCCTCGGAAACGAGGCGAAAGGAGAAAGGTGGTAAGCATGACAGTCAACGTTTTTCAGGCGGCGTTACTCGGCTTGTTCGCCTGCCTGGCATCGATGCCGGGCCTGGGCGGCACGTCCGTGGGTAACTACACGCTCGGTCGACCCCTTGTTGCCGGTTTGGTCGTTGGTATCATCCTGGGCGATGTGACGCTGGGCATTATCGTTGGCGCAGCGATCCAGGTGGTCTACATCGCGCTGGTGACCCCCGGCGGAACCGTCTCCGCCGATGTACGCGCGGCGTGCTATATCGGCATTCCGCTGGCCATGATGGCAATCAGCGCGCAGGGGCTCGATCCCATGAGCGCCGATGCCGCGGCTCTCGCGACGACGCTCGGTGCCACCTGCGGCACCCTTGGCGCCATCCTGTTCTATGGCACCGCGACCATCAACCTGGTGTGGCAGAGCATCGGCTGGAAGGCGCTCGAGAAGGGCGATACCCACAAGCTGTATCTCGTTGATATGGTGCTGCCCTGGATCTCGCACATCATCTGCTCGTTCATCCCGACGTTCGTGATCGTCTACTTCGGCCAGGGCATGGTCGACGTGATCATGAGCAGCCTCCCCATGGACGGCCTGCCCATGAAGACGCTCTTCGCCGTGGGCTCGCTCCTTCCCTGCGTTGGTATCGCTATCCTGCTCAAGCAGGTCATCGCCAAGCCGACCGACTTTTTGACGTTCTTCTTCGGGTTCACGCTCGCTGCCGTGATGGGCTGCAACCTGATCGCGTGCTCCGCTATCGCGTGCTTCTTCGCGCTCATCAACTTCGAGCTCTCCACCATTAAGAGCAAGCTGGCACATGTGGGAACCGCCGGTTCCATCACCTCGGGCTACGACGACGATGATGAGGAGGACATCTAATGGCTGAGTACAGCAAGAAGGTCTCCAAGAAGGCCTTAAGCAAATCGTTCCACAGCTGGTACTACGGTAACCTCACCTGCTTCTCGCAGGAGCACATGCAGACCTTCGGCTACCTGGTCTCTATGCTCCCGATCGTCGAGGACCTTTACGAGAAGAAGGACGATCAGACGAAGGCCCTCACCACCTATTCGGCGTTCTTCAACACCGAGCCCCAGATTGGCGCGATGATCGTTGGCGTTACCGTTGGTCTTGAGGAGGCGCGCGCCAACGGCGAGGCGATCGACGATGAGACTATCAACGGCATCCGCGCCGGTCTCATGGGCCCGCTTGCCGGCATCGGCGATTCGCTCATCGTGGGAACGCTCATCCCGATCCTGCTTGGTATCGCGCTCGGCCTTGCTGAAGGCGGCTCGGTGCTCGGCCCGATCTTCTACATCGTGGTCTGGAACCTGCTGGCGTACTTCGGTATGCGGTTCGCATACTTCCGCGGCTACGACTTGGGCGGCGCCGCCGTCGAGGCGCTCGTTGGCCCCAATGCCACGGCGCTGCGCGACGCGATCGTGAGCGTGGGCACGATGGTTATCGGTGCCGTTGCGGCAACCTGGGTCTCCATCTCCACGGCGCTCACGCTGCCTGGCGGCGGTACCCTGCAGGGCACGCTCGATGGCATCTATCCCAAGCTGCTCCCGCTCATCTTCACCATCTTCTGCTGGTGGCTCATGGCCAAGAAGAAGGTCAGCCCCATCATCACGATGCTCATCCTGCTCGTGATCGCCTTCATCGGCGCTGCTGTTGGCTTCTTCGGTGCTGCTACCATCGCCGCTCCTACTGCCTAGCGCACATGGCGTCTCGGTGTAACGGCGTATGATGTAAGCGGGGTTGCAGCTGCGTCTGCGACCCCGCTTGTTCTTTTGATCTCGACGCGTTTCGCTCGCATGCGCGAACGCAACGCGGTGGAACAACTCTGCAAAGGAGCTCGCGATGCTCAAACCGCTCGATACCTCCCATTGGTCCCAGCAGGACATTCTTAAAGAGGCTAGCATGCAGTCCGCGGCGCTCGCCCGTTTGGGAGTGTGGAAGCGCTTGGCGTATTCTCTGGTTGCCATAGGGTTCATCGTTGGGATGTGGGGTATGAACGCTTCGCTAACCCCCGCGTTGGTGGCCGGCGTGATATGCCTGGTGCTCGGGGGCTTCGCGTCGGTGGTGCTCACCGTGGGAACGAGCCGCGGCAAGAAAAACGTCGAGGCCATGCTCGAGTCGGCCGGCATCGATGTGGACGAGCTGCTCAAGCTGCGCAAGAAGGAAGATGCTGGGCGCGTAGGCCAAGAAGAGCAGTAGGGCCTGCTCGGGCATCAAGCGTCCAACCGGTCTTCTGTTCAGGGTGACCGCTTGCATCGCGGGAGCCGGAACGTTTTATCTACAACAACATTGAACAACAAGGGCAGACCAGCTCTGCATAGAGACCGCTGTACTTAAAAGATGCATCTTGGAGCGAAATGCAAGCGGCATCAACGGACAAAATCAGAATGGAGGTAAGATGGACGGACGGAGCATAACATGGGGCGCAGCGGCGACACTTGCTATCGTGGTCGGTCTCTCGCTTCCGGCACCCGTGCTGGCGGAGCTGCAAGACCCGCATGCAGTCGCGGTTGACGCAACCCAAGATGCCAACGGAGTGGATGGTGTGGTCGGCAGCGTGGACAATCTTGCGCAGGGGACGGTGCCAGATACCGACGATGGGAATGCTGCAGCCAAGGCTGTTGAGAAGACCGCTGATGCGGGCGATGGCGCCACGGCGGCGAAGAGCGGCACCTTCGAGAGCAACCTGACGGGCAACTACACGGCGTTTGGCAATGGAGAGACGACCGAAACGTCCGACGGGCTTCGCGTCGCATCGTTGGGCGGCGACTACATGGTTCGCTGGCAGGATGCGGGCACTTTGCTCGGCGACATGGTTTATTCTGCGGATGTGACCTTCGAAAACGCAAGCGTGGACGGTGCTGCCTCGCTCGTTCTGCACAGCGATACGAATGATCTTGCCGGCATGCAGTCCTATGTGGCCAATGTCAATCCCAAGACGGGTGAGTGCCGTCTGTTCAAGTTCGAGCAGACCGCCAACGAGGGGCGCATTGCGTACAACATGCTGCCATCCATCCAACTTGGCGAGAGCGTCTCGAATAGCTTCCACTTAAGCGTTACCACCATCGGTAAGCACATGATCTTCTCCGTCAGCTACCAGGATGCCGAGGGCAAGACCGTCACCAAGACGGCAAGCACTGCCGACTACACGCTCGGTACCGAGGATAACGATGAGGAGGTCTACGCGCACTACGGTCAGAACACCGCGCTGCGCGAGGGCTACTGCGGCCTGCTCTCGTTCAACGCTGCGGTGACGTACCAAAACGTTATCGCCACGCCGCTCACCGAGGGCAACACGCCACAACTCACGAACCTGCAGATCACAGGTGATGCGGTTGACATGCCCTTCTCGTTTCAGGAGACGGCGTTTGTGTATGTGGGCTACGTCAAAGGGTCGGCAAAGAACGTGGACATCACATACGCGACGAGCAACTCCGGTGCCAAGGTGACGGTTACCGATGAGAGCGGCGTTGTCTACGAGCCTCAGAGCGGTTCCGTGACCGTGCCCGTGACCGACCGCGGTACGGATGTGCGCAACGAGGGACTCAACCAGTACACGGTGACCGTGGAGGATCCTGAGACAGGCGCCATAGCCGTCTATCAGCTGCGCATCTTCTGCGAGGGGGACGAGGATTCCTACTACTACGAGGATCAGCGCGGTCAGTTCCATTACAGCGTCAAAAACGGTTGGGGTAACGACCCATGCGGCCTCGTGAAGACCTCCGACGGTGTGTATCATTTCTACTACCAAGCCTATACCGACACCGACTGGGGTCCCATGCATTGGGGCTATGCTACGAGCACTGATCTCGTGCATTGGGAGGAGCAGCCGATCGCGCTCTACCCGGACGAGTACGGCGCGCAGTTCTCCGGATGCGGCGTGTATGCCGACCACTCAACGGCACCCGATATCTTCGCCCAAGGCGAGGAGGGCATGGTCTTCATCGTTACCGCCAACGGTCGCGAGGGGCAGGATGGCAAGCAGCGCTTGACGCTTGCCTATGCCACGTATGACCCCACCAGCAAGACCATGGGCGCATACCAGAAGTACGATGACGTTCTTCTCGACTACAGCACCGACGACATCATTACGCCTGCCGATGGCGCCTTCCGTGATCCCAAGGTCTTCCGCTTCGATGATAAGTGGTTCCTCATCGTGGCAGGCGGTCCGGTGCGCTTCTACTCTTCCGAGGACCTTGTTCACTGGAAGGGCGAGAGCTATCTTGATGAGCCCGCTGGTGGTCACGTGTACACCGAGTGTCCCGATCTCTATCCTGTGAAGGCCGAGGACGAAACCATTAAGTGGATCCTTTCTCGCGGCGGCACGAGCTATAAGGTCGGCGAGTTCAAGAACGTGGGATCCACCAACGTTGAGGGCGGCCAGTACGCCTTCGTGCAGGACGAAGGCACGCCCGACTACACGATGAACTTTGGGCACGATGCCTACGCTGCGATGACGTACTACAATGCGGGCAGCGACTTCGGTAGTTCGGGCGACGTCGAGTGCCCTGAGCTCGTTGCCATGAACTGGATGAACACCTGGGACTACAACAAGCTGGTTCAGAACACGGGTAACTGGCGCTTCAACGGTACCTACAACCTTCCCGTCAAGCTGGGCCTCACCCAGGACTCGAACGGTAACTATCGCTTGACACAGGATCCCGTTGATAAGCTCGACGACCTGCGCGACGAGAGCGGCAAGGTGACCGTTAACGGGTTAAAGCTCGGGGAAGACGGCACGGTGACACCGCTCGATTTCAATGGCACCTCCTATGAGATTGAGGCTACGTTTACTCCCGAGGAGGGGGAGCCCACCGTGGGCTTTGACGTGCGCGTGGGCACAGGTCAGAAGACGCGCGTTTCTTACGACTTCGCTACGGACACCATCACGCTCGACCGCAGCGAGTCCGGTTTCATCCTGAACGATGCGTTCGCTCAGCCGCGCTCGCAGGCAAACGTCGACCATAACGAGGACGGCTCCGTGACCCTGCACGTCTACGTGGATCGCATGAGCGTCGAGGTCTTCACCGGCGACTACGTTGCAGCCGGAGCCAACCAGATCTTCCCGTCGCCGCTGGCGGACGGTCTGCAGGCGTTCAGCGAGAACGGTACCGCCACGCTCGACGCGACGGTGTACCCGCTCGATACCATCTGGGCCAACGAGCAGACGGGCAATCCGAGCTCCGCTGCGCAGAGCATTGGTCTTTCGCGCGTAGCGGTGACGGGCTACGCGGGCACCACGATCGACATCAGCGCGTGGGTATCTCCCGCTGCTGCTCAGCAGGACCTGCAGATCACCTCGAGTGATGCCGCCGTAGCGTCTGCCGAGCAGGTCGAGGGCGGGTTGCGCGTGACGTGCAATGCTCGCGGCACGGCCACGATCACCGTGGCGAGTGCGAGCGACCCGAGCGTGAGCCGCGACATTACGGTGAGCGTGTACGAGGGCGAGCTCCAGACCAATGTCGCAGGCGTTTCTCGACCGACAGGCGCGTTCTACGTCGATGGCTCGATGCTTCACGTGAACAGCGCAGGTGCCAACAGCTTCCTGTTCTCAAGCGAGAAGTACCCAGTGGACGGCCTGACGTACGAGATTGACGTCCATCACAAGACCGGTCAGGAGAACCTGATCTTTGCCAGTCAGACACAGGACGCCTATCAGGGCTGCTATGCCATCCAGCTGGACGGCGCGGGCAAGATTCGCCTCTTCGACTTCAAGGGCGACAGGACGCTCTACCAGGACGACCATGCGGTGGCGGTTGCCCCCGACGGCGCCTATCATGTGAAGATCTCGGTAGAGGGCACGACCATCAAGGTCGAGATCAACGGAACGCAGTGCCTTGAGTACACGCTTAAGGAAGGCGACCCCGACTACACCGCCACCGAGGGTTACGTGGCCATCGGCATGTGGGACTCCGACCAGACCATCTTCGAGAACTTCTACGTGGGTGGATCGGCGACCGATGGACCCACCCAGGACCTCCAGGGTGCCATCGACGAGGTAACCGATAAGGTCGACGGCCTCGGCTCGTCCGACTACACCGAGGATTCGTGGGCGGCGCTTCAGGAGGCACTAAAGGACGCTCAGGCGGTGCTGGTTGACAAGAACGCCACGAAGACCGATATGGCCGAGGCCGCGCAGACGCTGCGTGATGCATTCGACGCGCTGGAGGAGGCAGGGTCGACTGAGGAGCCCGGCGGCGACGAGAAGCCCGACGATGAGGAGAGGCCGGGTGGCGACCAAAATCCCGGAGACAAGCCGACTGGCGGTCATCAGGGCTCTGGCCAGGCCGGCAGTCAACATGCCGGCGGCGGTTCTTCTCAAGGAGGATCTGCGTCCAGTTCCGGCCAGACGTCCGGATCGACTGCGGCGGACAGCCTGCCCTCAACGGGCGATACGATTGTCCTTACGGCGGGTGCCGTGGCGGTGGCGGGCATCGGTGCGCTTGGCGGCGCGTGCGCGCTGCGCCATGGTAGATGTAATCAGCGGTAAGCAAGCGACAAGGCCCGCACCCTATGCGGCGCGGGCCTATGCGGGTTGCGCGGGCGGGCGATACGGGCGAGCGGTCGAGCGCCGAGGCGCATACGTCGCGCGTTTCCGCAGTCCGCGCGGACATGAGATGATGCAACGAGCGGGGCTGTGCCCTGAGAGAGGAGATCGCGATGAAGACCGTAGTATTCAGCGATATCGACGGAACGCTGCTCAATTCCCATCATAAGATCACGCCCCGCACCAGGTGGGCGATAGAGCAACTGACGGCGCGCGATATTCCGTTTGTCGTTGTGACGGCTCGCGGTATCACGGGCACCTATCCGGTGCTCGAGCAAAACGGGATTGTGTGCCCTGTTATCACCTACAGCGGCGGGGTGATCTTGGACGAGCGGCGTCGTGTCATCGACCATCATGGCCTTACGAAAGCGCAGGCGCAGGCGGTTGTGGATTTCGCCGACGCTGAAGGTCTCGATATGATTTGGAACGCCTATTCGTTCGAGGACTGGGTCGTGCCCGATAAGTCCGACGCGCGCGTGCGCAACGAGGAGGCCATCGTCATGGCCGAGGCACGCGAGGGGACCATCGCCTCCATCGAGCGCGACGAGGTGCAGAAGCTGCTGTGCATCTGCGATCCCGCCCAGACGAAGGCCATCGAGCGCAAGCTCAAAGAGCGCTTCCCCGATCTCTCGATCATGCTTTCGTCTGACATCCTCATCGAGATCATGCAGACGGGGACCACGAAGGCGGGCGCTGTGCGGCGTCTGTGCGAGCTGTGGGATGTCGATCCTGCGCATGCGCTGGCATTTGGAGACAATTACAACGACGTGCCCATGCTCGAGGCGGTGGGCAGCGGGTACCTGATGGCGAACGCGCCGCAGGAACTGCTCGATCGCATGCCTCTGCATACAGCGAGCAACGACGAAGACGGCATCGCGGTGGCGCTCGAGCGGCTCGGGCTCATCTCGGCTGAATAATTGGTGCGTCCGCGCCGCGCCCGCTCGGGTTGCGGCGCGGCGCCGCCCCTTCGTGTTTCGTGCTCATAATTCGCTGTCTGCTTGCGTGTTGCACGGCTAGATAGTGTCAAAGTGACCATTAAGAGCCTTGTTTTGGGGCTCTTAATGGTCACTTTGACACTATTTGGCGTGGTGGGGGGCGTGCGGATGCCGAGATGCGGGCATGACGCGCCCCACCATATGTAAGGGTTTCTTGATACATCGTATCCCGTGCATAATCTTTCACGCTGTGTGCAATAATGCACGCGTAGTGAAAGAACTTGTAAGGGAGGGATGCGTGGAAGCAACGGCATCCACGTCGCGCACGCAAGCGACGGCACGCCCGCGTGCCCGCATGGAGCGTCCCGAGCCAGGTAAGCTCGACCGCCGCAGCGTGCGCACGCAGCACCTGCTGCGCCGTGCACTTGCGGATGCGCTCAACGAGGGCGAGGACCTCACGCACATCACCGTGGCAGGGCTCGCCGACCGCGCCGGCCTCACGCGGCGCACGTTCTACACCCACTTCAAAGACATACCCGATTTCGTGGAGCAGCTTGAGGCGAGCATCCTCGACAACATCCGTAAGCGCATCGAGGCCATCGCGGCCTCCGACCTCGCCTCGCTCTATCGCAACATCGATGAGCTCGAGCCCGCGCCGGGCTCGGTCGAGCTGCTGAGTTACCTCAAGCGCCATGGGCGACTCATCGGCGCGCTGCTCGGCCCGGGCGGCGATCCGGCGTTCTCGCAGCGCATCTGCGCGATTGCGCGCGAGGCGGTAGCCGATCGCATGAAGATGGGCATCTTTCCGGGTGTGGTGGGGACGTTCTTTGAGTACTACCTCGCCTATGTGGTGGCCGCCGAGATGGGCATCGTGCAGCGGTGGTTCGCTACCGGGCTTGTCGAGAGCCCCGAGACCATGGCGCGCATCATGACCGTCGTGGCGTTCGTGCGCCCCGGCGACCTCTATGGCAAGCCGATCGACATCAACGTGCCGGCATACGGCGCAAAGCTCATGGGCCTCAAATTCAGCGGGGCCAACAGCACAACATCAAGCAAAGGGGAGGGCATCGATGGTTAACATTCCCGTTATCGACGCTGCAAACGAGACGGCGGCGCAGGCAGCAGAGGGGGCCGCAGCG
Organism: uncultured Coriobacteriaceae bacterium; assembly: GCA_944319885.1. Classification (GTDB taxonomy): domain Bacteria; phylum Actinomycetota; class Coriobacteriia; order Coriobacteriales; family Coriobacteriaceae; genus Coprousia. The sequence goes on from CALUFC010000001.1 coordinate 501,348, forward strand.
GCGGTTCCCGAAGGCGCCATCTACAATCCGCAGGCGGCGCACGGCAACCTGCACCTCGGTATCGATGTGGGCTCCACCACGGTGAAGCTCGCCGTGCTGAACGACGACAACCAGATTGTCTACGCGAAGTACCAGCGCCACCACACCGACGTACGCGCCTGCGCGCGCGATCTGTTTGTGGGCGCGGCGGGCCTCATGCCCGAGGCGAAGATGACCTGCGCCATCACCGGCTCGGGCGGTCTCTTGCTTTCGCAGTGGCTTGGCCTCGAGTTCGTGCAGGAGGTCATCGCGAGCAAGCACGCCGTCGAGACGCTCATCCCCGAGACCGACGTCGCCATTGAGTTGGGTGGCGAGGACGCCAAGATCATCTACTTCGATCACGGTATCGAGCAGCGCATGAACGGCACGTGCGCGGGCGGCACGGGTGCGTTCATCGACCAGATGGCAACCCTGCTGCACACCGACGCCTCCGGCCTCAACGACCTTGCGAAGGGTGCCACCACCATCTATCCCATCGCGAGCCGCTGCGGCGTGTTCGCCAAGTCGGACGTGCAGCCGCTGCTCAACGAGGGCGCGCGCCAGGAGGACGTGGCGGCGTCGATCTTCCAGGCCGTGGTGACGCAGACCATCTCCGGCCTCGCGTGCGGTCGCCCCATCCGTGGCAACGTTGCCTTCCTCGGCGGCCCGCTCCAGTACCTCTCCGAGCTGCGCCATCGCTTCTACATAACGCTCGATCTTGACGAGGCGCACCGCATCGTGCCCGAGAACGCGCATCTGTTCGTGGCGTCGGGCGCCGCCATGGCGCACGAGTCTGAGAAGCTCGCCACCTTCCCCGAGCTCATCGCTTCGATCGACGCGCTTGGCGACACGCAGGGCTCTGAGGTCGCACGCCTCGATCCGCTGTTTGCCACCGAGGACGATTTCCGCGAGTTCAAGGAGCGCCATGACGCTCAGGTGGTGCCGCGCGGCGACCTTGCCACCTACACGGGCAAGCGCGTCTTCATTGGCATCGACGCCGGCTCCACCACCATGAAGGCTGCGATGGTGGGCGAGGACGGCCAGCTGCTGCACACGTGGTACGGCAACAACAACGGCGACATCCTGGGCACCGCGAAGACCATCATGGCCGACTTCTTCGCGCACATTCCCGCAGGCTGCCAGATTGGCCACGTGACCACGACCGGCTACGGCGAGGCCCTGCTCATCGAGGCGCTCAAGGCCGATTCCGGCGAGATCGAGACCGTGGCGCACCTGCGCGGTGCCCGCGCGTTCCTCCCGGGCGTGCAGTTCATCCTCGACATCGGCGGCCAAGACATGAAGTGCCTGCGCGTACGCGACGGTGTGATCGAGCACATCATGCTCAACGAGGCGTGCTCCTCGGGCTGCGGCAGCTTCATCGAGAGCTTCGCCGTCTCCATGAACATGGATGTCGAGCAATTTGCTGCCGAGGCCATCCGTGCCAAGAGCCCGGTCGATCTGGGCAGCCGCTGCACCGTCTTCATGAACAGCCGCGTGAAGCAGGCGCAGAAGGAAGGCGCCACGGTGGGCGACATCGCCGCCGGCCTGTCTTACTCCGTTATCAAGAACGCGCTCTTCAAGGTTATCAAGCTGCGCGATCCGTCCGAGATCGGCGACCAGGTGATCGTTCAGGGCGGCACGTTCATGAGCGATGCCACGCTGCGCGCGTTCGAGCTGCTCACCGGCGTGCCTGCAGTACGTCCCGACATCGCCGGCTGCATGGGTGCCTACGGTGCGGCCCTCTTGGCTCGCGATCGTGCGGGCGAGAACGGCATCTCGCAGATGCTCTCGGCCGAGGAGATCGCCCGCCTCACGGTGACGCAGAAGCACGTGCGCTGCGGTCGCTGCTCCAACAATTGCCAGCTTACCGTGAACGATTTCGGCGGCGGGCGGCGCTTCATCACTGGCAACCGCTGCGAGAAGGGCGCGGGCCACAAGAAGCAGAAGACTGAGGCGCCCAACCTCTTCAAGGAGAAGAACCGTCTCCTGTTCGATCGCGAGTGCCTCTCGCCCGACGAGGCGCCTCGCGGCACCGTGGGCATCCCGCGCGCCCTCAACCTCTACGAGGACTATCCCTTCTGGCATGCGTTCTTTACGCGCCTGGGCTTCGCGGTCATTCTGTCGGACGACTCCACCAAGAAGACCTATGATGCGGGCATCGAGTCCATGCCGAGCGAGAGCGTGTGCTATCCGGCCAAGCTCAGCCACGGCCACATCATGAACCTCATCGACAAGGATCCCGATTTCATCTGGATGCCGTGCATCCGTAAGGAGCGCAAGGAGGATCCGGCGGCGGGCAACAACTACAACTGCCCGATCGTCATGAGCTACCCCACGGCGCTGGGGCTCAACATCGATGAGCTGGCCGAGAAGAACGTCGAGTTCATGTATCCGTTCGTGCCGTACAACGACCGCGTCGAGCTCAAGCGCCGTCTCTATGAGATCCTGGCCGAGGACCGCGTGGCCGATGCCGAGGCCGGCCGCGGCCGCGTGCGCGGGCCCAAGCTCACGCGCTCCGAGATCGACGCTGCGGTGAACTACGCGTACGAGGTCGACGCGCGCTTCCATGAGGACATCCAGACCATGGGCGAGGAGACCATCCACTGGATCGAGGAACACGGCGGCCATGGCATCGTGCTCGCCGGGCGCCCCTACCACAACGACCCCGAGATCAACCACGCGCTGCCCGAGCTCATCTCGTCGTTTGGGTTCGCGGTGCTCACCGAGGACTCGGTGGCGCATCTCGTGAAGCCCGATCGACCCATCCGCGTGGTGGATCAGTGGATGTATCACAGCCGCCTCTACCGTGCGGCCAAGCTTGTGACGCTGCGCAACGATCTCGACCTGATTCAGCTGAATTCCTTTGGCTGCGGCCTCGACGCGCTCACGACCGACCAGGTGCAGGAGATCCTCGAGGGCTCGGGCAAGATCTACACGGTGCTTAAGATCGACGAGGTCTCGAACCTGGGTGCTGCGCGCATCCGCATCCGTTCGCTCATGGCGGCGCTCAAGGACCAGGAGGCCGAGCGCGCTGCCGAGGCCGCCGCTGCGGGCGAGGCGTACGAGCAGGGCGACGCGGCCCCGGTGGCGCCGAGCGACGAGGCGCCGGTGTTTGCCACGCGCAAGTACGCGCTCTCGGCACAGCGCCGCGCGAACTCAGCGGCGTTCGAGAAGGTCAAGTTCACCGAGGAGATGCGCCGCGAGGGCTACACCATTCTCTGCCCTCAGATGGCGCCCATCCACTTCGACCTCGTGAAAGAGGTCTTCCGCGCCGGTGGCTACAACCTTGAGCTGTTGCCTTCCACCGACCGTGGCGCCGTCGAGGCGGGCCTCAAGTACGTGAACAACGACATCTGCTACCCGTCGATTCTCGTGACCGGTCAGATCATGGAGGCCATCGAGAGCGGCAAGTATGATCTCTCGAAGACGGCCGTCATCATCTCGCAGACCGGCGGCGGCTGCCGTGCCACCAACTACATCGCGCTCATCCGCAAAGCGCTCAAGGACTCCGGCCACCCCGAGATCCCGGTCATCTCAATCAGCGCAGTGAAGCTCGACGAGGATAACCCCGGATTCAAGGTGACGCCGCAGATCCTGAAGGCCGCCGTGTACGCGGTGCTCTACGGTGACGTCATGATGCAGATGCTCTACCGCTGCCGTCCGTACGAGGTGGAGCCCGGTGCGGCGAACGCGCTGTACGAGAAGTTCATGGCGAAGGCGCGCAAGCTGGCGCCCAAATTCACGCGGCGCAGCTACACCAAGCTGGTGCGTGAGTCGGTCGCGGCGTTCGATAGCATGCCGCTTAAAGACGAGGGCACCAAGCCGCGCGTGGGCGTGGTGGGCGAGATTCTCGTCAAGTTCCATCCCACGGCGAACAACCACGTGGTCGATGTCATCGAGCACGAGGGCTGCGAGGCCGTGGTGCCGGGGCTGCTCGACTTCTTCCTGTTCGCGATGAGCGGCGCGGAGAACGATAAGGGCGAGCTGGGCAGCTCGGGGACGCAGCGCGCCGCCATGGCGGGTCTCATCAAGCTTATTGATTGGATGCGCGGTCCGGCGGACGAGATTCTCGAGCGCTCGAAGCGCTTCGAGCGCCCTGAGCCCATCTCGGCGCTTGCCGAGAAGGCGAGCCAGGTGCTGTCGCTGTGCAACACCATGGGCGAGGGCTGGCTGCTCACGGCCGAGATGCTCGACCTCATCGATCATGGTGCGCCGAACATCATCTGCACGCAGCCGTTTGCCTGTCTGCCCAACCACGTGGTGGGCAAGAGCGTCATCAAGGAGCTGCGCCGCCGGCACCCCGAGAGCAACATCGTGGCGGTCGATTACGACCCGGGTGCCTCCGAGGTCAACCAGCTCAACCGCATCAAGCTGATGATCTCGGTTGCCAAGGAGAATCTGCGCCAGGGTCGCGGCTTCAAGATGGAGCGCATCAAGCCGCTCGCGTTCGACGAGGTCGATCAGCATTTCCGCCCGCATCATGCCGAGGACGCCGACGATCGCAATCCGCTGGAGGGCAAGCCGGGTGTCATCACGCCGGCGGACATCGTGCCGCCTGCTAGCGGGTGCGCGAGCTGCGGTGCCGTCTCCGATGATGCGGTCGCCGCCGTTGCCGAGCGTCTGAGCGAGGGCGTGAAGTAGCGTCGGGCGAGCGGGCGTCGTCGCAGCCGCGCTCCGATGTGGGCAAGCGCCGGCGCAGGTACTATTTCATGCCAAATTGACCTCTAAGGGGCATTATTTGAGCCCCTTAGAGGTCAATCAGTTATATTTCTCAATCTGAGACTAATCTGAGACCAATCTGGGACGGCGAGACTCGGCCCCGACGCCGCGCGCCTGGCGTTCTGGTGCCGCGCGATACCGTTCGCCGATTCGTTTCTGTATCTCTTCGACTTTAACCCCTTTATTTCCAGCCCTGTTAGATTACTGCAAGATTCCTGTTAGATATGAGGAAATCGCAGCTCAAGGCTATCGCGTAGAGTACGTGTATGGTCTTGAGAGGCGATTGCAAAAGGCAGGGGGCAACGATGGCGAGGGGAAGGCAAACCAAACGCTACGGCGCAATCAAGAAGCTGCTTGAAGACGCGCAGAGCTCCCGTCGCTGCTATGCGGCACAAGACTGGCGCGAGGCGAGGCTGTTGCGAAGGCGCTCGGCGAGTGGGGAGCTCGTGGAAGTTTTTCCGAGACAATTTATGCGGGCAGGTTATTGGGGCAAGCTCAGGTGCGAGGAGCGGGCGCAACACATCATTCGAGCGTATGCGCAGCGGAGTCCGGACACGGTGTTCTGCCTCTTTAGCGCCGCGGTGCTGCATGGGCTGCCTGTTTCGTACCATCTGCTCGATCGACTCTGCATCCGCACGCGCTGCTCGGGCAGCAAAAACAGCGATGCGCATATCTGGCGGTGCTCTTCTGTTTCAGACGACACGATGGAAGTCGACGGCATCCTCGTGACTCTAGTCGTGCAGACCACGATAGACTGCATGCGGTTTGCAGATTTTCCCGAAGGGCTTGTGCTATGTGACGCGCTGCTACGTGAGCTTGGCATTGAAAAGGAATTGCTGAACGGCATTGTTGAGCATTGTGCTGCCGGCCGCATGCACGCGGAGCAAGCGCGCCGCGTTGCGGAGTTTGCAGACGGTCGGGCGGAGAGTGGCGGAGAATCAATAGCTCGTGCTGCGATGATCGATCTGGGTATTCCTCCCAGTGATCTGCAGCCGGAGTTTGCGAATCCGGTAGAGATCGGCAGGCGGATTCGACCTGATTTCATGCACCGCCTCAAGGATGGCACGATGGTTCTCAGCGAGCTTGACGGCAGGGTGAAATATGAGGACAAGACCATTCTCGGCGACAGAGACGCTCTTGATGTTTTGCTTGCGGAGCGTCAGCGCGAATCGCGGATATCGCTGCTCGGGATGTCCGTTGTTCGATTTACGATGAGAGATGTGTACAACCGCGCTCGCCTTGCGCGGCTGTTTGCTGCTGCCGGTGTGACCCCAGAGACAGTTGCAAGCCGGGATTATCGATCGACAACGCGTCCGCTCAAGCCGTAGCACCGCTTGTTGCAGCGGAAATGCCGCCATGCGGGATGGGCGCCTGGCCGTCAGTGGTTTTCGAATGGCAGAATATGCCTGATTGACCTCCAAGAGGTGCAAATTGGCCCCCTTAGGAGTCAATCAGGCATATTTTAGGCGCAGCGCCACCTCGCTAGCGCTGGTTGGTTTGCCAGATGAGCGCGAGGCCGGTGAGGGTGAGCTGCTCGTCTACGATCACCTCATGGTGCAGCAGCGCGGCGAGCTCGTGCGCGCTTTCGCCGGTGATAACGAGCGCGGCATGAGGTGCGCGCGGTGCAGCGACGTTTGCGGCATCGGGCGAGGGGCCAACCGAGAGGCCCTGCTCTGCGGCGATTGCGTCGATGAGCCCGTCGATCATGGCGGCGGAGCCAAGTACCACACCCGAGCGCATGGCATCGGCGGTGTTGCGCCCCGCGACGCGTTCCGGCGCCGTGAGCTCTACGAGCGGCAGGCGTGCCGCGGCCTGGGCGAGCGCGCGGGCGCTGAGCGAGATGCCGGGCGCGATAATGCCGCCGGCAAACGCCCCCGCATGGTTGATGACCTCGAAGTTCGTGGTGGTTCCCAGATCGATGACAATCGCGGGCGCGCCATAGCGCGCGCGGGCGGCGACGGCGTCGGCGATGCGGTCGGAGCCCACCTCGGCAGGGTTGTCGAAGAGAAGCTTGATGCCGGATTTAAGCCCTGGCCCCACCACGAGCACGCGGCAGCCGAGCGTTCGCTCCAGAGCTTGACGCCACGCCGCGCCGAGCGTGGGCACGACGCACGAGAGGTTCGCACCGGCGATGCGGGCGCTCGGAAGCAGCTCGAGCGCGTGGCCAAGCTCAACGCGCGCCTCATCTGCCGTGAGCGGCGCCTTCGTGGTGAGTTCGCAGGCATCGAGCAAGCACGGTGCCTCATTCGGCGTGACGCTGAACATGCCGAGACGGGTGGTCGTGTTGCCAACATCGACAGTGAGGACATGCAGGTCACACGCGGTACTCATGGCGTTCTCCTTGGTAGGCGGCAGGCAGCAGGGCAAAACCGCGACCGGCGGTGGACGCGTGCCGTGCTGTGCAGTATTATACGTGCCGTCTCAGGCCGTAACCCGACTTCCCGCGAGGGGGAGCGGATATACGAAGGAGCATACAACATGGAATCTACGAGCAGCCGCGCAGGCCTGCGCGGGCAGCTTTCGGGTGCCGGTGTTCTCATCGGCTGCGCGGGTTGCGTCATCATCACGGCATCGTCGGTCTACACCGCGCTCAAAATGGGCTCACTGCCTTGGCCGACCATCTTCACCTCCATCACCGCGCTCGTGCTGTTGCGCGCGGTGGGGCGCACCAGTCTCAACGAAGCGAATATCACGCAGGTCATCATGTCTGCCGGCTCCATGGTGGCAGGCGGCCTGGCGTTCACCATCCCCGGCGTCTGGATGCTGGGACTCACCGACCACGTTGGCTGGGGCGAGATGTTTGCCGTGGCGCTTGCCGGAACGCTTCTGGGGCTCGTGTGCACAGCGCTCATCCAGCGTCATTTTGTCGAGGAATCCGATCTTGAGTATCCCATCGGCACGGCGGCCGCCGAGACGCTGCTCGCCAGCCGCGCGGGCACCTCAACGGGCAAGAAGCTTTTTGGCTCGATGGCGCTGGCTGGCGCATGGTGCGTTGCCCGCGACATCGTCGGGCTCATGCCGGCGCTCGTGGCGCAGGTGCCCGTACCGGGCGTGGCATGTGGCATCCAGATGTCGCCGATGCGCTGGGCCGTGGGCTTCCTTGCCGGCAGGCGCTCGATTATCTACTGGGCGGTTGGCGCGGTGCTGGGCTGGTTCGGCATCGTGGCGCTTGGGAGCATGCTGGGGCTGTGGGACATCGCCACGGCGCAGGGCATCGTGTCGAGCCTCGGCATGGGGCTCATGATGGGGTCGGGCGCCGGCGTGGTAATCAAAGATATCGTGTTGCCGCTTCTCGGCCGTGCGCGGAACCAGGGAGAGCGGCGCACGGAGGACGAAGGCGGTTTCGTCTCGAGGCTCATCTCCCGCTACGATGCAGGCGTGCTTGCACTCATGGCGGCCGCGGCGGCGCTCGTGGTGTGCTTTGCGCTGGGGCTTGGGCCTGTTGTGGCGGTGGCCGTGGTGTTGCTGGCGTTCGTGACGGCCATCATGAGCGCGCAGTCGGTGGGCCAATCGGGCATCGATCCCATGGAGATCTTCGGTCTCATCGTGCTGCTGTTCGTTGCGGCGTTTTCCGAGGCAACGCAGGTGCAGCTCTTTTTCGTCGCGGGTGTCATCGCCGTGGCCTGCGGTCTGGCAGGCGATGTCATGAGCGATTTCAAGACGGGCCAGATTATTGGCACGAGCCCGCGTTCCATGTGGTTCGGCCAGGCAATCGGCGCCGTGCTGGGCACGTTCGTGGCCGTTGCCGTCATGGTCGCACTCGTGACCGCTTATGGACCCGAGGCGTTCGGCACCGATGCGCTGTTCGTTGCCGCGCAGGCCAACGTGGTCGCCACGATGGTCTCGGGCATTCCGAGCGTACCCGCCTTTGTGCTCGGCCTCGTTGGCGGCACGGTGCTCTATGTCGCGGGCATCCCGTCTATGATGCTGGGGCTCGGCGTGTACCTGCCGTTTTACATGTCGATCTCCACCGTGCTCGGTGCGGTGATGCGCTGGGCGTACGACCGCGCGTGCACGGCGCGCGGCGTGGACGGCGACGAGGCGAGCGAGACGGGCGTCGTGGTGGCGTCCGGCGTGCTCGGCGGCGAATCGATCGTGGGCGTGATCATTGCGTTCGCAAGCGTGATTTCCGGTCTTTCGGGGTAGGATGGTCGCGGTGGCGTGGGAGGGTTGTGGGTACTGTAGTACCATATGGCTGCATGTATCTGATCGCAGGCGGGCACACCGGCCCGTGCGCACATATGAAAGGAGCCCTCCGTGGCGGTAAACGAAGAACTTCTCAAGCAGGTCCTCGAGCAGATTCGCCCGAACCTGCAGGCCGATGGCGGCGACATGTCCTATGTGGGCGTTGACGACGAGGGCGTGGTCTCGCTTGAGCTGCTCGGGCACTGCGCCGGTTGCCCCATGAGCCAGCTCACCCTCTCCATGGGCATCGAGCGCATCCTGAAAGAGCACGTTCCGGGCGTGACGCGCGTTGTTGCCGTGAACGAGCTCGGCGGCGAAGGCGGCATGGGCGACCTCTACGACGAGTACGCTCCGTTCTAAGCGATAGGGGCACCCGTGCTCAACGATCTGTATCACAGCTTGGACCCGGTCGCGTTTTCGGCCGGGCCCATCACCATCTATTGGTATGGCATCTCGTATATCGTGGGAGCGCTGCTGGCGGGTATCGTGATGTACCGCACCCAGAAGCGCTGGGGGCTCAACATCACGAGCGACGATCTCATGATGGTCGTCTTCGGTGTCGTGTTCGGTCTCATCATCGGCGCGCGCCTGTTCTATGTCGTGTTCTACGGCGACGGGTTCTACCTCGAGCACCCGCTCGAGATCTTCATGACCAACCATGGGGGCATGAGTTTCCACGGCGGTTTGGTGGGCGGCGTGATCGGCGGCGCCATCGCATGCCGCACGATGCGCCTCTCCGCGTGGACGGTGGCCGATCTCGCTGCCATCGGCGTGCCGCTTGCGCTTTGCCTGGGGCGCTGCGCCAACTTCGTGAACGGCGAGCTGTGGGGCAAGGAGACCGATCTTCCCTGGGGCGTGGTGTTCGGCGGTGCCGCCGGCGATGTGCCGCGCCATCCCTCTCAGCTCTATGAGGCGTTGCTTGAGGGTGTGGTGCTGTTCATCATCTTGCAGGTGCTCAGCCGCAAGCGCCCGCTGTTGCCGCAGGGCACATTCATGGGCGTGTTCGTGATGGGCTACGGCATCGTGCGTTTCCTCGTTGAGTTCGTGCGTCTGCCCGATGCCCAGCTTGGCTACATCATCGGCGATGTGATCACGATGGGCCAGCTGCTGAGCCTGCCGCTCGTGGTGGTGGGCGCGGGGCTCATCATCTATGCGTTGCACGCCAAGCGCCCGCAACGCGATTATCTCGAGGCGCCGGACCAATAGCCCGTGCCCAATGTTGGGCTCGTTTGCTGCGCGGGCTTGACACATGCTGCTCGGGGGGGGGTAAGCTCATTGGTCTCTGCCACAGCCCCCGCCTCCGCTGCCATACGACACCATGCGCGATAGACCATGCGACGTGCGTTCGGGGGGCGCCGTATCGAGAGGACGGAATGCCATGCATACGAAGCGACGCGAGCACATCGAGCGGCCGGCGCGCGCAGAACGCACGGGTGCGGGCAACCGCCGTCTGTGGTTTGGCAGCTACCCCGTGAGGGTGAACCTCATCTCGTGCGTGCTCGCCCTGCTGTGCACCTGCGCGCTCTCCTGCGACCCTACGGGCCCCAGCTATCACGCCATCAAGGCGATCGACCCACACGCCACCGGCGTGCTCTACATGTGCTACGAGGTGCTGCTCTCGTTTCCGGGCAACGAGCATGCAATCATGTTCTTGGCGCTTGCCTGCATGCTGGTCGTACCCATTCGCTACGTATGCTTTGGACGACATAATCGCCTGCGTGCCTCCACGGTGCTTCCGGCGCTTGCGTTTGCGGTGTGCATGGTGTTCGGTCGCAGCTACGACCTCACCGACAGCGCCGCGCTTGCCGTGGGCGGCATCAGCCGCATCATCATGTCGCTTATTTCCGGTGCCGGTTTTGCGGTGCTTGCTTATGTGGGAATCTGCTTGATCTTCGAGTTCTTCGATGGCGAGGTGCGCGGGCACACCGGCTTTTCGGAATCGCGGTTTGGCCGAATCTGGGCTGCATGCCATGAGCTGCTCGATCGCCATCCCGTTATCGTGCCTTGCTGCGTGCTTATGCTTGCCTGGGCGCCCACGTTCATCGCGAGCATGCCCGGGCTGTTCATGGGCGATACCGGCGGACAGATTCGGCAGTGGTTCAACCTGCCCAGCGGCACGAGCGATTACCTGTCGCTCATCGATCCTCAGGTATTGCTGAACGGGCATCATCCGGTGGCGCATACCGCTCTGCTTGGATCGTGCGTGCAGCTCGGTATGGGGCTGTTTGGCAACGAGAACGCGGGCGTGCTCATCTACACATCGCTGCAATATGTGCTCACGGCGCTGGCGGTTGCCTATGCGTTGGCGGTGTTGCACGAGCTTGGCGTGGGGTTGCTCGCGCGAAGCATCGTGCTCGGGTTCTTCGTGGCCATGCCGCTCTTTTCGAACTACGCGGTACTCATCACGAAAGACGTGCTCTTTACCGATGCGTTTTTGCTGCTTGTTGTCCAGACTGCGATGTGTATGCGTGCGCGGTGCGGGCGGCGCGACTGGTTGCTGCTCGCCCTCGGCGCGATCGGGTGCGCGTTTTTGCGGAACGGCGGCATCGTCTTCTCGATTATCACCTGTCTCGTTGTTGCCGCATGTCGGTGGCGCGGCGGTGGCACGCGGCGAAGCGGCGCGTTTGGAGCGCTTGCGGTCTTGGCGGCGGCCTGTGCGCTCTATGGCATGTTCTCGTACGTGGTGATGCCGGTGTTCAAGATCACGCCGGGTAGCCGGCGCGAGGTGCTCTCGATTCCCTTTCAGCAGACGGCGCGCTTTGTGGCGAAGCACGATAGCGCGCATGCCGGCATCCCGGGTGGAACAGACGACGGCTTGGTAAGCGATGAGGAGCGTGCGGCGATCGATGCGGTGCTGGACTACGAGACGCTTGCCAGCCGCTACAACCCCGATAAGTCCGATGCTGTGAAAAACGGCTTTAACGAAGATGCCACGGCCGAAGATATGGCGGCGTATGTCCGCGCATGGGCGGAGATGCTGCTCAAAGACCCGGGGTCGTATCTCTCGGCGTTCATCAACAACTACTACGGGTACTTCTATCCCAGCGAGAAGAGCGTGTGGATATACGACACCGCGTCGAGCGTGGAAATGATGCACCGGGAGGAAAACACTCTTTACTTCGATTTCGAACCGGCGTCAGGCTCGTTGGTCGATGGGTGCAATGCTGCGGTCAACCTCTACCGTTGCGCGGTCCAGCGCATTCCGCTCGTCTCGCTTACCATGAACTCGGCGAGCTACGTCTGGCTGCTCGTGCTGCTGAGCGCCTATCTGGTGCGCCGTCGCCGCATGCGAGGGCTTTCCCTGCTGCTGCCGCTATGGGGCGTTGTCGCGGTGTGCTTGATCGGCCCCTGCAACGGGGCAACGTACATGCGCTACCTCTATCCCGTCATCGTGGCGCTGCCATTCGCCATGGCGCTCGTGCTGCGACCGGTGCCCGCAGGGGCAGCAGATCGGTAGGTGCCGTGCGGGGCAAGCCGAGTACGCGGCGTAAATGCGACGGCCCCGCGTCGCCTATGATGGCAGCGCGGGGCCGTGGGCAATGCGCGGTGTTGCGATACGTGCCTACGAGAACAGCCTTCTGATCTCGTCGGTGCCGGCGTCGCTGGTGAAGATCACCGCTTCATCACCCGGCTGCAGCTTGGTCGCGCCGTTGGGCACGGTGAGGTCGCCTTCGTGATCGACGGCGACAACGATCGTCTGGGTAGGGAAGGGGATGTCCGAGAGCGCCATGCCCGCCACGCGCGCGTGCGCGCCCACGGTCGCCTGCACGATGCGATGCTCGTCGCGGCCGAGTTTCATGAGCGTGTAGACATCGTGCACGTTGATGCCCTCGAGTACGAAGCGTCCGGTGATCTCGGCCTGGTTGACGCCCACGTCGACGCCGTTTGCCGGCGTGAACATCCAGGCGTTTGCAGGGTCGTTCACGCGGGCGACCACGCGCGGCGCGGCGAACTCCATCTTCGCGAGCATCGAGATCACGAGGTTCGTCTCGTCCTTGCCGGTCACGGCGGCGACGGCGTCGGCGATGCGAACGCCTGCGGTCTCGAGCGTCTGGGGGTCAGACCCGTTGCCCTCGATCACGCGGGCGCGCGGGCAGGCATGCTGCAGCAGCGCAACGGCCTCGGGACGAGATTCGATAACGGTGACGGATGCTCCATCCGCAACGAGCGTGGATGCGAGATGCGTGCCGGTCTTGCCGCCACCGACGATGATGATCTGCATGGCTCCTCCTAATCAGCGATGCCGAGCATCTGCTTGAATTTCCTGCTTGCCGAGACCGCGACCGCGGCGTAGATGATGTCGCCGTTGGCGAGTATCGTGCCCTGGGTGGGGATGAAGGTCTCGTTGTCGCGCGACACGCTCACCACCTGCACCTCGCCGAGGGCCGTGAGCTCGCGAACCGTCGTTCCATCGAGGAGCGCCGGGACGTCGGCACGCACGATGCGCACGTCTCCCGAGCCAACCTCGTACACATCGTCGAGATGCTGGTAGGTAAGCAGCTCGGCGGTACGGGCGATGCCCCAGGCGTTGGGCGAGATGGTCTGGATGTTGAGACGGCGGTACGTATCGGCCTTCGTGAGGTCGTGCAGGCGCGCGATGACGCGGGGTACGCGGAATGTCGAGCGCGCAACGTGCGCGACCACGATGTTGGCGTCATCGGAGCGCATGCACGCAACTACGGCGTCCGTGCGCTCGATGCCGGCTTCCTCGAGCACGTGGCGATCGAACCCCACGCCGCGAATGCGGGTGCCCGGGAAGTTCTCGCCCAGATCGTCGAGGGCGCGCTGGTCTTGGTCGACAGCCGTCACATTGAACCCTTGCTTGGAGAGGCGCATGGCAAGGCCGGTGCCCAAAAAGCCAACGCCCACGATGATAACGTTCATGATTCCATCCTTTCGTATGGATTAGCGCTCGGTCTGCACGCGCGCGGCATCCCGGCGGCGCAGCCACGCTTTGCGAAGCTCCTCGATGGCAACGACGATCGGCGGGATGCAGCAGAGGAAGAGGTAGTCCTGCACGCCGAGCGGGCCGGTGTGGAACACGCCCTGGAGCGGCGGGAACAGCGTGAGAAAGACGATGAGCGCAATCTCGAACACGATGCCTGCCACGATGCGGCGATTGGAGAAGAGGCCGATTTTGAAGACCGAGGTTTTCTCGGTGCGGCAGTTCATAACCTGGCCGATTTGCGCGAAGACGATGCCGGCGAGCGTCATGGTGGTGGCTTGGATGTAGACGGGGTCGGCATCGTTGCCCAGGCCGGCGAGCGGCGTTGCCGGCCAGCCGGCGAGCAGGTTCACCAGGAAGTAGCCGAGCATGGCGGCAACCGATCCCATGAGGCCGTACCACAGGAAGGCCTTGACCAGCACGCGGCGGTTGAGCAGCCGTTCATGAGAATCGCGCGGCGGCTGGTCCATGATGGTCTCCTCGGGCGGCTCGGTGCCCAGGCCAAGCGCCGGCAGCATATCGGTGCCCAGGTCGATCGTGAGGATCTGCATCGTGGTGAGCGGCAGCGGCACGGCGCCTCCGGAGAGCAGGTAGACGGCGTTGGGGACGGCCTCGGGCGCGTTGGAGTTCAAGATGTAGAGCAGGAACTTGCGGATGTTGCTGTAGACGGCGCGCCCTTCCTCGATGGCTGCCACGATGGAGGCGAAGTTGTCGTCCGTCAAGATCATGTCGGCAGCTTCCTTGGCCACATCGGTGCCCGTGACGCCCATGGCCACACCGATGTCGGCCTTCTTGAGTGCGGGCGCATCGTTCACGCCGTCGCCGGTTACGGCCACGATCTCGCCCATTTCCTGCAGGGCGGTGACCACGCGCAGCTTTTGCTCAGGCGCCATGCGGGCGAAGACCACTTGGCCGGCGAGCTTTTCCTTGAGCTCTTCGTCGGACATCTGGGACAACTCGAAACCCGAGATAACCGAGAGGTCGTCGCCCTCGACGATATGGAGGCGCCGGGCGATGCTCGCGGCCGTGAGGCCGTAGTCGCCGGTGATCATGACGATGCGGATGCCGGCGCGGCGGCACTCGGCCACTGCAGCGGCGACCTCGGGGCGCGGCGGGTCCATCATGACCTCGAGACCCACGAGCACGAGATGCTGCTCGATGGCATCGGGCGTGTAGTCGCTGAGGGCGGCGGGGATGTCCGGGCGGGCGTTCGGGCCGTCGAGCGGACGGTAGGCCACGGCGAGCACGCGCAGGCCATCGGCGGCGTAGGCGTCGTTGGCGGCGGTGATCTGCGCGCGCAGCTCATCGGTAAGCGGCACGACCGCGCCATTCAGGCGGATGGAGTCGGAGAGGCGTACGACCTCGTTGGGCGCGCCCTTGACGAATGCGATGCGCCGCGCGCCATCGAGCGGATGCTCGAGCGCATGCACGGTGGTCATGCGCTTGCGGCGGCTCTCGAAGGGCAGCTCCTTCACGCGGGGCATGCGCTGCTCGAGCTCGCCTTCATCGATGCCGCCTTTCTGGGCGGAGACGATGAGGCATGCCTCGGTGGGGTCGCCGTACACCTCGTAGCGCTTGCCCTCCTCGGTCGGCGCGGCGAGGCGCGCGTTGCCGCAGAGCATGCCGCCTTCGAGCAGCAGCTCCAGATCGGCGTCGTCGACCGCCCGCCAGCTGCGGCCCTCGGCCGTGATGGCACCTTCTGGGGCATAGCCAACGCCTTCGACCTCGTATTCGCGCGATGCGGTCCAGAGGTGCTTCACGGTCATCTCGTTTTGCGTGAGCGTGCCGGTCTTATCGGTGCAGATGACGCTCGTCGATCCCAGCGCCTCGACCGAATCGAGTTTCTTCACGAGCGCGTTGCGCCGGCTCATGCGCTGCACGGCCATGGCGAGCGAAAGCGTGACCGTGGGCAGGAGGCCCTCGGGGATGAACGCCACCACCATGCCCAGCGCGAAGATGAACGAGGCAGCGAACGGCTCGTGCACCACGAACATGCTGAGCAAGAAGAAGACGATGCCCATGCACATGGCAAAGATCGTCACCTGCTTGGTGAGGCGGTTGAGCTCGCGGGTGAGCGGGCTCTCGGCGGCCTGCATGTTCTGCGTGAGGCGTGCGATCTTGCCGAATTCGGTTGCCATGCCGATGCGGAACACCACGGCGCGGCCGTTGCCCTCCGAGACGCTCGTGCCGGCGAAGACGAGGTTGGGAACCTCGGCGGCAGAGAGCCCGTCTTCGAGCACGGCGTCGGCGGTCTTGCGCGACGGCGTCGACTCGCCGTTGAGCGTCGATTGGTTAACTTGCAGGTCTGCACTCATGATTACGCGGGCGTCGGCGGAAATCTTGTCGCCTTCGGCAAGCAGCATGACGTCGCCGGGAACAAGGTCCTCGGCCAGGATCTTTTGCTGCTCGCCCCCGCGGATCACCGTGGCATAGGCGGGAAGCATCTTCTTGAGCGCCTCCGTTGCCTGGCTGGCGCGATGCTCCTGCCAGAAGCTGAATACGCCGTTGATAACGTTGACGAGCCATACCGCCACGCCGAGTTCGGGCATGCCCGCCACGAAGGCGATGGTGCCCGCAACCCAGAGCAGGATGGCCATGAGGTGCGTGAAGTTCGAGAGGAACGCGATGATAGGCGAGCGCTTCTTCTCGTTCTCGATGAGGTTCTTGCCGTAGCGCTCCTGGCGTCTCTGCACGTCATCGGGTGCGATGCCGCCCTGGCTGGAAGCAAGTCCCTGCAGCACCTGGTCGATCGATTGTCTTCTGATTGCATCAAGCGGGTCGGCGTTATCGCCGGTTGCTACCCGCGCGTCCGAGCCATCATGCAGCTCGGTGGGCGTTGGCGCCGATTGTCTCAGCACCGCGCCGGTGCGGCTTTCCATGAAAACCTCCCCCTAGCCGGTGGGCACAGCTCCCACCGATCCAAAGAAAAAGAAAACACGGCCGCGGAGGGGTGTCCGGATCACGACCCCGTGGTTGCCGACGAATCTTACTCCCGACGCTCGGCGCGCACAAGAGGTTTTTTCGATATTTCTTTGCTGTTTATCGGGGAGTTTGCTATCGGGGACTATTTATATTAGTGCGTCGTGCATCCCGGGTTTTCGCTTGAGGACGTGCCTGCGTGCGCATTGCATGACAAGCGGCAAGGGGGCTTTATCGCCGCCGATAATCGGTATATCATTGCTAATCGTATGTTTCTGTGTGCCGAATGTGCCGTGTGCGATTCGGTTGGCATGATATAGAAGGAGTCTCGCATGTCCGGACACTCAAAATGGGCAACAACCAAGCATCGCAAGGGTGCGCAGGACGCTAAGCGTTCCGCGCTCTTCTCCAAGCTCTCCCGCAACATCACCGTTGCGGCGCGTCTGGGCAACGACCCCAACCCCGATAACAACGCTTCGCTCGCCGCTGCCGTGGCCAAGGCCAAGGCGCAGTCCATGCCTAAGGACAAGATCAAGAGCGCGATCGACAAGGCGTTCGGCGCCGGCGCCGATGCCGCCGTGTACGAGAACATCGCTTACGAGGGCTATGGCCCCGCGGGCGTGGCGGTCTATGTCGAGTGCCTGACCGACAACCGCAACCGCACCGCCGCGGATGTGCGCTCCGCGTTCTCCCACTCGGGCGGCAGCCTCGGCACCACCGGCTCGGTGGCGTTCCAGTTTGAACGCAAGGGCCAGATCGTGGTGGCGAAGGAGATCGTCGATCCCAACGACAAGAAAGAAAACATGATGGCCAATGGCGCCGCCGGCGACGAGGACGAGTTCATGATGGCCGTTGCCGAGGCCGGCGGCGAGGACTATGAGGACGCGGGCGAGGAGTGGATCGTGTGGACCGCTCCCGGCGATCTCATGGCCGTCTCCAAGGGCATCGAGGAGCAGGGCATCGAGGTCAAGGGCTCCGAGCTCACCATGGTTCCCACCACGCCCACGGCTGTTTCCGCCGCCGATGCCAAGAAGGTGCAGCGCTTGGTGGACCGTCTTGAGGAGCTCGACGACGTCCAGGATGTGTACCACACCATGGACATGACCGACGAGATCGTGGCGGCGCTCGAGGAGGAGTAGCCTTCGCGCGTCGACATATGACGATGTGCTTAAGCCGGGCCATGTGGCATGTTGCCGCGGGCCCGGCTTGCGTATAATTTTGCCGATACTATCTGGTGCCCAACGGGCACGTGGAACACGAGGGGGATCGCGTGCGCGTTCTCGGAAAGATTGGGGCGCTGCTCTATCTCGTGGCGGCGGTCGTGGTGACCGGCGTCGCCTGCGGGCTGGGCGTCGCGCCGGCCATGGGCGCGATCGCCGAGCCGTTTACCAGGCGCCTGACCCTCATGCTCGAGCACATGCCGGCGCGCATCGCGCTCGCCGCATGCGCCGCCGTGCTGGTGCTCGGCGTGCTCATCACCGTGATCAAGGCGTTTCTGGCGCGCCGCCCGCCCGATGCCGTGCATCCGGCGGGGGATCCCGATATCCAGGTGACGTGCGCGGCGCTTACCTCGATTGCCCGTGCCGCCGCCGAGGCGGAGGGCGTCATGGTGGAATCGGTGAAGGCGCGCGTTGCGGGCAAGGACCGCTCGCAGATTCGCTTCACCATCGAGGCGATCGCGTTCATCGATCATGATCTGGCGCGCTATGCCGCCTATATCCAGGAGCGCGTGCAGGCGGCGTGCGAGCGCATGCTCGGTGCTACGGGCGTCACGGTAAGCGTGCGTTTCCTTCCCAGCAAGACGACGATTGTGACCAAGGAGGTCTCTCGTGATCGAGCATAACGACCAGACGAGCTACACGGGCGCGCGTGCACCGAAGCCGTTGATCGAGCAGGTTCCCGCGAGCAACGAGTCCGAAGCAGCCACCGGGGAATCGCGCGGCTTTCGCGCACGGCTCAGCTCGGCGTGGAAGGATGCGGGAAACGCAGCGCACCAAGCAGCGCACGAGGCGTCAACCTCTGAGGATCTCCAGAACGCCGTCGGTTTCATCAAAGGGCTCGGTGCCGCCGCGTGGAAGTACGCTGCCGGCCATCCGTTCACGGTGTCATACGGGTTCATCGGCCTTGTGCTCGCTGTGCTCATCTTGACGCTGGGCTTGTGGGATACGATCGTGATTGCGGTGTTCGTCATGGTTGGTGCCATGATTGGGCAGATTCGCGATGGGGATAATGGAATCGTCAACTTCTTCAGGAGGCTGTTCGCCGGGCGACGCTAGCCGTTGCCCGCACCATGGTAAGACGGGAAGGGCAGGCTGCCCGCCGATGCGAGAGGATCAAAGATGGATAAGGTAATCGATACCGTTCAGGACGATGCGCCTGTCGAGGAGACGATCGAGCGCAAAGACGCCCAGCCCGCCGAGGATGCCGTGGTCGCTCCGACGGCCGACGTTGAGGGCGACGAGGACGATCTCGAGGATACCGAGGACTCGCTTACCTATTCCAACGGCGTGATCGAAAAGATCGTTGCCATGGCGACCCGCGAGGTGCCGCACGTGCTCGGCATGAAGGGCAACCTGATCCATTTCTTCCAGGAGCAGCTGGGTGCCGAAGATCTTACCAAGGGCGTCTCGGTGGAAGTGACCGACGACAACCGCGTCGTGGTGAACATCTCGGTTATCATCGAGTACGGCTGCTATGCACCCGCTATCTTCGAGGACGTGAAGGAGCGCGTCACCGATCGGCTGGTGTCGATGACCGGTCTCGAGATCGCCGGCATCAACCTGCGCATCGAGGACGTGGTGACGCGCGAGGAGTACAACGAGAGCAAGAAGCGCGCCCACGCTGCCGAGCAGGAAGCGGCGGAATAGCGCGAGTGCCTGCCCTGTAACCAATCGCTAACATAGCGGGCTCGTATGGGGGCGGGGTTGCGCCGGCTTGCCGCCGCTGCTACCCTATCCTGTATGTTTACTTCCGCTGCACATATCACGATGATGATGGTTATGGAGATGCCCTCGCCCGGGCACTTTGCCATGCCGCAAACCTGTCGCGTGCATGGGAAGACCGGGCGCCTTCGTTAAGCCGCTTCCGGCGGGAGGCGGCTTGCCTTCCGTTGGACCACATCATCGAGCGGAGCTTCACTCGTGATCGAAATCAAACACCTTACCAAGACCTATGGCGCAGGAGACGGCGCGCCGCATGCGCTCGACGACGTCTCGCTCGATATCGCCGACGGCGATATCACGGGCATCATCGGCATGAGCGGCGCGGGTAAATCGACGCTCGTGCGCTGCATCAACCTACTCGAGCGCCCCACGTCGGGCCAGATCATTGTCGACGGGCAGGATGTCACCGGTCTTTCAGGGGCCGAGCTGCGCCGGTATCGTCGCCGCGTCGCCATGATCTTTCAGAACTTCGGCCTGCTTGCGCAGAAGACGGTGCTGGCAAATGTATGCTTCCCGTATCGCGCCGCGACGGGCAAGATCACCGAGGAGAACCGCGCTCGTGCGCTCGAGCTGCTCGATCTGGTCGGCCTCAAGGAGAAGGCATCGTCCTATCCATCTCAACTTTCCGGCGGCCAGCAGCAGCGTGTGGCCATTGCTCGCGCGCTCGCCTGCGACCCCGAGTACATCCTGTGCGACGAGGCCACCTCGGCGCTCGATCCGGCGAGCACCAACACCGTGCTCAAGATCCTACGCGACGTGAACCGCGAAACTGGCGTCACCATCGCCGTGATCACGCACTCCATGGACGTGGTCGAGAAGATCTGCAAGAACGTGGCGGTGCTCGAGCACGGCCGTCTGGTGGAGCAGGGGAGCGTAGCCGAGATCTTCGCTCATCCCCAGACGCATGCCGCCAAGGTGCTGCTGGGAAGGGTTGATTGGGATGCTTAGCCTCTCGGAATTTGTCGCCGAGTACGGCGAGCTCCTGTTCGAAGGCACGCTCAGCACGCTTGTTATGCTGCTCGTGCCCACCATCATCGCCTATGTGATCGGCATCGCGCTCGGTGTGGTGCTCTACCTCACTGCGCCGGGATCGCTGCGCCCCAAGCCCGTCTTCAACGGCATCTTGGGCTGGATCGTTAACATCTTGCGCTCGTTCCCGTTCATCGTGCTCATGATCGCCATCATTCCGCTCACGCGCATCCTTATGGGCACCATCTCCGGTATCGCCGGCGTGATTCCGCCGCTCGTGTTTTCCATTGCGCCCTTTGTGGCGCGTACGGTGGAGCAGTCGCTGTCCGAGATTCCCCGTTCGTCGGTCGAGGCAGTCGAATCGTGTGGGGCGAGCGTGCCGTGCATCGTGTTCCACGCGTTGCTGCCCGAGACCCTGCCGTCGCTCATTCGTGGTGCCGCGCTCACGCTCATCTCGACGCTGGGCTACATCGCTATGGCCGGTGCCTTTGGCGCGGGCGGCTTGGGCGACATCGCCATCCGCTACGGCTACTATCGTTACCAGACCGAGGTCATGATCGCGGCGGTGGTGATCATCGTGGTGATCGTGCAGGTCATCCAGAGTGTGTGCGATCTGCTCGCTCGCAAGGTCGATCACCGCATGGCCAATCGCTAGGCCCCATCGACTGTTCGCTGTATTCATTCGTCTTACGGTACAAGCTCTCCTCACAGAAGGGATTATCCATGAACGCCAACATCACCATCTCCCGTCGTCAACTGCTCGCCGCTGCCGCCGGCATTGCCGCAGTCGCCCCGCTCGCCGCCTGCAGCGGTGACGGCGCCTCCGAGGGCGCCGGCTCTGCCGCCGCTGCCGAGACGCTCGTGGTGGGCGCAAGCCCCAGCCCGCATGCCGAGATCCTGAACGACTTCGCCGCGCCGCTGCTCGAGGAGCAGGGCATCACACTCGAGGTCAAGGAGTACACGGATTACATCATGCCCAACAAGGACACCGAGACCGGTGACATCGACTGCAACTACTTCCAGCACATCAACTATCTCAACAACTACAACGACGAGAACGGGACGGACCTGGTAAACGTCGGCGCCATCCATTTCGAGCCCATGGCGGTGTTCGCGGGTAAGTCCTCCGATCTTTCCGCTATCGCCGACGGTGCCACCATCTCGATCCCCAACGATCCCACCAACGAGGGTCGCGCACTCAAGCTGCTCGAGGAGCAGGGGCTCATCACGCTGTCTGCAGACGCCGGCTTGGAGGCGACGCCCAACGACATCACCGAGAACCCGCACAACCTGCAGTTCTCCGAGCAGGAGGCCGCTGCGCTGCCGCGTACCATCCAGGATGTCGACTTCGCGGTCATCAACGGCAACTACGCCATCGATGCCGATCTCGCGCTGAAGGACGCCGTTGCCCAGGAGAGCGCCGACTCCGAGATCATCCGTGAGGAGTACGCCAACGTCATCTGCACCACGCCTGAGCTCGAGGACGACCCCCGCATCAAGGCGCTGGTCGATGTGCTCACCACCGATGACTTCAAGGCGTATCTCGACGAGACCTTCGACGGCGCCGTGCAGGCTGCATTCTAAGGGCACGACACCGCGCCGCCGCGCGCCCGTGGCGCGAGCCGCGAGCGCCCGCGGGGCGCCCGCGTCTCCGAGAAAGAAACTGAACACACGTGATCGCCCGCCGTTTCTGGCCCTTGTATCAGCCAGAAACGGCGGGCTTGTGCTATTTCGCGTCTCAGGTCACCGTGGATGAGAGCGGTTCTCGGCCACGCTATTCGGCGAGAAAATCCACGGCGTACTGTGCGGCGAGCATCGAGCCGTTGACGAGTACGCTCTCGTCGACGGTGTAGAAGCATGAGTGCTGCGGATAGGTGGCGCCGATTGCGGGATTGCGCGTGCCCACGAAGGCGAGCACGCCGGGCACGCGGTTCAGGAACCGCGAGAAGTCCTCGCCTGAGAGCGTGCCGCGGTAGCTGCCGACGGCATTCGGACCCAGCACGCGCTCGGCTGCGCGCCGGCATCGCTTGGAGGCAGCGGCGTCGTTGACAACTGCGCCGTGAGCACGGGTGAGATCGAGTTGCGCGGTAACCCCGAGCGCCTCGGCGGTATGGTGCACAACGCGCTCCATGAGGCGATGCGTGCGCTCGCGCGCTTGTTCGCTATAGGTGCGAACGGTGCCGGTGAGGTACGCCGAGCCGGCGATGACGTTGCGCGCGCTTCCGGCGTGGAGCTCGCCGATCGTGATGACGGCCGGCTCGTAGGGCGAAAGATTACGGCTCACGATGGTCTGGAGGGCGTTGACCATCTCTGCGGCGGCAACAAGCGCGTCTGCGCCGCGCTGCGGCATAGCGCCGTGGGCAGACGATCCGCAGACGTCGATACGGAACCAGTCGGTGCTCGCCATGCGCGGACCGGCCTCGCAGGAAATGGTGCCGGCATCGACCTCGCTCCAGATATGCATCGCGAACGCACTGTCGACGCTGTCGCACACGCCTGCATCGATCATCATCTTGGCACCGCGGCCGTTTTCCTCTGATGGCTGGAACACCACGCGGACCTCGCCTGCAAGCTGGTCGGTCATGGTGGAAAGGATGCGCATCGCGCCGAGCATCATGGCGATATGGCAGTCGTGGCCACAGGCGTGCATAACGCCTTCGTTTTTGCTTGCATAGGGTGCGCCGGTCTGCTCGGTGACGGCGAGCGCGTCGATATCCGCGCGCATGAGCAGGCGGCGCCGGGGCGAGCCGTCAGGGAGGTAGGCGCCCGCTGCCGTCCCGCGCAGCGTTGCCACAAGACCCGTTGCAAGGGGGCGCTCGTAGGGAATACCCATTGCGTCGAGTTCTTGGGCGATGTCATCGGTCGTGTGATATTCCCGCAGGCTCAGCTCGGGGTGCGCATGGAAATGCCGGCGCTGCTCGATGATGTAGGGCTCGAGCGTTTGCGCCATGCGGCGGATCATGCTTGTTGCATCGGTGCTGTTGGGCTGCGTTGTGCATTCCATGGCGTGCTCCCTCGGTCTCGGCGGCATAGGGGAGCGGCGTGTGCTCGGTCTGTGCTCGCCATCTATCCCACTATACTAGTGATATCGATAGGTGGCGGCGTGCCGTTTCCAAGGCGTAAACGGGAGGCAACATGGTCGATTACGAGGACGATGCACGGCAACGTGATCACGAGTTGTCCAAGGATGTCGATGCATCCGCTCCGCATCATACCGCCCCTGCTCCGGGCGCGCCGCGCTCTCCGCTCTCCTCAGCATCGGCCTACGTGCAGATGAGCGCCGACGAGGCGTTTCTTATGTATCGCTCACGGTTTCGGATGCTGTATGCGGGATACGTTACGCTCATCGTGCTTCTTGGCATCGGTGCCATCGCCGCGCTCGATGCGCATGATATGCCGGCATATCTGTTTATGCTGCTCCTCATTGGCGTGTTGTTCGTACTGTTCAATCTCGTAATGAATACGCGCTTTCGCGAGCTGCAGGGGATTTTGTACAACGACTGCGATGTCGAGAAATACCGGAAGGTCATGGAGCGTTTCGCGGCGCAGTGGAAGCGCCGTTCTACCCAGGCAACTGTGGCGCTCGAGCTTGCGTTTTGCGCATTCGCGGCAGATGATGTGGCAGGGGCTCTTGACGAGCTAGCGCGCATGGGCACCAAGCGTCGTCCGATGGTCCAACAGATTCGTGTGCTCAATGTGAGCGTGCTTTGCTGTAACGACCTGGGCGATATCGCCGGACGCGATGCCGCGATGGCTGAGCTCCGCGCGCTCGCTGCGGGCGGGATTCGCGTTAAGAAGCTCGCGAGAGAGGTGGCGCAGCTGCTGCGGGCACTTGATATCGCATGTATGGACCATCAAGCATGGTCGGCCGACGATGCGGCGTTCATGCGTGAGGAGTTGGCTGGGGCGCGGCTTCACTTCAATCGTGTGGACTGGTATCTGCGGCTTGCAGAATACGAGCTGCTGCACGGCGACAGCGCGCGGGCGCGTGCCTATCTTGACGAGGGCCTGCTCGAGCCGCTGACGCCGCGCGCCAGAAGGTTGCGCGGTGAGTTGCTGGCGCGCTTGGACGAGGCGGATGCCGCGCGGTGACGGTTTACGGAGGCGCACGATGCCGCGCGGACCTTGGTGCTGTGCTGCTCGGCAATCTTCCCTGCGTTTGAGCACATCACAAAATCTAAGTGTCAATTGATAAGATTTTTTGCTTCATCGTTGTATAAGTTCTGATTCATGGGTACTATTCTCTGCGTACTGAAATGATGGATGTGCGCGGGCGTCGTTTCGCGCGCAACCAACGAAGGAGGAGTCACTCATGAGTCTCAAGCCGCTTGGAGATCGCGTTCTCGTCAAGCCCGATGCAGCCGAGCAGAAGACCGCTTCGGGTCTCTACATTGCCAGCAACGCCCAGGAGAAGCCGCAGCGCGGCGAGGTTGTTGCCGTGGGCGCGGGCAAGCTCAACGATGCCGGCGAGCGCCTGCCGATGGACGTCAAGCCCGGTGACCACGTGATCTACGGCAAGTTCGGTGGCAACGAGGTCAAGGTCGACGGCGAGGACTACCTGCTGCTGCGTGCCGATGACATCTACGCGGTGATCGAGTAGCACGTACCGCGCAAACTCGTTCACAGATTCGATAGCAACCGCAATTCCTTTGGAGGAAGACAACAATGGCTAAAGACATTACGTTTGACACTTCGGCGCGCGCCAAGCTCGCCCGCGGCGTGAACAAGCTCGCCGATGCTGTGACCGTTACCATGGGCCCCAAGGGCCGCTACGTGGCGCTCGAGCGTTCGTATGGCGCTCCCACGATCACCAACGACGGCGTTTCTGTTGCCAAGGAGATCGAGCTCGAGGACAAGATCGAGAACATGGGCGCCCAGCTGGTGAAGGAGGTCGCCACCAAGACCAACGACACCGTGGGTGACGGCACCACCAC
>CALUFC010000002.1 GCA_944319885.1 uncultured Coriobacteriaceae bacterium
TCCTCGCCACGTTAAACAGGGGTACTGTCAAAATGAATTGACAAGAATTCTTCTTACGAGCCCCAGCTGGCTCTTGCCGCTTAATTTATAGCAGGCACGCCAATCCCGGGTCTTCCCCGCCCCGGGTGCGGTGTCATTTCAGGGGAATGCTCCTGCGCACGTAATCGGTATGGCGCGGGCTAAGATCGAACCGGTTGGGACGCTGCGAGCGTGTCGCTGCGCGCAACGCGCCCGAGATCAAATCAGCGACTGAGCCTGGAGATGCCGATCAGGGGGCTTTCGTGGACCGGAGTTCGATTCTCCGCGGCTCCACCAACCGCATCATGAGGCGAACACCTTTGGCAGCAAGGGTGTTCGCTTTTTTCGATCATGCTCCATAGCCGTTCGCGCAACGCGTGCTACGACTTGGCACCGCGCTCGGTGCGCAGCAGCGCATCAACGAGGGCGTTATCCTCCGGCGCAGGCGAACCGAGCGGCAAGCCGCATGCCTCGAAAAAGTGGCTGCCAGCGAATTGGCGCGCCCGGAACGAATCGTGCTCGCCGTCGTCCAGATAACGCACGCGGCTGCGGCAATCGGTGGTACCGCAGAACAGCGGCCCATGGTCTCGCGCATAGGCCAGATAGAGAGGGTCGTTCGACCAGAGCAGCACGCCCGCCATGTTCTCGAGCTCATATGCGGCTGCATAGTGCTGCCAACTCGATGAGCGAACGCGGATGTAGCGGTCGAGCAGCGATGCCACGCGCGTCACGCGCCGCAGCGTATCGGAGGCGGACATAACGCGCGCATCGCGGTTACGCAGCGCCGTCACGTCGTCTGCCGGGGCAGCGCCGCATGCCGCGCGCAGCGCTTCAAGTGCGGCGGCACGTTCCTCGGGCGGGCATAGCACGGCAGGCACCGTGAGCTTGATGGACTCATCGGGAAACAGCTCGATTGCCGAATGGGGCACGAACCCGTCAAATGCGATCGAGGTCCGAAAGATCAGCGAATCATGCGCGTGCTGCACATGGCAGGTGAGCCCCTGCGCCGCGAAGGCGCGGCGCATGGCGTCCGCCCGCTCCTGTATCTCGCCGCGTCCCGGGACATCGCGCCGCGCGGCACCCAAACGGTACAGGTATAGATCGAACAGCGGTACGGGCCGTGCGTAGTACACGGTCCTGCGGCAGAACTCGGCAATATGGTGCTGATGCCGCATCGCCTTATCGTACAGCTCGACGAGCGCCGACCCCACCGCCGGCCCCGATGTCGAGCCCTCGCGGATCTCCACCACGCCGTCGGCTACGTATGGCGGGAACCCACCCTCCTCGACGGCGACCACGATAACGCCTTGGGCGTCGTTGGCCGGATCGGCGATGAAGCGCACGTCGAAGGGAGGTGCGGGCGAGATGTGCCGCCGGCAGAGCTCACCGATGATCTGGCTGTAATCGGCAGACGCACGCGGGACCGCGCAGACCGCATGGTCGTCGTCGGCAATGCCGATCACCAGCCAACCACCACGCGAATTGGCAAACGAAGCGATAATCTTGGGCACCTTGGCCTTCACGGTCGCGGTGAACGACCGCTTGAACTCGAGCACGTAGCCCTCGTCGAGCTCGGCAAGCTGGGCAAGATCGCTGTACGCGACATCTTGCAGGCCTTTTGGCCGACCGTTCTCGTCGAGAAACGGGCTGTACATGATCGGCCTCCCTTTGCAGCAATCCTACGAGAGCGACTCCCGAAGCAGCTCGTTGAAGAGCTTGGGGTTGCCGGTCCCCTTGCTCTCCCGCATGCATTGGCCCACAAGGAAACCAAGCACCTTGGTGTTGCCGTCACGATACTGCTGCGCCTGGTCCTCGCAGCGCGCGAGCACCGCATCGACCACCGCCTGCAACGCACCCGTGTCGCTCACCTGGCGCATGCCGCGCTCGTCGACGATCTTGGCGGGATCATCGCCCGTCTCGGCCATGAGCGCGAAGACCTCGTGCCCTTGGTTTGAGCTGATGGCGTCTTCTGCAAGCAAGCGCGCGAGCGAGGCCACCTGCTCGGGCGCGATGCCGCAGGTGGCAAGCGTCACCTCGGCACCAGCGGCGTTCAGATACCCCGTGAGCTCGTTCACGATGAGATTCGCCACCGTTTGAGCGGCTTTACCGGAAAGGCCCGCCGCGGCTCGCTCGAAGAAATCCGCCGTCGCGGGGTCGCCGGCAAGCTGCTCGGCGTCGGCGCGCTTGATGCCGAAATCGCGCTCGAAGCGATCGCGCTTGGCATCGGGCAGCTCGGGAATCTCGGAGGCGCAGCGCTCGATGAACTCGTCCGTGAGGTCGAAGGGGGCCAGGTCGGGATCGGGGAAGAAGCGGTAGTCGTCTGCCGTCTCCTTGGTGCGCATCACCACGGTGCGCTTGCGGCTGGGCTCCCAATGGCGGGTCTCCTGATAGATCTCACCGCCCTCCTCCAGCACCTCGGCCTGGCGGCAGATCTCGTAGGCAAGGCCATCGTGCAGGGCCTTGAAGGAGTTGAGGTTCTTGAGCTCGGTTTTGGTGCCCAGCTTCGTGGAACCGCGACGGCGCAGGCTCACGTTGCCATCGCAGCGCATGGACCCCTTCTCCATCGAGCAATCGGAGATGCCCAGCGTCACGAAGATGCGACGAAGCTTCTCCATGAAGAGGCGCGCCTCCTCGGGCGTGCGCAGGTCGGGCTCGGTGACGAGCTCGATGAGCGGGGTGCCGCAGCGGTTGTAGTCAATAAGGCTCTCCGCCGCGCCGCCGATGCGGCCCTCCTCGCCGCCCACATGCACCATCTTGGCGGCATCTTCCTCCATGTGGATACGCAAGATGCGGATGGGCACGGTGTACGAGCCGTCGGCATGGCGCTCGGCCATAGCGAGCGAGGCGGTATCGTACGAGGAGAGGCCCGCGAGCGCTCCCCCGGTAGCCTCACCGCTCCCCTTCTCACCCGCCATGCGGGAGAGATCGGCGGAGAGACCAACCGCACCGGCGCTGGCGCTTGCCAGGCTCGCAGCCTCGGCCTCGCCGAACGCGCACGCAGGGCGCTCCTGGGCACCGCGGCCCGTGACCTCAAGATCGAGATGCCCGTGCATGGCAAATGCCACCGGCCCCTGCGTGGTCTGGAAGTTCTTCGCCATATCCGGATAGAAATAGTGCTTGCGGTAGAACATCGAGTGCTTCTGGATCTCGCAGTTGGTAGCGAGGCCCGCTTTCACGATGTACTCGATCGCGCGGCGATTGGGCACGGGCAGCGCGCCCGGAAGGCCCAGGCACACGGGACAGACGTGCGTATTGGGCTCATCATCGTGCGTGAGCTTGCAGTTGCAGAACATCTTGGTCTCGAGCGTGGTGAGCTCGGTATGGATCTCGAGGCCGATCACGGCCTCCCAGTCCTCAAGCACCTCGTTGAGCTCCCTCATGCGAGCTCACCTCCCTTCCCGGCAAACGCCGGTGCCACGCCGAGAACCGCTTCGCCCGACGCGGCAGCACACCCGCGCTCGATGACGGTAGCGAAGGTGATGAGCCGCTCGTCGGCAAACGCCGGCGCCACGAGCTGCGCCGCCATGGGCAGGCCGGAATCCTCGCCCAGCCCCACCGGCACCGAGATGCCGCCGTTGCCGGCGATGTTGAGCGAGATGGTGTACATATCGGAGAGATACATCTGCGTGGGATCGGAAATCTCGCCGTGCCGGAAGGCCGCATGCGGCGTCGCCGGCATGAGAATGGCATCGACCTGCGCAAATGCCGTCGCGTAATCGGCTGTGATGAGCGTGCGCGCCTTCTGCGCGGCGTAGTAGTACGTATCGTACACACCGCTCGAAAGCAGATAGGCGCCGAGCATCTGGCGCCGCTTGGCCTCCGCGCCGAAGCCGTGGGCGCGCGAGCGCGCGCTTTGCTGGGCGAGCGTGGTGCACCCCGGCTCCTGGTAGCCGTAGCGAATGCCGTCGAAGCGAGCGAGGTTGGAGAACGCCTCAGCCGGACCGATCACGTAGTAGGCGGCAATTGCCGCATCGACATGGGGAAGATCGACCTCGACGAGCTCGGCACCGGCCGCCTCGAGCGCGGCAGCGGCACGCATGACGCCCGCGCGCACCTCGGGCGTGAGCCCCTCGGCATCCATGAAGGCGGGCACGAGGCCGATGCGCCTGCCGGCAAGTCCCTCGGCCGCGGCGCGCGCCGCCTGCGCAAACGAGGGCGCCACCTCCTGCGAGGTGGAGTCGTACGCGTCCCGGCCGCCGGCTACGAGCGCATCCATCGCAAGCGCTACATCCTCGACCGTGCGGCCGAACGGACCCGCCTGGTCGAGCGAGCTGCCAAATGCCACCACGCCGTAGCGCGACACGGCGCCGTACGTGGGTTTCATACCCACGACGCCGCAGAGCGCCGCCGGCTGGCGAATGGAGCCACCCGTGTCGGAGCCGAGCGAAAGCGGCACCATGCCCGCGGCAACCGCCGCCGCCGAGCCGCCTGAGGAGCCACCCGGCACGCGCGCGGTATCCCACGGGTTGTTCGTGGGGTGGAACGCCGAGCTATCGGTTGAGCTGCCGAACGCGAACTCGTCCATGTTGGCCTTGCCCACCGGCACGCAGCCGGCGTCGAGCATGCGCTGCACGCACGTGGCGGTATAGGGCGACTCGTAGTTCTCGAGCATGCGGGACGCGCAGGTGGTGCGCGTGCCCGTGAGGTTCATGTTGTCCTTGATGGCCACCGGCACGCCCGCAAGCGGCGGCAGCGCCTCCCCCGCGGCACGCGCCGCGTCAACACGCTCGGCTGCCGCCAGCGCCAGCTCGGGGTTCACCTGCACAAATGCCTGCACCTCGGCCTCACGCGCCTGGATGGCGTCGAGCGCGGCGTGCGCCACCTCGACTGCCGACCACGTACCCGAGGCGACACCCGCTGCAAGTTGTGCGGCGGTGAGGGCATCGAAACTTGTCGCCATGCTACTCATCCTCCCCCAGAATCGAGGGCACGCGGAAGCTGCCGTCGCGCGCGGCACCCGCATTGCTCAACGCCGCCTCGCGCGAGAGATCGCGCGCCGGTGCCTGCGCGTCCTCGCGCATGACGTTCGACAGATCTCCGATGGGATGGAACGTGGGTGTGATATCGGGCAGGTTATAGGCGAGCACGGGCTCGAGCATCGCCACAGCATCGTTCATATACGCCGTCATCTCGGTAAGCTCGTCGTCCGTGAGCGCGATGCGCGCGTAGTCGGCGATGCCGCGCACATCGTTCTCGGTGAGTGCCATGAGCGCTCCTTCCGGTGGCAAATCCGGTTGGTCAATGCGCATCATTATACGCGGCGCCGCGCACGTCACGCGCCGGCAACGTCCGCCGGTCACGCGATGGCAACGTCTGAGATGCCGCCATCGCCACCGCACGCGCCGGTGCCATCCTCGCCTGCCTACGTGCGCACCACGTAACATGCCTTGCGATGATTGAGCAGATAGGGCCGCAGGTAGCCAACGGTCGAGCACATGGGCAGCACCTCGCCCGAGAGCCGGATGCCAAGCGTCCCCTCGATGTAGGCGCGTCGGGCTTGGATACGGCTCCACAGCATGGGATACCAGGTCTCGATCTCGCGCTGCAGGGCGGCGTCGGCCACGGCGACCGTGCTCTCGGCGCTCACGCCGGCATAACCGGGAACTGCGGGGATGATGTCGATCTGGAAGAGCATGCCGCTTGCGATGCGCTCGCTCGAGCCCTCGTACACCGGTGAGCAGAGCCATTCCTCATCGGCCACGAGGTGCCCCGGGCAGAGCGACCATCCATACTCCGCACGCGGCAGCAGGCGCTCGACCAACTCGAACAGCTCGCCTCCCGTCATACCCACGTGCACGCATTCGAGCCAGCGCACATAGGCGGTATAGTACGGAGCAACTACGCGCTCAAACCAGTCGCGCTGCCCCGCCGGTAACTCATCGGCCGTGCTCACCGCATATGCGGCGCGACTCGATAGTCCGCCGGCATAGCCCACGGTGAGCGATACGGGATCGCCCCACTTCACGGTGTTCTCGCTGGGAAACATGTTGGCGCCCACGAACCGGGGACCGCTCGCGGCGATGGTCACCACGTTGGTGTGCCTGCCGCGCCGCGCGAGCCTGTCGCCCAGATCCATCTCGGACGCGCCGGGCATAACGGCGTCGAGCGCGTCGAGCATGCCATCCGAGGCGAGCGCCGCGCCAAACTCGTAATGCGCGATCTCGTTCGCGTTGTTCGTGGTGCGCACGCCACCGGCCCCAATGAAGACGTTCGCGGCGTTGACCACCGTGCCGTCTGCGCCCGCCGCATCGCGTAGCGCCTCGACGATGAACGCCGGCACATCGAAGCGCTCGGCGGCGCGCCCCGACGCTTCCCCAGACACGGTGAAGAGCTTCCAGCCCGCCAACCCCACGCGCGCACCCGTTCGCACGCCCGCCTCGCGCAGCAGCTCGGCGAGCGGACGCTGCACAGCATCAGGCTGATTGGGCAGCGAGAACACTGGCGCAAGCACGGCACGCGCATCGAGGCGCGCCTTGCCCGCCTTGTTGTAGTTCTCGTTCCCCAGCACAAAGCACATGGCCCCGCTGGCATCCACCACGAGCAAGCCCTCCTCGAACCGCGTGAAGAACCCGGCAAGGTAGGTGAAATTGCCCGCATGCTCTACATCGCAGTAGATGACCAGTTGGTCGAGCCCGAGCTCGCCCATGCGGGCAAGCACCTTCTCGACCCGCTCCGAGATGGTTTGATCCGAAAGCGCCGTGGGCGCGCCCGCGCAGTCGCGCGCGGGCTCGGGAATCATACCGATCGCAACCTGCATCGACGTCATGGGCGGCCTCCTCTATCACACGCGGGGCACGTTTAGAGCATGTGTACCCGCCCAGACGCCTCGATTCCTGCAGAAATCGGCAAACGCGACAATCCGCCAACCGGGGCACACACGAAAGCACCCGTCCCGCATCGAGCGGAACGGGCGCCGAACATGGAACGCTATCAAGCCGGCAACGCGGCGGCTGACGCTAATCCCTGTTGCCGAAGATGCGCAGCAGGCGCAGCAACACGTTCACGATATCGAGGTACAGCTCGATGGCATACCACAGAGCGTTCACCAGCGTGGGCGCGTCGGTCTGTGCGCGGTATACGTCGTAGCCAATGAAGCCGCAGAACAGCAGCACGACCACGATATCGGTGAAGGTCTGCTGTACGCCCAGGAACATGAGCACGAGCTCGACCACGATCATGGCGAGCAGACCGAAGCAGATGATGCCTTGAATGCGCGCGAAAAACTGCGGAAACATGATGCCTGCCGCACCGAAGACCACCATGATGCCCGCCGTGGCAGAAAACGCCATCGAGATGCTTGCAAGCGAGTAATACGACAGCGCAAGCGAGGTGGTGAAGCCGAACGTCAGACTGAACACCGCATAGCCCACAAGCGCGAGCGCCAGGTTCTCCTTGGAGCGGCCGATGCTCATGCAGATCAGCCCGACGATGCTGCCGCCAATGGTGCCGAACGTGAACGCCAGCGGATTCTGGATCACGAAGTACGCGAACGCGATGGTGTTCGTGAAGTACGAGCACGCTGCCATGATGGCAAACGAAAGCACCACCAAACCGGTAAGCACCACGTTATACAGCCTGCGCGAGATGAGTTTGGGCGCCGGACCCTCCTGGTAGATCGGGCTTCCATACTGCTCGAGCTCGTTCATACGAGCCTCCTTTGTCTATGCCGCGCGAGCGCGGCGGTCGGGGCGACACGGCCTCGCCAACACATCGCCCTGGCAACGGGGCGCGAACCCCTCAAGGCGTTACCCTATGGTACCCGATTTGCCTGCCCCCGAAAGCCATGTCTCGACAACATCGGCGACCGCAGCGGCGTTGTTGATATCAACCACCGGCACGCGCAGGTGAATACGGCTTATCAACGCATCGTTGCAGGCGATGGCCTGCGTACCGCCGTCGATGAGATCGAGCGAGCTGGCGCCGCGCATGCGGTCCACTCCCGAGCGCGCCACAACCACGTTGGGCAGCCCCGCCGCCTTATATCCCTCAACCAGCACCACATCGACATCGGTGAACCGCGCGAGCAGCTCCTCGAGCGGCAGCTCCTGCTCGGTCGAGGCATACTCGGCATAGCGATCGGCGCAGACGAGCCCCACATGGCGGCTCCCCGCCTGGGCATGGCGCCAAGAGTCTTTGCCCGGCACGTCGATATCAAAGCCGGCGTGGCCGTGGTGCTTCACCGTGCCCACGCGCAGGCCGCGGCGGCACAACTCGGCGATAACCTTCTCCACGAGCGTGGTCTTCCCCGAATTCTGGTAGCCGATGAAGGCGATGGCCGGCGCGGCGGCGGGCGCTGCGCTGCAAGCGACGGGCGCATCTGCCCGCGCCGGTGCGTCGTGCCGCTCCCACAAACCGCTGCGACCGCCCTCCTTGCGCATAAGGCGCACATCGACGATCTCCATACCGCGGTCCACGGCCTTGCACATGTCGTAGATGGTAAGGCACGCCACACTCGCCGCGGTGAGCGCCTCCATCTCGATACCGGTCACGCCCGTGACGCCGCACGTGGCCCGCACCCGAAAGCCCACGCGGCCATCGTCGCGCGCCTCCGCCCAGCCATCGGGCGCAGCAAGCTCCCCCGTCTCCGTAGCCTTCATCTGCGCGGGCGCGGCAATGGGCTCGATATCCACCCTGGCCTTCGTGATCATGAGCGGATGGCACATGGGGATGAGCTCGCTCGTGCGCTTGGACGCCATGATGCCGGCGACGCGCGCGCAGGCGAGCACGTCGCCTTTCTTCGCGCGGTCTTCAAGCACCATCGCCTGGGTTTCGGGATGCATGAGAATCGCGCCCTCGGCTATCGCACGGCGCTTGGTCACAGCCTTCTCGGACACGTCGACCATGCGCACGTCACCGCGCTCATCGACGTGCGTCAATTCGTCACGATACGCATCGCGCTGAACAGCGCCCTGCGGATTCTCGCCTCTAGCGCAACCAGCATCCATCGTCATCCGTCTCATCCTCCAATTTGCGACATGAAGCGCTCGGTACCCTCGATCATCTGATGTTCTTGCGGCTTATGCGCCACGGCATCGCGCCAGATGGCAGCGACGGCAGCATCATCGCCGGTGCGCAGCGTCTCGCGCACCCGGTATTCGGCGTCTGAGAACAAGCACGGCCGAATCGCACCGTCGGCGGTCAGGCGCATGCGATTGCAGGCACTGCAGAAGTGGTTCGACATCGCCGAGATGAAGCCCACGGTACCCGCCGCGCCCGGAAAGCGCCAATACGCCGCCGGCCCGGCACCAGCGGGACCGTCATCTGCCACAACCGGCTCGAGGGCGCCAATGCCGACATCCGCGCCGGCGCGCGCAACATGCGCACGGAGCTCCGCGGAGGGCACCGTGTCGCTTGCATCCCACGCTCCGGCATTCGCCCCGCCGGGACAATGGGGGCCGCTCGCCGCCGCATCGCTTATCGCACCACCCGCGACCTCGGAAACATCCAACGCGCGCGTGGTCCCTGTCTCCTCATCGCCAATGGGCATGTACTCAATAAAGCGCACGTGCACAGGCCGGTCGAGCGAGAGCCTGGCGAGCCCGAAGATATCCTGGTTAAGACGGCGCACCACCACGCAGTTCACCTTCACTGGATCAAAACCGTACGCGAGCGCCGCATCGATGCCCGCGAGCGTCTGCTCAAGGCGGCCGAGCCGTGTGATCTCACGGAATTGCGCGGGATCGAGCGTATCGAGTGAGATGTTCACCCGATCAAGCCCGGCATCTTTGAGCTCGGGGGCCAACCGCGGCAACAGCGCGCCGTTGGTAGTGAGCGAGACATCTTCGATCTCGGGAATGGCGCGAATCGCCCGGATAAGCGGCACGATGCGATGCGAAACGAGTGGCTCGCCCCCGGTCAGGCGAATGCGACGCACACCCTCGGCGGCAACGATGCGCACGAAGCGCGCGATCTCCTCGGCGGTGAGCAGCTCGTCGTGGGCACGCGGCGGCACCCCTTCAGGCGGCATGCAGTACACGCAGCGGAAATTGCATTTATCGGTCACCGCGATACGCAGATAGCTGATACCGCGACCAAAGCCGTCATGAAGCTCCTCCGCCATCGCCGCTCCTCACCGTCTCACGAGGCGCACTGCGCAACCGGCGCCCTTCGTCTTCGCATTATTCTTATTTGAGTATCATACCGCAATGCTGGGCGCACAGGATGCCTCCCGTACGCTCGACACGAGAGGAGACGCGCACACTGGTGGTGAAAATGCAGGTATTCAATGATTCCCGATGGCGCTTCTGAGTAGCCAGCCCCCATGCGATGATGGGCGCGCCCTTTTACCAGCTAACATTTTGCTGGAGGCCTGATGCTACATTGGCACACAACGTCAAACCATTGCGTAGCCGAAAAAACAAATTCAACCGACGGCTTCGTTCCATGAAAATCGAATACTCCGCCCCGAACATGCGGCACCATACGCCGCCGAGACGGGCGTGCGCCCTGTGCGCGCCCGCCTCGGCGGCTGGACTTCGGCCTAATCAAGCTCCTTCAGGCCCTGGCACAGCTGCCAATACTCGCCGTGCATCGCATACAGCTCGTCGTGCGTGCCGCGCTCGATGATGCGGCCGTGGTCGAGCACCATGATGGCGTCGGCATCGCGCACGGTGGAGAGCCGGTGCGCGATCATGAAGGTCGTGCGACCGTCCATAAGCTGCTTCATGCCGCGGTTGATGAGCATCTCGGTGCGCGTATCGATCGAAGAGGTCGCCTCGTCCAAGATGAGCACCGGCGGATCGGCGATAGCGGCCCGAGCGATGGCCAAAAGCTGCCGCTGACCTTGGGAGAGATTCGCGCCATCCGAAGTCACCATCGTGTCATATCCGTGCGGCAGGCGCTGGATGAAGCTGTCGGCGTTGGCAACGCGCGCCGCGGCGCGCACCTCCTCGTCGGTTGCATCGAGCTTACCGAAGCGGATGTTCTCCGCAATGGTGCCGGTAAATAGATGCGTATCTTGCAGCACGATGCCCAGGCTGCGACGCAGCGAGTCCTTCTCGATGTTCTTGACGTTGATGCCATCGAAGGTGATCTCGCCATCCTGCACATCATAAAAGCGGTTGATGAGGTTGGTGATCGTCGTCTTGCCTGCGCCCGTGGAACCCACGAACGCGATGGTCTGCCCGGGCTCGGCGTAGAGGTTGATATCGTGGAGCACCTCATGTGCCGCCTCGTAGCCAAAGTTCACATCGTGGAAGCGTACGTCGCCGCGCAGTGGGAGCGACCCCACGGCGAGAACCGTTCCATCAACGCCAACGGCTGTGTCACCAACCTGTGCACCCGCCTCGCAAGCGGCGGGCTCAGACGAGTTGGCGTGCGAGCGAGCCGGGGTCTCGGCGACGCGTACGAGCGCGCCCCACGATCCGATGCCCCAGCCCTGCGGAATGCGCCAGACCCACGAGCTCTTGCCCGTCTGTTCGAGGCGCACCCGTCCTTCGTCGACCTCGGGCTCCTCGTGCATGGCAGCGAACACGCGCTCGGCACCTGCCAGTGCTGAAAGCAGGAAGTTCGACTGCTGCGTGAACTGGTTGATGGGCAACGCGGTCTGGCGCACCAGCACGAGGTAGCTCGCGAGGGCGCCCACGTCGATCGCGCCGGTGATGGCCATCCAACCGCCAACCGCCGCCACGATGGCGTAGTTCACATAGCTGATGGAAACAACAGCGGGGATCATCGAGGCAGCATATGCCTGCGCACCCGTGCCTGCAAGACGCAGCTGCTCGTTCCTCTCGCCAAACGACGCCACGTTGGCAGCCTCATGGTTGAACACCTTCACAACCTTCTGGCCACACACCATCTCCTCGACATAGCCATCGAGCTCGCCGAGCACCGTCTGCTGCGTCTGGAAGTACCGGCGGCTGCGATGCGTGGAAAAGCCGATGTAGGCGAACATGGCCACATACCCCAGCACAACGATGAGCGAAAGCTGCCAGTTCAAGATGAAGATCATGGTGAGCGTGCCCACGATCTGGATGAAGCTCTGGATAACCATGGCGAAGCTGTTGTTCATCGCCTCGGCAACCGTATCGACATCGTTGGTGAAGTAGCTCATGATATCGCCGCGACTCCGCGTATCGAAGTAACGGAGGGGCAGCGTTTGGATGTGCTCAAACAAGTCGCGGCGAATATCGACCAGCACCTTCTGGGCAGCATGCACCATCGTCTGGGTGTACCCGAGGGCAGCAACAACACCCGCAAGGTAGATGCATGCCGTGAGGATGATGTTCTCGACAAACGCTGTGTAATTCCCTGCTGCGAGCGCATCGACCACGGGGCGGATCATGTATGTACCCAACAGGTTGGCAACAGCCGATACGGTAACGAGCACCGCCACGGCGGCAAAGAGCAGCTTGTGCCTTCCCAGATACGCCATCAGCTCTCGTACCGTATGGAGCAGGTTTTTGGGCTTGTTTCCCGGTGCCGGCATCAGCGCTCACCTCCCTTATCAGCGCCATATTGCTGCGAGGTGTAGATCTCGCGATAGATCTCGCTCGTAGCCAGCAGTTCTTCGTGCGTGCCCGCTGCGCTGATGCGGCCGTCATCGAGCACCACGATCATGTCGGCGCCTTCAACCGAATTCACACGCTGCGCGATGATGATCTTTGTCACGTCCGTAAGCTCGGCAAGCGCGGCGCGAATCTGGGCGTCGGTCGTCATGTCGACCGCACTCGTGGAGTCATCGAAAATGATGATCTTCGGATGCTTGAGCAGGGCGCGTGCGATGCACAAGCGCTGCTTCTGCCCGCCCGAGACGTTCACACCACCCTGGCCGAGGTCGTAGTCGAGCCCGCCGGGCAGCCGGTCGAGAAACTCATCCACCCGCGCTTGACGACACGCCGCAAGCAACTCCTCGTCGCTCGCTTTAGCGTCGCCCCAGCGCAGGTTATCGCG
Organism: uncultured Coriobacteriaceae bacterium; assembly: GCA_944319885.1. Lineage (GTDB taxonomy): Bacteria > Actinomycetota > Coriobacteriia > Coriobacteriales > Coriobacteriaceae > Coprousia. The sequence continues at coordinate 12,910 of CALUFC010000002.1, forward strand.
GACCGTTCCCGAGAAGAGCACGTTTTTCTGAAGCACGATGGCAACGGCATCGCGGAGCGCGGCCAAATCGTAGGCGCGCACATCGACACCGCCCACGCAGACCCGTCCCGCGGTCGCATCGTAGAGGCGCGGTATGAGCTGCACGAGCGTAGTCTTACCCGAACCCGTGCCACCGAGTATCCCTATCGTAGAGCCGGCGGGAATCGCAAGCGAGATGTGCTCGAGCACGTTTTTCTCGGCATCCGCGCGGTACTTGAACGAGACGTCGTCGAACACGATCGAGCCGTCGGCGACGTGCATGATCGCATGGTCGGGCGAGGTGAGGTCGATGGGCTCATCCAGCACCTCAAAGATGCGGTGCACGCTTGCGAGCGAGCGCGTAAGCAGCAAAAACACGTTGGAGATCATGATGAGCGAGTTCAAGATCTGCATCACGTATGACAGGAAGCCCGTGAGCTCGCCCACCTGGAGCGCCCCGCCTAAGATCATCTGTCCGCCGAACCACATGATAAGGGTCGTAGCGGTATACATCGAGACGTAGAGCACGGGCATGTTGAGCACTGCCAGCCGAAACGTCTGCTCGCTTGTGGCGGCAAGGCCCTCGTTCACGCGGCGAAACTCCTCGCACTCAAAGTCGCCGCGCACGTACGCCTTCACCGCGCGTACCGCCGTGAGCATCTCCTGCACCACGTCGTTGAGCTTATCGACCGTCGCCTGCAGCACCCCGTAGAGCGGGCTCACATGCTTCACGATCAGATAGATCGCGACGGCCATCACCGGAACCACGCCGCAAAAGACCAGCGCGAGCTCGGCATTGAGGTAGAACGCGAACGCAAACCCGATGATGAGCATCACCGGACCGCGCACCATGGGACGGAAGCCTGCATTGAGCGCATTTTGGATTACGGTGACATCGGTCGTCATACGCGTCACAAGCGACGAGGTTTCAAAATGGTCGAGGTTGGCGAACGAAAATCCCTGCACCTTCTGATACTCGGCCGCACGCAGATGCGCACCCAGCCCATAGGCGGCGCGCGCCGCGAACCGCGCGTACAGCAGGCCCGTGATAAGCGCGGCGAGAGCGCAGGCGCCCATGAGCAGGCCCTGGCCCGCGATATAGTCGAGGTCGCGATTCGTGACGCCGATATCGATGATATCGGCCATGAGGATGGGGATCACCATCTCAAAGGCGCTCTCGATCACCACCAGCAGCATGCCGAGCACGGCATCGCGCCGGTACTGCCCGAGGTAGGAAACAATGCGGCGAAGCTCATGCATGGGGCGTCACCTCGCCTGCACCGACCTCTGAGTTGTGAACGGAAGGGGTCTTCGCGCTCCGCCCATCCGCTCCCTCCCCTGCCATCGAGCTCGCAGCACGCCCTTCCGCCGCACTCTGCGCGAGCTTCCGCCCGTAGGCACGCAGATTTGCGTGTGCGCGCTGCAAATAGTCGGCGAAGGCATCGCGCTCTTCGGGTGAGAAGCCCCCGAGCATGGCAATCGCCTCCTCGTTGCAGGCAGCGCTCCATGCGCGCGACACGCGCTCGCCCTCCTGCGTAAGCGATACCACTTTGCGGCGGCGGTCGTCGGCATGGGGGGCAACGGCAACGAACCCCTTACGCTCGAGCGCATCGAGCATGCGGGAAACACCTGCCGGATCAAGCTCATAGTAATCGGCGAACTCACGTGCCGTGCACGGGCCGTTCTTGGCAAGGTAGCTCAGCAGTTTGGGCTGCCCGGTGCCCAGTCCGATTTTCGCCATGAACGGGTGCATCAGCTGCTTCTGGGCATGACTCGCACGAAACAGCAGCATACGATAGTCGCTGAGATCGCTCGGCGCGACATCGGCGACCGTTGTTGATTTTTCGCGGCGCTTGTCTTGCATGGCCCCTCGCAATACTTGACACATCAACTATTGATATAGCAAGTAGTAACGCGCCGCGAACGTGCTGTCAACAGGGCAGGGTCAATATAACGAACTGTTAGCGAGCGAGCGCACAACGGACGGCCCCCGAGAGGGCCGTCCGCATGGAAGCTGGGGTCGCGATGAGTTTAGTCGTCGTAGCCCGAGTTGCCGTCATCGTAGCCCGAGTTGCCGTCATCGTAGCCCGAGTTGCCGTCGTCATACCCGGAGTTGCCATCGTCGTAGCCGCTGTCATGGCTGCTCGAGGGAGCTGGGGCGGGCGCGGCAGTAGACGCTGCAGCGACGGCCGGTGCGGGCGCCGCAGCGGTCACATCGTCGTCGCCATAGTCGCTCACGCCGTCGTCCTCGGCGTCATCGTAGTTGGTTGCACCGTCATCGTAGCCCGAGTTGCCGTCGTCCCACGAATCGCGATCATCCCAATCGTCGTTGTGCTCGTAATCCGCCTCGAGCACCTTGCCAGTGCGGGCATCGACCTCGAAGTCATACTCGATGCCGTTCGCCATAAACTCGAGTTCGTACACGCCATCATCCAGCTCGTAGTCGTGCTCGTGGAACGTCACGCCCGACGGATCGAGTCCCAGCTGCCCCAGTACCAGCTGCTTGGCGGCATCGATGCCAATGAGCCCCGCGTCATCGAGATCATCCTCCCCAAGCGCGTAAGCGCTCGACCCCAACCCGCGATCGCTCGCCGCGTGCTGCACACTCGTCGCCATATCATCCATAAAGTGAGCAGAGGGCACATCGGAGCCGTCTGCGATCTTGAGCACGATATTGCGCTCGCGACCGCCGATGCCGTTTTCGAAATATCCGTCGTCATCGATCTCGCCAACAAGCTCGCCGGCAACTGTGGTTGCCGGACGGCCCACCGCGTCGTCGTAGTCGGCAAGCACGAGCGCGCCGTCTTCGTTGGCACCGGCAACCGACACCACGTCGCCCTGCGCGTCGTAGGCAATCTCGATCTCGGGATTCACGCTCAGAAGCACGCTGCCGATGGGCGTTGCATCGCCGCTGCCTCCAACGGGTGACGCGGAAACCCCTCCCCCACAGCCGCTGAGCCCGGCGATCAGGGCGACGCACGCGCCCATACCTGCAATGCGTGAGATAGTCCTCATGGTGGCCTTCATGGTTCCTCCTTCAGTCACCGGATGGTTCCGGTTGTTCCATCTGACAGTGATAGGTTGCGGAGGGAGCACGGGCAAACCGGGGTCGTGCGGAACTTTTTTTCGATTGTTTTCAAGCAACGTCATCGAGCACGCTGCGGCAGGTCGCAACGATGAACGCAGCGCTCCGTTAGTCGTCGTAGTCGCTGTAGCCCGAGTCTCCGTACCCGCTATCATCGCTGGGCGCCGGCGCGGGACTTGGAGCGGGCACGGCGGGTGCCGCCGGCTCGGGCTCGGGGGTTGGACCGGGCTCGGGTACCGCGACGATCACGGCGTCGGGCAGCTCATCTGCCGCCGCCTGCACCGCCTCGATATCCGCCTTCCGTGCAACCATAATGCCCTCGCCGACATGCTCAGAGAGATCCTCGATCAAGCGCTCTTCTATCTCGGCGCGCCACGGCTCGTCATCTGAGGCGACATCGAGCGCCACCGCGCCGCCCGCTGCGAGGTCACCCGCATCCTCAGCGCGGTCGGTCAGCTCGAAGACCACCGTCTCGGCGTCCTTACCGTACGACCAATAGTCCTCAATCAGGGCATCGCCGTCGGCGTTCTCACCGGTAAGGCCCACCACGCGATCGAACCGATTGACCTCGATGGCAACGGACGGATTAATCTCAAGATGCACGGTGCCGCGCGGCGTCTGCCAGAACCACGCGCCGCCGATGATCGCAACGCAGAGGCACGCGGCGGCAGCCAGCCAGCACGCCTTGCGTGACGAGCCGCGGCGCCGGACGGCATCGGAGGCATCGTCTACGGGCGTGTCGGCGAGGTAGATGTCCTCGCGCATCTCGCCCACGGTGTACCCCAAGTTGGGCACGCGCATCACGCGCCCCGCTTCGTCGAGCACGACGGCATGGCTCAGCATGCACTCGAGCACCAGGTATCTCATGCCGCATCGCCCCCCGCCATCTTGCGCGGGGCACCGACCACCTTATAGAGGTGGCCGCGGATGATATCGAACCCGTTGGTATAGATAAGCAGCATCGCCACGAGGTAGCGACGATGGCGCTCGAGCGTTTTGCGTTCGACCCCCGCGCCCTTGGCGAGCGCGGCGAGCGGCAGCTTGCCCGTTTTCTCGAGCTGCTCGATGAGCTCGACATGCTCACGCGCGTAGCGGATGGCTTGGCGGCACACTTCAAGTGTGCGATCCTGCTTGGGGCAGTTATCGGCTACGTCGCCAAACGAGACGCCGAAGGTCTCGAGCAGAGCTGCGAGCTCTGCGATCTCCTTGCGCGTCGCCTCCCGCACCATACCCTCGTCCATATCGGGGTGCTCGCCGGCAAGCTGCTCCGCAAGGGGACGGCGCTCATCGCCGTCGGCGTCTTCGGTCGCGGCGTCGAGCGATACAACCGTGAGATGACGCGCCTCGCGGCGGCGGTAGTCGATGAGGCGATTCTTGATGAAGCGTGCAGCGAGCGGCAGGAAGGCGCCACGCCGTGCGTCGTATGCCATTATCGCCTCATGAAACGCGAACATAGCGATTCCCAGCTCGTCATCAGACCCCTCAATGGGAGACCGCCCCATGAACTTCGCCGTCTCGGCTTTAATGAACGGCAGGTAATCGCGCACCAGGTCATCAGCCCGATGCGTGTCCCTTTGCGCCGCCCGCACGCGCGCGGCAATGTCGTTCCGCAAGCCCATGGTCTCCCCTTCTGCCTATAGGATGCGCAGCGCGCACCCGCGTTTCGGGGTCGCACAGGCAAATCGGTCGATATGCTGGAATGTTGAGCGTACCGGGCCTGCAGCCTACGGTAGGTAAGGAGAGATGACGGATTTGGTAAAGAATCGGCAAGGCATCTGTGGCACATGCGAGCTTGTCACAACGCCACACGCCTGTCAGCTCAGCCGATACTTGAGATGCGGGTCGTTTTTCACCGTAGTGGTGGGGGCTATGAATCCGCGCGCCACCAGATCCCGCAATGCCTTGAGCACCGTTGGCCTCGAACGACCCGTCTTGCGCACAATGCCGGCCGTTCCCATTTCGCCTGCGCTCCGAATGGCATCGAGGACCTCTCGCTCGGTCATCCCCAACGCAGTCGGCACGTCATACGGTCCACTCATGCGAACAACGCTGCGTCCTGAAGGATTCGCAGGATTTGCTAATGAGCGCTCGGCATCACGAAGCAGCCCGTCGCCAGGACGGATGCCCTCGGGGCCAAACAGCGTGAGCGAAAACCGCGAGATGCTATCGCGGGGAAGCGGCTCGGGTAGGCCCGCATCCTGAAAGGCACGCTGCATGGCCCGGTAACCGCTACCCCGATTCTCGGCAAGAAAGCCACCCTGCTCGCTTGGCGTACTTTCCAACATCGCCGCAAGTCGGCTGTTGCGCCGCGAGCTAACCGCCTCAGTTCCCAGAGAATCTATCGTCATGATGCCGAATAGCCCTCCTGGGTTGATAATCTCAAGACGGTCCGGAAAGAGATCGAGATGAATCGAGCTCCCCAGCGCATCCGGAGAGTAGTCACGATGCATCACAGCGTTCACCAAAGCCTCGCGAAGAGCGTCAAGCGGGTATTCGTGAACGTCACGACGATAAAGGCCCTCGATGCGCGCACCTGTTCTCGTGTTGCGCAGCACCGCAGCCACTGCTTCCTCGATCATAGCGGGCGCTGCGCCAACGCACGTATGGGAGTCGAGAAACCGTTTTCCGTCGGGAGTCGTATCATCTCGTCGCGTGGTGTAGTAGCTCGTAAACGAGATGGTGAGTGCTGGATAGAACTCCTGCGGATATCTCCCGAGCGCCACAAGCCCCGCCAGCGTTGGCCGCATCACGCCATCCTCATCGGGCGAGGCGATACCGAGGGTCCGCAATGCCTCATCAAACTCAAGGCGCCCGATATAGCGCGGATGAATCGCGCGTTCCCGCGCGATCAGCTGAGCAACCAACTGCCCATCAAGGTCCTCAACGGTGGCGTCTACCACGAGGGCACGATCATGACGCGGTTGTTCACGCTCTTCGAGGAGCCGGTCGACCTCGTAAGGCGACAGCCTCCGGTCGCCATCTCCCACCCGCAGATACGACCCGCCGTAGCGCCCCTGTTTGACAACAAAACAGGGCTTGTCCTTCGGTCGCAGCTCTTCGACCGATGCCACCAGCACCGGAGCTCCCTCGAACGTGAGCACGTCCATGACGGGATGGATTGACGGCGAAAGCTCTTCAAGACATACGTGTGAAAAGGCATCTTGAATACGAGAAGCATCGAACCCGGCTGCCGGGTTAAAACCATGTGCCTCGTCGAGTCCCAAGATGATAACGCCGCCAGCACTGTTGGCGAGGCCCGATATCGTCCGCGCGATATCCTTGGTGAGCCCGCCGACGCACGATTTGACCTCGCAACGGCCAGAGTCCGTCCCTGCCGCGCGCACGCGCGCAACAATGTGCGCGAGCGTCGAATCGTTTATCACCGGCAGCATCGCAGTCGCCTCCTTGATAGTTACTAGTAACTTTACTAGTAACTATCACCAGCAACAAGTAGCTCTCACGGTAATTCCCTTAGGCCTGTGAGCACTACGATTCGCGCTCGGGCACATGGCCGGTTGCCATGATTGCTGCCAGATCGTCCTCGGTGAGGACCGGAACGCCCAGGCTCTCGGCCTTAGCGAGCTTGGATCCCGCTTTCTCACCCGCCACCACGTAGCTCGTCTTCTTGGAAACCGAACCGGTCACCTTAGCACCAAGCGCCTTCAAGACCGAGCCTGCCTCGGAGCGGGTAAAGCGCGTGAGGGATCCCGTAAGCACAAAGGTGAGACCCTCGAGCGGGCGCTGTTCGGTGAGATGCGCCGCTACCCCCGCCTCCTCGGCAAAGGCCGCATCGGCACCACCCAGGTTCTCCTCTAACGTCACACCAGCAACACGCAGGCGCTCAAGCACCGCAAGGTTCTCCGGCACCGCGAAGAACTCTTTCACGCTCGCCGCAATCTTTGGGCCAATGCCCTCGATGCCGGCAATGTCCTCCTCGCTCGCATCGATGAGCGCGGGCAGATTGAGGAAGCGCTGCGCGATGAGCTCGGCCACGCTCTTGCCCACGTGGCGGATGCCCAGCGCGAAGAGCACACGGGAGAGCGGCTGCCCCTTGGAGCGCGTAATCTCGTCCACCACCTTCTGAGCGATGGTGGAACCCACGGGAATGGGATCGCCCGCCTTGATGCCGCGACGCTTGTTGTCCGCCTGGTAGGTACGCCCGGTGTCGAGCGCGGCCACCGCATCGACGGTGAGCGCGTAGAAATCGGCGACGTCGTGCACGAGGCCCGCCTCGACCATCTTGTCGATAAGTTCGGTGCCTACACCGTCGATATCCATGCAGGGACGACTCACCCAGTGTGCAAGGCGTTCGCGCAACTGCGCCGGGCAATCGATGGAGACGCAGCGATACGCGACCTCACCCTCCTCGTGGACCACCGGCGCGCCGCAGGCAGGACAGGTCGCGGGCATCTCGTACGCAGCGGCACCTTCCGGTCGGCGATCAAGCACCGGCCCCACGACCTCGGGAATCACGTCGCCCGCCTTATGGACCACGATGGTATCGCCCACGCGCACATCTTTGCGACGGATTTCGTCGATGTTATGGAGCGTCGCGCGCGCGATGGTCGAGCCCGAGACCGTCACCGGGTCGAATTCCGCCACCGGCGTGAGCACGCCCGTGCGTCCCACCTGGATGCGAATCTCGCGCAGCGCGGTGCGCTTCTCCTCCGGCGGGAACTTAAACGCGATGGCCCAGCGCGGTGCGCGCGCCGTAAAGCCAAGCTCGTCTTGTTGCGCGAAGCTGTCGACCTTTACCACGACGCCATCGATGTCATAGTCGAGGTCCCCGCGGTGTGCAAGCGCCTCGGCACAAAACTCGTGCACCTCGGCAGGTGTGGCGCAACGCGCCACGTTGGGATTCACGGAAAAGCCGGCCTGTCGAAGCCAGTCAAGGAATGCATGCTGGCTGTCGACGTGCAGCGGCACCGTATCGGCCACAGCGTAGAGGAAAGTCGCCAGATCGCGCCGGGCCGTGATCTTGGGATCCTTCTGGCGAAGGCTGCCGGCAGCAGCGTTGCGCGGGTTTGCGAAGGGATCGCGCCCTTCGGCATCGGCTTCCTCATTGAGGCGCACGAAGCTCCCCTTGGGCATATAGACCTCGCCACGCACCTCGATCACCGTGTCGCGGTCGGCACCCATATGGTCGAGCGCCGCAGCCGAAAGGTGCATCGGCACGTCGCGAATGGTGCGGACATTGAGCGACACGTCCTCGCCCGTGGTGCCGTCACCGCGCGTGGCGGCGCGCATGAACGCGCCACCGCGATAGGTGAGCGCCACGCCCAAGCCGTCGATCTTGAGCTCGCAGGTATAGGTGACCTGCCCCGCGCCGAGGGCATCCTCAGTGCGCTGAAGCCACTCGTCCAGCTCCTCGAGATTCATGGCATCGTCCATCGAGTACATGCGCGCCATGTGCGTGACCGGTGCGAACTGCTCGGTGTCCACAAAACCTCCGCCCACACGCTGCGTGTAGGAATCGGGCGTCACCAGATCCGGATAGCATGCTTCGATCTCTTGCAGCTCCACCAGAAGCTTATCGAAGGCAGCGTCGGTGATTTCCGGCGCATCGAGGAAGTAATAGCGGTACGCATGGTAATCGAGCTCATGGCGAAGCTCCGCCGCGCGTGCCGCGGCAGCGGTCTTTGCCGAGGCATCGGCAGCTGGCGCAGCCCCCGCCGTCACCTGCGAGACCGTCTCCTGGTCCTCGCCCATAATCTCGTCAAACAGATTCTCCTGCGCCACAACATCCTCCTCGAAACGTCATTGCTGCCGTATAGGGTACCATCCTTGGAGCCAAGTAAGCATAGGGTGTCATCGAGCGATAGCGTCACAAAAGGCGCGACGCACTCCAAAGAGCGCGCCGCGCCTCGTCGCAGCTTATGGTACAGATGCCTTACGCCCCAGCGGCGTCCGGACCCTCGGTTGCCTCGCCGGCCTCATCAGCCTCGGCAGCAGCCTGAGCATCGAGCCAGTCGGCGCGACGCGCAGCGCGCGAGGCGAAACCAATCACCGCAGCAGGAATCAGCGCTACCACCAGCATGAAGACGGGAGGCGCAATCAGATACATTCCCATGATTCAGACCTCCTTAGACGAACATGCCGCCGGCGATGCCCGCGACGCCCGTGAACGCGAGCGCCATGAGCGAGGCGGTGACGAGCGAGATGGGCAGACCGCGCAGCACACCGGGCACGAGCGTATCGTCGATACGGTCGCGAACGGTAGCAAAGAGCACCACGGCAATGAAAGCGCCCAGACCAGCACCGAACGCCGAACCGATCGCGACGTCGTAGGTTGTCACCTCGGTGGATGCGGCAAGTGCGAGCGGCACGGCGAGCACCGCGGCGTTCACGGCGAGCACAGCGCACATCTGGTAGATATGCGTGCGCGCCACCTTGTCCTTACCGGTTGCCATATAGGCGCCCACCGCAAAGATGACGGCACTGCTCACCAAGAGATACAGCGCCGGCGCGAGGTAGGTAAGCCCCCACGGCACAAGCATCCACGTGTAGAGCGGCCAGCCAACGAGGCCCGCGACAAAACACGCCGCCCACAGCGCGCCGCCGAAGCGAAACGCGTCCTGGGGGCGCTGCGCGATCAGAATGACCGCGACCATGCCAACAAGCTGACCATAGACGATGTTCTGGTCGAGCGCGGCAGAAAAGAGCGCGTTCAGAAACTCCATTAGCGCTCACCTCCCTGAGTAGCCCCGTCATCGGCGGCATTGGCATTCGCAGCCGCGATGATCGAATTCACGAACACCGCCACGAGCGCGAGCACGAGCAGCGAACCGGCGGGCGTTCCGAAGATCGCAATCGGCGACGCAGCGAGCTCTTTGTTTACCAGGCCGAAAACCTCGCCCGTGGAGAACATGCCATTGATGAAGCCGATGAACGCGAGCGTGCAGAATGTGCACACCGCTCCGAAGAGCGCCGTACCCGCCACGGAACCGCGTGCAGGCGCGCTCGTGAACCCATCATCGTAGATAAAGGCGACCACAAGGCCGTTCACCGCCGCAAGCGGCAGGTAGATGCCAAGCTCCTGATGCGCCACGGGGTCGATCACGCGGACCGCGAACGAGATGAGCGTCACCACCGTTGCGCTCACCAGCAGCAGCACCGGAATGCGGGCAAAGATGCCGGTGATGGAGCGCAGCGGGCGCGCAAGGATCGCCATGACCACGATGGCGATGGCGCTCACCGCACCCATGGCAACGCCGTTCTCAAGCGACGTGGCGGCAGCGAGGCCGGTCAGCGAGCCGGCGACCACCAAGAAGGTGGGCGTGTGCACGAGCGCGCTCAGTCGCTCGTTCTGCTCACGCACCACAGATTCATGCAGTGCCATCTTAGTTACCTCCCAGCTGAGCGTACGCCTCGAAGGCGATGTTGAGGTTCTCGACCACGGCTGTCGAGGTGAACGTAGCACCGGAGACGCCGTCGACATGGGTCTCATCGGAACCCGGTTCCTCGATGGTGAGGGTGCCGGTTGCCTCAAGCCCGGCAAACGTTGCGAAGAAGTCGTCGGTCAAGGCATTGGAGCCGATGCCATCGGTCTCGTTTTCGGCAACCACCTGGATGCCGGCCACGGTACCATCGCTGGCGATGCCCACCATGAGCTCGACGTCGCCCGCATAGCCGGTCGACGTCACGTCGAACACGTATCCACCGGTATCGGCCTGATACACCGAGTTCAAACCCTCGATGGAGGGAGCAGCGACCTCGGTGAACGAGCTGGCATCAGGGAACAGCAGCGCGCGCTGCGCGCCGCCCTGTGCCTCGTCGAGACGGGCGTCAGCATCTGCGAACGCGGTTGAGCCCCACTGGCCATAGTAATAGGTACCGGACATCACGATGCCGCACACCAGCGCCGCAGCCAGCACGACCACGAACGTGTAGAGCGAGCCGTTGCGATGACGAGCAATCCAGCTGAGCTTGGGCGTAGATTCGTTAGACGAGGGCATTCTTGACACCTCCCACCGGCTGCGTCCGCGTATAGCGGTCGATCAGCGGAACGAACATGTTCATGAAGAGAATGGAGAACGCCACGCCCTCGGGAGCGGAGGCGAACAGGCGGACGAGCGCGGTGATGAGGCCGCACCCGATACCGAAGATGATCTTGCCCTTCGACGTCATGGGCGTCGTGGTGTAGTCGGTTGCCATGAAGAAGGCGCCGAGCGCGAGACCGCCGGAAAGCACCTGATACACGGGATCCTGGCCGCCGAGCGCGGTGACGATGGCGACGGTGCCAATGAAGGGCACGGTTGCCCAACCATCGACAACCTTGACCGCCAACAGGAAGATGTAGCCGATGAGCAGCGTGATGATGCAGGTCTCACCGAGCGCGCCGGCGTGGTTGCCCAGCAGCATGTCCATATAGCTGTAGGGCTCGGCACCGGAGGCGACCATGGCAAGCGGGGTCGCGCCGGTGATGGCGTCGAGCGGCTTGCCCATGACGTCCGGATAGCTCGAGAGCGCCGAGGGCAGCGCGACCATGATGAAGATACGGCCCGCGACCGCCGGATTGAAGACGTTGGTGCCGATGCCGCCGAAGAGCATCTTCACCACGATGATGGCGAACGCCGTACCCAGCGCCGCGATGCCAAACGGGCAGCTCGCAGGCAGGGTGAAGGCGAGCAGCATGGCGGTGACCACACAGGAGAGGTCACCCGCGGTGCTCTCGCGATGCATGATGATGCAGCACAGGTGCTCGCACACGAGCGCGGTGGCGATGCACACCAGCACCAGCAGCGGCGCGCCCAGGCCGTAGAGCACGGTGGCCGCGATAAGCGTGGGCACGAGTGCCAGGCACACGCAGCCCATGATCTTGAATGTCATCGAGTCCCCGTGGAAATGAGGGGACGCCTCGTTGATCAGGTTCATCGCTTAAGCCCCCTTCACAGGTTGCGTGAGGCGCGCGACCTCGGAGCGGTAAATGCCCTTGCCCTCGTGAATCGAGGCGGTGATGCGGCGGTGTGCCGGGCAGGCGAACGCGCAGGAACCGCACTCCATGCAGTTCATGACCGCGAACTCATCGAGCTTGACGGCATCGTGAGCGCGGGCGGCAGCGTCGATCGCGAAGGGCATGAGGCCCAAGGGGCACGCGCGCACGCAACGGCCGCAACGAATGCAGGGCGTCTCGTCGGGCAGGATCGCCTTATCCTCAATGCAGAGGATGGCGTTGTTGGCCTTCAGAATCGGGCAGTCGATATCGGAGATGGTGCGACCCATCATAGGGCCGCCCATGATGATCTTGCGCGGATCCTTGGAAAGGCCACCCGTGGCCTCAACTGCATCATGCACGCTGATGCCGATGGGCACCTCGTAGTTGCCCGGATTGGCCACGCAGTCGCCGGCGATGGTGAGCACCTTGCTCACGAGCGGCATGCCGCTACGGAAGAACTCTTCCACCATCGACACCGTGGTGACGTTCATCACAAGGCAGCCCACGTCGGCCGGCAGGCCACCGGCGGGCACCTGACGTCCCGTAGCAGCCTCGATGACGACCTTCTCGCCGCCGGCGGGGTACTTGGTGGGCACGCGCAAGACCTCGATGAAGTCCTCGTAGCCCTTCTCCTTGATCATGGCCTCGAGGGCATCCTGCGCTTCGGGCTTATTGTTCTCGACGCCAATGCAGGCCGCCGGAATCTCGAGCGCGCGGGCGCAGCGCGCCACGCCCTCCACCACGCGCTCGGTGTGCTCGAGCATCTGGCGGAAGTCGCTCGTGATGAACGGCTCGCACTCCATGGCGTTGATGAGGAGGTACTCGAACTCCTTGCCTTTGGGAGCGCGCATCTTGAACCACGTGGGGAACGACGCGCCGCCCAAACCGACCATGCCGGACGCGCGCACGCAGTCGATGAACTCCTCTTTCGTGGTGTAGCTCGGCACCGCGATGGCGGGGTCGTGCTCCATCTTGCCATCCGAGGCAATCTCGACCACCGGGGCCGTCTGGCCCGTGGGCAGCGTCTCGGTTCCCACGAAGGTCACCGTGCCCGACACGGACGCGTGAATAGGCGCGTAGAGCCCCTCGCCATCGCCGATCAACGTGCCCACATACACGTGGTCGCCCTCTGCGACCACGGGCTTGCAGGGCGCGCCGATATGCATGTTCAGCGGGATGCGCACCTGCTTGGGCGGATCGATCGGCGCGACGGGGCAGTCGCGCGTGTCCTTACACTGGGGCGGATGCACGCCGCCCAGCGTCTTGTGCAGAGAGAACATCAACTCCCCTTCCCCTCTCAAAACGAGATCAGGCAATCTCGTTAGTTAGCACGATGTGGAAGCATGCCTGCTCTCTATTGTAACGATGTGTCTCCACATTTTGAACACGAGATTAGGGCACAGCACCGTATGGCGGCGTTCGAATTATTCTATTTTGAGAATAGTTTCAGGACAGGGGCGGCCGCGGTCTAGCAGCAACGAACCCTCCTCGCGCCGGCGGTGCTCCTACCCCTCCGAAAGCTCGACCTGGCGGTAACGAATCCCGCAGCGTTCGAAGATGTTCTGCGAGATAAGGTTGTCCTCGGTGCCGGCGTATTTGTTATCGAGGTACACCACCTCGCCAACGCCCGCTTGAACGAGCGTTTTAGCGCACTCGTGACACGGGAAGAGCGTGACGTACACGGTGGCACCTGTCATGTCTTTGAGCGAGCCGCGGTAATTCAAGATCGCATTCGCCTCGGCATGGATCACATAGTTGTGCTTGTCGTAGAGCGGGTCGGGCGCGGTGCCCCAGGGAAACTCATCGTCGTTGAGGCCGGAGGGCGTGCCGTTATACCCCACCGAGAGAATGCGATGGTTGGTGTCGGCGATGCACGCACCCACCTGCGTGTTGGGATCCTTGCTGCGCAGACTCGCCGCGATGGCGACCCGCATAAAGAACTCATCCCAGCTAATGACGTCCTGGCGCTTGCCCGGCATGGCAACCTCCCGAATCCAGCTCTCTACGAAACCGCCCCCGGCGCGACCTGCCGGGGGCGGAGCGTTAGTGCTATCTTACCCAACGAAACGGGCTGCTAGAAGCCCTGGCCGTAACCATAGCCATCGCCATAGCCGCCGCCACCGCCGAAGAGCCGGTTGAAGTACTCCAGCAGCTCCTCCTCGGTCATGCCGGAGCTGTTGCCGGCCGAGTTGTCCTGCTGGTCGCTCTGTAGCTCGGCGTCGGAGCCAAGCGTGACCTCGACCTCGACGTCGTCGGTGCCGCGCACCACCTTGAGCTTCACCTTATCGCCCACCGCGAACTCGCGCAGCGCGATGATGAGGCCGTCGGCCGAAGAAACCTCCTCACCGTTCACCGCGACCACGATGTCGCCCTGCTGAAGCCCGGCCTCCTCGGCAGGCGTCCCGGGGTTCACCGTCTCGATATAGGCGCCCTCGGTTACCGCGAGGTTCCGCTGGCGTGCGGTATAGGCGTTCACCGAGCTCACGCTCACGCCCAGATAGGGGTGCGCCGGCGTCTCGCCCGCAATGATCTGGTCTGCGATGTTCTTGGCGTAGTTCACCGGGATCGCGAAGCCCACGCCCGAGCTCGAGCCGGAGTAGGACTCGATGATGGAGTTGATGCCGATGAGCTTGCCCTCGCTGTTCACGAGCGCGCCACCGGAGTTGCCGGGGTTGATGGCGGCATCGGTCTGGATCATGTTGGCGTAGATGCTCGTGCCGGTGGAGGACTGCATGGCCGTGGAGCGATACAGCGCGCTCACAATGCCCGTCGAGACCGACTGCTCGTTGCCAAAGGGACTGCCGATCGCCATGACCCATTCGCCTACGGTGATGTCGTCGGAGTCGCCAATCTCGATCGGCGTCAGCGAGAGATCGGCAGCGTCCGTGAGGCGAACCACGGCCAGGTCGCTCGACTCATCGGAGCCAACGATCTCCGCCTCATGGCTCGACTCGTCGCTCAACGTGACCATGACCGACGTCGCGCCCTGGATCACGTGGTAGTTGGTCAGAATGTTGCCGTCGGTATCGAGGATCACGCCCGATCCGATGCCGCCGCCCGAGGCGCTCTCCGTGGTAAGGGAGACAACGGAAGGCAGAGCCTTCGCGGCAACCGCCTCGGCAAGCGTCGTGTCCTCGGGGTCGATGTCGATCGTCTGCGTGGTGCCGCCCGTCGTTGCCTCGACGTTGGTATCGGTGATACGGAAGGCGCCGGACATCACGAGCGCGATCACGAGCACCGCGCCCACCGCGAGCCCCGCCAGCGACGCAAGGAATACGGGAATCTTCTTGGTCTTGGTCTTCACCACGGTGTGCGCCATGGTCTCGGTGGATACAAACGGCATGTTCGGCGCGCCCGCCGCCGCGGATCCCGCCGCATGTCCGTCGGGTGACTGCTGCCACGCAGGCGCTGTCTGCTCTGCGCGCGGCTGAGGCTCAGACGGCGTGGGCTCGACCTCCACGCGGGGCGCAGGCGAACCCGCCCCGGTATTCATCCCCATGCCCCCGGGGCGCTGGGGCGTGTGCTCATCGTTCATGCGAGTACTTCCTTTCCTCATCGTATGCATTCGGCGAGGTTTTACCCCATTGTATCCACGAGCGAATCAGCGCGCGGCAGGGTTTCAGCAATACTTAAGAGACTGCATTGAGTGCGCATGCATCACCACATTGACAGCCTTGGACGCGACATGGTTGCAACCATGCCGCATGCACCTACCAGCAGCTTCGACGGTCGAAGCGCTAATCTTTGAACAGGTAGCCCACGCCGCGCACCGTCGTGATGTGCGCCGCGATCTGCGGGCCAACTTTCGAGCGAATACGACGGATATGCACATCGACGGTACGGGTGCCGCCGCAATACTCGAACCCCCACACGCGGTGCAGGAGCACTTCGCGCGAGTACGCGCGGTTGGGATGCGTCGCCAAGAACGAAAGCAACGAGTACTCCATGAGCGTCAAATCGACCGGCTCATCATCCAGGTACACCTGATAGGTTGCAAGATTGATCACCATGTTGTCGACATGCAGCACGTCGTCGACGGCAAACGCCTCGTCGTTGCCCATAAGGCGGCGTGCGCGCACCTCAAGCTCGGCAGGGCACGCCGAGGAACAGACGAAATCCGCCCGCGCGTGGGCGGGCATGCTGAACGACGCCAGCTGATCCTCGTCGATGATGAGCAACATCGGGATGCTGCCGCGATCTTCGAGCCACTTGGCAATCTGCTCGACGCGATCGTTGCGAATGCCGTCGGCATCGAGCAACAACAGGTCGAAGTCGTGGATGGCGGCGGGAGAATCGGGGGTGGCAATGCTCACCTCGACGCCCATCGTCGTGGCCAGCGTACGGGCGAATTCGTGAAAGCGCGTCGTACGAGCCATGAGCAAGACATTCTTGTCCGACATGCCACACCTCCTCACATGCATGTACTGTTCAATAGTGTATCGCATAGACGGCCAGCTCAGGCGCTCAAGATCAGCACGATCACATCGAGCGCCCGGAACGCGGCCCCAGCGTTAAGAGTTTGCGAGATAGTGCTTGATCTCCCATTCGGTGATGGTCGACGAGTACTTCGCCCACTCGGCGCGCTTCTTCTTGAGGAAGAACGCGTGAATATGCTCACCAAGCGCGTCCTTCATGAATGCCGAGCCCTCGAAGATGTCGAGCGCCTCATCGAGGCTGCGCGGCAACACCTTGTAGCCGGCGGCAGCGAGCTCGCGCGGCGGCCGCGCCAGCGTCTCGGCCGTGCACTCGGGCGGCAACTCGAGCCCGCGCTCGATGCCGTCGAGGCCTGCGGCGAGCGTGACGGCGTTTACCAGGTACGGATTCGCCATGGGGTCGGGGCTCCGGAGCTCGATGCGCGACGCCAGCTGCTTGCCCGGCTTGTAGATGGGCACGCGAATCATGGCAGCGCGGTTGCGCAGGCCCCAGGTTGCCGCCTTGGGCGTGGGGCCCTCGTCGCCGAGGATGCGCTTATACGAGTTGACCGTGGGGTTGGTGATCGCCGAGATCTCGGGGGCATGGTCAAGGATGCCGGCCATGTAGCTCTTCGCAATGGGCGACAGATGGTAGACCGGATCGTCCGCCCCGTAGAACACGTTGTTGCCCTGGTGATCGAACAGCGACTGATGCAGCATCATCGCGCTCGCCGCATCCTTGGCGATGGGCTTGGGCATGAACGACGCATGGATGCCCGACTCATACGCCTCAAGGCGAATGACGTGCTTGGCAGTGATGATGGCATCGGAGGCGGTGAGCGCCTCGGCGTGCCGGAGCGACACGCCGTGCTGCGAGTGGCCCGACGAATGGAAGGTGTACTCCACCGGAATGCTCATCTTCTCGAGCATGAGCACCGTCTCGCGGCGCAGGTCGCGCGCGGAATCATCCGGCGTGAGATCAAAGTAGCCCACCTCGTCCATGGGCTCGGGGGTGTGATCGTCGGGGAAATAATAGTACTCGAGCTCGGCACCCACGTTCATGAGGAAACCGCGCTCCTCGGCGCGATAGAACATGCGGCGCAGGCACTCGCGCGAATCGCCCGCGAACGGCTTGCGATCAGGCGTGCACACGTCGCAGAACAGGCGTGCCGCACCGTTTTGCTTAGGCCGCCATGGGAGCACCTGGAACGTTGACGGATCGGGGAAGGCGAGCATATCGGCTTCCTCGAGCGGCGTGAAGCCCTCGATTGCCGAGCCGTCGAACCCGATACCCTCCTCGAAGGCGACCTCGAGGTCCTCTGGGCTGATCGCAAAGCTCTTCAGCCGTCCGAGCACGTCGCAGAACCACAGACGAATGAAGCGAATGCCGCGCTTCTCGACAGTGCGCATGACGAAATCGATGTTCTGCTGCTGGTCCATGGGGGTTACCTCCTGCTGAGACCGCGGATGCCGGGCCGCGCCCGGACGACATCCACGCGGATGTCCATATGGTAGATAACTTTCGCATACGATTGTTACACAGCGATTACCTATGCGCGCGGTTCATCTCATCAGGAGAAAATCATCGTTTAACGACCGAAGTACGCCTCGATTTCCGACATGCGCATCGATTGAGCCACCCCGAAAGGACAACGTCGGTCGCAGTGACCGCATCGTATGCACTCGCTCGCATGGTGCTTCAAATTCAGATAGTGCTCGCACGCCAGATCATCGCCAACCATAGCCAAGTCATAGTACTTGTTGACGAGCCCAATCTGTATGCCCTGCGGACACGGCTGACAGTGGTTGCAGTAGACGCAACGCGCCTCGCGCGACTGGGGCGCCATCTCGGCGAGCATCGAGTAGTCGCGCTCCTCAGAACTTGCGTCGAGGTACCCCAACAAATCGCGCAAATCCGCCTCGCCATGCACGCCGGGCAACACCGTGAGTACGCCGGGTCGATCGAGCGCGTACTGGATGCACTGTATGCGCGTGAGCGCGCGCCCGAACGGCGATGCTGCGGCATCGAGCAGCTGACCACCCGCGAACGGCTTCATGACGCTCACGCCCACACCCGCGCGCTCGAACTCATGCATGAGCGCCATGCGATCCGACGTCTCGCCCTGCCCGTACTCGGATTCGTCTGTATAGTCGTACATGGGGTTTAGGCTGAACATGGCCAGATCGAAGGCGCCGGTATCCAGCATGCGTCGAGCGATATGCGGGCTGTGGGTAGAAAACGCCAGATGTCGAATCGAGCCATCGGCCTTGCGCGCCTGTGCGTAATCCCATATGCCGCCGTTCATGACGCGATCGAAGTCGGCATCCTCGTCTATGCAATGAATGAACCCGAAATCTGCATAGTCGGTGCCGAGCGCACGAAGGCGACTCTCAAACTCGGCGATTGCCGGTTCCGCTTCCGTCGTCCAACCGTACGCGCCACTCTCGTAGAGCGCGCCGATATGCACCTGAACGTGGACTTGGTCACGATGGCGACCAAGCACGCGACCCATAGTCTCAAGCGGCGCCGCCTCACTCGGGATGAAGTCGAAGTGGTTGATGCCGGCATCGATGGCCAGCTCGTACGTCCGCTCGATTTCCGCAGCATCGGCGTTGTGAATCCCCGCCGATCCAAGCCCGATTACACTGATCTGTTCAGCGCCATGCGGCAGCACGCGATACTCCATACGTCACTCCTCAATCGAGAACACGGCATCCACATCGCCGTCACCGAGCGCGTCTTCCCAGCCAGCAAGGTTGTCCACCTGCGCAAGTGGAGTATAGCTCCAGGTGTTGGAACCGTAAAACATGACAATCTGATCACCTTGGTAGAGCATGATGTCGCCGGGCGCAGTGGTAATCCGCTCGTCATCGGCAGGCAGGCTCGTCCCCAACGATCCAACCTTCTCGAACCCTGCATAATCGTCGAGCTCGATGACAAGCGGACGTTGACGCACCAGCTCTGCAAACACGGCAGACGCCGCGTTATCCGCTAAGGTCGCGCTGAAATCGACACCGTTCACGCTCACGATTATCCGCATCGAAGACGCCCCCTCTTCTGTAATCCGGTTGGACTCGCTGCCGGTGGAACGCTCCGCAGGCACCGTGCTCGAAACGCATCCTGTCAGGACAAGTCCAGCGAGCAGCACCGCGACGGCACTACGCACATGCGCAAACATGCGGCCGAACCTCCCCGACGGGCGCAGCGGCGATCTCAACCGCACCCGTAGCGCCCTCGATGTCGCGGATGACCTCACCTACCGCGGGCGCTGCGATGCGGCTGCCCGCAAGCGGATTTTTAATGCTCACAACGGGCGTGGTGATCGTGGCATCCACATGGCTGCGCTCAAACGCAAGGTCGCAGTCGATCATCTTGCACCTCACGAGCCGCAGGCCCTCGCAATAGCACAGTGGCTGCGTTCCCTCGATCGTGCAGTTTTCAAACGTCACATTCTGGCAATACCACGCCAGGTACTCGCCTTTCACATAGCTGTCACGCACGACGACGTTCTTCGCATGCCAAAACGCATCTTTCGTGTCGAACGTGCACTGCTCGAACACCGCATCCTCGATGTATTGGAACGAGTACTTGCCGGTGAGACGTACGTCGCGGAAGCGCAGGCGCTCCGAGCGCATCATGAAGTACTCGCTTGACGCCGTGCAGTCTGCCATTTCGATGCCGCGCGTCGACCACCCAAACTCCGGAGACACGATATCGCAGCCGCGCAGCACCACGTTCGAGCACTCGCGCAGGGCCTTGATACCATGCAGCTGGCTGTCCTCGATCGTCACATCGCTGCTGTACCAGAGCGCCGCGCGGCAGCGTTCCGTCATCTCCACGTGGCTCAAGCTGAGGCCGCAGTCGTGCCAAAACGGGTACCGCAGGTTCATGAAGGCACCGTCGACGGTAATGTCCGCGCACTCCTTGAAGGCGCTCTCGCCGTCGGCGGGTCCGTCGAAACGGCACGCGCGCACCGTCACATCATGCACGCCGTACAGCGCGCGCTCCTCATCGAAGGTCTGGTTCTCGATCGTCTTCTCGTTCATAGGCCCCTTCTTCTAGCCCAGGTACTTCTCGAAGAACGCCTGGATCTTGTCCCACGGGATGGCGTTCTTGCCGCCGCCATCGTACAGATCGGTATGCACCGCGCCCGGCACGAGCACGAGTTCCTTGTTGTCGCCCCTAAGCTGGGCAAACGCATCCTTTCCCATGTAGCAGGAGTGCGCCGCGTCGCCGTGCAGCACCATGACGGCGTTCTCGATCTCGCCCGCGTAGGCAAGGATCGGCTGGTTCAAGAAGCTCATCGTGCCCG
The DNA here is from genome assembly GCA_944319885.1 of uncultured Coriobacteriaceae bacterium. Lineage (GTDB taxonomy): Bacteria > Actinomycetota > Coriobacteriia > Coriobacteriales > Coriobacteriaceae > Coprousia. Next base: position 33,673 of record CALUFC010000002.1, read on the forward strand.
TGACGTTCCAGCCCTCGTTGGAGTTGAGCGAACGCGGATGGTAGCCGCGCGGCGTCTTGTAGTAGTCGTAGTAGTCCTTCACAAAGAACGGCGCGTCCTCGGGCAGCGGGTCCACCACGCCGCCGGCGCGCTCGTAGGTGCCCGTTGCGAAATCGCGGGTGCGCTGCGCAGCATAGGCGCGGCGCTGAGCCTGACGCGCCTGAGGGCTATCGGCCTCGTCGAAGTAGCCCTTGGCGGCAACACGGCTCATGTCGTACATCGTGGAGGCAACCGTCGCCTTGATGCGCGGGTCGAGCGCGGCAGCGTTGAGCGCCAGACCGCCCCAACCGCAGATGCCGATGACACCGATGCGCTCGGGATCCACGTCGTCGCGGCAGGAGAGGTAGTCAACGGCGGCAAGGAAGTCCTCGGTGTTGATATCGGGTGAGGCCATGTAACGCGGCTCGCCGCCCGACTCGCCCGTAAACGAGGGATCGAAGGCAATCGTAAGCAGGCCGCGCTCCGCCATGGTCTGTGCATAGAGGCCGGCACACTGCTCCTTCACCGCGCCGAACGGTCCGCACACGGCGACGGCGGTAAGTCCCGAGCTTGCAGCGCCCTTCGGCCGGTAGAGGTCGGCTGCCAAGGTGATGCCGTAGCGGTTGCAAAACGTTACCTTCTCATGATCAACCACATCTGATTGCGGGAACGTCTTGTCCCACGCTGTGGTCAGGTTGAGGCGCTTCTCGTTCATGGCTGCTCCCTTCGCCGTGGCTTCATCTCGTTTGCGATGCGATCGAGCAGGTGGTCGATGGCGTCGATGCCGCGCTGGCTCGCATGCAGCTCATCAAGCAGGCGTGCCCGCTCGCCCAGCAGCATGCGCTTGGCCTCGCGCACGCGGCCCTCCTCGCAACAGCACCGCGCGTGATCTGCCGTGCGCCCGTCGCAGGCGCAGTCGCATAGGCACTGTTCGATGTCGTGCGGCAAGCTTCCCATCGCCAACCTCCTCTCACGATTCAGTGTAGTGGCGTCGTGCTACCATGTATAATTCCTATATTGCATATGTTTTCATGCTGATTCTGCATACTAAGAGCCGCTATGGATCTCCGACATCTTCGCTACTTCTTGATGATCGCCCGCGAGGGCACCATCTCGGGAGCCGCAGCGGCGTTGCATGTATCCCAACCGTCCCTCTCGCGGCAGATGCAAGAGCTCGAGCACGATCTCGGGGCTAAGCTCTTCGACCGCGGCAGCCGGCGTATCACGCTCACCGAGCCCGGCATGCGCCTGAGAAAGCGCGCGGAGGAGATCGTCGACCTTGTGGAGCGCACCGAAGACGAATTTCGCCTCTCGGCGCATGCGCTTGCCGGCGAGGTGCGCATCGGCGGCGGCGAAACGCCCGCCATGGGCCTGCTCGCCGATGTTATGGCCGACTTCGTAGATTCCTATCCGCTCGTGCGCTTCTCGCTCTTCAGCGGAAACGCCGAGAACGTGAGCGAGCGCTTGGATACCGGGCGCATCGATTTCGGCGTGTTCATCGGGCATGCCGATCTTTCGCGCTACGAGTTTCTCCAGCTTCCCGCGCACGATCGCTGGGGCGCCTTCATGCGCGACGATGATCCGCTCGCCGCGCACGATGTCGTGACGCCCTCAGATCTTGCCGAGCGCTCGCTCATCCTCTCCGAGCAAGCACGCCGGGAGATGGGCGCCTGGTTTCATCGCGACCTCGACGACCTCGACGTGGTGGCAACCTACAACCTGCTCTACAACGCGGCGCTGCTCGCCCGGCGCGACATGGGCATCGTGGTGAGCCTCGAGGGCATCGTCGATACACATGAGGGGTCGGGACTTGCGTTCCGACCCCTCGAACCGGCCCTCTCGGCCGATATATTCATTGCATGGAAGCGCTATCAGACGTTCTCCCCTGCCGCGGAGGCATTTCTCGCCTCCATACGCGCGCATTGGAAAGCGTGAACCAGCGCCCGAGCGTCAGCGGACCCCGCAGCCGAGCTCATCGGCCACCCGGTCGACGCCCTTCAGCGCGGGGCACGCCCCTGCGCCGTGTTTGGCATGGTCGCATGAGCAGCCTTGGGCGCAATCGGCGCATGCGCCCTTCTTGCGCGCGCGCAGGATAACGGCAATCACGCCGGCGGCGACCAGCGCCAAGATGATGATGTCGGCGATTCCCATTCGTTCCTCCTTGCAAGCATTATACCGCGCGAGCCGCCGCTTCGGCACCCCGATGCGGCGGCTCCTTTGAATGCGCACGATGCGTGATTACGCGGCGGCTCCAGCAGGAGCCTTCACCTCGGCGCGATCATCGTCCCACGCCCAGTGGGGCATGGGCCGGAAGATCTGGAAGAGCATGAGCGCCGCGATCACGATGGCAACGACGGTCCACACGCTGAACACGCCCTGTGCAAGCAGATAGAACTGGTTGATCATAAGGCCAACGATCCACGCGAAGCCGCACTCGTACCCGATGGCGATCGCCGTCCACTTCGCCGAATTCATCTGAGCGCGAATGGTACCCATGGCGGCAAAGCACGGGGCGCACAGCAGGTTGAACGCGCCGAACGCCGCGATGGCACCTGCCGTGGGGAAAAGCCCGCCAAATGCCTGCCACAGCTCGGGCGAAAGACCGGTATCGTCGCCCACCGCCAGGATGGTCGAGGCGATACCCACAAGGTTCTCCTTGGCCACCAGGCCGCTGATCGACATGGCCGTGGTCTCCCACGAGCTGAAGCCCAGCGGAATAAAGACCCAGCCAATCGCCGTGCCAATCATGGCGAGGATCGAGTAGCTCGTGAACTCCTCGAGACCGCCGGTGATCTCGGGCAGGAACCCGAAGGCGCCCTCGTACACACCGAAGTTCATGAGGAACCACACCACGACGGTCGAGGCGAAGATGATCGTGAACGCCTTCTTGATGTAGGCCGACACGCGCTCCCAGATGTGCAGCCACCACGAGCGCAGCGACGGGAAGTGATACGCAGGGAGCTCCATGACGAACGGCGTGGGACGCCCGGCGAAGAGCTTCGTCTTCTTCAGCATCACACCCGAGACGATGACGGCGATAACACCCAGGAAGTAGAACAGCGGGCTGATCCAGCCGGCCTCGCCGTCGCCCACAAGCGCACCCATGAGCAGCGCGATGACGGGCAGCTTGGCACCGCAGGGAATGAACGTGGTGGTCATGACCGTCATGCGACGATCTTTCTCGTTCTCGATGGTCTTGGTGGCAAGCACGCCAGGCACGCCGCAGCCCGTGGCTACGAGCATGGGGATGAAGCTCTTGCCCGAAAGGCCGAACCGACGAAACACGCGGTCCATGACAAAGGCGACGCGCGCCAGATACCCGCAGTCCTCGAGGAAGGAGAGCAGCACGAACAGCACGAACATCTGCGGAATGAAGCCGAGCACCGCGCCCACGCCGGCCACGATGCCGTCGAGCACGAGGCTCGTGACGAGCTCGCTTGCGCCTGCGGCGGCGAGCATGCCCTCGATGGCACCGGGGATGGAGGGGAACGCCATGCCGAACAACTCGAAACCGTCGCCGAAGAGGCAATCGTTCACCCAGTCGGTGCCGGCGGTGCCGAACGCGTCCGCGCTGGTTGCAATGGAGTACACCGCCCACATGATGAGCACGAAGATCGGCAGACCCAGGATGCGGTTCGTGACCACGCGGTCGATCTTCTCCGAAACCGACATCTTGGACGGCGCCTTCTTCACGCACGCATCCATGATGTGCGCGATCACGGCATAGCGCTCGCCCGCGATGATGGACTCGGCATCGTCGTCGCAATCCGCCTCGCACTGCGCGATGATCTGCTCGATTGCCGCCGCAGCTTCCTTGGTGGGGTTGATGAGCTTTGTGGCCGCCTCGTCGCGCTCGAACAGCTTCACGGCGTAGTAGCGGCGCTTGGACGCTGGCACCGAGGCAGGCAGGAGCTTCTCGATCTTGTCGAGCACGTCTTCGATCGCCGAGTCGAACTTGTGCTCGGGCACCGCGTGTTTCGCAGCCGCCGCTCGCTTCGCCGCGGCGATCAGCTCGTCGATGCCGGTGTTCCTGAGCGCCGAGATCATCACGACCGGCGCGCCCAGGCGCTTCGAGAGCGCATCGGTGTCGATCTTGTCGCCGTTCTTCTCGACAAGATCCGCCATGTTAAGCGCGACGACAACGGGCAGGCCGCACTCTACAACCTGCAATGCCAGATAGAGGTTGCGCTCGAGATTCGTCGCGTCAAGCAGCTGGATAACCACATCGGGCTCGCCGCTCATCAGGTAATCGCGCGAGACGACCTCCTCGGGGCTGTAGGGGGAAAGCGAATAGATTCCGGGAAGGTCGGTCACGATAACGGACGCATCGCTCGAAAGCCGCGCCTCCTTTTTCTCAACCGTGACACCGGGCCAGTTGCCCACATAACCGTTTTGGCCGGTGAGCAAGTTGAATAATGTCGTCTTGCCGCAATTGGGGTTACCCGCAAGCGCGACATGTAGCTGCGAAGCTGCCATGATTCCTTCTTCCTTGGCTTTGAAACGTTTCTGTTCTGAGCGGGCGTCCAAGGTTACCTTGTCTAACAAATGCTGGCTGTTCGCTCTCATTTGTTAGAGAAACCTAACTCTACCGGTAAAAAGAGGCTACTCCACCTCGACGATCGCCGCCTCCTCCTTGCGGATGGAGAGCTCGTACCCGCGCACGGTAATCTCGACCGGATCGCCCAGCGGTGCAACCTTGACCACCTTGAACGAGGTTCCCTTGATAAGGCCCAGATCCATAAGGTGACGGCGCAGCGCACCGGTTCCGTGCAGCTTCACGATGGTGGACGAGTCGCCCACCTTCACATCTCCCAGCGTCTTCATTGCTTCCCCCTTCCTTGCGTTTCGCATCGGACAATCCGCACGCACGGTCCTCGCGCATCGCGCATCGGCACAAAGCCGCGCTAGATTGCCATGACGTGCTGGGCAACCTTGGCATCCAGGCCCAGACGAGCGCCCTTCACCATGACGATGATGTTGCTGCCCGCATTTGCCACGACATGCACCTGAGAACCCTCGACAAACCCGAGGTTCGCAAGATGGTGCTTGAGACTTTCGGCACCGCAAACGCGCTGCACCGTGACGGTCTCCCCCGCCCGCGCAAACGCGAGCGGCATCGCCGGCATACCAGGCATGTCATTCACATCGATCACCCTTCGCATCAGGCACCGTACGTGCGGAACGCGCGAAGCGACGTGCCCCGCGCGTGTTCACCTAAGTAAACTAACACGTACGAAGCACATTGTGAAGAGAAAATTAGCCATTGGAAACATTTTGTGATGCGCAGGGCATTTTGCCTGCCCTACGGCACCGTCGTTCTCGTTCCTCCCTCACAACTTGGTCGCGACGAGGGACCTATGGGCAGCAGCGGCGCAGCACACACCACCTGATGGTCACGAGGCGGGAGGTATGGGCGATTTGCGCGTGGGAACCCCGGCTACCCGGTCACGACGGGGGACCTATGGGTAGCGTCGGCGTTGCGAACCCTACGACAAGCGCTTTCTGGAGCTGTTTTCAGCAAAAAATGGGGCGATCTGCCTGTCACGCTACCGGCTGCGAACCCATAGGTGTCGATTCGTGACCAGCAGGAGCATGATGCTACGCGCTTTTCACCCATATCCCTCGCCTCATGACCACGAGCGGCACCATGCGACGCGCCGTACGCCCATATCCCTCGCTTCGTGACCACCTAGGGCATGTGCGATGTGAAAACGGAGCAGAGCGAACGAGGAGAGGAACCCGCCACAGCAATCGCCCCGGATGCTTCAAGCATCCGGGGCGATAGGCATCATGGGGTTATGCTCTGAAAACATAAGGAAGCGCACGGGAGAGGCGTCCTGGCGCTATGCGCTACAGGTACGAGAGCACCAGCTCCATCGTGCCGATGAGCTCGAGCGTGTCGCACGCGGCAAGCGCCAGAAGATGCGAGCCCTTGGCAACCGGCTCGCCGCAGATGGTGCCCTCGCCGGAGATGACGCTCACGCACGTGAAGGGATGCGGCGTGGCAACCGTGAGCTCGCCGGAGACGCGCACCAGATCGACGGTGTAGCACTCGTTGGACTCGAGGCGCTGCACCGGTCCCTCGGCAGCGGGCAGCTCGCCGGTGGTGAGCGGCTTGGCATCGTAATCGATCACGTCGAGCGCCTGCGCCATGTGCAGCGGACGGAGCGTGCCGTCATCTTGCTTGCGATCGTAATCGTAGACGCGGTAGGTCACGTCGGAGGACTGCTGGGTCTCGAGTACCACGGTGCCGCCCTTGATGGCATGCACGCAGCCGGGATCGATCTGGAAGAAGTCGCCCACCTTGATGGGAACCTCGTTGAGCAGCTCGCTCCAGCGGCCCTCCTCGACCATCTGGGCAAACTCCTCGCGAGAATGGGCGCGCTGACCCACCACGATGGTCTGGTTGGGCTCGGCGGAGAGCACGTACCAGCACTCCTTCTTGCCCAGCGATCCGTTCTCATGCTCGGCGGCATAGGCGTTATCCGGATGCACCTGAATCGAGAGGTCGTCGGCCGCATCAATGATCTTGATGAGCAGCGGGAAGCGGTCGCCCTCGACGCCGCCGAAGAGCTCGCGGTGCTCATCCCACAGCCACGAGAGCGTGTTGCCGGCATAGGCACCGGTAGCGATGGTGCAATCGCCGGCAGGATGCGCCGAAATCGCCCAGCACTCCCCTACCGGGCCGGCGGGAATATCGTAACCAAACTCGGTATCGAGCTTGCGCCCGCCCCAGATCTTCTCCTTGAATACCGGAACGAGCTTGATGATGGAGTCCATGGCGGTCCCTTCCAGACGTTGCCCCTATAGATCTGTATCAAAGATACCACGCAGCGCGGCGGCGACGCGCGCCTCATCGGGCCCCTCGATCGAGACCTCGAGCGCATCGCCGCAGCGCGCGTCGAGCGCCATGAGGCCCACCAGGTTGTCACCGCTCGCCAGCCGCCCGTTGCACGCAATGTCCACCCTGCTCGAGCCGTCGAGCACGCAACGGCAGATCGCCGATACCGGGCGAGCATGCAGGCCCTGGCTGGACGTGATGATGTGATGAAGCGTGACCATGATGCGCATGCGCTACATAAGGCGCAGGCCAACCTCCTTGAGCTGGGCCATCGAAACCTCGCTGGGCGCGGCGCTCATAAGATCGGAGCCGGAGCTCGTCTTGGGGAACGCCATGACGTCGCGGATGGAATCGCAGCCCGCGAGCAGCATGCACACGCGATCGAGGCCGAGCGCGAAGCCGCCCATGGGGGGCGCACCGAACTCGAGGGCATCCATGAGGAAGCCGAACTGGCTGCGAGCGCGCTCCTCGGTAAAGCCCATGAACTCGAGCATCTTGAGCTGCAGCGCCGAGTCGTGGATACGCATACCGCCGCCACCGGCCTCGAAGCCGTCCATCACGAAGTCGTAGGTGCAGCTGCCCATGGCGAGCGGGTTCGTCTCGAGGAGATCGAGCTCGTCCACATGCGGCAGCGTGAAGGGCTGGTGCTCGGCCTCATAGCGCTTCGCATCGTCATCCCAGTGGAAGAGCGGGAAATCCACGACCCAGAGGAAGTCGTGGCCCTCGCGCGGGACGTCGAGCGCATCGGCCATGTGGCTGCGCATGCCGCCCAAGATCTCGTCGGAGGCAAGGCGCGGGCCCGCGGCGAACATGACGAGGTCGCCGGGCTCTACCTCGCAGCGGCGACGGAGCTCGGCCATCTCCTCGTCGGAGAAGAACTTGACGATGGGGCTGTTCATCGAACCGTCCTCGCGGAAGGCGATCCATGCGAGGCCCTTGGCACCGAAGGTCTCGGCAACCTTGGCGAGCTTGTCGATCTTGGCGCGCGCCCACGTGCCGGCACCCTTGGCATTGAGCGCCTTGACCACGTGACCCTCAGTGTTGGCGGCGCCGGAGAAGACCTTGAACGCGGAGTTCTTGAAGACGTCGGTGAGGTCGATGAGATGCATGCCGAAGCGCGTGTCGGGCTTATCGGTGCCGTAGGTGTCCATGGCATCCCAGTACGAGATGCGGCGCAGCGGCGTGGGCATCTCGACGCCCACCTTGGCAAAGGCCGCGGCGAGCACGTCCTCGAGCTCGCTCATGACGTCGTCTTGGTCGACGAAGCTCATCTCGATGTCGACCTGCGTGAACTCGGGCTGGCGATCGGCGCGCAGGTCCTCGTCGCGGAAGCACTTGGCAACCTGGTAGTAGCGCTCAACGCCACCAACCATGAGGAGCTGCTTCAAGAGCTGCGGCGACTGCGGCAGCGCGTAGAAGCTGCCCGGCTGCAGGCGGGAGGGCACGATGAAGTCGCGCGCACCCTCGGGCGTGGACTTGAAGAGCGCCGGAGTCTCGACCTCCATGAAGGAGCGGTCGTGCAGAGCGCTGCGGATGGCAAAGGTGAAATCGGAACGGAGCTGCATGCGCGCCATCATCTCGGGACGGCGAAGGTCCAGATAGCGATAGCGCAGGCGGGTGTCCTCGGCGGTCTCGATGCCGTCCTCAATCTGGAAGGGCGGGGTCTTGGAGCGGCCGAGCACCTCGACGCGGTCGACCAGAACCTCGATCTCGCCGGTAGGAAGCTTGGGGTTCACGGTCTCGGCATCGCGCGCGATCACCGTGCCGTGCACGAGGATGGGCCATTCGGGACGCATGGTCTCGGCCGTATGGAAGGCATCGCCCGCGGCATGCTCGGGGTCGAACGTGCACTGCGTCATGCCGGTGCGATCGCGCAGGTCGCAGAAGATGAGACCGCCATGGTCGCGGCGACGCCACACCCAACCGGTGAGCGTGACCTCCTCGCCAATGTTGGCAGCACGCAGCTCTCCTGCGGTATGGGTGTGCATGGAATGGGTGGTCTGAGCCACGGGAATCCTCCTTTAATCTGTGCCGCCCCGTGCCGGTACGGGCGGCGTGCGTACAGACCGTCGGCCCGTGTAGACGGCGCGGGCCGGCTTGCCGCGTTACGCGCAGCGGTTACTTAGGATAGCGGAAACGGCTGCATGACACGGCGACAGCGCGCTCGCGCAGGCAGTCTTTACAAAGCGGAAGCAAACAGGCGCGCCCGCACGCGGCGCATCAAGCTTCGGGCTCCCAGGTTCCCGCAACAATGCACTCGATCACCTGTGCCACGGCGTCTTCGTCGCACCGCCCGATGTGCCAGCGTGCGGCGGCAGCAGCCTCCGGCGTGGCATTAGCCACCGCAACGGCGTTTTCCACCACGTTGAACATCGCGAGGTCGTTGCCTGCGTCGCCAAAGACCACCACCTCGTCGAGGCCGATGCCCAAGTAATCGCACAGGTAACGCACGGCCGACCCCTTGTTCCAGCCCGTGGGCATGATGTTGAGGTAACCGGGCAACGGAATATCGAAGTCGAGGGCACCGGCGGCATCGCTCAGGCGCGCGCAGAACTCCTCCGTGGTGAGAGCGTCTCCCGCCATGAAGGCGTTCGCCTTGATAATCGGCTGGTCGGGCAGCTGAGAAGCCGTGCTGCACGCCGCCGCATAGCCCGGCATCCTCTGCGCTAGATCAGCGCGATCTCCCGCAACGAGCACCGGATGTGCGCCATCGAAATAGATGAGACCGGAACGGGGGATCTCGCGCAGCGCCTCAAGCGTCTGCTCAAGCGCTTCGTGCGGGAGCGTCTGCACGCAAATGCGCTCGCCCGCATGGTAGACCTCGAGCCCGTTGGTGGTGATGGCCGTGGAGAAGCAGGCGGCGTCATCTGCGAAGAACGGCGCAAGCTGCGCGAATCCGCGCCCACTTGCAGGACCGATGGCAAGCCCCGCGTCGAGCGCGGCATGGAACGCTGCCCGCGTACGCTCAGACACGCACGGCGCGCCCTTGGGCATGATGGTGTCGTCGATATCGGAGAGAATAAGCTTGATGCGCCGCATGAAAACCTCCAAGGAAATCGCAGCTACCTCGTATCGTGAACTCCCCGAACCATCCTAATACAAAAAGCTGCCGGGAGCGAAACGCTATGCCAGCAGCCCGCCATCACGCAGCCTTGTATTGTTCTGCCACGCGCAGCCGTAAACGCAGGGCGGGCGGTTCCCCGAATCCTTGTCGAACGATTTCACGAAGTGCTGAGTGAGACAAGGAATCGGGGAGCCGCCCGCCCGATGGGAACTTACGGCATGCGCCGCCTTACCCCGTGTTTTGAAGACCCGCAGAAACGCCGGTTACCGTAGAGAGGATGAGTGAGAGCATCTTCGCCTTGTCCTCGGCCGCGAGCTCGTCTTGCTGGTCGCGCAGGATGCGCAGGGCGCGAACCTGCGCGATGGAGAGCGCATCAACGTAGGGGTTGCGCACGCGGACAGCGCGACCGAGCACGTGACGGCGCTCCAGCGGCCACGACTCGCCCACGATGGCGAGCATCCAGCTGCGCGTGAGCTGCATCTCGTCGTAGACCTTGCGCGCCAGGTCATCGCGATCACCCAGCGAAAGGTACATCTTGGCAATGCGGCCGTCGGTCTTGGCAATCGACATCTCGATGTTGTCGACGAACGTGGAGAACAGCGGCCACTCCTGGTAGGCACGGCGCAGCAACGCCAGATCGCCCAAGCTCTGGCAGGCAGTGCCGAAGCCGTACCACGCGGCGAGGTTGATGCGCGCCTGCGACCACGAGAACACCCATGGAATGGTGCGCAGGTCGTCGAGCGATTGCGCACCCAGACCGCGCTTGGCCGGACGGCTGCCAATGGGCAGCAGGCCCACCTCGGTGAGCGGCGTCACCGTGGAGAACCACGGCGCGAAATCCTCCGTATGCAAAAGATCCAGGTACGCCGCACGGGACGCGTCGCTCAAGCGACCCGCCATCTCGGCATACTGCTCGGTCATGATCGTGTTGACGCGCTCGACCGAGGGCGCCGAATTGAGCAGCGTCGCCGCGGCAACCGTCTCGATGTGGCGCTGCGCGAGCTCGGGATTGCCGTAGCGCGCGAAGATGACCTCGCCCTGCTCGGTCACCTTGAAATGCTCCCGCACCGAGCCCGCCGGCTGCGCGAGCACCGCGCGATTCGCCGGACCGCCGCCGCGACCCACCGCGCCGCCGCGACCATGCATGAGCACGAGCTTGATCTCGTGCTCCTTTGCCCAGCGAGCGATCTTTGCCTGCGCCTCATGCAGCACGAAGGTCGCGGTCACCGGGCCGGCATCCTTCGACGAATCCGAGTAGCCGAGCATGATCTCCATGGTGCGACCGGTTGCCTCGAGACGGCGCTGGACATCGGGGAGCTCGAGCATCTCATTGAGCACCGAGATGCATCCCTCGAGGTCCTCGATCTGCTCGAACAGCGGAATCACGTCGAGCGCAGGGACATCCTCAGGATGCGCGAAGGCAAGACGCGCCAGCTCGTACACGTCGGCCACATGCTGGGCGCTCTTGGTAAACGAGATGATGTAGCGGCTCGCCATCTTCTGACCATAGCGCTTCTGGATGGACCCGATAGCGCGGAACGTGTCGAGCACTTCGCGCGTCATGGGGTCGAGCTCGCCGTGCAGCCCGTGCTCGCGGATGTCGTTGAGCGCGCGGGTGTGCACGAGCGAATGCTGACGGAACTCCATCTCGACCATGTGGAAGCCGAAGGTCTCGACCTGCCAGATAAGCGTCTGCACCGGGCCGTAGGCGGCGCGCACGGCACCGGCCTGCGCGAGCGAGCGCTGCACCACGCGCAGGTCGGCAAGGAAGTCCTCAGCCGAACGGTACATGGTGTCGGCGTTGCGGCGGCGCGTGGCATCGAGGCGGTCGGCCATAACGAGCATCACCGCGCGGTGCGGCTCGGAGTTCGAGATGGCCTCGGCGCGGCTCGTCAAGATCTCGCTCATCTCAACCTGATGGTTCCACAGGTTGAGCAGCTCGGCCGAGGGCTTGGTATAGCGGCTCTCGAGCGTGAGGTTGCGCGCCACGCGGCGGCACTTCTCCTCGAGCTTCTCGATCATGTGCGTGGCGTACTTCGCCGCAACCTGGCGCGACACCTTGGCGGTGACGTTGGGGTTGCCGTCGCGGTCCGAGCCGATCCAGCTGCCCGGATGGAAAAACGCCGGGCACACAGGCGGCACGGAGCCGGCATACTCGCCCAGCGCCCAGTCGTCGAAACGGCGGTAGACCTGCGGGACGGTATCGAACAGCGTGTTGTCGAAGATGCCGATGACGGTATCGGCCTCCTCGACGGGTGTAGGCTTCTTGATGGCCGTGGGGCTCGTGCGCACGAGTGCGTCGATCTCCTGCAGCAAGTGGCGTTCGTTCTCGATGAGAGCCGAGCCGCCCAGGCTGCCGTGCTCGTCGAGCAGGCGCGAGATGCGACGGATCTTGCCCTCGACGGCGCGGCGGCGCGCCTCGGTGGGATGCGCGGTGAAAACGGGATGGAACTCGAGATTCGAAAGCAGCTGCGTTGCGGGGCCGCCGCCGATCTCCTCGACCAGCTGGCTATATGCCACGGTGAGCTCGTTGGAATCGTCCACCGGTGAATCGATGGTCACCTGGCGCTCGCGCTCGCGCAGCTTCGTAACGCGGTAATGCTCCTCCGAGAGGTTAGCGAGATGGAAAAACGAGGTGAACGCGCGCACGATCACCTGCGCGCGATCGAGCGAGAGCGAGTCGATGAGCTGGACGGCACGGCGGAACGCCCCGGCGCCGTTCTCATCACCCGTGGGAACACCCTCGGCATCCACCGGCTCGCCCGCGGCGGTAGAACCCGGATCGCCCACGTTCGCCTCGATCACGCTGTTCAGAATCTGGTCGAACAGCGCGCAGATCTCGGCATCGTACTCCTGGAGCACCTTGCGCTCGAGGCGCAAAAACAGCGCGAGGCTGTCGCGCAGCGCAGGTGGGATATCGATCTCGGCGTAGGCTTTGATCGCGTCGTCGGTATCCGACGCGCCCAGCCGACGGTTGAGCGCCGATCCAACGCGTTTGGCAAATGCGAGCGTGCGGTCGAGGACGCCATCGGTGAGTGCGTCCTGGGAGCGGGAGATGTTCTGGTCTGCCACCATGCCACCCTTTCGTTGCATCCGTACACGAGCGACGCGCGATGCGCCGCTCGTGGGACCATTATAAAAGGGCAGCTGAGCAAGATAGGGCTATTAGCAAAGTTTACAGACATCCACAACGCGATATCGGCAGGCGGTGCCCACAACTCGGCAAACCAAAACCGTGCGAGAGCAGGCGGTTATCCGCGCACGCAGCCCAGAACCGTCTCGACGATGTCCTCGAGCAGCACGAGGCGTTCCTCATGCGTCTGCATGTCGCGCAAGCGCACCGCGCCCTGTGCGAGCTCGTCACCGCCCACCACGATGATATGGCTGGCACCGAGCTTATCCGCCTGCTTGAACTGGCTCTTGAGCGAGCGGTGCTGGTAATCTGCCTCGGTGCGCACGCCCGCCCGGCGCAGCTGCTGCGTGATGGTGAACACCTTGTCACGCAACTCGGCACCGGCGTTCGCCACGTATACGCACGGCTCCTGCGCGCCGGCAAGCTCGCCGCCGAACGCCTCGAGCGCCAGCATGGCGCGCTCGAAGCCCACGGCAAACCCCACGCCGGGCGTGGGCTTGCCGCCCTCGAGCTCCACAAGGCCGTCGTAGCGCCCGCCGCCGCCAATGGAGCCCACGCCGGCGCCGGGTGCCTCCACCTCGAAGACGGTACGCGTGTAGTAGTCGAGGCCGCGCACCAGGGTGGGGTCCTCCACGTAGACGATACCCGCCTCGTCGAGATAGCGCTTCACCTGCTCGTAGTGGTCGCGGCAGTCGTCGCACAGGTGGTCGCGCATGAGCGGGGCGGCGGCCATGACCTCACGGCAGTGGTCATTCTTGCAATCGAAGGCGCGCAGGGGGTTCACCTCGGCGCGCTCGCGGCACTCGTCGCACATCTCATCGGCGTGCTCCAGGATAAACGCACGTACCTGGTCGCGATAGGCCGGGCGGCAGGCCGGGTCGCCCATCGAGTTGATGAGCAAGCGCAGCTTTGAGAGGTCGAAACCCAGACGCTTATAGAACTCCATGAGCATGATGATGCACTCGGCATCGGCCGCCGGATCGGGCGCGCCAAGCCATTCGATGCCCACCTGGTGGAACTGGCGCAGACGGCCCTTCTGCGGGCGCTCGCCGCGAAACATCGCCTCGGCGTAATAGAGCTTTACCGGCGTGGCCCCCTGCGGCACGAGGTTGTTCTCCACTACCGCGCGCACCACGCCCGCCGTGCCCTCGGGACGAAGCGCCAGGCGCTGGCCGGCCTTCAGGCCGTCTTCCGAGCCGCGGGAAAGGATGGTCTCCATGTTCGCACCGGCGAAGACGCGGAACATCTCCTTGCGCACGACATCGGTTGATTGGCCGATACCGTGCACGAAGACATCGACCTGCTCGATCGCGGGCGTCTCGACCGGCTCGAACCCATAGGGGCCGAACACCTCGGCAGCAACCTGCTGCATCCGCTGCCACGCGCGCATATCGCGACCCAGCAGATCCTGTGTTCCCTTGACCTTTTGCGCTCGCATGGAGCCTCCCTGCCATTCATGATCTGCGTCTCATACGGCAACCCATTATATGGGTAACGCCGCGCAGCAGCCACTCGCGGTATCATTTCTCCGAGATAACAACGTTCGCCAAGGCATGCGCCGGAATGGAGCGAGGCATGTATCAGCAATATCGCAACGACTATAGCGAGGGCGCGGCAGACGCGGTGCTCGAGGCGCTCGCGCGCACCAACCGCGAGCAGTGCGTGGGCTACGGAGCAGACGAGCATTGCGCCCGCGCCGCCGAGCTCATCCGCGCCGAGGTTGCGCAGGCCGATGCATATGTGACGTTCGTACCGGGCGGCACGCCGGCCAACATCCTCGCCATCACGAGCCTGACCGAGGAGTTCGAGGGCCCCATCTGCGCCGCCGACGCGCACCCCACCATCCACGAAACCGGTGCGATCGAGGCCCACGGACGGCGGCTGCTCGCCACGCGTGACGCCTTGGGCAGGCTGACGCCGCAGGGCGCACAGCCGCTTTGGGACGCCGCGCGTGCAAACGGTGCCGCGACCACGCGCCCCGGCATGCTGTACCTCTCCCATACCAGCGAGCTCGGCCACGTGTACACGCGGGCCGAGTTCGATGCGCTCTGCGACTGGGCGCACGAACGCGATCTTGCCGCGTACGTGGACGGCGCGCGCATGGCAAGCGGCATCATGGCGCACGATGCCGACCTCACCATCCAGCACATCGCGCAGCGCGCCGACGCCTTCACGCTCGGCGGCACGAAAAACGGCATGCTCTTTGGCGAGGCGCTCGTGGTGAGCCCGCGCTCCGCGCGCGGGCGGCGCGCCATTGAGCGCTTGCCCTACCTCACCAAGCGTGCCGGGCAGCTCACTGCCAAAGGGCGCGTGATGGGCGTGCAGTTTGAAGCCGCCTTCGATCCTGCGCACTGCGATGAGCGCAGCCATGCGCTCTATTGGCAGCTCGCCGCCCACGCCAACGCCTGCGCGGTCGAACTTGCCCGCCAGATGGAAGCGGCCGGCTTCGCGCGCCTCGAAAAGACCGGTGGCAACCAGCAGTTCTTCTGGGTGACGCCCGCCGAGGCCACGCGGTTTTCACGCGATTTCGGTGCAGAGGTGCAACCGGCACCCGAAACACTTGCCGAGCGCGCCTCGCACGGCGAGCTCGTGCTCGCCCGCTTCGTCACCAGCTGGGCAACCGATATGTCACGCATCGATGAGTTGGGGGCTATCGCCCGAGAACTGCGCGGATAGCCGCTCGCCTGCAGGCATCCTCAAACGGCGGAGCTACTCGCTCGCCGTCTTCTTATGGCGCATACCCTCGATGCGCTCAACGATGCTCAGAAGAAACGCGCCATGGGTCTCGGAGAACACGATCGAGATGAAGATGAGCGCGAATCCCGCAACGAGGCGACCGGAAAGCATCTCGCCGGCAAGCACCACGGAGAAGAACACGCCCGAGGGCGACTCGAGCGAGAGCAACAGCGACCCGATCGACGAGGGAACGTGCGCCAGCGCGAGATTCTGCATGAGCAGGCCCACGCAGGTGCAGAACACCGCCAAAAACGCCAGGACGCCTACCAGCGATAGCGACCAGGGCACCGTGGCGGGCGACGGCTCGGTGATGGCAGACGTGCAGGCGCTCAAGACGCCCACCGCAAAAAACATCCAGAACGTGAGCACGTTGACATCCATATCGCGCCCGAACTTCGACGCCACCGCAATCTGGAAGGCAAAGAACAGCGCGCCGCCCAAGGTGAGGATATCGCCCACGTTCACGCTCACGCTGTCGAGCGCCACGAGCGCGATGCCCGCCAGGCAGATGATCGCCGCGCCCACGTTGAACCGCGTGAGCGGCTCGCGCGCCAGCACGTAGCTAATGAACGGCACGAGAATGCAGTAGGTACCGGTGAGAAACGCGTTCTTGCCCGCCGTGGTCTCAACGAGCCCCAACGTCTGCATGCTGTATGCCGCCCACATGAGTACGCCCATGATCAGGCCGATTGCCAGATAGCGCGGCGTGAGGTGACGCCGGATGCGCTGGAAGAACAGCGCGAACATGATGAGAGCCGCCGTGAGAAAGCGACATGCTAATAGCAGCGATGGCGGCACGAGATCGAGCGTGTCTTTCATGACGTAAAACGAGAAACCCCACATGACCGCCATGGCCACGAGGATGAGCTTCCAAAAGAGCGGCGATCGGGCACCGGCCCCGCGCAACGCGCCGGGAGCACGGTCTTCGGGAGCAACGTAGTCTGCCTGTTCGGTGGTAACGGCCACAAGTCCTCCTCTGCAACATCTTGCCCTACCCGTACGCACGCGGGCACAAGAAGAAAATGTAGCACGCCGAGATAGTCGTGCTCAAGACCGCTTCGACTCGCAACGCTTCATTATAAAAAGCGGGTGCGACCAGCCGGCCGCACCCGCCCATAGCGATCAGCAACTACGCTGAGACGCCCTTATTTCACCTGCGCCACATAGACCACGTTCGTGGACACCTGGCTGTCGGGCAGCACCACGGAGGTCTCGGGGTCGCCGCCGGTCACCACGACGACATCGCCGCTGTCCACGACGCCGGAGGCCTTCGCCTCGGCCATCGCGTTGTGCACGATGTAGGTGATGTTCTTGATGTCGAGACCGCCCAGCTTGGGCTCAACGCCCCAGTACACCGTCATCTTGCGCACGGCCCAGTCGTTGGGCGTCACGGCATGAATGGGCAGCACGGGACGGAAGTTCGAGACCAGGCGCGCGGAGCGGCCAGTTGCCGTGGGCGTGAGAATGGCCTTGGCGCCTACGTTGAAGGCGGTGGTCACAGCTGCAAGGCCGGTGGCCGCATTGATGATGTTGCGACCGGGATCGAGCTGGTCGAAACCGAACGGCTTGTGCTCGGGAATCGTGGCCTCGGCGATGAGCGCGATGTTTGCCATCATCTTCACGGCCTCGAGCGGGTACTTGCCCGACGCGGTCTCGCCGGAGAGCATCGTGGCGTCCGTGCCGTCGTTGATGGCGTTTGCAACGTCGGTAACCTCGGCGCGCGTGGGGCGCGGGTTGCGAATCATGGAATCGAGCATCTGCGTAGCGGTGATGACCGGACGGCACGCCGCATTGCACTTCTGGATGATCTCCTTCTGGATGACGGGGCAGACCTCGGGGGCAACTTCGACGCCCAGGTCGCCGCGGGCAACCATGATGCCGTCGGAAACCTTGAGGATCTCGTCGAAGTGGTACACCGCAACAGCGCACTCGATCTTGGGGAACACGCCGATGTGCTCGCCGCCGTTCTCGTCGAGCAGCTTGCGGATCTCGCGCACGCCCTCGGGATCGCGGATGAAGGACGCGGCAACGAAGTCGATGCCCTCTTTGATGCCGAAGAGGATGTCCTTGCGGTCCTGCTCGGTGATCGCGGGCAGTGACAGGTGCGCGTTGGGCACGTTCACGCCCTTGCGCTCACCCAGCTCGCCGCCGTTCTGCACGGTGCAGATGATATCCTGGCCGTTCACCTCGGTCACGGTGAGGCCGATGAGGCCGTCGTCGATGAGGATCGTGCCGCCGATGTTCACCTCGCGCGGAAGCTCGATGTGGTCGAGATAGAAGTGCTCGGAGGTGCCCAGCAGCTCCTCGGAGGTGGCGGCAGCGGTGATGGTGACCGTGGCGCCCTCCTCGAGCGTGACCTTACCATGGCCCTCGAGCAGACCCGTGCGGATCTCGGGGCCCTTGGTGTCGAGCAGGATGCCAACCGGGATGCCCAGTTCGCGGGAAATGCGCTTCACGCGCTCCATGCGCGTATGCATCTCCTCATGGCTGCCGTGGCTGAAGTTGAAGCGGGCAACGTTCATGCCCGACTTGATCATCTCGCGAAGTAGATCTTCATCGTCGCAGGCAGGTCCCATTGTGCATACGATCTTGGTGCGCTTGTTCATGCATTCCTCCTGATTATCTGGCAGGGCTTTTGGACATCGAGGCCAACAGAGCATGGTGCGTCGCGCCCGCGGCATGCGGCCGAAACGGCGTTGTCTTTATGTTACGGCACAACAGTGCAAAAACGATATGGAAAAGCGCGTCATGCTAAAACAGTTCAATGCGATATGCACGAACGGCCACGTCGCCCGGCTTGACCACACTGCAACCACGTTTGTGCTCGAAGACGTCATCTTCGTCCGAGCAGGTGGGCAGTCCCGTCCACGGCTCGATGCATACGTAGTTGCCGTTGTTCATGCTCCAGATTACAAGGTAGTCCATGTCGGGTTATCCCAGTTGCTCGAGGAAATGAATCGCGCGCACCGGCCAGCCCTCGGCATCGGTATCGCGCCCGTCGCCAAAACCGTGCCCTGCGGTCTCCGCCACCTCGACACGATGCTCGACCCCATGCTCCTCGAGCGCCCGAGCGAGCTCGATGGAGTTCTCCACCGGAACCGAGGCATCGCGGGCACCGTACAGCAGATAGGTGGGCGGATAGCTGGCATCAATGTGCGCAGGCACGTCGTAGGGGGCAATATCGTCTTCGGTCGCATCCGGCCCAAACATGATGTCGGCAATATACGCCGGACCGCAGCGCCACGGCGAAAGCGACGGATAGAGCGTGAAGATGGCCCGGGGCGCGGGGACACCGTAGCGCCCGTATCCAACCGACGCCACGCCCCACTCGCCCACCAAGCTTCCGCCTGCCGAAAAGCCACACACCACGTAGGCATCGCTCTCGAGAGCATGCTCCTCTTTGCGCGCCAAGGCGGCGCGATACGTCGCCGCCACGTCCTCGAGCGGCTTGGGCATGACACGCTCCATCCCGATACGGTAGTTGGGGATCACCACGTCGTAACCCAGCTCGTTCAGGCGCACGGCAACGGGAATCGACTCGATCATCGAGCACACGCATTTATACGCACCGCCGGCGCAGGCAATGATAAACGGCGAGCTCGCCAAACGTCCAATCCTCCGCCGGACGGTCCGCAATGATCGAGCGATACATGAGGTAGCCCGCGTAGGGCTTCAGGCCCTCGACGGTGGTTGTCTTATCGTCTCTCGTCACCCGATATGCCATGGTGATCCTCCGTTTCGCGCGGCAGCCTCCGCAATAACAAAAACGCCCGGCGCCCCGACGTCCCCGCTGCGGGAGAAGCCGAGTGCGCCGGGCGCATCCATAATGTGAGCCTTCGCTCGCCGCTACGCGCGACCCACGGAACCGAGGTTCTCCATGCGGATCTTCACGATCTTGGTGATCTCGGCCATGCCCTGCTTCGCCGGCTTCTTGGGATCGAAACAGTTGGGGTTCTCGGCCATGTAAGCCATGAAGCCCTTGGTGTATGCCTGACGCAGCTCGGTAGCGTAGTTCACCTTGCAGATGCCGTTCTTCACAGCCTCGGCAACCTGCTCATCGGGCACGCCCGAGGTGCCGTGCAGCACGAGCGGCACACCGGCGGAAGCGGCGCACGCCTTCACGACATCCTGCTCGATATGGGGCTCGGCGGTGTAGACACCGTGCGAGGTGCCCACGCCGATGGCAAGCGAGGTGCAGCCGGTGCGCTCAACGAACTCGCGCGCCTCCTCGGGATCGGTGTAGGGGCTCTCGCCCTCAACGGCAGGACCATCGTCCTCCTTGCCGCCCACCTTGCCAAGCTCGGCCTCCACGGGCACGCCCATGGCGGCACCCACCGCGGCCACAGACTTGGTGAGGGCGATGTTGTCTTCGAAGGTCTCGTGGCTGCCGTCGATCATGACGGAAGTGTAGCCCACGCGCAGGGCCTGCATGCAGCGATCGAAGCCATCACCATGGTCGAGGTGCAGCGCCACCGCCACGCTTGCGCGCTCAGCAGCGGCCTTAACCATGCCATAGAAGTAATCAAGACCGGCAGTCTTCACGGTGCCGGGGGTGGTCTGCATGATCACCGGGGACTTGGTCTCCTCGGCGGCGGCGAGCACCGCCATGACGAACTCGAGGTTCTCGATGTTGAAGGCGCCCACAGCGTAGTGGTTCTTCTGTGCGTCCAGCAGCATCTCTTTCGTGGTAACGAGCATGGCCACTCCTTTCTAGCCCCGGCGTCCTCCACCGGAAACATGTCGCTTCTGCTATTGTACGTTGCGCACTCCCCTGCTTCTTGCACGCAGATGGCGAGCGGCACCGGCGATTGGCAAGCAAACGCAGGCAATCCGCATTGCCGTGAAGGTGCCTCGGCATCCCGCCAAAGCAGAAGCGAGCATTATGCCAGAACAACGCCCCATGCCCAAACGTTGCCGTAGCAACTTGCGCAAAAAGAAAAGCAAACGCAATACGCTGTCTTGCTTTTAAGAAAAGTAATGGCAACATAATAACTGCACATTCTTATCACGTGCGGCGGTATCCACCTGTGCAGAAACGGAGAATCCATGACCCCGGAAGAGCGTCGCTCAACCATCCTTGCCATGCTTGCCCAAAACACCTCGGTGCAGGTAGCACAGCTTGCCGAGGTATTTGGCACGTCACGCGTGACGGTGCGCGGCGACCTCGACGCCCTCGCCGCCCTCGGCAAGCTCCGCCGCACCCATGGCGGCGCTATCTCGCTTTCTAAAACGCTCACCGTCTCGGTGCAGGATCGGCGCATCAACGTGAACGTCGAGGCCAAGCGCGCCATCGCGCGCGCTGCGGCGCAGCTGGTGCACAACGGCGAGTCCGTCCTAATCGACTCGGGCACCACGGCGCTCGAGCTCGTGCGCGCCCTTGAGGACCACCGTGACGTCACCGTTGTCACCAACGATTTCACCATCGCCGATTACATCGATCGATCGGTGCCCGCACTCGATGTGCTCCTGTTGGGCGGAAGCCTTCGCAAGGGCCACCGTTACATCACCGGGCCGCTCACCCTGCGCATGCTCGAGATGCTTCATCCCGATAAGGCCTTCGTCACGCCCACATCCTACGTGCCAGGGCGCGGCCTCATGACCAACAACGCCGAGATGGCCGAACTCAAGCGGCACTATCTCGACTGCGCAAACGAAACTATCGTGCTCATGGATGCGTCGAAGATCCAGGCGCCGGGCCTGCTCTGGTTTGGCACGCTCACGCAGGTTGACACGCTGTTCATCGACCGCGATCCCGACGGCATCATCGCGGCCGATGCGCACGAGCTGGAATGCCAGCTGGTGGTGGCATCGTAACCCACACGCGCCTCGCAGCCCCCGCAAGCCTCGCGACCCTCGTGATGCGCCACGCTTTGTAAGCAAATAGTGTCTCGCGAACCATTAAGAGGGCAAAATTCGGCCCCTTAATGGTTCGCGAGACACTTTCACCTTACAAAAGCGCAATTAGTTCGTGTTTGAATAGTCGGAAAGAAGCTCGACGAGCACCTGATATGCCTCGTCCGCCGAAGAAACTTTGATCATCCGATCAAGACCTGCCCCATCATTTCCCAAGGCGATTATCTCGCGGAACAGCTCGAGATAATCATCGTCACTAATCTGCGAGAAAAAGAAGAGCAGATGCACCCGGTCTCCCCCATCAAACTCGATTCCCCGGGGAGAAACCAGGAGCCCAAGCCCGTCCCTGCGAACATCATTGCTTTTCGCAGCATGCGCCAAGGCTATGCCACGATTAACGATGATGTAGTTGCCGTACTCTTCGACGTTGTTTATGGCTCGTTCCACATACGCGTGGGAAAAATAGCCCTCCTCCATGAGGGGCTGCGCTACAAGCTCGATTGCCTCGCGCCACGTATAACATCCTGTTGCAACCATCACAAAGCGCCGCTCAAGCATCCTCAGCAAAGGGGAGGTCGAGAGCGTTTGCTCTTCAATCTGATCAAGCTCACTTAAAATACGATCGAGCTGGCAATTGAGATATGCAGCCTTGCGCTCATTCCCCTGCGCATAAAGATCACGTAGACGAGACATTATGCTTGAACCCGTTTTTAAAATAGCGTGGTTTATCTTGCTCCTTCGAAACGCAAGCGCTTGGATGTGGTTGATGTCTTCCACAGAAAGAACGGGGCTCACCACAACCATAGGAATTGGGGAATTATCGATGGGCACGGTCGAGATGATAAAGTCGATCTCGCGGCCGTTCAGGGCACCCTGCTCTATTTCCCGCGTGGACAGTGCGGCAACGACATTGAGATTGAAATAGTTTTTCACCTGCGCCTCAAGATACACGCTTGTGGCAATAGAGCCCGGACAAGAAACGACAACGTTGCATGTTCTTGCAGAACTTTCCCGACGATACAGCGCGGCGCAGATGTGAATCACGATGGACGAACGCATGCTCTGGTCTAGATCGCGATGCAGATAGTCCTCGAGCACCTGAAAATGCTGCTCGGCAGCAGCCTGTACCATCCCCACCATCATCCCCGATGGCCCATCGATACTCACGTCAAATGCGTCCGCATTCCAATCGGTCACACTTTTGATATGCGAAAGCAGTGATTCGATGAGAAGGTTGTCGTTTTGAATGTCGATGGCGAGATCTCGACCAACAAGCAACAGGAAATGGGAAATGGCGCAGTAGAGATCGAAATCATCAAACCTTTTAATCTGGGGCCGAAGATTCCGCCCCAAAATCGCCCGTTCGATCGCTGCGACCTCACTGTCAGAAAGCCTGGGAAGCGCAAGGCCTTGTGACACAGAAACAACGAGGCCGCCGATTGCATCAAACGGAGTTGCAGCACCGTCTTCCGATATACCAAGCTGGCCGCTATCGATGCTTGGCATACCGCATCCCAAGGCCGTCACAAGACATGCGGCAATCTCGCTCTCCGTGTCTTTCGTAATCAGTATGTTGTTGGCACGAAGATATGCACGTATGTTTACAAGCACGTCATAGGGAGCAAAAGGCAATGCGAGCATCTGCCCGAGCATCCCCATGAAAAAGTCATTCTTGCAGCGCCGCTGCATAAAGAGCGAAGCAAACTCATCTGTAATAAGCGACCATCGCTGTTCGGCAGTGAACCGCGCCCTCATCCCATGCTTGCTCTTGCTCAAAAGCTCAATGCCATACGGCTCAAGCCACGCGGCAACAAGCTTGCAGTCAGCAATAACCGTATTGCGGGTCACATACATCTCTTCCGCAAGCGCCTGTGCAGACAGCCATGTCCCTTGCGGAAGCTCGAGAAGCTTGAAGGCAATGAAGGTACGCCGCTCATCCAACGACAACCGGTACTCATACAAATCCATGGAATCAAGAAGCTCGATAACCTCTGCCGGTTTCGTGCCATATCCCAGCTGAACATACCGGTCATCCGCCTCGATAAGCGATCCGCCCGTTGGCGACTGGGCAAACGCAATGATGGAGGCAATGTCTCCGCGCAGCGTCTTCTCCGAAATGGAATAATCATCCAAAAGGGCCGCAAGGCGCAACCGATGGCTTGGCGCCTCGGCAAGCCTATACAGTATTTCGGCACTACGCTTTTTCATGACATCGCCTCCATCCAGCTTATCTATTCGATGTGCGATTCCAGATAATCGGCAACCTGCTGGATATCCATGCTTTCGAATGAGCGCACAACATTTGAATCTTGAAGAAGCTGCATCGTTTTCGCAAGAAACTCGAGATGGTCACCCGGCGCGATGGCGAGGTTAAAGATATGACGAGTCGCGACCGTCTCCTCATCGTCATCCATGCGACGGAACTCAACCGGCTCCTTCAAACGTAGATAGCACAGGGCGCTTTTGAGAATCGCATCCGACTTGCAATGAGGAAGAGCTACGGGTATCTCGGTGCAAATGCCCGTTGGGAAGACACCCTCTCGATCAATGCAGCTCTGAGCGAATGCATCTGTCACGCAGCCGCGTTCCTGGAGCGCTTTACCACAAAGCCTTATTGCGCTCTCGGCATCATGTGCCATGCCTTCGATAGCGATATAGCTCTTTTTCTCTGCAGAACGAGGAACCTCGGAGCATACGGTATCCATGCAGGTCTCCTAACTATCGACAAGCCTTGTTAGATTCCAAGAAGCGTGGCAATGAATTCAACGATGAGGCAGCCGGGGTTGTAACCAAAGTGAGAAGCGGTAACCATGCTGCCGCCAACGTCGATACCGCAAGCATTGAGCATCGCCGTTGCGTACGGAGCAAACATACTCGCGAAGAAGAGCATGAGATACATGAACACCGTCATGCAGATCAGTGTGCGGAACACGTTGCCCTTACTCGTGAGAACGGCCATCGGTGCAACATAGCAGACCTCAGCCAAAATCGCCGCAGGGAAGAAGCTCATGTCGGGCACGAGGAACGAAAGGCCAACGGTCACGGGAATCATGATCGCGGTGCAGGTGATGCAGGTGGGATCGCCCAAGGCAAGCGCGATGTCCATACCAACCCAGATATTGGCGTCGGGATCGATATGAGCTTTCACGAACTCGTTGGCGCCAGTTCCGATAGGAGTGAGGCCCTCCATCATGATGGAGACCATGCGGGGCAGCAGGACCATAACCGCCGCCATGCCCATGCACATCGTGATGATCTGCGCGGGGGCCTGCTGGGTCATGATGCCGAGGAAGGCGCCGACGATGATGCCGATAATGGCCGGGTCACCAAGGATGCCGATCTTCTGCGAAAGGCTATCAAGATCAAAATCGATCTTGTTCAGACCAGGGATGCGGTCAATAACCCAGTTGATTGCCGTAGAGAGCGGGTACTCGTACACGATGTAGCCCAAGCAGGTGCACGTCGTACCATCAAGGCCGAAAAACTCAGCCCACTTGGGGGCAACCTTCTGAGCAGCGAACAGCGTCACGACCGAGAGGCCAAGCGTCACCAAAAAGCCGACGATAGCGTTGCCGAAAAGCACGTAGGCAAGAGCGCCAGGAACCAAAAAATGCATGAAGTTCCAGATATCGACGTTCAGGACCTTTGTGACCTTGAGCTTCAACAGGATAACATTCAAGATGACGATAGCCGGGATAACGAACACAGCGAACGGAGTGGTCCAGCTTGCACCGCCCAAGGCGGCAAAACCAATCTCAACGGTGTTGTAGCCCGTTCCCAATGCCGAGTAATAGTCGAGGGCAGGCTGAATTGTCGAGATGAGCAAGTTGACCGTCATCACAACGCCCTGGAAGCCGATGCCTACGAGCAGTCCAGAACGAATCGCCTGGGAAGGCTTCATACGGAAGAACAAGCCAAGGATCGCAATGACCACGGGCAGCATGACCGCAGCACCGAGATCAATAAAACCTTGAAACAGTGATACAGCAGTTTCGAGCATGTCTACTCCTTATTGAAATGAATAAGTCGACGAGACGCGATTCTCACGTGAGTACTGATTACTCCGCCTGAACACGCTTGAGCAGCGCAATTAAATCTGCTGTGCATTTATCTTTGTTGATTCCCGAAATAAGCGGGAACACGCTCATGTACGGCTTTTCCAGCGGCTTACGATAATTCGCCGTTGTAAGGACGATATCTACATCTGCCTGCTTGTTCGGAACCTCTGAGATCGTGCCCTTGAACAGCTGAATAGGCACGCCGGCGCTCTCAGCTATCTCCTTCACTGCCGCCTGGGCGACCGTTGACGTAGCAACACCGCTCCCGCACGCCACAAGCACTTTCACAGTACTTTTACTCATACTTCCCATCCTCTCTCGCGACAATCTCCAGCGTCGCGTCTCGATGGTTCGACTATGCATGCTCGAACCTCAACCATACAGCACAAACCATGCGACCGGGGCGGGCGGCTTTTTCTCGCCCGTCCCAAGCGGCATCTTTACAACGCGCGTAGATCTTGAACGATCTCTTTGAAGCTCTTGTCCTTACCGAACAGCCCAGCGTTGCCCAGGCAAAAGCCGTCGACACCCTTCGCCCAAAGATTGCGGACGCTTTCCGCTGACACGGCACCATCCACCAGAATCTTGTAGCCGTAGTAGTCCTTCGCCTCAACAAGTTTTTCGATCTTCTTGTCAACAAACGGCAGCTCGCTTTGCCCGGCAAAACCGGGATTCACGCGCATAACAAGCACGTAGTCGGCAACGTTGAGCGACTCCTTAATCGTCTCAAATGACGTGCACGGGCTAACGGCAAGACCGGCCTTCGCACCGAGGTCGCGAATGTGCTGGAGCGTGCGCGTGATTTGAGAATCATTCTCAGAGTGAACATGAACAATCTGGGCGCCAAGGTTAATGAACATCTCCAGATACTTGCTTGCATCCTGCACCATCAGGTGCACGTCGCATACCTTGGAGGTGAGGCTAGTGATAGCTTGCACATCCTGTGGACCCAGCGCGATATTGGGAACGAACGTGCCGTCCATGATGTCCAGGTGATACAAATCAATGCCCGCATCATCCAGATCGCCAACCGTGTGCTCAAGATTGCGGAAATCAGCGCAATTCATGCATGCACCGATAATCTTCTCTCCGTCTTTCCAATCGTTTACCGTCATGATTCGTACCTTTCCTTTCAGTATCAATCTCCGACTGCCTCGCAGCCGTCATCTGCCCTTCGTGCCAATGACTCTCCGAGGGGGATGCAAGCGCCACCAATCCGCCGATTGTGGTAAATCGAACAGGCGTCGATACCATCTGATGAACCCCCTCAATCGCTTACAGCTCGCAATCGATGAGAATCTTGCCTTTGACCAGCCCAGGGGTACGGAACTGATCAAATGCTTCAGCTATTTTTGAGAGCGGGTAGGTGTCGAAAATGAAGCCATCGTCATATGGCACCATGCCGTTGCGATACGCTTCGGCGGTTAGCGTCCACTCATGTCCCGGGAAAGGAGCGGTATAGCCCAACCAGGAACCTGTGAGCGTGAACTCCTTGCGGTTCAGGCACTCCCACTCCGCGACCGTGAAGGTAAGCTCACGTGTCGGCTTGCCAATGAGACATGCCTGGCCTTTGTTGCCAACGATGTCGAACACCATATGCATTGTCGCGTTTGCACCAGCGGTCTCATATACGTAGTCGTAACCGCGCCCGTTGGTAATCCGATCGACCTGGTCGCGCCAATCTTCGTCCATGGAATTGACCACGCTGGTAGCACCCATCTTCTTGGCGAACTCCAAACGATCTGGCAAAACATCGAAAACGGTAACCTCACGGGCACCAAACGCACGTGCCCACTGGGCAGTCATGATGCCGATGGTGCCACCGCCCAAAATGGCAACAGTTTTGCCGCCCTTGTAGTCCAAACGCTCAAGACCGTGCAGCGCAATCGTTGTTGGCTCAATGAGAGCCGCCTGCTCGAACGAAACCGACTCATCGAATTTCACCGCACAGCAAGCAGGAATACACACGTACTCGGCAAAGCTTCCGAACTGGCGCGTTCCGATGAAGCTATAGTGCTTGCACAGCGAATAGTCTCCGCGCAAACAGTCTTCGCACTCCATGCACGGAACGAGCGGAGCGCCGGCAACGCGGTCTCCTGCAACCAGGTCATCAACGCCCTCGCCAACACACTCGATCGTGCCTGAAAATTCATGGCCGAGCACGTTGGGATAGAAGTGGCTCGCGTTTCCCAGAACACGCGGAACATCTGACCCGCATATTCCGGAATACTTGACCTTAACGAGCACCTCTCCCGCACCCGGAACAGGTTTCTCGATTTCCTCGAAGCGAATGTCGCCCTCGCCATGGACAACACCTGCCCACATTGTTTCGCTCACGAGCGGCCTCCTTCCGTCGTTGCCCGATTCATTTGTTCGAGCAATCCTTCAAGACAAAGCCGATGGTACGGAGGCGCATTGCTGGCTAACAGTCCAATACCCGAGCATGCCTTTGGCGGGTTTTTTACAAACAAAGACGGCGGAGGAACATAGCTCCTCCGCCGCAGAAATCTCGCTATTCGATAGAAGTTAGGAAGTCCTAAATCCGATCGACAGACACCGACGAGTAGACCTTGTACCAGTTTGCCAATTCGATATTGCCGGTCCTGGGGTCCATCGCGTTCAGCTTGCCGCAGGTATTACCGGTGCGCAGCAGTTCCCCATCATCTGCCCCGGCAACAAGGGCATGCGCGAAGCCTGCGATGGTCGCATCTCCCGACCCCGTCGCGTTGACCGCTTCGATAGGCGTGGCCACAACGCGGTAGCACACCCCCTCATGCAGCGCAATCGCTCCGGCAGATCCCATAGTCACAACTATCCAGGGGATGCCCGATAGGCGCGCATCAGCTGCTATCGCCCCTCTCAGCCGTTCGATATCATCGGCAGAGAATTCGTCACCAAGCAGCGCTCCAACCTCAGAAATGTTCGGCTTGATGAGCGTTGGTTTGATATCGGAAGCAAGCGCTTGGGCAAGCGGCGCTCCAGACGTATCCAAAAGCACGGGGACACCCGCGCCGACCGCAATGGAGACGAGCCTGGCATAACACGAAGCATCAATGCCTCTCGGCAAACTGCCCGACATCGTGATGCAATCAACGCGCTTGATGAGCGTTGTGAAGAGGCGCACAAAGCGCTCGAGCTCAGCAGGCTTAACCTCAGGGCCACTCTCCAGCAATTCCGTTTGGTTGCCTTCATGCAAGATGTTGAGACAGATGCGCGTCTCGCCTTCTATGGTTACGAACTCATGGTTGATACCATCCTCATCCATGAGTTCAGCAAAATAAGCACCCATGTTGCCGCCGATGAGCCCCGTTGCCAGCACATCGTCGCCAAGCTGCGAAAGGACACGTGCCACATTCAAGCCCTTTCCACCAGCGGTTTTCACAGGGGTCACGCGATTGACGTCGTCTATCGCGAGCCTGTCCAATTGGTACCTTGTGTCGACAGAGGGATTCATGGTCACTGTCAGAATCATCGTATACTCCCAAGTTCCGGCACCTTCGCTCGAGAAGGCGCACCCACCCAAAGCTGCTACATAACCTCGATCGTGAAACCGCGCTCCACCGTCTCGCCAGGTTGCGCGATCAAGCAGCCGCGCTTGCGCTCGAATACGTCGTCCTCATCCGAACAGGTGGACAAACCACCCCATGGCTCGATGGCAACAAAATCGCCCGCCGGTTTACTCCAGATGATGAGGTATGGGAGGTCGGGAAACGTGATGCGAACGCCTTTGTCTTCCCCTCGCTTAACGAGCCTGACCGAGCGGCTCTGCAACCTGTCGTAGATAGTCTCTGAGTATTCAAATAGATCATGGGAGAGCTCGAGCTCAGATCCGCACTGCGGGCCTTCGGAGCGATGCTCGACATCAATCAAGCCAGTATCTACCACCGCAAACGGCACGGTCTCTGTTTCTGGCACCTCAAACTGAACGATATAGTCCTCAAATCGCTCGCCTTCATCGAGCGGACAACGAAAACCCGGATGCCCACCGATGAAAAACGGCATGCCCTGCTTGCCTGCATTCGTAACGGCGTACGTTACAGAAAGCACGTTCCCTTTGACCAAATAGCTTGCCGTAAGCTTAAAGGGAAACGGATAGCCCGCAAGTGTTTCCGAAGAATCCACGAGCTCTAATGTGGCGTGATCTACGCCGCACTCAACGAAACGAAAATCCTGCTTGCGAGCAAAACCGTGACGAGGCAGCTCGATATCGACACCCGCCTCAGTTACGGCGCGGCCGTCGCGCAGTCCGCCGCAAATGGGAAAACAAATCGGCGCCTGGCCGCTCCATACGGACGGATCTCCCTGCCAAAGATATTCCCTGCCAAAAGCCTTAATAGAAGTGAACGATCCTCCCTGGGAGTCAAGAGCGACGCTCAGCGTGTCGCTACTGATGACATGTTTCATATCTCAACCGCCCTTCCTGCGCCGCAATAGCGCATGCATCACCTGCGGACATGACATCGGGAGAAGCGTCGTCATGCCCGTCCATGTGGCAAGAAGGTAACTCTCACATTGCAGCGAGCAACAGACCAATCGCCGCGCAGCGGCGGGCGGTAGTTGACAAGTTTTATGATTGCGACCCTCGTGATGCGCCACGCTTTGTAAGCAAATAGTGCCTCGCGAACCATTAAGGGGCCGAATTTTGCCCTCTTAATGGTTCGCGAGGCACTTTCACCTTACAAAAGCGCCGCACACCGCGTTTCCGTCTGTGGACGAACGCTCCGCGCACGCGCACCCTCAGCCTATCGCCCGTATAATGGCGATAGGGAGCACGGGCAAGTCGCTCACGAGGGCAAGCACGCGCTTTCACCCACACCTTCACGATCGACCCCGTACAAGAGGCCCCATGGAATGCCCGAAGTGCCATAGCCCCCTTATCGCCGACGCCGCCTTCTGCCCACGCTGCGGGGCACCTATCGATGGCGCACCGGACTATGACGAGTATGCCTACGAGGCATTTATCTCGTACAAGCACCACAAGCGCGATGGCGCGCTCGCCAAGCGCATCCAGCGGGCCATCGAGGGTCGTCGCCTGCCGCGTGACATTGGCGGGAATCGCGCCGGAGATCGCTTGGGCAAGTGCTTCCGCGACGAGGACGAACTCCATTCGAGCGATTCGTTGCCGGCGCTCATCGAGGACGCCCTCAAGCATGCCCGCTACCTTATCGTGATCTGCAGCCCCGAAATGCGCGTAAGCGCTTGGGTGGCGCGCGAGGTGGAGCTGTTTGCCTCGTACCACGGCCGTGACAAGATCTTGCCGGTACTGGCCGAGGGCGAGCCCGCCGACTCGTTTCCGCCGCTGCTCATGACACGGTTGGAGTCTGAAGGCGACGCCTATGTCGAGCGCCCCGCCGAGCCACTTGCCGCCGATATGCGCGACAGCTCATATAAGCATTTCTCTGCCGAGGTGCTGCGCCTCGTGGCACCCATCGCCGGTTGCGGATACGACGACTTGCGCCAGCGCGAGCGCACGAGGCGCCTCACGCGCATCGCCGTCGGAGCGGCAGCGGCAGCCGTGGTCGCGGCCGGCTTCGGCGCCTTTGCGCTTTTCCAGCAAACGCAGATTCAGGCGAACCTCAATGCGGCGCTCAAAAACGAAAGCGAGTACCTTGCCGAAGAGGCGACGACCATCCTCGAGCAGGGTGACCGCCTGCAGGCGGTGCAGGTGGCGCTCCATGCGCTCGGTGACGGCGAAGGCGTCAACCGACCCTACACGCCATCTGCCCGCCTCGCGCTTGAAGAGGCCTGCCAGGTCTATCCCGGCAACTACTGGCGTCCGGTATATGCGAACTACGAAAAGTCAGCCTTTCGCGATGACAACATCACCGTGAGCGACAGCGGTTCGTACTACGCGGTCGGGTTTTGGGACGATGCCACTCGTGTATACGATGTGACAACAGGCCTCGCCACGTGTGAGATCGAGGGCTCCAGCAAAGAAACTCGCATCTGTGCGCCCGCATTTGCCGGCGAAACGCTCCTCGCCGCCTACACCGACGGCGGCGTCGAAGGCTACGACCCAACAACAGGCGAGCGCTTGTTTCGTGTCGAGATGAGCCTTGATAGAGAAAACTACGTCTACCCTCAACTTATCACCCCTTCGCCGGATGGCAGCATGGTCATGGTCACCAGCTTTAGCAGCTCTTCTCCAGCAACTATTCAGATAGCGCTCATTGACGTTGCAGCCGGCTCTTTGCAAGCGACCTGGAATCTGCCTTGCGAAGCTGCGCTCGGAGATTACGAATACTCATCGATTGACCCCTTTTCAGCTTCATTCTCTGAGGACGGCAACACATTTGTCCAATCGCTCGGCACGCAGGTTGCCATGTTTGATCGTTCGCAGAACGCATGGACCACGCATCCCGTCGATTCCGGCGTAATCTCCGATATACGCATCGAAGATGCCTTATACCTTGCAACTTTTGAGGAGCACGATGCAGGCAGCCGTTTTCACATCGAGCGCTACGATCTCGAAACGCTTTCATGCAGCTGGAGCCATGATCTCGATGCCATCACTACGTCGAGCTACGAAGATGTCGCCCTTCCCATCTTGGCGCACACCGTCGAACACGAGGAAAGTCGTCTCCTTCCCATAGCGTACAACGACCGCATATCATATCTTTCCTGCCAAGACGGCAGCGTGGCGCTTGACATCCCAACCGGTGGCCAAGTAGAAACCTTTACCCATGCCACTGAAGGGGTCTCTCTGTGCTATGTGAGCAGCGGACGTATCAGCACGCTCTATAGCCCCTTTGATCTGGGCGATATCGCGTCTCTCGGCGTGACCAACTTGAGTAGGCCCACGTCGGGCCCTTCATCGTATGGAGAAGAGGATGCTACGGGTGCGGCGGGCATCAAGCTGTTCAGCTCTGGAGACGAGACCTATTGCCTGCTCGCCAACGAGAGCGAACGGAGAATCCTCGTCTACCGGTACGACCGCGACCAGGAAAAGCTGCCCGAGCGCACAAAACTCGACGAGGACATCCATGCAGCCTGCGACGATGAAACGATGCTCCGCAGCGCATCCGGCGCATATCGCGCGGTGCTCGATTACGACACCGACACGATTACCTGCTTCGACGGCAATACGTTCGAAGTCACCGCCACCACATCGCTTGCCGACCTTTGCGCGCTTGCCAACGCCGACGACAAAACAATCGTTGCCGAATGCGCGTTTAGCTCCGAACGCGAAGAGTTGCTCTATGTAGTGCTCAATAGCAATCTCCTCGTTGCCCTCGACGCAGCAACGGGCAAGGTTGTGGGCGGGCCCGTAGAGAGCACCTTGCTGCACCTAGAAAATTTTGCCGAGCAGGACGGCGAGCTTGTCTATATAGATCGAACATTTGATGTTGATTCGCTCAAGGATATCTTCCAACTTGTCCACCTCGATGCAACCTCACTCGAAGAGCACTCGCGCAGCACCATCCAATTCGATAAAACCATGAACATCTTTACCATCGACGAACTCGAAACCGTGGACACCCGCGCCGTCATCCGGTGGAATGGCAACAACACGAACCGCGTTATGGTCATCGACATGCAATCGGGAACTCCTGTCGATGCCGGGATATCTAGAAACCTCGACAATAGCCACAGGGAGCAAACCTTCTTGGCAGATGAGGCACATGAGCGCCTCATGTTTGTCATTGACGATGTAATCACCCTCTACGACAGCAATCTCGATGAACTGTGGTCATATCGCATTGACGGGGCGTCATGGAGCTATGCCAACTTCATCCCCGGCGACGATGTAATCGCGCAGTCCGATACGGGCGAGTTGATATGGCTCGATGGAGACACCGGTGCCGTCATCGCCAGAACAACGACGCTTCCAGACAGCATTACCATCAACCACATATGGGCAAGCGATGATGGAGAGCATCTCTATGCTGAAGGCTTTTCATTCGCGCTTTCAATTAACCTCGATCCTCATGCGTTCGACATCGAATCGTACATTCCGTGCTGCAAAGCGCAATCGAAAGACGGGCAATCGGTGCTCATATGTGACAGCTTCAATGCCTACACCCTCCCCACTTACACCACCGACGAGCTCATCGACTATGCGCAGCGCCTCATCGAGGGGCACGAGCTCACCCACGAGGAACAGCGGCGCTACCACATCGAGTAGCATGCCGCCACGCGCCGGCAGGCACGACTGCCATCAACTCAGTAACCCGTAGAGCACCACACCGCCCACTACAAGCGGGACGGCAACATCGCCCACTGCATCAGCAAGCCCTCCGACGGCAGATGCGGCAGCGTCGGCTAAGCCTGGCACGAAGATCATTGCGATCACAACAGCAGCGACCGCAGGCCAGAAGAGCTTATCGGCCGTGTCGACCCACGAGGCGGTCTTGGGCGCGGCAGTCTTGGGTGCAGGCGTTGTGTTTGAGGTACACCCGGTGCCGGCAGCGCGCTTCGTCTGCCCAGCTGTGGACACCGCGCCAGACGCCGGTGCCGGCTTTTGCGCCGCCGCAGCGCATGTCTTCGCAGCGCTCGCGCGCTTGGCCTTTGCACGTGCCCCGGCCGCGCAATACGGGCAGCTCGACACGCTCGCGCTGTACCAGTGATGGCCATCGGCAGCACATTGTGTAAGCTCCCGCCGATACCGTTCGAGCGCACGGCACCACGCGGAGGCGGTGGGGCGGGCACCGGGGTCGGCGGCGGACCTCACAAACGCACGCTGGAACAAATCGGTGACATATGCCGGAAATGCCGAGATATCCGGTGCGAAACTCGGCACCTTTACGCGCGGCACATGGGCGAAGAACGGTGTTGCCCCCTGCTCGATGCGCTTATCGACCGGCAGCGGCGCCGGATACGAGCCGTTTTTGTCCGGCAGCGTCACGCAGTGATACGGATGAACGCCGTTCATGAGCATGCGGAAGATATGCAAAGCCAGCGCAAAGCGATCCGTCGCCTTGGTAAAGGTCTCGCCGGGCGCATCTTTGTAGGTGGTTCCGCGCACCGCTCGCAGCAACTCGGGTGCGTTGTACCCGGGCATGCACACCTCGCAGCGATACTCTTGGTGCTCGATGTTCACATGAAATGAGTCCACATCCACCATACCGGGCCTGCAGCCGTTCTCGAGCACGAGAACGTTACGGGTGTTGAAATCCCCGATAACCTGGCCCATCCCATGCAGCGCATCGACCATGCGGCAGAGCTCAATGAGGTAGTCGATCTTCTCGAGCTGCGACATGTCGATATCCGCGGGCGCCGGATACGCACAGACGTCCTCGAGCTTGCGATGCGAGGGCATGCAGCGCATCCCGAATCCTACGAAATGCTGGGCGTCGGGATCGGCATACAGTGCGCCCATGGGCCATGCGATATGCTCGAGCGCCCGGATTCCCGCAACTTGCGGATACACCGACACCATCGCCTCGATCTTCCACCGATGCCGCTCAGGGTCGGCGAGGTAGATCTTCGCCACCAACCGCGACCGACCATTCATCTGGTAGATGGCCCCTTCTCCACCCTGCGCCAACGGCTTGCTTGCAAGCTCAACCCGCTCACCATGCTCGGTGTAGACAATCATCTCCAGCCCCCTTGTTCCCCCATTACCCGTCACGACCGCGTCTCCAGCTGTTGTGCAGGCTCCGTGCCATTTCCCTGCAGCCATCGCCCGCAGCACGGCCCGCCTGCGCAGCCGCCTGCACGGCGCGCTTCCACGCCGGCATCGCCTCGCGCACGGCATCGCCCATGGCATCCGCCACGGCGTCTGCTGTTTCGGCAAGGTCGTCAAGCGCTGTCGATGATGTTGTCGCCCGAGCAGACGTGGTGGCTGCGTCGACGGCTGTCGATGGCGGGCCCGGCGCATCCGCCGCACCCTCCGCCTGTTCGCCCTCCACATCCGCCTCGGCCTCCCGCTCCGCACGCTCAGCATCTTCCGCTGCATATGCCGCCATCACCGCCTCATGGCGCTTGCGCCGGATCTCGTCCCAATCGGGCGCCGCATAGTACGCGTCGGGCTGACGGGCGGGAAATTCTGCATCGTCGCAGATCACCACGAGCGTCTTGTCGTCATCGATAAGCCCGCGCGGATAGCGTGCCAAAAATGCCTCAGCTTGCTGTTGCAGCTCGTCCACATGCTCTGCATCACCCTCTTGCGGATGCAAAAAGAGATGACACTTCTCGCGGTCAAGAGAAATCCCAGCAAAGCGCTCCACCACAGGCGGCGCAAGCATCCCCTCGAGCACGCCGTCGGTGGCTAGCAAGCAGGTCGCCACGCCCTCCAGATGTCCAAACTCCCAATGGTCGTCGAAGCACAAAGGGAATACGCGCCCCTGCTCGTCGCGCTGCATCGTGGTGACCGGCACATACGTGCCATCATTCAAACACGCCACCAAGCCGGAATCGCCCGACTGGCCCCAGAACAGCGCGTCACCGTTGAAGATAGCCGCACAGAGCGTCGAGTCAAACTCCGTCACCGACTCCCCCGTCTCTGCCGCCCGCGCTGCCACTGCGTCGTAGCAGGCATAATATGCCTCGCGCATCATGGCCTCGAGCGCTTGCTCTCCCTCACAGGCAGCGAGATGCGCGCGGCACCACGAGACGAACGTTTCGGCTGCCACCCGACTTCCCACCTGCGAGTAACGCTCCGATCCCAAGCCGTCGGCAACGGCGGCAATGACGATACTGCCCGCGTCATCGCACCAGACAGCGCATGAATCCTGGCAAGGGATATCGCGCAAGACGTGCCCGGGACCTGCGATGTTCACCTGATATGAATAGAGCATCGCTCGCTCCTTCCCCACCGCATCGACCACATCGACCGGTGATGCACCTCACACTCCCCTAGTTATTGAGCCAGCCATCGAGCGATGTCACAGCAACCGAGCTATCGGCCGTGCCAATCGTGGTGGGCACGTGCAACGTCGCCCCCGGCGCGCTCGTGCTCGCTGCCTTCACGCTGTTCGCCGCAAAATCAAAGAACTCATGGAAGTCGTAGTCGCCGTCTTTCATCTCGAAGCAGAACTTGCCGTTCGCCTGGTTGAGCTGGGCCGCCGTTGCCTTGTCGTAGTCGCCAACGCCCAGGAAGAAGAGCTTCATCTTGCCCTCTCCGATACGCTCGTTCACCAACTGGGCCGCCTCATCCACGTTGCCGCGCACCGTGTCCGCACCATCGGTCATGACGATGAGGTAGGGTTTCTTCTCAGCCATCATCTCGTTTTCGTGGTAGTAGCGGGTGCGCTCGCGAATCTTCTCGATACCCGTGATGACCGCGCCGTTGAGATCGGTCAGGCAGCCGCAGCGCAGCTCGGAGGGGCGCATGTCCTTGATGGGACGCCAGTCCTGCACGATGTGCACCTCATCATCAAAAGAGATCACGCATACGTCGACATTCTCCTCTGCCTCCTTGTCCTCGCAGATGATGTCCCTGAACCGGTTGAGGTTCTCGTTGATGATGTGGATGAACGGCTGGACCGAACCCGAGGTGTCAATCGCAAGCACCACCGACATATGCTGGTCGGACGTGTAGTTGGGGATCTCGGTGGCAAAACGATCCTGCTTGAACAACGACATGATGCATCCCTTCTCTCTCGAGCCGATCGCCCTGTGCGATCCGTCGCGCTCGCGGGCCGCGCCGTCTGGCGCCTCCCGTTGGCTGAGATTGTGGGACATGGCCGAAAAAGGGCTTGCGCAAGGATGCATGAGGACGCTTGCCCGTGTCTCTACCGCCCATGCCGTGCGCTGTGTATGGCTGTCATGCCGCGATATGCATTTCATTCATCATTTCCGCAGGTATTTATGAAAAATATGCGCATAATGTTGAGCGGTGCCCTAGCACAACCAGTCTCGTGGTCAAATCGATGGGGTTATGGACATCTGCATGCATGCGCTGCGTGATTCATATGGATCACGCAGCGCAATCAGGCATAGAACATGGTTTTCTGCCGCCTAAATCCAGCAGGAAACGCCCATCAGGCACCAAAACGGTGCTCAAAACGAATGCATATGCCCGCTCGTAACCCATAGGTCCGCCTTCGTGACCATCGAAGCGGGTGTGCTACGAAAACACAACGGAAATCTGTTTGTGTTGCGCGCCATGACGCCGCGCGGGCAATAACGGCGACCGAGCGGCTAGCGTACGATGGCAAGGTCAACCTGGGCCAGCAAACGCGGGATATCGCGCACATGCGCCCGATTGTACTCACGCGACGCCTCATCGAGCTCGCTGTACGGCACGAGCGCGTTGCTGATGCGGCGCTCCACATCCTTCACCGGTCCGTATGTCCATCCCGCGTCGCGACGCTCCCGGCACCAACGCCGATGCTCAAGGTAGGCGAGATACTCAACCTCTTCGGGCGCAAATCGCTCGATGCGGCGAGCCGGATCGGCACGATCCGCCGCAACGATCGAGCAGCCGATGGCATGCACCTTCGCCGGGATGTCGCGCACCTGCGCGGCCGTGGAATCGGCCAGCACGTCGGGCTGGGCCTCGAGCGTTGCAAAGGCCACCGCCGCTCCCGTTGCACGCGTCTGATCGATATAGCGTCGGTACGCCTGCTGGGTGAGGCCGTCCATCGCACCGTACATCTTGGTTTCCGGCCGCCTCCGTGCCAGCAGCGCGCGGTCATAGGCGTCGAGATATCCACCGTGATGAATCGTGTCCCGCGCAAAGGCGAGCAGCTCGGGATCGGGGAACGCCTGCGCATCGACGCGCGGCAGGCAGAGCTCGCGCGCACGCGGCTCGATATCGAGCTCATGGTCGATATGGCGCGCGAATAGCGAGCCGTCTGATACATAGGCAACAAGCGGCCACGCACCCTGCAGGCGAGCGAGGTCGTTGGGATCCGCCGCATCGATATGTTGTCCCGTCGTCACCTCGAACTGCAGCGCCGCGAAATACGCCATGTCGATCATGAGCGGGGTTATGCCAGCGGGATCGATGCGCACGCCCATCGAGGCGGGGATGCCCAAAAACAAGCTGGTATACGGCTCGTTGCGATAACGGATGCAACTCTGTGCCGCGATGGCCGAGAGCTCGAAATCGATAATCGTGGCATGCAGGTCTTCCGGCGCGGGGCCGTAGCGCTTCACACACACGTTCGCCGCGCGCAGATCGCGGTGGAACACGTGGTTGGCATGCATGTTGGCAAGCTGCACGAGCACGTCGAAGCATATCTTGCGTGCCTCGCGAGCACGCGTATCGGTATCGGGCGGCGCGAGCGGCGCAGCTGGACCTCCCTCGGCATCGATGGGCGCACCGTCGAAGATGGCGCGCTCGAGTGAAACGCCGGCGTACTCTTCGACGAGCGCAAGCTGTTGCCCGCGTGGGCCATGGCTCACATAGGGGCAAAGCAGCCGCGGGCCCACGCCGATCACGCCGTTGCGTGCCAAGCAGGCGACTTCCGTTGCGTACGACGCCGCCGCTGTGTCGCGAAACACCGCCAATACCGCATCGGTACGCGCGCCCGCCGCATCAACGAAGGTACCGCGATGCAGCACCTTGCGTTCTGAGGAGACCACCGGCGCGATATCGGCCTGGTAAAAACTTCCAGCCTCACCCATGAACTTGATGGATGTCGCTCCCACAAGGCACCCCTACAGCACGTCGAATTCCGAGTCGCCGAGGTAGAGCCTATCGCCGCGCATGAGCGGCGCGCTCGGCACCTCGCCTTCACGCTCGTGGGTTCCCAGATACACCCGCTCGCCGGTTGCACGCTGAACGATCGTGCCGTTGCTCGACGCAAGATCGACGGCGAACACCGTGCCGTCAACGGCATAGATGCCCACATGGCGCGCAGAGTCCGCCGGCAGATCGGTGGGATAGAAGTTCTCGCTGCTCTCGGCGGCACGCGCCTCCTCTGAAGCGGCGAATGCAGCAGCCGCATCTTGAGAGGCCGGCAAGGCCCGGACCTCGCCACCACATTCGCGACCGATGATAACGATAAGCTCGGAACCCTGCTCTGGCAGCGCATCGAGATTCACAAGACGCACCGTATAAGCCCTGTTCCCCGGCAGCAGCTGCCGGATGAGCGCCTCGCCGCGCCCGCGTTCGAGTACGCCGGCAACCGCGAGCTCGCGCGGAACAAACGGCGCGATCTCGGTGCGCGCCAGCTCGTCGGCATAGCAGTTCTTGAGCGCACGCTTAGGACCAAAGAACGCGCTGATAACAACGTTGTAGATCATGGCGCCCTTGTGCGCGTTCCACAGCGAGCTGCAGGTGTAGAACGAGTCTCGGTATGCATCGAACGATTCGAGCGTGGTGTTCTCGAAATACCGCACCGTCGCCTCATGGTAACCCGCGCGCCTGAAGGCGTCCGCCAGACGTGCCACGAGTTCTTCCACCGGCGGCCGGCCCAGTGCGGGATCGTCCTCAAACCGATCCCATAGGTCGAGACCCCACAGGAGGGTGTCCTGGCCCCGCTCGGTCTGCATGATCTTCTTGAATGCATCGGCACCAGGCGTCATGTGCTGGTAGCGCGCCTGGTCGCGCTTCGTTCGCTCCAGGAATCGGTCGAGTTCGGCGTCGTCGAACACATCGGTATACTGCTCACGCATCGCAGCGATGAGCTTCATGGTCTTGTTGTCGTAATCGACGGGCGGCCATCCATGGCAGAAATCACGCCGGAGCTTGTCGTCGCCCTTTTCGCTCAAACGCAGCGGTGAGTTTCCGTAGCTCTCGCGCGCCTTCTGGAGGCGTGCGCCTGAAAGCTCCTCAAGGTCGATGTTTTTACCCTGGAACGCCGAGGCGCCGAACTCCGCCAACGCGCAGCGAAACACCAGCTGCCGCTCGGGATTGGCTACAAGCCGCGCGGAGAAGACGCTCTCGGGCAGCACGCCCACCAGCGCATTGCGGTTGAAAAGCGCGCGCTCGACGAACATCTGGGCATCGGAAACATGCTCGATACTCGTAGGCCCGCCGCCCAGCTCGCGATCGCTCCGGTACGCGCGCGTGGTGTCCTTGAACCCACCGGGCAATTCGTACAGCGCGTCCCGCAAAACAATCAGGGACTCGAGCATGGCACCTCCCTAGGACAGCCGGATCACCACGGCCGCCGCACCTGCCTTCTCCCCATGGGCGCCTGCCGCCGCCACGAGTGCGGCGGACGCATGCTCTGGCGTCTGCGCCTCCAAGCAGATGCGCTCGATCGCAGGTGCCGAAAGATGCCCCCATAGCTCGTTCGTCATGAGCACAAGATAGCGGTCTGCAGCCGTTATGCTGACAGTATACCGTTCAATCGTTGCCAACGTGAGGCGACCCGAACCGACATAGCACCAGAGCCTTTGCCGCGGCCCCAGCTGCGGCGCGAACAGAAAGCGCACGCCGCGAACGCCCACGATGGCGCCCATGGTGTCGCCCGCGTTGGCAAGCTCGATACACCCAGCGCCGCCCCACATGGCAATGCACGCCGAGCCCCTCTGCCCGCGCCGGCTCAGCAGCTCGTCGGCACGAAGTAGAAGGCGCGCGGAAAGATCGCCCCTGCTCGAAGCGAAGATTCGCACGGTGCACGCGCGTGCGCTGGCGCCTCCATCCCCGCTGAACAGGCATGCGCCATCTGCACGGTGCGCGTCCGCGATGCCGATTCCCGTTGTTTGGATGAGCGCCTGCTGCATGTTCGCCCCCGTTCGCCCTTGCATGCCGCAAGCGTACGCCGCGCCGCCGCTCCCGCTTGCGCAAGCGCGGCATACGAAACGCCCCCTGCAGCAAAGCTCCAGAGGGCGTTGCCAATCAAGAACGCATCGCGCGGCAGCCGCACGCAACGCAGGCTGCGCGCTATACCTCGGCAACCTCGATGCCGCCGAAGACCTCGTCCCAGTGCTCGATGGCGAGGTGGCCGGTCTGCGGATCCATCGCGTTGAGCTTGCCGCAGGTGTTGCCGTAGCGCAGCACGTCGACGTCATCCATGCCGGCGGCGATGGCATGCGCGAAGCCTGCGACCGTCGAGTCGCCCGAGCCGGTCGCGTTCACGGCCTCGATGGCCGGCGTGACCACGCGATAGCGCTTGTCACCATGGAAGGCCACAGCACCGGCGGCACCCATCGTCACGACCACCCATGCGACGCCCTGGAAACGCGGGTCCGCCGCAACGGCATCGCCTAGCTCGGCGGCCTGCTCGGTGGTAAACGAGGTGCCCAGCAGCCCGTTGATCTCGGTGAGGTTGGGCTTCACGAGCGTGGGTTTCACGGGCGCGGCGAGCGCCTCGTCGAGCGCCGCGCCCGAGGTGTCGAGCAGCACCGGCTTGCCGGCATCGACCGCCGTCCTCACCATGGCGGCATAGGTAGACGCGGGAACGCCCTTCGGAAGGCTGCCGGAGATGGTCACGCAATCCGCCTGTGCAACGAGATCGGCGTAGTTGCCGAGAAACGCCTCGAGCTCCTCGGGCGAGATCTCGGGACCGCTCTCCAAAAGCTCGGTCTGATTGCCGTCGTGCAGCAGCGCGATGCACGTGCGCGCCTCGCCGGCGATCGGCGTGAAACGATGGGGAATCCCATCGGCATCCATAAGCTCGGAGAGATAGGCGCCGGCATGACCGCCCAAAAGACCCGTCGCCACCACGTCGTCACCCAGCTGCACGAGCACGCGACTCACGTTGAGCCCCTTGCCGCCGGCCGTCTTGGCGGGCGTCACGCGGTTGACATCGTCGATAACAAGATGCTCGACCTCGTAGCGCGTGTCGATCGACGGATTCATGGTTACGGTGAGAATCATTCGACCTCCATCTCAGCCCGGCGGCGCGCGCCGGGCAAGAAACACATAACGTTTCACATAGAGTCCCCAGATACGATTGTATCCCTAAACACCCGTCAGGCCCTAGTGCCCGATCGGCAATCTCGCTACCGTTCATCCCCCGCGCACCGCATACCTCTCCCAAGGCACTACAATCATCTTAGACACCCCTGTGTTGAGGGGGACATCGCAGGAGGGAGCAGTATGCTAACCGAACACGAAGCCCGCAACCTATACCTTGAGACCTTTGGAGACCCTGCTGGTGCGAAGATGCTCACCGTGCATGCGCCCGCACGTTCCGAGATTGCCGGAAACCATACCGATCATGAGGGGGGATGCGTGATCGCCGGCGCCCTCAACGCCTCGATCGACGGCGCGGCGGCGCTGAACGGCACCGACACCATCAACGTGACGAGCAAGGGCTTCGGCTCGCTCTCCATCGCGCTCGACGACCTCTCGGTCCACGACGACGAGCACAACACCGCCGCCGCCTTCGTGCGCGGCGTGGCACATGAGATGCTGCAGACGGGGCGCGAGCCGCAGGGCTTCAACCTCGCGCTCTCGACCACCATCCCCTCGGGCGCGGGGCTCTCCTCCTCCGGCGCTTTCGAGGCCACGCTCGCGCGCACCATGGGCATGCTCTGGGACGGCCCCTATCTTGGCCCCGCCGAGCTCGCGTTTCTCTGCCAGCGCGTGGAGCACACCTACTTCGGCAAGCCCTGCGGCCTCATGGATCAGCTCTCGGTGATTCTGGGCGGCCTCTCGTTCATGGATTTCTCCGATCCCAACCGACCCACCAACGAGGTGCTCGACGCAAACTTCGAGTCGTTTGGACACGCGCTCTTCCTCATCGATGTGGGATGCGACCACACGCAATTCAACTACGAGTACGTCCAGGTTGCCCGCGAGATGCAGATGGTTGCCGAGCAGCTGGGCA
The DNA here is from genome assembly GCA_944319885.1 of uncultured Coriobacteriaceae bacterium. Taxonomy (GTDB): domain Bacteria; phylum Actinomycetota; class Coriobacteriia; order Coriobacteriales; family Coriobacteriaceae; genus Coprousia. The sequence goes on from CALUFC010000002.1 coordinate 76,991, forward strand.
AGACGCGTCTGTGCGAGGTTGCTGAGGACGACTTCGACGATGCGGTGCCGCAGCTGCGTGAGCGCCTGGGAGACCGCGCCGTGCTGCGCGCCATCCACTTCTGGCGTGAGAACCGCCTCGTCAAAGAGCGCTGGCGCGCGCTGAAGTCGGGTGATTTCCGCACGTTCCTCGAGCGCACCAAGGAATCTGGCGCGAGCTCGGCGATGTTCTTGCAAAACATCTCGACCGGCGGCACCTACCAGCCCGCCATGGTGGTCATCGGCATGGCCCAGCGTGCGCTCGGCAGCTATGGCGCGGCGCGCATCCACGGCGGCGGCTTCGGCGGCACCGTGCAGGCGTTCGTCCCGCTCGACATGGCCGACACATTCCAGGAGCGCATGGACGGCTGGCTGGGTGAAGGTGCCTGCCGGAAGTACGAGATCTCCCCCATGGGCACATACGCCGTATGGTGGGACGAGAGCAAGAACCTCGATCGTCCCCTGTAAGCCATCAGCGCGCACACAGAACGCGGCGGCCCGCCAGCAAGGCGAGCCGCCGCGTTTTTTTTGCTCTGTTGCCCGCAGGCTATGCGTTCACCGAGACACCGCCTACGATCGTGTCGTTCAGCGTCATATCGGCATTGAAGATGGTGAGGTCGGCGGCGCGGCCCGGCTTGATGAAGCCCACCGTGTCATCGATGCGGGCAGAGCGCGCTGCGACCTCGGTGGCCATGCGGATGGCCTGGTCGACGGTAGCAATCTGCCAGTCCACGAGATTCTTCACGCCGCGTGCGAGTGTGAGCACCGAACCGGCGATCGAGCCCGTGGTGCCGTCCTCCTTCACGATAAAGCAGAGGTTGTCCTTCATGACAACCGGCATGCCGCCCGAAACGTAGTTGCCCTCGGGCATGCCGCCGCAGATGAGGCAGTCGGTGATGGGCACGCAGTGCTGCCAACCCTTCGCGTCGATGAGCGCCTTGATGGCAGCCGGCACGACATGCTTGCCGTCGACGATGATCTCGGCGTAGGTGGAAGGCGTCGTCATGGCGCACCCGGTCACGCCCGGATCGCGATGATGCAGGCCGCGCTGGCCGTTATAGGTGTGCACAAAGCAGGTCGCGCCAGCGTTCACCGCGGCGAGCGACTCGTCGTAGGTGGCGTCTGAGTGCCCGATCGCGGTCACCACGCCCTTTGCATCGAGCGCGGCGATGTAGTCGAGCGCACCGGGCTTTTCGGCGGCGAGCGCGCTCTTCACGATGCGGCCGCCCGCCTGCTCCTGCCAGCCATCGAACACGGCGACATCGGGATCGATCAAGAAGTCAGGGTTCTGCGCGCCCACGTGCGCCGTGGTGAAAAACGGCCCCTCGAGGAAGATGCCCGCCACACGGGCACCGCGGAAATCCTCGCCGCGACGATCGTCGGCCTCGGCGATCGCAGCGCATGCACGGCCGATGTCCTCGACCGACTCGGTGAACGTGGTGGGCACCCACGCCGTGGTGCCGGACTTGGCGAGTGCGACGCTCGAGTCGTCGATGGCATCGGGGTCGCAGTCAGTGGTGGCGTGGTTATGGAAGCCATGGATGTGCGTGTCCACGAGGCCGGGACCCACGATGCAGCCGGAGTAGTCCTTCACCTCGACGCCCTCCGGGGCCTCGGGCGCCCAGCTCCCGAACACGCCGTCGGCGATCGTGAGGTAGCCGCCCTGCATGGTTGCCCCGGGGAGAACGAATCTATCTGCCTTGATTGCATATGTAGCCATATCCTGCTCCTTAGCTGAAGCCGGCTCTCGCGCCGGTTGCCTACCTAAGCGAATTCATACCCCGAATCGGAGGACGGAGACGTTCGCAAACACAGGGCGGGACATGCGCACGCACGTCCCGCCCTGCAACAAGTCGGTCTTAGACCTCGAACGGATGGATGGTGACGCCCTTGACCACGCGGTTGACGGTACCGGTGGGGCTGGGGGTGTCGGGCGTGTTGCCCACGCGCACGGAGTTGAGCAGCGATACCGTCTGCGCAACCATGATGTAGGGCAGCGCCAGATAGGCCTCGGGCAGCGCAGGCGCGCCCTTGAAGGTGAACGACTCGCCCTCGAAGACCGGGCCGCAATCCTGCTGGATGGCGATGGTCTTCTGCGCAATCTTGTCGCCGTTGATCTCGTTCAAGATATCGAGATCGTACTGGCGCGTGTAGGGATCGTTGTTCATGAAGACGAAGACGAGCGTCTTGTCGTCCACGAAGGACTTCGGTCCATGGCGATACCCCATGGAGCTGTCCCACGAAGTGGCCACGAGACCATGGGCAAGCTCGAGGATCTTGAGCTGGCTCTCCTGGGCAAGGCCCACATAGGAGCCGGAACCCAGATAGGTCACGCGATTGAAGTCGCCTGCCAGGTAGCCGGCAATCTCATCCTCGCGGGAAACAACCTCGCGGCCCATCTCGGCAATCTGCTTCACCCATGCGAGTTTGTCCTCATCGGAAGCGGTGTCAAAAATGAGCGTCGAGAGCAGCGTCATGCAGCTGTAGGAGCCGGTCATGGCGAAGCCCTTGTCGTTGGCGCCCGGGATGAGCAGGGTGAGCGCATCGGGGTCGTCGGCGCTCTCAACGGCGAGCTTGCCCTCGGGGGCGCAGGTGATGTTCAGGAACTTGATGTTCTTCACGTACTTGCGCGCAACCTCGACGGCAGCGAGGCTTTCAGGCGAGTTACCCGAGCGGGCGAACGACACGAGAATCGTGGGATCTTCGGGGCGCAGGAAATCGCGGGGCGCAGATACGATGTCGGTGGTGGCGATGGGGCTGAAGACGTAGGTGTCGGTATCACCGGCGGAGCGGAGATACGGCGCGGCGGTGTCGCCCACGTAATCAGAGGTGCCGGCACCGGTGAAGATTACCTGCGTGCGACCCTCGGCCATGGCGTTGGCCTCGGCCAGGAACGTCTCGATTGCCGCCTTGTTGTCGGCGTAGATGCGATACGTCTCCTCCCACAGATCGGGCTGCTGCTTGATCTCGGCCGTGGTGATGTGAGCACCTAGCTCCTGCAGCTCCTCAAGACTCTTCTCGAACATCATGTCTCCTTTATCTCGCCGTTTTCAGGCACCCTGCGGCGCCCTGGTTACCAATGGTGTGAAGTATCGCTAGTCTGCCCTACGGTGGTAGACCTTGTATTTGAACTGATCGGCACGGGCAACAGAGAGCGTGTACTCGACAATCTCATTGCTCATGTCGTAGGTGGTGCGCACCAGATCGAGTACGGGCGCGTTCTCGGCAATGCCGAGCAGATGCGCATCCGCGGGGCGCGCGATACTGGCGAAGAACTCCTCCTCCGCCACGCGAATCTTGTCGTGGAAATCCTCTTCGATAATCTTGTACAGTGCTTTGTGCTCAAGCATGGGACGCTTGAGCAACAGGAACTTGCGAACAGGCAGGTAGGTCCGCTCTACCATCATGGGCATGCCGTCTGCCGAGCGCAGACGCTTCAGGCGGAAAATCCTATCGCCGATCCGGCAGCCCATATGCTCGGCGATGTTCTTATCGGCTTCCATCTCGGAAAAGTCCAAGATGGTTGTCTCGGGCACACGACCCATCTTACGCATCTGATCGGTGAAGCTATAGGCCTGCATGAGGTTGGTGGTTTGCGCCGAACGATCGGCCACAAACGTGCCGCGCCCGTGTTGGCGCACCACAAGCCCCAGACGCTCCAGCTCCTGCAACGCAAGGCGCACCGTGGTGCGCGACAAACCGTAGCGCTCGGATAACTCGCGCTCGGAGGGCATGAGGTCGCCGGGACGGTACTCGTGCTCGATCTTCTCGGTGAGGATGTCGACGAGCTGGTCGTACAACGGCTGCTTGCGGGCGACGGGTGCCATGGTCTTGCCTCCCTTGCGGTGTCGGCTGCGTGTGAAAAGAAGGCCGCGCCCCCGATGCTCGGGGCCGCGGCCTTGGGGGACTCATGTGCGAGCAGGACGCGCGACCGCGCGGTGCGCGTCCCGTTAGACGATTTCCCTAACCCCAGAGGTTGATGAAGGGAAGTGCACCGATGATGCCGATGGCGAGCAGCAAGACGATGCCCTTGATCGGCGTGAAGTTGTGCTTCGCGAACAGGAAGTACAGCAGAAGCACGAGGCACAGCGGGACGAGCTTGGGCAGCACGGAGTCAAGCGTGGATGCCACGGAGTACTCGACCGGAGTCTCGGTAACGGTGCCATAGGTAACGGAGCTCATGCCGTTGCCCAGATCGACAATGCCGGTCTCGACAGCGTTGCCCTCGGCGTCAGCAGCGGTGAGGGGGTTGCCATCGGGGTCGGTGACGCCCATGGCGCCAGCCTCGGCGGTCTCGGTGTCAATCGCGAGATCGGCGAAGTTCTCAGCATCCTCGTTGGAGACAACGATGGTCTGAGCGGAGAGGCCACGAGTGGTGCCGTTGGGGATGGTCAGGTTGATCTGGGTGGCGCCCATGGTGACGGTCAGGCAGCCAACGACGAAGACGCCGAGGATGGAAGCCGCGCGGGTGAACGCCTGCATGTTGGCGGTAAGGGCGTCAATGGCGCTCGTACCAACCTTGTAGGACCAGTTCATGAGGCCGAAGCGGCACGCGAACTGAGCCACATTGAAGACGATCAGGAAGATGATCGGGGCAACAACGTTACCGTCGATTGCCATGTTCGAGGTGATGCCGGCCGTGATGGGCACGAGCGTCAGCCAGAACAGAGCGTCGCCGATGCCGCCGAGCGGGGAAGCCGCGGAGATGCGGACGGCGCGGATGGTCTGGGTATCAACCTTGTTCTGCTCGAGGGAGAGCACGATACCCATAACGAAGGTCACGAGGAACGGGTGCGTGTTGATGAAGTCCAGGTTGTGGTACATCGACGCAGCGAGGTCCTTCTTGTTGGTGTGGACCTTCTCGAGACCAGGAATCATGGCGAACAGCCAGCCGCCGGACTGCATGGTCTCATAGTTGAACGAGGACTGGAGCCAGCAAGAGCGCAGGGCCATGCGGTTGAGCGTCTTCTGATCGACGTTCGGCGCAGGGGTCAGATCCTCATAGCGCTCAGGTACGACGAACTCATTAGATGCCATCTTCGAAGTCACCTCCGTCAGAGACAGCGCCCTTCAGCTCGGTCTGCTGCTGGAAGTCCCAGAAAGCAATGCCGAAGCCAATGAAGGTCAGGATGAGCAGAGCGGGGCCGGCGATGGCCTCGATGTTGCTCGCGATCAGGGCAAGGCCGAAGCCCATGAAGAAGAAGCCCCACATATCGCGGTTCATCATGATCTTGAGCAGGATGGCGAAGCCCACGAACTTCATCATGTTGCCAGCCTGGGAAAGACCGGTGTTGAGCCACTCGGGGATGGAATCGACGATCTGCTGACCGACGGCGAGGCCGCCGATGAAGAAGAGCGTCACGATGACGGCGAAGATCAGGCCGAGAATGCACTCGGAGACGATCGTCCACTTGGTGATGCCCTTGGTGTCAGCCTTCTCAGCGCAACCACGGAAGAACTCAAGCAGCGGAGCACGGAGCGTGAAGAACAGGGTGACGCCGTACTGGCCGAGGAGCGCGAAGGGGATCGCGGTGGCGACGGCCACGTTGGGATCCATGTCGAGCGAGCAAGCGAAAATGGCAGCCATGATGCCACCGATGACCGCGTTAGGCGGCTGAGCACCTCCGATCGGCATGTTGCCGATCGTCATGAGCTGATAGGTGCCGCCAACAACCAGGCCGGTGTTGAGGTCACCGAGGATAGCACCGATAACGGCACCAGTCACGATGGGCTGGTACAGGGACTCAAGGAAGTCGAACTGGTCGATAGCCGCGATAAAGGTGACGACGAAGACGAGTGCGATCTGAACAATTGAGACGTCCATCTAATGCTCCTCCTTTCAAATGTTTCGTGCGAACATCTTGTTCGCAGATCTACCATGCCGGGCTCCTCCCGGCATCCGAACACGCGCGCTTACGAGAAAAGCTTCGCCGTGTCCTCCACCGGCGTGCTGGGAACACGCCTGATCTCAAGCTCCACCCCCCTATCCTGAAGCTCCTTGAAAGCGGCAACGTCGGCATCGTCAACTGCCACGGACGTGGCGACCTGCCGCTTCCCCTCCGACATGTGCATGTTGCCGATGTTGACCTTCTTGATGGGCACGCCGCCCTTGACGAGCGTGAGCACATCGTGCGGGTTCTCGGCAACGATGAATATCTTCTGCTTCGGAGACGCCTTGTGAATGATGTCAATCGTCTTCTGAAGCGAGAAGAACCTGGTAGCGACGCCCGCCGGAGCGGCCATCTTCATGAGGTTCTGACGCATGGTGTTGGTGGAGACCTCGTCGTTGGCAACGAGGATGAGGTTTGCGCCGATCGTGGAGTTCCACTGCGTGGCAACCTGACCGTGGATGAGGCGGTTGTCGATACGGGTGAGAAGAATGTTGGGCTCTGCCATGGTTGTTCCCTTCGTTCACGCCTTGATGGCTAGACCTACCGTGCTTTGTATCCGAACGCTTGCACAATGCAGGCGAACGCTCCTAGCGCGAATTACTTCGCGTCGATCTCCTGGATGGCGTAGCGCGAGACATCGAGCACAGCGCCCGAGCGAACCTTGACCGCCACACGATCACCGGAGATGCTCTGAACGATGCCGTAGATGCCGCCCGCGAACATAATCTCCTGTCCAGGCGCAAGCTCGGTGTGCAGCTCCTTGAAGTAGTTGCGCTTCTTTCTCATGTTGACCTGCGACCAGATAGTGTATGCGACACCCATGATCACGAGCAGCGCGAGCAGCGCCACCGACGATGCGAGGACGTTTTGCAGAAACGATTCGCTCATTAAATACCGTCCTCATCGGAGAGATCGTCCTCGGCACCGGCGAGCGCGGCAACCGACTGATGCGTGATGCCCGTCTGGCCGATCTGCACGGCCTGCTCGGCAAGCTCGGATACGGTGGAGCCGCCGGAACGGGTGAGCAACAGCTCGATGAGCATCGGCAGGTTGGTGCCCGTGACGATCTCGACGTTATCGACGTCGTTGGAGATCATCATGGCCTGGTTGAACGGGGTGCCGCCCAGCAGGTCAACGAACACCACGACGCCCTCGCACTCGGCGCGCATCTCGGTGATGGCAACGCGAAGGTCGTCGCCATAGGATGCCGCCTGGGAGCCCTCGAAGGGAACGATCTTGAACGCCGGCTGGTCTCCGGCCACCATGTCAATCGCGCTTGCAAGTCCATTCGAGAATTGACCGTGACCCGTAAGAATAAAGCCAACCATCTCTTTCGTCCCCTTCCTCTGGAACGGGTGTGCGATTCGATGGCTTTGCGAATTCGCTTCCCGCGCCAACTGGTAGTAACCACGTAACGAGTTGTTCATATCATAGCACGCGGTCTTGCGCTGGCTCTTTCACTTTACTCAAAGCACGTTTGAAGCGCCGTTGGCAGGGAAAAAACTACCGCTTAACGTGATTTTAGCAGGTAGACTGCCATATTGTGCATATTTCTCACGTGAGTTGCCTCGCAAATATACGCATGTTCAGACGTTTCTATTTTGTTTCGAACGCACTTCTATGACCTGCAGTAATCCTCAGAAATATGAAGTATTCGTTACTTGTATTACTTCTTCTGTACCACTTGGGGAGGGGTCCTTATTCGCGTTTGTCATTTCGGTAAGCGGTCGTTTACCGTAAGTGAACGGTATATGCGCACGTACATTGCGTGATGCATTATGCCGCCTCGTGCGCCGTCGGCTCCGCATTCTGGATGCGCGTGTTGCATTTTTTTCATTGCCGAGCCTTGCACTCGCGCCCCATTCAACGTAATATAATCGTCCGTTGGCAGGATGTACCGCTTTTGCGTACCGCCCGCCTCCACCAGGAGCGCCAGCATAGCTCAGTTGGTAGAGCACCGCTCTCGTAAAGCGGGGGTCATCGGTTCGAGTCCGATTGCTGGCTCCAGTGATACAGCAAGCCCGAGGAAGCACGCTTCCTCGGGCTTTTTGTATTGCAGCATGTTTTGTTCGCGTCGAACCTACTGGTTGATACCGTACAGATCGAGCTCGACGTCGGCGTACAACCCGTTCACATAGGTGCGCCACGCGCTCTGCGCGTCACCTACCTGCGCATAATAGTCCTGGTAAGCAACGTAGTACGCCATCATCGCCTGCTCGTAGGTCGCCGCATCCTGCGTGAAGTCCTCCTCGCTCAGCGCCGCATAATACGGGCCATCGGTTCGCGCCCACGTACCCGTCTCGGCATCCCATTCATCACCCAGCAGATCGATGATGTAGGCAGCGTACTCCGCCGTCGCCGCACTCGTGTCGCCGTCCGCGGGCTCGGCAGGCTTTTCAGGCTCCTCAACGCCCGACGCCTCCGGTGCGATCTGCGCATAGAGCTTGTTGATAAGCGCGTTCTCGCGTACGATCTCGCGCGCCTGGTCCTCGGACACGTTATAGCTTTCCGCGATCGAGGCAAAATCGGAGTCCCCGAGTGTCGTTTCGGCGAACTCGGTCAGCTCGTCATCGGAAAGCTCGATACCGCGCGCCTCGGCATCTGCGCACAGGACCTTATTGCGCACATATGTGAGGATCGTATCGGCCGAGGGCGTCTCGTACGTGCCGTCATCCAGCTTGGCCGCCTCGAGCTCATATTGGCTTTCGATGGCCTCGCGCGCGGTGATGTCATGCTTCGCGCCGTTCAAGGTATAGGTTGCGATCACGTTATCGAGCTGGTTCTCGGCAAGCGTTCCCGCCGAGATACCGCGTTGGGCAAAACCGCCGGAACCAACCATGTAGCCCACAACGGCGGCGATCACCACCGCGATGACGGCACAGGCGATCGCGATGGGCACCACGGGCGGGCGTTTGCCATCGGGCGCATCGTCTACCGCATCTGCCGCTTCATCGGCCTTCTCGTCGGCATCGGTCTCGGCATCATCGGCTTCAGCATCCTCGTCGCGCTCCACGACCTCGACCTCGCTCGCCGGCACGTCGTCGGGCGTGTCGGAGCGCTCGATCACCTCGATGCCCTCGATGACGTCATGTTCCTCGCTATCTTTTTTCTGGATGAATCCCATGGATCGTACCTCCTCGACCCTATCATGGCATGCCGCCGCCCCGCACACGTACGAGACGGCGGCGCCTTAGGTCTTGATTAAGCGAACCGCGACAGAACCGCCATGCCTCACGCCTGCGCGATATGGGCGATCACGGCATCGGCAAAGGCGCGCGTACCCACTGCGCCCGCGTATGACCCCGTGAGCGCACGGCGCACATCGGCGGTTACCTGCGTACCCTCGGCAAGGGTTGCAGACACCGCGCGGCGCACGCGCTGGGCCGCATCCCCCTCGCCCAGATAATCGAGCAGCATCGCGGCGGACAGCATCTCGGCGGTGGGATTGGCGATATCCTTGCCCGCGATATCGGGCGCCGAGCCATGCGTTGCCTCAAAGACAGCGCAGCCCTCCCCCATATTGGCACCGGGCGCCATACCGAGCCCGCCCACGAGCCCCGCGCACAAATCGGAGACGATATCGCCATAGAGGTTGGGCAGCACGAGCACATCGAAGTCCTCGGGGTGCTGCACAAGCCCCATGCAGGCGGCATCGACGATCTTGTCTTCGAACGCGATGTCGGGATATGCCGCCGCGACCTCGCGCGCCGTGCGCAGGAAGAGGCCGTCGGTCGCCTTCATGATGTTCGCCTTATGCACCGCGGTCACCTTGCGGCGACCATGGCGCCGCGCGTACTCGAAGGCGTAGCGCACGATGCGCTGCGAACCTTCCCGCGAGATGGGCTTGACGGAGATGGCCGAGCCCGCACGGAAGCGACGCTGGCCGGATGCCTCGATCAGCTCGCCGAGACGCTCGACCGCCGGGTCATCGGGTTCGAACTCGATGCCCGCGTAGAGGTCCTCGGTGTTCTCACGAATAACCACGAGGTCGATATCGCGGTAGCGCGACCCATCGCCGGGAAGCGAATGGCAGGGGCGCACGCACGCGTAGAGATCGAACTCTTGGCGCAGCGCCACGTTGATGCTGCGAAACCCCGTGCCCACCGGCGTGGTCACCGGCCCCTTGATGGCAACGCCCACCTCACGCACCGCATCGATGGTCTGCGGCGGCAGCGGCGTACCGTACCGCTCGATCGCACCGGCACCGGCTTCGACCTCGCGCCACGCGATGTTGGCACCCGCCGCGTCCACGACGCGTCGCATGGCGTCACAGATCTCGGGACCTATGCCATCGCCGGGAATGAGCACCACGTCATGAGCCATGGGTTACTCCTCATCATCGGCATCGTCGTCTGCTGCGGCAGCGCGCACGCGGCGCTTGGGGGCCTCGAGCTTGAAACGCTTGACGAGCATGTCGTAGATCTCGGCCGAACGCGCCTTGAGGTAGGCGCCCTTGCCGTTTTGCGCGTCGAACTGCAGGCGGCCGGCCAACTCGGAGGCGACATCGCCCGAGATCTTGCCCTCGGCGAACGCGTGCAGGCAGGCGAGCATGTCGCGATACTCAAGGTCGCCGTGATAGCACTGGATGGCTTCGTCGATCACGGGCCACACCTTCTTGGAGCGACCGCGCTCCGTGGCACCCCACGTGGTGAGCAGGGTGAACGCCGAAAGACGCAAGGTCGAGGAAAGCTCGTCGAAGAGCGCCGACTCGGCACCCTCGAACGCCGCACCGATCTCCTTCGCGTGATTGGGAACCAGGATCACCAGTGCATCGAGCACCTCCCAGCGCGTCTGCGCCTCGGGGCGATAGAGCGCATCGATGAGCTCGGGGATATAGGGTGCGAGCAGCTCCGCTTCGCGCACCGCGACGAGCGACACCACGCGCGCCGCAAGCTGGCGCTTCCGCCTGCTCGAACTCGCCAGATCCTCGATGAGCGCCGCGAGGGCATCGGCATTATGCTCGATCTTGCCCAGCTGCTCGACTTCCTCCTGCGTAAGCTCGCGTTCGTTGTGTTCTGCCATAAAACGTACCTACCTCTTCTTGCGCTTCGCTGCCGCACCGGCAGCATCATGCTGGTCCGTGTGCGACGTGGTATTACGGGATTCAACGGAGATAAGATCCGGCTCGCGCTCGCCGGCGCGACGACGCGCACGGCGTGCACGGGCGCTCCCCGTCTCGGCTGCGCGCTGATGCGCACGGTTGCGGCTATAGAAGCGATCGATCGCCTTCCACGGACCAACCGATTCGCCGTAGCCCATCTTGAGGCCCATGAGCGCACCCGCCAGCAACCCCAGCGGCGTTGCGTAGAGCATCGCCGGCAGGGGGACGAGCGCCGTGATGAACACGCACAGCGCAACCGCCGCGACGTTGTAGAGCCAATAGGCGCGATCGGTGAGTGCGTGCTCGCCAGCGCGGTTGCCCGCGAGGAACCCGATATAGATGCTGAAAATGAGCAGCAGGGCAAAGCAGATGATGAATGCCGGATCGGTCATGCGGCGCTACTCCCCGTGGTGATGATGACCATGGCAGCACTCATGCTCGCCATCGCCATGATGATGGCCGCAGGTGCACTCGTGGTCCGGATCATCATGATCGTGACCGCATCCGCATCCATCTTCGTGCTCGTGGGCGTTCGTGTAGAGCGACCAATCGAGGCCCGCGGCAACCGCCTCGGCCTCCTCCTGGTACAGCAACGTGATGGCCTGCGTACCCAGCTCGGCACCGCCGATAGCGTCGAGCATGTCGTAGAGGGCGAACGCGGTGTCGGCGCCGGGCAGCGCGATCTCGCGCTCCTCGGCATCGGCAAGCGCAAGCCCCAGGTCCTTCAGGAAGTGCTTGACCATAAACCCGGGCTTCCAATCGCCATCCAGCGCCTTGGGCGCCAGCTGTTCGAGCACGCCCGAGGCACCCGTGCCGCCAAGGATCATCTCGCGCGTCTGGGCGAGATCGAGCCCCTCCTGCTGGGCAAACGAGAGCGCATCGGCCATGCCCACCATCGACGAGGCAAGCGCAACCTGGTTGGCGAGTTTGGCAGCCTGCCCCTGCCCGGCGCGGCCGAAGCAGAAGATCTTCGAGGTGAACGTCTCGAGAATCGCGCGAACCGGCTCGATCGTCTGCTCGGTGGCACCGACGATCGCCGTGAGGGTGCCCGCGATGGCACCCGTCTCGCCGCCCGTCACCGGGCAATCGAAGGCAACGCGCCCCTCAACCGCCGATGCCTCGGCGATATCGCGCGCGAGCGACGGCGCGCTCGTGGTGAGATCGATGAGGTAGGCCCCGGGCTTCGAGGCGGCGATCAGGCCGTCGCCGGCGAGATAGAGCTCTTCGACATCCTCGGGATATCCCACCATCGTGAACACGACATCGGCGTCGCGCGCGGCATCTGCGGCGGAGTCGGCCCATACCGCGCCGCGCTCGATGAGACCCTGCGCCTTCTCGGGCGTGCGGTTGAACACGGTGAGCGGATAGCCCGCGTCGAGGATGTGGCCGGCGATGGGGGCACCCATGATGCCGGTTCCGATAAACGCTACCTTCTGCATATACGTCTCCTTCGATAGGCCCTGCTAGCCGCGAACGCGGCGGGCGATACGGTCTGAAAGCGAAATCTTCTCGGCACGGTTCTTGCCCCAGAAAATGAGCGCGACCATGCCCGGACCCACGTGGGCGCCGATCGTAGGCCCCACCGAGCCGCGGATGATGGTGAGATCGGCGCAGCCCGGCTCCTTGCGCACCGCAGCCTCCACCCAATCGCCGTCCTTCTCGGCATCGGCGGTCACGATGGTGAGCGGCATCGAGGCGTCGAGCACGTAGTTCTCCTGGAACGACTTGACGAGACCCTTGAGCGCCTTCTTGCGGCCACGGCTCACGCCCGTGAGCGAGAGCGAGCCCGCCAGATCGAACGAAAGCGAGGCCTTCACATCGAGCTTGGAGGAGAGCTGCGCCGCCGCGGGCGGGATGCGGCCGCCGGCAGCAAGCGAATCCAGGCTGTCCAAGGTGAAGTAGCCGTGGACATAGGTCTTGGCCTCGTCCGCCCACGCCGCCAGCTCGGCTGCGGAGAGCCCGTTGGCGCGCTGGCGCACCGCCTCGAGCGCCAGCAGCTCGCCGCAGGCGCATGGCAGCGCGTTATCCACCACATAGAGCTCGAACGCGGGGTACTGGGCGCGCACCTGCTCGGCTGCCTGGCAGGCGAACTCATAGCTCGACGAGAGCGCGCTCGTGAAGCACAGATACACCGTGGGCGTGCCCTCTTCGGCGCATTGCGTGAAAAACTCCAGGTACCGGCCGAGCGAGATGGCCGAGGTGGACATCTTCACGCCGGAGCGAATCTGATCGTAGAACTCCTTGGGCGTAATCGATGTCCAGATATCGTCGGTCTTCTCGACGCCATCGACGATATACGGGAATCCAAGGATATCCACATCGAGGGTCGCGGCGATCTCTGGCGTGAGATCGGCGCAGGTGTCGACTACGATGCGGTAACGGTTTGCGTGACCGGAGGCGGAATGCTCAGCCATTCGACGTCACCTTTCAACAACAAGGCGGCCATCCGCATGGATGGCCGCCGCCTGTACGCATGCTTTCTGCGTTATTTTACTCGTCGAGCGCCTCGATCTTCGGCTTGATGATGCCATATCCACCATTCTTACGGTGATACACCACATTGATGAGCCCGGTGGTGGCGTTCTCGAAGACATAGAAGTCATGCCCCAAAAGATCGGTCTGGATGAGCGCCTGCTCCTCGGTCATGGGCGTGATCTCGATGACCTTCTCACGAACAAGCTGATCGTCCTCTTCCTCGGGAATGAGGAGGTCGGCCAGATCGTCGACGCGCTCAACCGGAGCGACCTCGGCTGCGGAGGCGCCCTGCTGACGGTTGTCGATCACCTTGGTCTTGTACTTGCGCAGCTGGCGGGTCACTTTGTCGGCGGCCATGTCGATCGCCGAGTACATGTCCTCGCCGTGCTCTGCCACGCGAATCACGGCCCCACGGGCACGCACCGTGACCTCCACGATCGCCGGCTTGGGATTCGCAGGGTTCTTCTCGTAGCGAAGCACGACATCACAGGTCATGGGCTCGATGTCAAAAACTTTGAGGGCCTCGCCGATCTTCTCGTCAACATGAGCGCGCAGGGCATCGGTTACCGTGGTCTTGCGTCCCGATACGATGATCTCCATGCTTGGCTCCTTTTCTATCCGGGGACAATACGTGTATCCACTTTGTACCCATATGCCCGCGCCCGCCATTCAGTCGATTGGCGAGCACGCCTGCAAGCCATCCGCCTACGCAACAGCGACGCACGCCGAATTGAGCAAAGGCATGCGCCGCTGTTGGCGATAAGGTATGGTGTTTGGCCCGCACGGCCTGATGCGCACGCGCTGCGCGTACTACGACAGAGAATTGAGGCTGTCGGTCTCGTTGGCACCGTCTTCGGATGTTGTCTCGGTTGCATCGGGAATCGTCACGCCCGAGACCGCGCTGCCGGAAAGCGACAACGGCAGCGAGCCGTACCACGATGCATGCACCGCGTCGAGCGACCCGTCGGTGGTAATCGCATCGAGCGCCTGGCTCACCGCCTGCGTGAGCTCGGTGCTCTGCGCATTCATGGCGAAGCCATAGGCGCTCGTGGCGCCGATGGCACCAACGAACGACGTACCCGGATACGCGCGCGCAAGATACGCGCCGGACGCGGCGTCGCAGGCAACATATTGGACCTCGCCGGCGCCGAGCGCCTCGAAGCACTCGTTCACGTTGCTGAAGGTTTGCTGCGAGCTCACGATGTTCGCGCGCGCCAGCGCCTCCTGCGATGCCGAGCCATCCTGCACGGCGACCGTTGCCGCTGCGATATCGCTTGCCGTCACCGTGGCACCCTCCGCAGGCTTGCCGAAGATGGCGATCGCGGTCTCGAGATAATCGCCGAAGACCGTCACCTCGGCGCTTTCATCGGTTGCGAGGGCGCCGACAAAGACATCCGCCTCACCCGAGGAAAGCACATCGGCGGGAGACACGGCCGAAACGATCTTAAGCTTGAGACCAAGACGCGCGGCGACGTCTGCCGCCACATCGACCGCATAGCCCTCGATCGAGCCGTCTGCCCCCACCATCGCCTGTGGCGCATCGGCCGTATCGACCGCGACGGTCAGGGTACCGGGCTGCACGAGCAGTGCGTCGTCTACCGCCTGCGCAACCTCGTGCGAGGGAGCCTCATCGAGCGCGGGCGTCATGAGCGAGCACGCGCTCAGGCTCACGATGGCAACCGCCGCGCACACCCCCGCCATAACCCGCGCGCCTACCCTGCTCAGCATTCTTACCATAGCACCGAACCTTCGATTCCATCCAAGGGCATGACACCCTGACTCGTTCCTCGATCCCCCAGCTGACCTGGTCTTTGCCCCCACACCTGCGCACCGGGGCGTTTGCTCAGCCGCCGCAGCGGCATCACGACTAACCCGCTCGCCCGCGGGGCGGAATTGCCCCAAGCATGTAGAACGGACGGTGCGGCTTACCTCTAGGACGCGCCATGATCGCGCGCACGCGCACGTGCGCGCTTACGTGGGTCCCTTCGACCGCGTCTGTCATGGACTAGGGCTCGACGCCCGCAACCACAGCCTGAGGGAACGGCACGATTATAGCATCGTTGCACAGCTACCAAACGCGTGCGAGCGCGAGGGCGTCGACAGAAGCTGCCCCAGCGCACACGAGCGCCCCGGCAGCCGCCGAGATGGTCGCACCCGTGGTGATCACGTCATCGAGCAGCAGAAGCCGCATCCCCTGCACGGATGCAACCACTTCATAGGCGCCCTGAGCCGATGCCTGACGCGAGGCGCGTCCCAAAGCGCGCTGGTCGCTCGAGCCGTGCTTGGCGAGCGCGTCGAGCAGCGGCACGCCGGCGCACAGGCAAAACGATTGCGCGATCCGCTCCATATGATCGAACCCGCGGCGCCTGAACGCCGCCGCCGTTGCCGGCACGAATACGACTGCATCTGCCTGCGTGAGCATGCCGCCATAGCGCTCCGGCGCCACGTGCTCGGCATGCTCGGCGCACGCCAGCATGAGCTCGGCAAGCTCTGGCGCTAGGCGTCGCTCCCCGCCGTCCTTATAGGCTCTGATGATGCGCGGCAGCGGGCCGGAGAACCCCGCCAGCGCGAGACATCGCCCGTGATCGAGCACCGCTCCGGCGCACTCGGTGCACTGCAAGACGCCAAACGGAGCTCCGCATGAGCAGCAGCTCTGCCGCGGATCGATCAACTCGAGCGCAGCGAGGCACCGTTCGCAAATGAGCGCTCCGGGGCGCTCGCACCCCGCGCAGCGCGTGGGCGCAAGCACCTCGAGCACCGCCTCGCCGGCGGCGGCCATGATCCGGGCAGGCAGATGCCGTCCGGAAGCATATGCGGCATCAAACACGCGCAACCCTCCCTCCATGCGGAGGAAGGGTTGCTAGCTGCACTATGTTTTACCCGTGATGAAGTGCGCCTATGCGCCGGGCGGGCGTTGCGATCAGCTCTCAGCGGATGACGAGGTGCCCTGGCCAGATCCGTCCTGCTTGGGCTTGCGCGACCGACGGCGACGACGGCGCTTCTGAGGCTGGTCTGCCGCAGCATCGGCATGATCGGTTGCCTGCGAGCGCGCCTTTGCCGCCGCGCCTCCCCCGTCGCCAGGACGGCGGCGCGTCACCTTCACCTCGCCCTCTTGCACCTGCTCGGCAACGGAGGGCACATCGGGCTTGGTGGCCTGAGTGGCATGGCGACGGCGCGAGCGACGGCGCGGCGCATCGTCGTTTGCAGCCGGCGTGCGCTTCTGCGCGGACGCGCGCTGCTCGGGCGCGGCGCCCTCTTCGCTCACATGACGGCGGCGACGGCGCGATGTCCCTTCGGTACGCTCTTCCTGGCGCGCGGGTGCTGCCTGCACCTCGGGCGCTGCGGCGCGCTTGCGACGGCGGCGGCTGGGCGCGGCGCCCTCGTTGGCAGCCGATGCGCCCTTGGCCTTGCCCGCGCTGCGCGCCGCACGGCCGGACGAGGCGCCTTTCTGAGCCTCTTCGCGCATGCGACGACGGCGCGGCGTGGGGCCCGATGTCGCGATCCTATCCGCCTGGCTGAGCCCGTCGCCCACGTCGATCCCGGCCTCGCGGTCGAGCTCCATGAGGGCGAGCGCGATATCGGGCGACTCGATCTTCTCGAGCACATCGCGCGTCACGCAATCGGGACGGCAGGCGCACTTCTGCTCTTCGGCGCGCTTCTTGCACGCATCCGAACAGCTCATGTCGGCGAGATTCACCCGGAAGACCTTGCCGCTCTCGAGACGCAGCACCAACTGCTCGCGCGGCGTATCGTACTCCTGGATCTTTGCCTTGCCCAGCGGCGTGTCGATCACGGCCTTCTTCTTGGGGGCGCGGCTCTTGAAGTCTTTGTACGCCTCGAACTCATAGCGCAGGCAGCACATGAGACGGCCGCATACACCCGAGATCTTCGACGAGTTGAGCGGGAGGTCCTGCTCTTTGGCCATGCGAATCGAAACCGGCTCGAACTGCCCGCCGAAGCGCGTGCAGCACAGCTCCTGACCGCACTGGGCATACCCGCCCGCCAGGCGCGTCTCGTCGCGCACGCCGATCTGGCGCATATCGACGCGGATGTGGAAAAACGAGGAGAGGTCTTTCACCAGCTGCCGGAAGTCCACGCGCTCCTCGGCAGCGAAATAGAATACGGCCTTCTCTCCCCCGAAGAGGTACTCGACGCCCACGGGTTTCATGTCGAGCCCGTTTTGCTTCACGAGACGCCGGAAATCGGACATGGCCGCCTCGCCACGGTCCACGAGCTCATCGGCGCGGTCGAGGTCTTCATCGGTTGCGATGCGCAGCACCGGCTTGAGCGGCGCTGCCAAATCGCGCTCCTCCACCTCATAGGGGTCCTCGAGCACCAAGCCCAGCTCGGTGCCGCGCTCGGTGGAGCAGACGGCGTGATCGCCCTCCATGATGTCCAACCCTTGCGGATCGAACCACAGGGCGCGGGAGGCAAACGGAAACTTAACGGGTACGACTACGGGCATAGAAGCGCCTTCCTGATATCGAAGAGCATGACCTCGAAGGTCAGCTGGGGAGTTACGTTGCGGGCGATAGCTCGCTCGGCGGCGGATACGGCCTCGAGGGCGGCAAGGGCACCCACGGGACCAGTCGAGCGCACCAGGCGCTCCACGATGTCGGCAGCGTCTTCGTTCACGATGCCGCCGGGAACGCCCTCAAGGACTGCGAGCACGTCGCGCAGCAGCGAGCGCGCGCTCGCCAGCACCTCCATGATACCCGAACGCTCGCGCGCGTTGAGTTCGCGCTTGTTCCTGTCCTCAAGCTGCTTCAATGCTCCACGCGACAGGAAGTCGGCGTTCTCGGCGAGCACCGCCTCCTGCGTGGACTTCACCTCGTCGAGCGGGGCTTTCACCGCGACGACGAGCTCGCGGGCGGCATCGAGGATATCGAGGTTATCGGCATGGGGCAGCGCGTCGATGGCGCGCAGCATGCGCCGGCGGGCATCTTGCCTGCCCGCGCTCTTGAGAAACGCCACGGCACGCGTGGGGCTACCCGCCACCGCGACCGCCATGCGGCACCGCTCGAGCGGCACACCGCACGCCCGCTCCACGGCACGCGCCGCATCTTCGGGCGCGATCATGCGAAACGGCACGCACTGGCAGCGCGATACGATGGTGGGCAAGATCGTCTCGGAAGAGGTGCCCAACAGGATGAATGTCACGCCCTGCGGCGGCTCCTCGAGGGTCTTGAGCAGCGCGTTGGCGGAATCGGCCTTGAGCTGCTCGGCTCGATCGATGATGTAGACCTTGGCGTGCGCACGGATGGGGGCAAGCGCCACGTCGTCGATGAGGTCGCGCGTTTGGGCGATCAGGTAGCCCGTCACGCTTTCGGGTGCGAGATAGTGCACATCGGGATGCGTGTGGCGCGCCACACGCACGCAGGCATCGCACGCGCTGCAGCCGCCCTTATCGCAGATGATTGCCTGCGCAAGCGCCCACGCGGCATCGAGCTTACCCGAACCGGGCGCACCCAGAAACAGGTAGGCATGCGAGGCGCGACCACTCGCGACGGCACGCTCCAGAAACGCGCGCACGCGCGGCTGCGTATCGAGCTGCGCGATGAGCGAACGGGACGCCGCGCGCTCCGATGCCGGCATCATCGCCCCGCCTCCTCGACACAAGCGGGGATCGCAAACCCCGCGGCGCGGAGCTCGGCGAGCACCTCAGCATGAATCGCATCGATTTCGCGCGCCGCGTCGATGAGCTTCACGCGAGCCGGCTCCTCGGCCGCTATGGCCCGGAATCCCGCGGCAACGCGCTCTTGGAACGCGAGGCCCTTGGCCTCCATGCGGTCTTCGGCGCGGTTCGAGCGGCGCGACGCGGCCGTCTGCGCGTCGAGATCAAACACAAAGGTGACGAGCGGGCGGCACGCGCCCACCGCGAGCTCGTTGGCAACGCGCACGCGGTCGCGGTCGAGCCCGCCAGCGAATGCCTGGTAGCACGTCGTAGAATCGTAAAAGCGATCGCAGACGACCACCTTGCCCGCCGCGAGCGCCGGCTCGATCATCTCGTGCACGAGCTGTGCACGCGCCGCCTCGTACAGCAGCAGCTCGCAGATGCCGCCCATCTCGCTATTGGCAGGATCGAGCAGCAGCGCGCGGATCTTCTCCGAGATGGCGGCACCGCCCGGCTCGCGCAGGGCGAGCACGTCGTACCCGGCGCGCTCGAGCGCACGACACGCCAGACGCGCTTGCGTCGACTTACCGCACCCGTCGATGCCCTCGACCGTGATGAACGCGGGTGCCGGCGCCCGCAGCGCCCCCTTCGCCCTGTTCTGCGTCATTAGCTATCCGTTCCTCATCGCTACTCAGTCGTTGCAGCTCCGGCTTCGAGCAGGGTCAGGGTGTCCCGCGTAATCTGCAGCGTCTGATCCACCGAGAACACCGCCTCGGCTTGGCCTTGCTCGTCGCCCTGCGTGAAATCCATCGAGTTGACACCGCCCGTGGAGCCGGTGAACTCGATGAATCGGTATGTTGAAGCGTTCTTGTACGCCCCGGCCGCGGCCACGAATTCGTCGTACGTTGCCTCCGCGCCGTCGACGGTGAACGTCGTCGTACCGGTGCTCTCCTCGGGTGCTCCCTCGGCGTATTCGCCCCACATCGAGAGCTCCTCGGCGAACGAGCCGTCGTCCCGCATGCCCCAGAGCACCTCCCCGTAGCGCATGGGAACACCGGGGGCAGGTGTGGTGCCGGCGCTCTCGTAGCCGTCGAAGAACAGATACACCTTGTTCTCGCGCGTGTACTGCGAGAGGAAGGTCGCGCCGCCGTTGGTGTAGGAAGCTCGCTGCTCATGGATGCATGCGATGGAGCCCTCGCCATCCTCCCCGCCGTCTGGGTCGTATGCCCAGACCTCGACGCGGTAGGTGTCCTCCGTCACTTGGAACGAATCCGCGAGGTTGTTGGTGGTGTAGGCAACGAGCAGCTCCTCGAGGCCGTCGCCGTTGAAATCGATGGTTTGCGCCAGCACGAGACCGGTCGCGGCGCGCGTCGAGCCGCTCCAGACGTCCATAGCGGCGGGCTCGCCGTATGCATCGATAATCTCCTGGCATTTCGCCAGGTAGAGCGCATAGGATGCAGCGCGCGGGTCGACCTCCTCGGCAGGTTCCTCCTCATCGGCGACGTCGTCGCTCTCCGCCGGTGGCGGCACCACGATCTCATCGACCGCGTACTCGTTCTCCTCGGCGTACTCGATGGTAATTTCCTGCTCGATCTTGGTGTCGTTGTCGATGATCACCACGAGGTAATCGCCGTCCGGCACATCATCCATATCGGCGAAGGTGAAGCCGCCGTCGCCGGTCACCCGTACCTCGCGCACCGGCTCGGCCTCCTTGGCCTCGCGGGCAAGCTCCTCAGACAGCTTCTCGTTGGCTGCGGAAAGCGCGTAGAGCCGCACGCGGTACGAGGTGAGAAATACCCCATCCTCGCCTTGCGGGCGGATGCGCGTGACGATCGAGGCCTGTGTGGCGCCATCGACGCCCGAGCCCGTGGACGCGCCCCGGGGGAGCAGCAAGAACACTGCGACCATTGCGACGATCACGACAGCCGCCACTGCCAACGCGATGATCGGACCACGCCGCGGCTTCTTGCCATGAGGGTCACCGGGTGCGGACGTGCCGCCCGCCGGAGCGGATGCCTCGACGGTAACCTGCCCCTCCGCCGCAGAATCGCCGACGGCAGCGGGCTGCTTCACCGGCGCACCGCATGCCGTGCAAAAGGCGCTCCCTGGCTTGATCTCAGATCCACAGCTTGTGCAGAACACCGTCCACCACCCCGATTCTCATGCGCTGTGCCGCGCAGCCATGCTGTTCAAGCACGCGAACACAGCGTCCCGCCGCATGCTCGACACACGCAACGGGACGCTCGACAACATCTACAGTACGCTGTTCTGGTAATACCAGGCGTTCTCCTGATACTCGGGCCACTCGCGCGGATTGAAGTCCTGCATCCAGTAGCCGAAGGCGCGCGCGATCACCATGGAGGCCGCCGTACCCACGAAGAAGATCGCGAACAGCAGGATGATGATCAGCGGGAAGAAGCTCATGATCGCCGCAAACGCGGTGCTCGCCGCGTAGGCGCTGGCATATCCGTACGACATGCCGTAGCCCGAGAAGGCCAGCGGCGCAAGACTCGTTCCCACAACCACGCCAAGCAGGATGAAGAAGATGATGAACGCCACGATGGTCAGGCCGAGCGCGGCAGCCATGGGGCCCCAATACGAGGTGAAGGCCTTGCCGGTCTTGTTCTGTGCGGTGAACATCTCCCATGCGCGCTTAACGTTGAGGCCCGAGCGAACCTTGCCGCAGATAGCGCTCCTGAGGTACATGACCGTGAAGAACGGGCCGGTGAAGATAGCGAGAACCAACCAGATGAGCGGCATGAGGCCATCGAGGTTGATGGCGCCGAGCAGGAGCCCCAATACGAAGAACAATGCGAACATTGCCACCGAGAGGATGAGGCTCACACCATAGGCGTACAGGCCGCTATCGAGCACGCCGGGGCGCACGATCTTCTGGGGCATGGGCTCGTGCTTGCCGAACGCCTGCTCCTTCGCCCACGTGTATACGTAGCCGCTCGTCACCAGACCGCCCACGCCGGGAACGAACTGGAACGCCGCGAGCTTGAGAATGATCTTGAGCTTGCTGGGCGAAGCCTTGAAATCGCTCCATGCGCGCGCCAGGGGGCTCGGGCCCTGCGGCGGCACGATGGCGGGCGTCTGCATGGTCTGACCGGTGGGAATGCTGCCCTGCGTGCTGCCGGGGGCTGCATACTGCCGATAGGTGAAATCCTGCGGAGGCTGCTGCGGTGCGCCCGGCTGCTGGGGTGCGAACCCGCCGCCGGGGAAGGATGCACCGCCCGCCGTACCGCCAATGTGCTGCGTGGGCTGAGCAGGCTGCTCGGCCGCTCCGCCCTGCGGCGTCACGGAAGCAGCATCCGATGCCGGCTGCGCGGGCTCCACCGGGCTCGCCGGCCGCGCTTCCTCAGGTGCTGCCGCAGGCTCTCCGGCAGATGCCGCCGGCTCGGTTACCGGCTCCGTTGCCGTCTCTTCGGCGGGCTGCTGTGCAGCGGGCTGCTCGGCCGGCACCTCGGCGACGGGCTCAGCCCCAGATTGCGCCGCGATGACGGCGGCTCCGCAGGATGCGCAGAACTTGTCGGAATCGCCCAGCGGGCTACCGCAGTTGTAGCAATAGGCCATCGTGGTCACTCCCCCTTCTCAAAGGCGCGACCGTGCAGGCGCGCCTTCCGAATTACCAACATGCGCCTCGTGCGGCGAGACGCTCGCACGACGGGCGAACGGAATGGCTGGCATCCACCCCGATCGACCATCTTGCAGTGCATCTATTGTACTTGAAGGAGCGGACCCCGCCGGCATGCCTGGCGGGCTTATGCAAGGATTAATTCACCCGCATGCCCCCCACGCTCCATGTGCGAGCCCGGTCCTCAGGTAGCTGACCTCAATGGACCATGCGCCTCGTCTCCCGATATGGTCCGGCGGCTTACTTCTCGGCGTCTTTTCTGGCACCGCGCTTCGCGGTCTTCTTCGTGCTCGAGCTCTTGGCAGAGGTCTTCGTAGCAGCTTTTTTCGCGGGCGTTTTCTTCGCCGTGCTTTTACGCGCGCCGCCGCGGCCGCGCGCGGGTTTCTTCTCCTTGCCGGGACAGTCCATGTTCACGCAGATGCGCCACGGACCGCGCGCCGTCTCGACCACCACCACGGGGGCACCGCAGTGCTCGCACACCTCGCCGGTTGCCTCGAGCTTGCCGCGCGCGGGCAGCGGATAGGAGACGCCGCACTCGTCGTAGTTCGTGCAGCGAATGAAGCGCTTGCCGCTCTTCTCGCTCTTATGCGCGATCAGGTCGCCGTGGCGGCCTGCCTCGGCGCACACCGAGCACTCGCCCACCTTGAGATCGGGCTCGTAGTTGGTGGGGCACTTCGGATTCACGCACATCTCGTACGCCTTTTGCCGGAACGGCTGGCACTTGATACGCGGAGCACCGCACTCCGGGCACACGGCAGCCTCGCCCTCGAGCGGGCTCACCTTCACGCCGGAGGGAACCGGGTAGGTGACGTCGCACTCGGGCCAACCCATGCAGCCGATGAAGCTGCCGCGCGTCTTGGCCGAGGTCTTCATCACGAGGTCCTTGCCGCACTTGGGGCACGCGCCCACGCGGGCGTCGGCTGTCACGGCGTCGGCGATGCGATCGCCCAGATCGTCTTTGTGCTCGATGAGCGCATCGAGCATGCCGGCGAGGAGCGCGCGCGAGTGCTCCACCACATGCTCCTGCGTATCGGCGCCCTCGGCGACGCGCGTCATGTCCTCGTCGAGCTCGGCAGTCATCTCGGGCGTGGTAATGCGCGGCGCGAACTCATGGAGCGCGTCGACGATCGCCATGCCCAGCTGACTGGGCTCGATGGGGTCGTTTTTAAGGTAGCGCACCTGGTAGAGACGCTCGATGATACTTGCACGCGTCGACTTGGTACCCAGACCGCGTTTCTCCATCTCCTGCACGAGACGGCCTTGGCTGTAGCGCGCGGGCGGCTCGGTTTGCTTAGCCTCGAGCTTGATGTCGTGCACGTCGACCACATCGCCCTCGGCAAGTGCGGGCAGCTGCTCATCGCGCTTGAGGCCATACGGATATGCCTCGCGGAAGCCGGGGCTCACGAGCACATCGCCCGACGCCTGGAAGGGCTCGCCGGCAACGTCGATGGTGAGCTTCGTGTTCTCGATGGTCGCCGGACCCATGAGGGTCGCCAGGAAACGGCGCGCGATGAGGTAGTACAGCTTCTTCTGTCCGCCGTCGAGCGACTCGGGGTCACCTTGGCCGGTAGGATGGATGGGTGGGTGATCGGTGGTCTCGGTCTTGCCGCGCGTGGGCTTCATGGGGCCCGCGAGCACCTTCGCGCACACCGGGCGCAACGCCGGGCTGTTCGCCGCGAGACCATTCACCACGCCAGCCAAATCGAGTGTGCGCGGATAGACCGTGTTGTCGACACGCGGATACGAGATGAAGCCCGCCATGTAGAGCGACTCGGCAATGCGCATGGTGCGCGCCGGACTGATGCCCTCTGCCGCAGCGGCCGCCTGCAGGCTCGTCGTGTTGAACGGCGCAGGGGGCTGCTGTTTGCGCGAACGCTTGGCAACGGCCGACACCGTACCCGTCTTGGCGTCATCGACATGCGCAAACGCCGCTTCGGCTGCCGCCTTATCGGTAAAGCGCGCCGTCGTGTGGGCAATCTTGAACGCATGGTCCTCATCCGAACCCGCCGGCGATGCCAGACCGCGAATCTGCCAGTAGTCCTCGGGCACAAACGCCATCCGCTCGCGCTCGCGCTCCACCACCAGCGCCAGCGTAGGCGTTTGCACGCGACCCGCCGAGCGCACGTTGCCAAACCCGCCGAACCGCGCCAGCGTGAGGTAGCGCGTGAGGACCGCGCCCCAGATGAGATCGATGTATTGGCGACTCTCGCCGGCATCGGCCAGGTTCTGGTCGAGCGTCACAAGGTTCTCGAATGCCGCGGTGACCTCGCCTTTGATGAGCGCCGAGTAGCGTGCGCGATACGCCGGCAGCTGAGGTGCAACCTCGCGTACCATATCGAGGGCGTCCGAACCAATCAGCTCGCCCTCCCGGTCGAAGTCCGTCGCGATGATGACCTCGTCCGCCTTCTTCGCAAGGTTTTTCAGAACGCGGATGATCTCCTTCTCCGCAGGCTTCTTGAGCACAGGGGCCCAGGTGAGGTAGGGCAGGCTCTCAACCTTCCAGCCTTTGATGGAAATGCCGTTCGCGAGATAGGGCTTGCGCTTAGTGCTGTAGGGCGGACGCGCGAGGCCATCGGGCACATCGGCGGGAAGGACTTCGCCGTCTTCCGTTACAGAATACCAGCCCTGTTTTTTGTCGAACAGGATTTCATCGGGGAAGTCGGGGGCGAGAATATGTCCCGCCAGGCCCATGGAAACCCATGCCTCGCCTTCCACCTCGAAGCGATAGACCTGTGTGTTGTAAACCTTATCGGTCTTGGGCTTGGTAGTGGAGAGCAGCTGCGCGATCTTCTGCGCTGCGATGTTCTTCTCGGCAACAACGAGTTTCAACGGGGGACCCCTCACGTATGCTATCAACGCACTATATATAGTGCGCTCTACCTTCTCGCCGGACAGTATACGCGAGTTGTCCCCAGATGAGAAATATCTACAGATCGTGCGTGCGCTCAGCACACCCCAATGCGGCGCAGCATCAGCGCCCAATTCAGGGCGCGCGACGATACTCCGCGCTCGCGCTCTCCCGTTTCATCTTCTCGCGCTGGCACGTTTTCTGGTCTCCAGTGTGCAAAAATGACGGTAGTGCACGACTAAAATCCGGTATACATTTTTACCCTCATTTTATTCATATAAAACCGCAGGATTACGCACGTCTGACGCACCCTATCCCCTGGGATGCAAAAGTTAAGGCGTGCACTACCGTCAATCTTGCACATATATGACCGCTCAAGCTGTCACTCACCCTCAACATGAGGAATATGTAGCCCACCCCGGTGCATAAACCACCGTGGCACCGCGTATCGCGGTGCCACGGTCCTCTTGAGCTGTCCGGCAATGCTCGTGCGCAGCGAGCTACGAAATCGAAATCGACCCATCCATGCTATCAATCGAGACCGACGCCGAGCCATCCCCATACACGTAGCTGCCATCACCGGAAGATCTCAGCTCATCTGCGAGTGAACCCTCGATACCGTCACCCGACATCGAAGAAACCGAAAGCGTGAAGCCCGCCTCATCAGGCACATCGAGCGCAACGCTGCCGTCCATACCCGAGAACGACATCGCCGGCAGCGGCAGATTCGCAAGCGAAAGTGAGATGGAACCGTCCATGTAGGACGCATCAACGGAAGTTGTAATCGAGCCCGTCAACGTTACATCCCCATCCATCATGTCAAGCGTGATGCCGCTTGCATCGAGGTGATCGACGGAAACCACGGGATCCATCGCGGAAAGCGAGAGGTCTCGGCACGCGAGCGCATCACCGGTAATGCGCGCATCCGACGTTGCGATATCAACGGTGTCGAATCGCCAGCGGTGAGGGTCAGGCAGCTCGATAACGAGGTGCTTCGCGAGGTTGTCCTCAGAGCCGTCGCCAAACCACGTCACGCGATCCGCATCGAGCGCATCATCGATCCGCAGCGTGTCTCCCTGTAAGAAGATTTCCGCTTGCTTCAGATCGGCGCGATAGGTGCCGGCATCGATGGTCTCGGTCACGGTGATTTCGTCGCCTGCGCCGGCTGTGAAACGAACATCGCCATCCGTCCAATCGATATCGAGATGCTTGACGTCAGCCGCCGCATAGGTATCCGATTGCGTGAGCGGCTCATCGAGCTGCAGCGCATCACCTGCAGGCACCGCGTGCAGCGCATTCGAGACGATGCTCCATGGGGACCGCCCTGAAAGCGCCGGCAACGATGCAAGCAGTATCACCAGCACGATAAGCACCGCACCGATTCCAACCTTGATCTTCTCGGAACGTGTAAGCTTTGCCATCGTCATCTGCCCCCTTCCGAGTCTGCCGACGCTTCCGGCGCATGGGGCACGCCCGCCGCGGTGCTCTCGCCGCGCGCGCAGGCATCATCCACAATGCGCGCGATCCAGTGGTAGATCGGTATGGTGAGGAATACGAGCCACGAGGTCCCGAAGGATCCCGCAAACCCCAGAATGAAGAAGAGGATCACCATCACGATGCCATAGGGAAACGAGCGCCACGGACCCTTCGTCTGATCCGAAGCTTGCCACGCCGCCGCCTCGGTTGCGTGCTTGCTTGCTGCCGCAGCAGCCTCGGCAGCCTGCGCTGCGGCACGACTCGCCTGAGCGGCAGCCTCGGTTGCCTGCGACGCCATCGCGCGATCTTGCTCTCGCGCCGCC
Source organism: uncultured Coriobacteriaceae bacterium (assembly GCA_944319885.1). GTDB lineage: Bacteria > Actinomycetota > Coriobacteriia > Coriobacteriales > Coriobacteriaceae > Coprousia. The sequence goes on from CALUFC010000002.1 coordinate 104,373, forward strand.
CGCTCTCGCTCCTGTGCCTCCCGTGCCTGCTCGGCGCTGTCGGCACGTTCCGCACGCTCGAATGCCACATCGTCTTCGACGTCCTCGTCCACGCGCAGCAGTTCATCCAGACTCACGCCATAGAGCTTGGCAAGCGCAATGAGATTCTCGGTGTCGGGCGAGCTCTCCGCTCGCTCCCACTTGCTCACCGCCTGCCGCGAAAGCCCCAACTCATGCGCCAACGATTCCTGGCTATATCCGCGCTTGCGCCGCAGTTCTGCCAAGCGCTGGGCCACCTCAACGTTCATCGCAACTCCCTTTTTCGTAACCCTTGCCAGCACGTGCGCACGCCTTGGCACATTCCTTTGGTACCGCTGATTTCAGGCTATCGAGATTGCTGGTGGCGCGCCAGCATGTCTGGTGGGAATTTCCGCAACTACCGGTTGCGTAGGGGCTGAGCAGCGGATTTATGAGCTCGCATGCTAATGAGCTGACCGAGTTACGGCCACCAGGCTATTCCCACGTCTTCCAAACATCCGGCTCATAGCCCACGGTTGCCTGACGGCCGTTACGTACAATGGGCTGCCGCAGCACCTGCTGGTTCTCGAGGAGTTTCTCGAACTTCTGGCTCTCGGCAAGATAGGTGATGAGCGCCACGGTATCCTGATCGCGAGCATCGGGATCGATCACCGCACCGAGGCCGCCCACAGCGCGTATGACCGCTTGGAGCTCTCCTTTGCTCATGTCTTTTTGCGCCAGATCAATGAACTGGAACTTAATGCGGCGCTCTTTGAAATACCGCTGCGCCTTCTTGGTGTCGAAGCTCTTCTTGGTGCCGAAAATCTGGATGTTCATCCGTGTGCTCCCTCTGCCCCATCTCGACGGTACGCGTATGCGCTGAGCATAGCGCTATGCGCGCGCGGCCTCGATCTGCTCGGCCAACCACGTGCACCATGCATCCAGGCCCTCGCCGGTGCGCGCGCTTACCGCGAAGCGCGGGGCTCGAGGATTGAGCTCATCGAGCACGGCGTTATAGGCACCCAGATCGAAATCGAACGCAGCGACAACATCGATCTTGTTGAGAAGCTGCGCACCCGCATGCTGGAAGATACCCGGATATTTGACGGGCTTATCGTCACCTTCGGGTACCGAGAGGATCATCACCGCAAGGTTCTCGCCCAGATCGAAATCCACGGGGCACACGAGATTGCCCACGTTCTCGATAAAGATGACATCGATATTCTCAAGCCCGACACCGGCATCGAGCGCATCGACCGCCTGCGAGATCATGTTCCCTTCGAGGTGGCACAGGCCGCCCGTGTTGATTTGCACCGCCGGCAACCCCGCCTCTTTCATGGTCTGCGCATCGACATCGGAAGCGATGTCGCCCTCGATCACAGCCGCGCGGTAGCGGCCGCGCAGGCGCTCGTTCGTGGCGAGGATCGTCGAGGTCTTGCCCGATCCGGGGCTTGAGAGCACGTTGACCACGAAGGTGCCGGTCGCTCTGAAGCGTTCGCGCAGCTGGTGCGCCAGACGCTCGTTTCGATTGAGGATGGGGCTTTCGATGGTGAGTGTTTGCTCGGACATGCCGAACGGCTCCTTTCACGTCAACCTTGAGGCAGCGCCACGACGCTGTGCGTGGCGCGGTTAAATCCGCCCTATCGTCAGGGCGTCTCGACCTCGATTGAGATGATATCGAGCTCACGTCCGGCCGTCAGCTCGGTGTCCGCGCTGCCGCATTCGGGGCAGCGGCAATGGAAGCGATCGTGCGAGAACGCAGCGCCGCATGCACGACAGCGGCTGCGCGGATGGACCTCTTCCACGGTGAAGGTGCAGCCGAGCGTGAGGGGGTCCTCTTCGCTCAGAACCTCCCACGCGAGCTCCAGGGCCTCGGGCACGACCTCGCGCATGTCGCCGATACGCAGATGCACCGTGCAGACACGCGACGCCCCCGCATCACGGGCGACGGGAATGACGCTCTCGAGAATGCCGGAGACGACGCTCATCTCGTGCACGATGCGCCCCTATTCGTCGTCGGCGAACAGGCCAACGCCCTTGGTCTTGAGGCCCTTCTTGCCCTCGCGCGCCAGAATCACAAACCGCGTCACAAACAGCGACAGCTCATAGAGCGAGACCATGACGGCGAACATGAGCAGCATGGTGATGGGACTCGCATCGGGGGTGATGGAAGCCGAGACCACGATGAGCACCACGTAAATGTAGCGCCAGGCCGCGCGGAACGACGCGTACGGCACGATATGGAAGACCGCGAGGTAGAACACGATAAGCGGCAGCTCGAACGCAACGCCGAAGCCAATCATGAGCAGCATCTCGGTGCCCACGTAGTCATCGAGCATGGCCCAGGCGGTTGCGATGGCGTCGACCTCGCCCGTGAGCCACTCGAACGCCGGCGGCACGATAAAGAAGTAGCAAAACGTCATGCCCACGAAGAACAGCACCGTAGCCATGATCACCGTGGGCACCACCCAGCGGCGCTCATTGGGCTTGAGCGCCGGCAGGAAGAAGGCAAGGATCTGCCACACGATCATGGGAGAGGCCATCACGAGGGCCGTGCGCAGCGCGATGGTGAAGCGCGTTGTGAAGCCGCCGAGCGCGGTTCCCAGATAGAACTGCCCCTCGGGAACAAACGGCTTGATGGGATCGGTGAGAATATCGATGATAACGGGTGTCGCGAAGTACATCACGAGCGTGGCGATGAGCACGGTGACCACCACGATCGTAAGGCGGCGACGGAGCTCCCCGAGGTGGTCGAGGAGCGGCATGCGCGCAGGTCCGATGGGCATTAGCGCTCACCCCCTTCTGTAGCGGCATCGTCGGTCGGAGCGTCTCCCGTCTCGGACTCGGCCTCGCGCTTGCGACGGGGGCGACGGGCATAGAGATCGGCGGTGGAGTGCGCAGGCTCCGCTTCCGGTGCAGGCTCTGCTGCCGACGCCGGTTCTGCTGCCGGTGTCGCCTCGGTGCTCGAGGAAACCTCGGGCGCGGCGTCGGATGCGCCGGCGTCGGATGCGGCAGCTTCGCTCGCGTCCGCCGCGGCAGCCGGCTCGGCATCGGCGGCAGCCTCACGCTCGGCCTTCTCGGCCGCCAGGCGTGCGCGCCGCTCGGCGAACGTCTCCTTGCGCGGCGCGGGAGCGTCGGAGCCCTCGCCCTCATCGGCGTCGGCATCGTCGCTCATCGCAGCGGCCGCCTTGGCGCTCTTGCCCGCGGCAGAGTCGTTCACCGCGGCCGACATGGGATCGATCACCTCAGACTGCACCACGGCGGTCATCTTCTGCTGCGTCTCGCGGAACTGACGCAGGGCGCGCCCCAGCGTGCGGCCGATCTGCGGCAGCTTGTCGGGGCCAAAGAGCAAGAAGCCAAAGACCACGATGATCAAAAGCTCGGTTCCACCGATGCTCACGTGAAAACCTCCAAGGTCAAACCGTATCGCGAGATACCGTATAACGAGTCAACTGGAATAGTATACCGCGCGGCGCCGCACGAGCGACAACGCGCACAAACGCGTTACCGGGCCGTGATAGAAATCTCCTTGTCCACACCCAGCAACTGCGCCACGCGCATCACACCGGGCTGCGCATGCACGATCGAGAAGCGCTTGTCGTGCTCCTGCGCGTGATGAGCGGCGCCCACGAGCACGCCCACGCCCGTGGAATCGATATAGGCGACATGCTCGAAATCGAGCTCGACGGCCTCGGTGGGCTGCTCGAGCGCCATATCGATAGCGTCACGCAGCTTCGCGGCGTTCGAGATATCCACCTCGCCGGTCACGGCAATACCGTAGACCTCGGGTGCGGGTTTGGTTGCGATCGTCAACTCCATGGGTGCTCCAATCAGGGTGTACCTTATGAATCTTGCAGGGCGTCCAAGCGCTCCTGCGCGTAGGATTTCACGTTGTAGGCATCGGCGTCGCCAGCAGCGTCGATGGCCGCCTCGTAGGCATTGCGGGCGTCGTCCACGCGGCCGGTCGCCTCGTAGAACATGCCGAGATTTGCCCACGCGGGCGCAAAGGAATCGGCTGAATCCGAGGTCAGCGCCTCAAGATCGGCAATCGCCGTGTCGGTGTCTCCGGTGTAGAAGCGGCAAATCGCGCGGTCCACGACAACCGCCTTCGCCTCGGGATTCGCCTCAAGATAGGTGTCGTAGTAGCCAATCGCATCGTTCAGCAGCTCGGTTGCATGCGCGCTGTCCTCGTCGTCTGCCGCATGGTTCATGGCGGCAACGCCCCAGTCGAAGTAACCGTTGGCGACATCGAGCAGCGCAGAGGGATTCGAGGGATCCGCCTCATACTGCGAGAGCAGCGAGCTCGTAGCCGTGCCGTACTGCGCGTCGATCTCCTCGAGTGCATCACCATCCGAGGCGCCGCTCTCGGTACCCACCGCAGCGGAAGCGTCGTTCGAAGCCGCCTGCGGCGCAGGCGAGAACGCACCAGAGAACACCGCCACGGCGATGCCCGCAACGATTACCAGTGCAACGATCACGATTGCCGCACGAGCGCGACCCGCTTGCTGCGAAGAAAAAGCCATCGTGCGACCCCCTTATTGCGCGTCGCTTGCGCCGTCGCCCTCGGCAACGTGCGCCGTACCGTCTTCATCGACGGTGACATCGGGGTGCCCTTCGGGCAGCGCGTACGCATCTTCGCCCGCAGCGCTCTCAAGCTGCTCCTCAGATGCCGCCTTCGAGCTCTCGAGCGCGCTCAGCGTAGCAGAGGACCCCGCGAGATATCCGATCACCATACCGAGCAGCAGCGCGATCACCGCGATGGCGAGCACCATCCAAAACGGCGGCGCCTCGCGGCCGGACGCGGGCTTTGTTCCGCGCGGCTCACGGGCGCGCGCCGGCACAGCAGGCTCCTCGGCCGCACCGGACGCCTGATCCATCAGCTCCTGCTCGTCATCAAAAAACTCGTCTGCCATAGCAGCCGCTCGCTCCTCTGTACATCGAGGCGGTGCACGCACCGCCGTGAACAACGCGGTATTCGGTCTATTGTATCTGGCACCGCGCGCCGGCTTGCCAGCAGCACGAAATACCCGCGAATCTACGCCTGCGTGCGCTCCTCCTGCGCGATCTGCGCCGATACGAGCTTCGTGGCGAGCACGAGCACATCGAGCGCGGCCTCGAGCTCTTCCACGCTGGGGTAGGTCGGCGCGATACGAAGGTTGGTGTCGTTGGGGTCCTCCCCGCCCGGCCACGTGGCGCCGGCCGGCGTGAGGGTAACGCCCATCTCCTGGCAGAGCTTCCAGATGCGCTTGGCCGAGCCGCGCGGGCCGTCGAACGAGACGAAGTACCCGCCGCGCGGATGCGTCCAACGCGCGCAACCAAGCCCGCTCAGGCCCTCGGTGAGCTTGCGCTCAACCGCCTCGAAGCGCGGGCGCAAGAATGCGGCGTGCTTCTTCATATGCTCATGGACAGCGTCGATATCGGGCAAGAAGCGCGCATGCATGAGCTGATTGAGCTTGTTCGCCGAGATGAGACCCACCTGCAGCGTGCGCGCCACCTCGTCGACGTTGGCCGGGCTGGACCCGAAAAACGCGATGCCCGCGCCGGGGAAGGTGATCTTCGAAGTCGACGCCACGGCCAGGATGCGGTCCTCTTTGCCCACCTCGCGCGCGGCATCATGGATGTTCAGCAGCTCGTCGCCCTCATCGAACAGGTCGTGCACCACATAGGCGTTGTCCCATACGATGCGGAAATCCGGTGCCGCCTTCATCACGGCGAGGCGCCGAACCGTCTCGTCGGAGTAGGTGATGCCCGTGGGGTTGGAATACTTGGGCACGCAGAACATGCCTTTGATGGAATCGTCGGAGGCGCAGAGATACTCGACCTGATCCATGTCGGGACCCTCGTCGGTCATGCGCACCGGAATGTTCTCGATGCCCAGATCCTGCGTGAGCCCGAAGTGGCGATCGTAGCCGGGGCTCGGGCAGAGCCACTTCACGCGGGGCAGCTTGTACCAGGGAGTGTAACCGGGTACGCCCTTCTCCCAGTAGTGAATGAGCACCGACTGCATGATGTTCAGGCTCGAGGAGCCCAGCACGATGGTCTGCTCGGGCGGAACGCCCAAAAACTCGCCGGCCAGACGGCGCGCCGAGGGGATGCCATCGAAGCAGCCGTAATTCGAGCAGTCCACGCCTTCATCGAACAGATCGGAGTCGTGGTTCAAGATGTCGAGCATGGGGCGCGAGATGTCCACCTGCTGCGGGCTCGGTTTACCGCGGGCCATGTCGAGCTTCAGCTCTTTTGCCTTAACCTCCTCGACCTCGCACTCGAGTTCCTCGATGCAGTGCGCGAGCTCGGTGAGGTCCATTTTCTCGTAAACGTTCTTCGTAAGTTCGGCTTCAACCTTCTCGTAGTTTGTCAGCATGCGCAAACCCTCCTACAGGAATCAATCTGTACGAGTATAGCCGCAACGAGCCGCCATAGCGCGGTGCGCCTGCTCTGAAGGCCTCTTGTAACGATTTCCCCACGAACGAACGCAAAGCTCATCTGCTCCAGACAAGAGACACGACTCATGAAACGCACTTGGCGCTACGCCCCGTCACCCTTGCCCGCCTTCAACCAGCAACACCCAGAATTGTTTTTTCAATCACGCAATGGTTTATCCCCTCAGTGCGAAGTAGCGTCGCTTTTTTGATTCATGAACCCGCTTGTTTCCTGGGCAGACGATGTCGGCATCGTCTTTATACTCAGCACGTAGCCTCTGAACCATTGAATACTTGAAAAAACAATTCGAGCATCCCACGAACGACGCAGGCACGCCCGGGCAGCTGAGCCACATGCATGCCGCGCACGAGGCGCTCCCTTGCTATAATGCCGGCACGAAGACTCGCGCCCGTTTAGGAGGCAGCCCATGGAGCTCAATGCGTTTCAGGCCGAATCGTTTGGCGACCTCCAGCGCCTGGTGGACGCCTTGTTCACAGGACGCAAGACCGTTGAGCGCCTTGACGTCGTTGTGCAGGCCGAGCTGCAGGATCTTGACGCCGACCTCATCGAGATCGTCACGCTCCTACCGCCCGGCCGCTATGAACGGCAGCGTCTCTGCGACCAGCTCAACTCCGCGCTCGCGGCACATGGCTGGGGCGGGACATACGGCACGGTAGAGTAGCAGCGCACCGCTGCCGCGCGCTATGGCCGCTTACGACCGCTTCGCCGAAGATGTCCGGCAGGCGAGATGCATATACGCGAGCCCTATGAGCGCTGCCGATACCGAGCCGGCAAGGATCGCGGTCTTGGCTGCAAGCAATTCGGCGGGAATCTCGGTGAACGCGAGCCCCGCGATGAGGATCGACATCGTGAAGCCGATGCCGCCGAGAATGCCCACGCCCACGATATGTCGCATGCCCACACCCGATGGCAACTCGGCGATGTGGGCCTTCACCAGCATAAACGTCATCCCTGCGATGCCGAGCGGTTTGCCCGCCAGCATGCCTGCATACACGCCGATGGCAACGGGGTCGAACACGAGTGAGAGCGGATCGACACCCACCAAACGCACCTGCGCGTTTACAAATGCGAAGATGGGCAGGATGATGAAATTCACCGGCGTCGAGATATAGTGCTCGAGGCGCTGCAGGGGTGGCGTGACGCGGTGCATAACGCGCTCCACGCCGCGTGCCGCATGGGTAAAGTCGTGCTGTCCCAGGATATGTGCTTCGTCGTCGAAACGGTCATCGAGATCGGGAAGCTTCGACTCGAGCCATCCCACGAGCTCGGACGCGTTGATATCGGAGCGCGCAGGAATGGCGAACGCCAGGATAACGCCGGCGAGCGTGGCGTGGACGCCCGACAGGAACAAGCAGAACCACAGCACGAGACCGAGCACCAGATACGGAGCCAACCGGAAGTGCCGGCGCGCATTGAGCGCGGCAAGCGCCGCGGTCACCAGCGCAGCCGCCGCGAGCCACGGCAGGCTCGGAGCGTGGCCGTAGAACAGCGCGATCGCGGCGATGGCGAGCAGGTCGTCGGCGATGGCGAGGGTGGAAAAGAATACCTTGAGCGCCGGAGGCACACGGCTGCCCAACAGCGAAAGCACGCCAAGCGCGAACGCGATATCGGTTGCCATGGGGATGGCCCAGCCATAGACCGCCCCGCCGCGGTTCACGAAACCGTAGATGCACGCGGGCACCACCACGCCGCCCACGGCGGCAAGCATGGGCAGCAGCGCCTGCCGCGGCTGGCGAAGCTCGCCCACGGTCATCTCGTATTTCAGCTCGATGCCCACAAGCAGGAAAAAGATCGCCATGAGGAAATCGTTTACGAACAGCTCCACCGACAGCGTGAAGGTCGCCGGCCCGAACGCAAGCGTGACCGGCTCCTGCAAAAACTCGTGAATAGGCTCATATACCGGCAGGTTTGCACAGATAACCGCGGCAACAGCCGCAAGAATCATCACCGCAGCCGAGATGGTGCCGTTAGATGTGATGCACTCCCACATGCCCCGCCGCTCGAGCCGGCGGCGCTGCTGGGGCGTGATGAGCGCCGCTGGAGCCGTGACGCCGCCCAAGGGCAGCTCCGAGGCAAGCGCCTTGCGCTCAGCCACCTTCGCGGCCTTGCGTGCGATCCTGCTGTTTGGACGCTTGCTCATGTCCTCGTTGCTCCTTACTCCAAAGGTTGGGTATCACATTACTTACCAGCTGCTTTGATATGGCGTTTTACGAAGAGCGAGGCGCATGTTTGCACCTCGCCTTCTACATCCATCTTTGTATATCGTTGCATACGCATCGCTGACTCAATAAGGGGCATCGTGCGATTCCACAACCTGCTCCAAATTCGGACTAAGAGCGCGCACCCCGGAAGCGTCAATTAATTGCGCAATTCAAACTGTCACGACAGCGTTCGCGAACTTCCTCATGGCCACCTGCAACAGAACGTTCCAAAAGAAGGTTGCACACTCTATCAAAGAACGTCTCGATGGAAAGATCGACATCATACATCCTGTCTGCCAAGCTAGAGGAAAGCTCTGCACCACTTTGTTCATCCCATGTTGCGAGAATGAGCCCAACCACATCGTATGCATCGTCCTCAGACTGCAACTTCTGCAGCATAGAAACGATACGCGATAGATTTCCCGCGTCGGAAAGAACATCTTCATGCAACAACATGACAAAACCAGTGACCGCAAGCGGATGTCGACTTTTCAGGTTCTTGACATCTCCGTATGCCTCTTCAAAGCGGTTTGTCCAGTTCTTGCCAAAAGAACCACTCATGGTCTTGGTGGAAACGAGCAACTCAGGCCCTGAGGGCCACGTCGCCATCCCAACGTCTACCTGCTTGGAAAACGCAGCGCCTAAAACCCGCGCCTCCGAACCCGGATACGTATGAATACGTTCAAGACATGGCTTCGACGTACTCGATGGCAACCAAGATAGAAAAGACGTGATGGAAGGATCGAGCACCTGTGGAGCATCGTATCTCGGCCATATTGCCTCACGGTCGAATCCCGCCAGTCGGAGCTCCTCGGCTATCCAAACATCCAAGGCACCTGCTATATTCCCGGACTGCGGGTTGCACCCCTCGCGTGCAGCAACGTCGAGCAGGAGCTCCAAAACATCCCGCTCGGGCGTTGCCACGCCCCTACGCCAGAAAGCGCGCCCATCAGCACGCATGGTTTTATATGCTTCAATTGCGGCGACAAGCTTGAGGTATACATCCTTCTTCATGATTTTGCCTCCTTGGCTCGCCGCTGCCTCCGCAATCTCATCTGGTCGCTTGCGCACCTCATCGTATCAATCTCTTCATCTTCGAGAATGCCCTTCCACAGCGCAGCGTCTACGCAACCAGAAATACTGCTGAAGCGCCTCTCCTCATAGAAACCGTCGATACGATCTCGCAGGGCCATGAGCTGATCATATCTGTCTACGAGATGATCAAAGGAGGGAACGAGCCATCGCTTCGCTTCTCGAGGCTCGAGTTTCAGAACGCCCCCGCCGTAGCTCCGACCAGACAACTCTGCAGAAAAAAGCGATACCGATGAAAACGCTGCCATCGGCAGCACGCACTTACCAACATCTCTCATGTCTTCGTTGAATACGAGCCCATGAACCGAATTGACGCATGTGACATTGGCGTCATTCGCGCAGATGTTAGGACCATGAGCATTCATATAAGTAACGAAGGCATCGGGCGTCGCCGTTACAGGAACGCGCCACCAAGGAGACCGCTTTCGACATTTGTATCGAGCCGATACCCCGCGCTGCTCTCCCGTTTGGATATATTGGCATGCAGCAGGTGATGGATTGACCGGCCAAAACAGCCTTGTCTTCATTCCACACCCATCGAGTTCGAGCCAATCATCTCGATTGAACGTCACCTTGCGTAAATGGTTCGAGCCGGGAGGACATGCGGCAATCCAATCCCCGTCAACGAGACCCAGCTCTTCAACTTCGTGCTTCGATAAAACAAAGAAGCTGTTGCAACCGGTTACCGATCCGAGAGAAAGCCTTCCCCATTCCTTAAGTTCAACCAAGTAACCATCTTCAATGAGGCGCTGAACGATTGTAAGGGAGGTGTCAGGTGCAAGCACATTGGTCCAGCGTTCCCCGTTGGAAGCAGGCTTCCTCTCTTGAGGGGCAGAACGGTATGCAGAGTCAAGATCCTTGCACTGATACCACGAAATAGAATCGGAAACGCCCGACTGGAACCCGTAGGCAAACAATAAAACGACTTCTTCTTGAACCTCTGGGAATATCCGCTCCTCGAAGGTAAATAGCTCTATGCGAGAAAACCTATTCAGCAGAAACGAGCGAATCGAAGCAGCATAGTTTACCGTGAGCAGTTCTGCAGGCAGAACCATCCCGATGCGTCCGCCCACAGATAGGAACTCACATGAATGCAGCAAGAAGGGAACCCAAAGTGATGACAGGAGGCTCAGTTTTATACCGCTTCGCTCAGCAATACGCCGAATCTCACGCTGCGAGGCCTCGTCGATGACCTGAAAACGAACATAGGGAGGATTTCCCACAATCACGTCAAAAGAGCAATTCGCCTGATATTGCAGAAAATCCCCAACCGTGATCTGGCAGGCAAATCCGTGCTTCCTCAACCGATCCACAGCAGCTTTTGCGCTCGGCGCATGCAGCTCACACCCGTGAACATGATCGCGCACATCCTGTTCGGTGGCACCCAGCTCACGTAATCGTCTGCAAGAAGCCAGCAGAAATTCCGCCTCGCCGCATGAAGGCTCAAAAACCCGGTTGCTCTTTTCAGAGATAAGCCTGCTGGAAATAAAATCCGCAAGCTTTGATGGCGTAAAAAACGCTCCGCGCCGCTTTCTTCTTTCTGGGGCATCCTGCCGCTCAGTTAATACCGATCCATAAGCCATGCGTCACCTCCTTGTACGCATTGACTATATCAATTTGTGCGGACATCAGCGATCTATCAACATCAATAATACAAACATATGTTCGTTTATTCAAGAGCAATTCACGCTGCGGAAAGATCAGGGTCGACGCGATTGCAGCATCGACCCTGATCTGTGCAAACCGAAAAATGCGCACGAAGCGAACGCTACTTGGATACAGAGGGAATCCACAGGTCGCGTACGAGTGCGTGGGCAGGAGGCGCCGCGTAGCATCAGAGGCGAGCGAATTTATCCGGTTTCCAACGCATCCCAGAACTGCTCGCGCAGCCTATCCTTGCGCTCAAGCATATCCTCCTCCTGATTCATCCGCCCTGAATCCCCTACAGCAGCACCACTCTCTACGGCAGCGCCATCCCCTATGGCAGTCTTCCCTTCCTCGGGTGCAGGCGAGGCGGTCTCGCTCGGCTCCATCTCCGCTACCTCGCACGACGTGACCTCGGTCACAGTTCCACTTAGAGCCACGGTCAAACTGAGCAGATACGTCGTACCGCTCCCAAGCTCCTTAACCGTACATAAACCATCAAGCTCCCAATACGCCTCCCCAAAGGGCTCGATCGCAGTGATATCGGACACCTCGAACTCACCGCCGCCAAGCTCGTCGGCCATATAATCCGTGATGAAAGCCTTGTTCTCATCGGCGTTTTTCGCCAACAGCCCATCGATATCCTCGAAGGCAAACTCCGACCGCTCCTTCTCGAGATTGCGCCCGAAGTCTTCAACCTGCGTCTCGAGAGCCTGCTCCTTCTCATGCACTTGCTCCCTGTCCCATAGAAGCAAAAGAGCAAAACCTATGGACAGCACCAGCGCGACCGTCCAGGCAGCAGCGGCGATACGCTTCCTATGGAAGCTCCTGCGCGCACCCAGGCATTCAAAGGTCAACGTTCCCTCAGGTGCCTTAAGAGCCTTGAAGAGCTCGCTGAGCTGATGCCTGTCCGCCCTCTCCACATGCCGATGCAGGATGCTCCACACCTGCTCGTCGAAGGCCTCTCCTACCGGCCAGAACCGCTCGCAATCGTTACGATGCAAAAACGTGAGTGCCTCCGGACGATTCAGACCGCCCTCAAAGGCCGCTCTAAGCTCATCACACCACGCTTCCGCTTCCTGCTCGAGGACGACATCCTCCTCCAAGCCTGCGCGAAGATAGTCTGGAACGGCAAACTCGTCGTATCGCGCAGCCCGCTCGCGATGCATGCCCTGACGCGCACCATCGTACCCCAGCTCGCGATCAACCGGCGTGTCATGCGCCTGAGGCCGAGCATATCGCTCTTCCTCCCGCTCGTCCTTATCATCCGCCGCATTCGCTGTCTCATAGCGCTCTTCAACGGGAACCGAGACGCGCGGCATGTGCTTGGCGCGACGCACGTGAGCGAGCGCCATCTCATATGCTTCGCGAATGCGCTCGTACTCATCGGGATGATCTTCGGGATGATAGAGCGATGCAAGCCGCGCATGCGCACGCCGCACGTCGCGCGCGGAGGACGCCTCCTCATCGAGTCCGAGGATCTTAAATGCCTCGTGAACTGTCATGACAGCGTCCCTTCGTCCCCTTGTTCGCCCTCATCCTGCTCGATCTGGTCGTCGGAATCGTCAGCTGTGTCCCATGAATTCGGATCCATCCAATCGATATCCCACTGTGCCGCATCGCTCGCAGCAAAGAACGCATCCGCACCGGTATCGCTCTCAACCATGTCCATCAATTGATGGAACTCCTCGATACGCTCCCTGATCCTGCGTACGCTGCCCCCCGCCAAAGCGTTCGAGCGGAATTCGTCGAACGCGTTCTTCAAAAGCTGCTGAGCATCCTCGCTGCCCACCATATCGAAGAGATCCTCGGCGCGTTTCACCGCAAGACGGTACTCGGTGTTCGTGCTATCCAGCTTGATTTCACTCACCGTCGCTCGCAGCTGCACGTGCTCTTCGCCCGCCTTCAGCCGCCTCCAGCTCCTACCTTCATACACGTAGCGCGCGACAACGTTGCAATCTTTGACGCGCAGCTCGAGTGCCAGCAGACAGTTGATGTCGTAGAACAGCTTCGCAGAGCATTCCCTATACTTGTCTTTTGACGTTCCGACCTTGATCGATAGCTCGGTGAGCTGCTTGTTGTACTGGGGATAGATGCTTTCGCCTTGATAGATATCAAACGTGACGAACTTTCTCGTGCCAGGCACGTAAAACGTAACTTCCCCTTGCGCAGGAAGCCTGGTATTCCGTTTGATGATGAACGAGCTCCGTAGGGAGTATGTCTCGAGGTCCCCCAACGAAGTCGATAGCGAAAAGGGGCAGACATCGGAAAGCAGGATGTCGCGCACGCCCTCGCTCCGTTGCATCACGCCGACGTACATCCCCAGACCGAGCGCAATCGCGTAATCGCATTGTTCGGTCGAGGTCACCGGAACGTTCAGAGCCGCCATGAGATAACGGCGAACAACCGGCATATGCGAGGATCCGCCCACCATAACCAGCGAGGTAATTTCCTCGGGCTCGAAGCCCGCATCGCCGAGCGCTCGCTTGAGCGGAATGGACATCCTTTTGAAGATCTTGCAGGACAGCTCATAGAGACGCCGGCACGTAAGATGGAGCGGCTTATCGTAGCCGGGCGCCTGCACGGAAACGTCTGTCTCGGCATCCATCGTGTCGAGCCGCCGCTTCGCCCGCTCCGCAGCGAGCCGCAGCTCCTCGTACAGAGGCGTGCCCGGGTCGGGATGGATCTGCCCGTTGACCGCACTGAGCTCACGCGCGATCACTGCATCGAAATCTATGCCTCCCAGCTGGTTATCACCCGAGACGGCGCACGTGTTCACCACGTTCTCAAAGCAGTCGACAACCGAGACGTCTAAGGTTCCACCGCCGAAGTCAAAGACGACGAAGGTTTCCTCGCTCTCAAGATCGTGGTTGGCAAGCGCCGCTGCCGAGGGCTCATTGATCAATCGGTTGACCCGAATGCCCGCGATCTCCGCCGCGCGCTTCGTCGCCACGCGCTGGGCGATGTCGAAATATGCCGGCACGCTTACCACCGCCTCGGTGACCGGCTCGCCTAGATACGCCTCCGCATCCTCCACGAGCTGGCGCAACACGCACGCCGATAGTTCCTCCGGCGTATAGCTTCTCCCGGCGAGCTTGACCTTCTCGTCCGAGCCCATGAGGCGCTTGAACCGCGCGCAGGTTCGCTCGGGGTGCGTGGCCAAGCACGCCGCCGCCGGCGCTCCCACAACGGGACCATGCTCCCCTATGGTGACGACGCTGGGAGTGAGATAGGAGCCATACGCGTTTGGTATGAGTTCCGACTTGCCATTCCGCCAAGTCGCAACCAAGCTGTTTGTTGTTCCAAGGTCGATCCCCACAATCGCCATGCCGCACTCCAATTCTAAGAACGACGCTCTATCTGCTCGCAATACACCACGTAGCGTTGATAGTTCTCGTAAAGCGGGTGGCAGGTAACCAGCGTGAGCATGGTCTTTCCCTGCTGTATCTTCACTGCCTCGATATCCGAGGGGTCGATCACCGCGGTTCCCGTCACGCGATATACAAGCGTTTCCCACGGATTGTCCACGTACACCTCATCACCCGCGACGAGGCGAGGGATGTTGTTGAAATACGTGTTGGCCCGGTAACCTCGATGCCCGGCTATGACCGCATTCGCCGAGACCCCCTCGACCGCGCGCATCGGCAGGCTCGTCTGCGAGAGATGGGCCGCGCCCGCATCGATATGCTCTTCCGTAGCGCCCAGATACACGGGCATATCGATCTGCGCGGCAGGAATTCTAAGACGAGCGAAGATCTCGTCTGAAAACCCCCAGCGGGCGAGGTCGAAGCTGGGCTCCTCGTAGCTCCAGGCATCCTTGAGGCCGGCCTGTCCCGCATTATCGAGCTCGCGGTTGTACGCATCGACCGCCCTGCGCAGATCTTGCAGAACGGTCCCGGCGTCTTGCAGCTGCCCCACCGACGCCTCAAAGCGCTCGATCTCCTGCGTCATCCCAATGCCGCGGCACCACGCCTCGACGTACGGAAACGCCGCGATGGCGATCCCCGCGATCACGCCCGCGCCCGCGAGAGCCCTCAGCACACGTATGCGCCCCTCCTCAGCGCCCATGACGACGCCTCGTCGATGCGATGATCTTCCTTGCTGCCACAACGACACCGAGCACGACGGCTCCCAACGCCACGCCAGCTTGGAAGGGGCTCACCCGCCGCATATCGTCACCTTCGGCGGCAGCCCGCTTGGGATCATACGGGCAGCGCTCTCCCCGCACGAGCAAGCGATGCGTGTTCACGCCATAGGGCGTGCAGGTTGCGAGCGTCACATAGTCGTGCCCAGCATGCGCACTGAGCTTTGCCATCTCATCTGGCTCTATGACCGAAATATCGTCCACGCGGTATGCCATGACCTCATCGAGCACCGTGATATAGAACTCGTCGCCTATCTTGAGCTCATCGAGACGGGAGAAGAGCTCTGCTTGAGGCATACCGCGATGCGCTGTAAGTACGGGATTTCGACCCACCTCACCAATGGGCAGCGCCGTCTGCTCGATATGGCCCACGCCTTTTGCAAGCACCTCTTCGCTAGAGCCATGGTAGATGGGAAGCTGAACAGAGATCGCGGGGATCTCGATGTATCCCATAACGCCATCGCCCGCCAAATTAAGCACCTGTTCGTAGTTCTCGGGCAAGGCATAGCCGCTACCGGGAACAAACGGATCGTGTACCGGATCTCCTGCAAGGTTCTCGTTGTATTCAACTGCCTCGGCGCGGGCATGCTCTAAAACCTCGGGAGCATACTGAGCAACGGACTGCTCGTAATCGACGATGACAGAACTTGCATGCAGCTCTGAGAGATAATTGCTGATCGCGGGATACGCCATGATCAAGAGCCCGATGACGACAAGAGCCGCGCCCGCGAGCGTCTGCGGGAACCGCTTGGAATGTTGGCGGGCGGCACCGTACGCTGAACGGCGCGACGCGCCCGCGCTATACGACGAGCCCGCCCAAGCGGCAGTGTGCACGGATCGCGGCCTCACTGCCACAGGAGGACGAACGGTATCCATACGCGCTCGTTGCTGAAAGTCATCGCATCCCAATGAGATCACCCATCATGTCGGGGGAAGGGGATCCGGCCGGAGCACGCTCCAGCCGGATCCCCCACGTTTAATCGAACGCCCTTGAAACCCTTGAAAAAAGATGCTGCTTATGCGCGGTCGTCACGCTTGCGCAGCGCGTACAGCGCTCCCACACCGCAGGCGATGACAACGACGCCCGCCGCGGTAAAGAGTGCGGTACCCATACCGCCCGTGGTGGGAAGCACAAAGCCCTTGTTGTTCACAACCTCCACAGGCACATAGCCGATCTTGCCGGATTGCTCGCCCTGAACGTGCCCGGTATACTCTCCCTGGCTCTCAGTCGCCTTAATCACGACCTCTATCGGGGAGATAGGGTTGTAGCCCTCGGGAGTCTTGGACTCATACAGCGTATACGTTCCCGCAGCAAGACCTTTGAGGTCGAGCTTGCCCTGGCTGGACACCACGAGGGTCTTGTTCGCGCCGCCCTCGGAAGCCTTTGCCACGCGATACTGGCCATCGCCAA
Organism: uncultured Coriobacteriaceae bacterium; assembly: GCA_944319885.1. Taxonomy (GTDB): domain Bacteria; phylum Actinomycetota; class Coriobacteriia; order Coriobacteriales; family Coriobacteriaceae; genus Coprousia. The sequence goes on from CALUFC010000002.1 coordinate 121,303, forward strand.
TCTTGATGAACTGAATCTCGGTGCCATCCTCATCGGTCAGGTAGAACTCGGCACCTGCAAGCGGCTGCTTGTTGCCATCGACCTTGCTCACGTCGATACCGTAGGTGTATACCTTGACCTTGTCGGTGTTCTCACGCCAGTTGCCGTCTGGATCACGCCAAACGATGCGAGCATCATTCTCGTTGCCAAGTTCGCCCACAACCGCGTTCTCGTTCACCGTGGCAGAGTAGGTAACCGAGATGGACGGATACTGCTGCTTATCAAGGAACGTCTTAGTGAACGTGATGAGGAAGGTCATCGGGGTGCTCGACTCCGGATGCTTGGCATCCGTAGTGTTCAGCGTATAGTCAGTACCGGCAGAAAGCAAGGTCTTCCGACCTCCGGAGCTGACACCATAGACCTTGATGCTCGACGTATCGAGTGTAAGACCGTCACACATGGTATCGCCCACGTACAGCTCACGATTGGTGGATCCCTCCGCCCACTGGGGAATCTGCGAATCGATGACGTACGGCACAACGTCGCCGACCTGATACTGATTCGTGTCGTCATCCTCGCGCCCCGTGCTATCATCGAACTTCTTATCGATGGTGATAGGTTCGCGCTTGAGCGTCACGTTGTAGTTGTCCTCGATTGTCCATTGGCCTTCATTGAGAACTGGAACCAGGTTGACAACAGCTTCCTTGTAGTTGTAGCTGATACTGCTCGTAGAGAGCAGGAGGTAGGAGCCCATCTGGAGCTTTCCGCTCGTTGTATTTCCAGTCAGCTTTTGGCTCGGTCCAAGGATCACGTCACGGCTTCAAATAGCGTCGCCAAGCTTTTTGAAGAACGTTTCCTTCTGCGTTGAAGTGAGGCTCTGGGTGAATTGGTCGCTTACTTTGCCGTTCGCACCAACATATGAAGGGTAATTATTTCGTACCCAGCTGACAACATTCGTAGTCGATCCACCCGCGCTGTTCCAGTAATACCCCTCGGGCGAAGCCTGTCCATCTTCCCACTTAACGGTAATTACCTGGTAGACCGAAGTTTCGGTTGCTGATTCGGCACCAGAAACGGTAATTGTTGCCGTGGACCGATTGGTCGCATTTGCCGCATGTGCTGGCGTCGCAGCAAAGACCATCGCGACCAATGCTACGAAAGCGGCGAACAATACCTGCAGCCTTCTCTTTCCCATATTGTACTTTCTCCTTTCACCCAGCCCCAGTTTAATAGGGCAAGATCCACTGCATCGGCAGCTGCGCTGGTTTACATGGCGCAGCCTAGGTATGAGGCGTCACGTCATAGCCGCCCCCCTCGCCGCAAACGGGCACGAACGACAAATCCTACGGCGCTAACCGCTACACCTGCAGCCACGAACATGGCGATGCCGCGACCGCCCGCGTGCGGAATGTCCATGGGGCGATAGTTGGGGAGCTGCCAAGATCCGGAGTCTGTAGTCGCGAATGCCGGAGGCATCGTCGCGCCATCGGCGACGGCGACGATGGAAATGGGGCTTTCGTCATCCAGCGCGTCTACAGTTACATTCCACTGACCAGTAGGCTGGAAGTAGCCCGTAGGCGCTTTGGTTTCCACCAAGCGGTACACGCCTGACTTGAGTTTTGCGAAGCTCACGAGACCGGTATCTTCTGCGCTTTCCTGCGTTTGAACCAGCTCCCAGGAGCTACCCGGATCCTCAACATCAAGCAGCCCATCCTGCGGCGCCTCGCCATCGCCATTCCATTTGAAGAGCTTGAACTCGGCGCCGGCAAGGGGCACCGTTGTGGAGTCGCCATCTACCTTGGCAAATGAAAAGTCCACATCGGCGGGTGTGGGTGCCGTGGTCGCCGTGGAAGAGACGGCCTTCTTGAGCGCATGCGCTTCAAGCGTGACAGTGTTCGTGAACGTATCGCTCGTGTTGTGCAGCAGCTCGGTACGAGCATCATCCCAACCATAGTCGAACGAGAGACTTAAGACTGCGCCCGGAGGAACCGGCGTGGTGCCCAGCGTGAAGAATCCTATGGCGAGGATTTCTTGACCATCCAGCGCGTTTTCCACCGCCTGCTTGGAGCTTGCATCGAGGCTGCCGTCGGCGTTGAAGCGGATTCGTTCATGCTGCCAGCCATCTCCCCCAAAGCCGAGGTGGGTCATTGAATCCCAAAGGGTGCCATCCTTCTGCATCGCGCGCATGTTTTCACGGCTGAGATAGCCGGGAATCATGTATGCCATGTATAGCGACCGGTCTTCAGGAAAGCCGGCGGCGTTGAATGAGACGTTCTTGAGCTTGTAATCCTCGAGCTCGCGAATATCCTCTGCGGTTGTGCTCCAAGACCCGTCATCAGCACCGGGAAGAATGTCCACCACGCTCAGCAGCTGGAGCGGAGCCGTGTCATCATCCGCATTGTTCATGAATGTAATGTCGAAGCCCATGGGGTCGGTGCCCTCTGCGTTGCGCTGCTCCACCTTGGGCGTCTTGATAACCGCAGCGCTCTGACTCCTCACCACGGCAACTGTGGCAGAACTGGAATCAGCAGCTCCGCTCACCGCAAGCGAAGCAGAAACCGTATTCGCCAACGAGTCGCCGTTTGCGAGATCCTTGAAGGGGTCATCGGATGAACCAAGCCTCACCGAGTAGTGAATCTTGGGCAGGTTGTACGACACCGGAACGTTGTTGAACGTCCAGGTGAGCGTTGTTGATCCATCTTCATTTGCCCGTTCATCAACGGTGTAGGAAAGCTTGGACGTTGAACCGGACCAGCCATCCATAGCAGATTGCATGGTGTCCCACGCCTCGGTATCGCTGGCATCGACGGAGACCGTGTCGTCGCCGTCTGCAACCCACTCACCGCCGGCGCCGCCGTTGGTAGTTCCGTCTTGCCTATAGTCACCGCCATAGGCGATGCCCCAGCGTTCCTCGGGCGTCGCGCCATCGGGATTCACCGGGTTCATGCCTGCGGGAATCGTGTCCGTCAACGTGACGGTATCGGTGAGGCGCGATAGATCTGAGCCGGTATGCTGCGCATCGATGGAGAAGTCCACCCGGCGCTGTCCCTCATCTAAGTTGAAATTGACCTTAGGCAAGCCCTCGGACTGCTGAGCGACTTCTTTCTTAACATCGACACCGTTGAGACGCACGTAGAACGACGCACCGCCGGCGGCGGGAGTGTTATCGTATCCTCCATTTAGTCGCGCTGCGCTCTCCGCCATCTTGGATACGTTTCCGCTCGCGTCAAACTCAGCCTTCTTGTAGCCGGTGAAGATGTTGTCGGAAAAGGTGCCAAGCCCGCTTCTGTGGGCCCACTGCCATTTCCCAAGGGTCGTGGTGGTATCACTCCTCCTCCGATACGCATTGGTGTTCACGTACTCCGTCTTTCCGGAGAGCGCATTGGTTTCGGTGCGATAGAGGTCTACACAAGAGGTGGTGGAATCCCATGTCAGGATACCAACCAGTCGCGGGTCATCCTTTTTGGTTATTGCCTCGCCATCCCGAACCGCCGCGTCCGTCTTTATGCGCATTGGCACTGAACGAATCTGAACGTACAACGAGGTTGCCACTCGAAAGCCTGTTTTTTGATAGGCAAAATGGTCTTCCATCATTTGCTTATCGACGAGGATGTCGTACACCACGCCAACAATCGGATCACCAGAAGCTATTGCATCCTCATAACTGCTGTGAACCGAGAGTGACCCAGTGGGCTTATCTTCAAAGTGCGTTGCGTTGTCGTTACCCAGATGAGTTGTCAACAGCTCCTCATCCGAGCTCCACCCACCGGGCTTTGTAACGTATTTGACGGTAGTCTCAGCATCACCATGATGAAGCCAGCCAGAATCCTGCGAGAAGACAGCAGACTCGATAGGAACCTCATCCAACATGTCCCCGTTCACCTCGAACACCTCGTCATCGAACTTCATGAACTTCGTGACGTAGCGGGGAGCGTCCAGACGCGAAAAGTAGCTCGTAGAATCATCGTCGAGGAAGTGATACTGGTTTTGGCTCGCAGTCACAAACGATTCCCCCGGGGATACCTCATAGATACCGGAGTGCGAACCACCATCCAGATTCGATCCATCGGGAATACTGTACATCTTGGTCAGAGAACCATCGTCCTCAATGCGCTCTGTTGTGTAGCCGTGGATAATCGTCGTGTTGTAGTTAATGTGGAAACCGTGATCCCCCTCAACCGGCGCGCCGGGGCTGTGAATCTGGGAGCACTGATCATCCTCGGCATAGCAATCGCCCGAAACAGCGCCGCCAGTGTCCTCGACTCTTAGGTCGGTGATCTCGACCCACGTTGTATGCCAGTCATAACCATACTGCGGAGCTTCGACCTCGAAGAGATAGGAGCCGAAGTTGTAGACCACCTCGGAATCGTAGTCGGGATTCTTGGTTTCCTCCGTTCGCGAGGCGTTGTAGTTCGCGGAAACCTTATCGATGTTCTGCTTGTCGATATTGAAGGCGCCAATCTGGAATGTGAAGGTGGCGGGAGTGCCGTTGCCGGTGTCGTTTTTGTACTCCTTTACACCGATAGCCCCGCTGTCGTAAATCGTGTTGAACGAGGTCTTATGGCTGCCATCGGGTTGCATGCCAAACGGCGCGGTCACGCCATAATCATCTTCGCCAAGCACCCTGTTGTTCCAAGGACTCGATCCTGATTGCGCTTCACCGAGAGCGTTGACCTTCACCGCCTTCAGGTTCTGTCCCCAGTCCGTCTGGAAATCGACCTCGATTAAACTCCCTTCGTCCGGCAGCGCCATACCTTTGAGCCCGCCGGACTCCGAGCGCATCTGGAGCGTAAGTGTGTAGCGGTTGTTGTTGTCCTCTGCCTTGAGCTGGGCATTGAAACGACCTTTGGCGGAACCTTTGAGATCGGCATTCTTGGCGGGCGTACTTTGATGGACACCGTTCACCGTCCCGCACTCAAATTGGTCCCCCGAAAGCGAATGGCCATCATCCGCATAGCGCTGCACCGAGAAGTACGGTGCGACGATCTCCTGGCCCTGCGATATGTCTCGAACCTTTGCAACGAAGTTGAGCATGCCGACGGAAGGCGCAACGGGAATAGACGACTCCCCACCAAACACCACATCACCCGTCACGCGCTGCTTGCCGGCGATCGTAGTGACTTCGGCATTCTTGAGCCAAATCATGGAGTCAAGATCCCATGTCATGAGGTCTTCGCTGAGCGGCAGCGTCGCACTCACGCGCAACTTGCCTGTCCGCGCGGTGCCCATGCCGTCTTCGACTGCCAAGGCATAGCTTGTTGAATAGATGACGCTGTCGTAGGAACGCAGCACATCATTGCGCGAACTCGAATCATGACCCGCCTCATCGTCTCCATCGAATTTGGCGGTTCCCGAATAAACGCTATCGAGTGTAAAGGCATCAATATACCAGGGAGCATCGCCCGCAGCGCGAGCGGCGCGCGAAGCTTCTTGCGCTTGAACAAGGTCTTTGCAAAGCAAGACGGGCGTACAAGCTTGCATCTCCACATCGCCCACGGCAAGCGAAAAGCCTGGGACCGTCTTGACCGAAGCGATGCCGTCCTCATCCATAACGGCGGTAGCCGCATCGAAGAAAACCGGCTGGCGCGCGGTACCCTGATCGACTTGCTCGAGAACACGAGCAGACGCATCGTCGCTCAACGTCAAGGGAATCGCGACATCGATCGTGTCCGTCGCTTCCAAGCTCGCACCGTCCTGCGGCATCACCTCAAGCTTGAGAGCCTGAAAGACCCCATCGCCATCTTGTTCGGCAGCGCTTTGAGAGCCATCCTCCGCAACACGGACCCAGGACGTAGCCCCCTCGATCGTTAAGCCGGCATCGGCATGACTAGCATTCCAAGAATCAAGGGTATCTGCAAGAGCGGCATCCTCGATACACACCCCCTCGGCAAGCACCGCATTCGCTCGAATGGGCGATTCGCTCGAGAGACAGGAGGATATACCCCCCGAAATAGAGATGTTGGCATCAATCCCCACCGTGCCGCTCTCCCCCCGAGACCAAGCAGCGGAAAGATCAACTGTTGTTTTGTTGTTTGATGAGCTGGTGATCGGGGATATTACACCGCTATTCTGGGAGTGATCCCTGCTCACGCCCTCAGCTGCGGAGGAAGCGGGCGCGAAGACGGCAACTACGCATGCAACGGTGCATGCGATTACCGCAAGCAGTGAACGGATCCTTATATTCATTTTATGTACCTCCCCCGCTATAACACGTTTCTATTGTATGCGGGGCTATACATTTTTCAATCTATTCTTTCTACATCCCTGTAATTCAGTTCGCTCTTCCTATGGCTTAATCCCCCTCACGCCAGCACTGACCTGCTCGTTCTTTTGCTCGAAATCTGAACTACGACGGAATTGGACATTACCTTGAAATATGTAGGAGGTATCCCAAAAGAGGACCACGATCGTGTGGAAGGTACTTCTTCTCGTCCTGTCAAAAAGGAAGGGATGCCCGAGCAACCGGGCATCCCTTCCTTTTTCAATGAAACGATGCTGCGAACGCGATGCCGAAGCTATTCGGCCGCCATGATGGGCGCGGCCACCTGCTTCTTGCGGGAGAGCACGCCGGGCATCCAGACGCCCTCGGGCACGTCCTCGATTGCAAGGCCCTTCTGCGCGATGGCGGTGTCGCCCTCGAGCAGCACCTGCGAGCCCTCCTCCATGATGTCGGTCAGACACAGCACGATGCCGTCGGCGCCCTTCTCGGTCATATAGGCGCGCATGGCCTCGCGAATCTCGGGGATCATGCCGAGTGCGCGGCTCTTATCAACCGTCTCGTACTGGCCGATGAGCAGCTTCTTGCCGCCCACCTCGAAGAGCTTGATGTCGTTGCCCACCATCTGCTCGGGCGTGAAGGAGCCAGACGGACGGGAAAGGAAGACCTCCATGCCGAACTTGACGGGATCAACGGCGAGCTGCTCGCCAAGACGCTGGGCGATGGTGGCATCGATGGCGGTGGCGGTGGGGCTCTTGAGCATGAGGGTGTCGGTCATCATGGCCGAGAGCAGAAGCTTCGCCTGCGTGTCAGAGATCTCCTGGCCAAGCACGTCGAAGAGTTTCGCGACGATCGAGCAGCTCGAACCCCACGGCAGCGCGATGATATGGAGCGGGCCGGCAGTGGTAAAGCCGCCGAAGCGGTGATGATCGACCACGCCCACAATCTGTGCGTGCTCGAGGCCCTGCACCGACTGGCCGGCCTCGTTGTGATCGGTGAGCAGCACCTGCTGGCCCTCCTCAACGCGCTCGATAAAGCGTGGCTCGTCGACGCCGACCTCGGCCAGCAGCTTCGCCGACTCGGCGGGCAGTTTGCCCAGGCAGCATGCCTCGTAGGTGTCACCGTTGTAATTGACCTGGTTTAAAAGCTGCGACAAAACGACCGCCGACATAATGGCGTCGTTATCGGGATTGAGATGTCCGAAGACGAGAACGTTGCTCATGCTTCCTCCGTGTTTCGATGCCGGCGATGCCGGCGTACCAGACTTGTTGGTTATCGTAGCACGCGCGGCTACGCTGCGTCCTCGGTGGCCTGCAGCGCGACGAAGGCAGCACCATAGATGCCGGCGTCGTTGCCAAGCGAGGCGATCTCGATGGGCGTATCGGCGGAAACGGCAAATGCATACCGGCGATAACTTGCCAGTAAACGCTCCATGAAGAGATCGGACGAGTTGGACGTACCGCCGCCCAGCACGAATGCCTGCGGATCGACCACGCACGCGATGATGGCGAGCGCGCGGCCGAGGTAATCGCACATGGTGTCGATAGCTGCCCACGCGGCCTCGTCGCCGGCAGAGGCGGCGGCGAACACCGAGCGGGAATCGCTCGGTCCCTCGAGCTCCACCGGCTCAAGCCCGCGCTGCTCGCACTCGGCCTTATAGCTCGCAACGATGCCGGTAGCCGAAGCATACTGCTCGAGATGGCCCTTGCCGCCGCAACCGCACGTGCGCTCTTCGTCGGGGTTCATACACAGATGACCGATCTCGCCGCCGGCGCCCACAACGCCGCCCACCACATGGCCGTCCACCACAACGCCGCCGCCCACGCCGGTGCCGAGCGTTACGAAGACGAGGCTTTGGTAGTCCTTGCCGCTGCCGGCCCAGAGCTCGCCCATCGCAGCAGCATTGGCATCGTTTTCAAATTTCACCGCAGCTGCCGGGCAAGCACGCCCGAGTGCATCGGCAAGGCCGGGAGCGTTGATCTGAATATTGGCCTGCATGCGAATCACGCCGTCGGCGGGCACCGGACACGGGATGGCCAGACCGATACCGTTCACGTTGTCCGCCGATTCGCTTGCCGCGGCGAGCAGCGCTGCGATGCCATCGGTCACCGCTTGGTAGCCATCCGCGTCGATCAGCGGCGGCGTGGGCACGCTCCCCTTCCCCAGAAGCTCGCCATCCTTGTCGAACAGGCCCATCTTGACGGACGTGCCGCCCACGTCGAGTCCAATAAACAACTGCTTGTCAGCCATAACCGCCCCCAAATCTCATCATCGCGATATCAAGCAGGGCATCCAACGCCCCGCGTCGCTCCCTGCCATTGTGCCACGGCGCAAGCGCTCGGCACCGGCGAGTTCGGGTTGCGGCATGAAGCCGCCTGTGACAGGACGAGGCAACGTGCCCGCTAGGCAGCTCGGCGACTCCGGATGGAAGAAATGACGACGCCGATAAGTGCGCCCACAAGCGCCGGCACGACCCACGCCATGCCCCAATCTGCAAGCGGCAGGGCGTCGAAAACCATCCACAGCTCGGGCGCCACCGCATCGCGCAACGCACATGCCACGCTTGCCACGGCAGTCAGGCAAACCACCGTGCGCCACACCGCTGGCACGGCATCGCACGCGCGGTGCAGCATGCCCATCACCACAAGCACGATCGCGATGGGATAGAGCGCACCCAGCAGCGGCACCGAAAACGTCAGGATGGCATCGAGCCCGATGTTTGACAGCGCGCAGGAGAACAGCGCGAACCCGATGGCCCATGCGCGATACGGCACGCGCGGAACCTCCTGCGCAAAGTAGCTGCCGCAGCAGCTGATAAGGCCGATGCACACGTTTAAGCAGGCAAGCAGGAAAATCGCAGCAACTACGAGCGTGCCTGCCCAGCCAAAGTGTGCCGTCGCCGAAGCGGTGATGACCGCGGCACCGTTGCCCACACCGGCAAGCACCTCAGACTGCTCGAATCCCACGGCGGCCAGCCCGCCGTAAACCATCATGAGCAGCACACCCGCAACCACGCCGGATCGACATACCTCGCGCGTGATGCCGCCAGGCTCGGTCACGCCAAGCTGCTGGATGTTGCGCGCGATCACGATACCGAAGGTCAGCGATGCAAGCAGATCCATGGTCTGATATCCCGTGAGAAACCCTTGCACCGCGGGGCGGGTATCGTATGGCGCCACTGCAGACGCCGCGGGCAGCTCGACCATACCGAGCAAAGACGCGATCGACGCCCCCACCACGGCAACGATGAGCAGCATGAGCGCGGGACCGGTGATGCGCCCCAAGAGGCGCGTCAGGCGCCCCGGATGCATGGCGAGCACGAACGCCACCGCAAAAAACAGCACCGAAAACGCCAGCCGCACCACCTCGAGCGGCATATCCTGAGGCAGAAGGGGCAGCAGCATCTCAAATGCCGTCGACGAGGTGCGCGGGATGGCGAGGCACGGCCCAATGGCCAGGTAGACCGCCGCGACGAATAGGCGCGAGAACACCGGATGCACGCGATCGGCCAGCTCGCGCACCGTGCCGGCAAGCGCCACCGCCACGATGCCCAGTACCGGTAGCCCCACGCCCGCGAGGAAGAATCCCGCTATAGCCGGGATGGTCGATGTGCCTGCCTGCACACCCAAAAGCGGCGGCAAGATGAGATTCCCCGCTCCAAAGAACATCGAAAAGAGCGTGGCCCCCACCACCAAGCTCTCCCGAGCCCCCAGGCATTTGCTATCGGCGAAAGTGCGTTGGGTATCATGCGTATCTAACACCACGTCGAACGTTCCTTACTGTGACTACAAACCATACCGAGCGAAAATACGCCCTCTGTTGGCGATCAGATGCTCTCTCATGTAGGGCAATGAAAATGCAACGTATCCCGTTGCCGTCGATTCAATAATCTGCCGTGCGATAAGAATGCGCCGGTAGCTGTTAGCGTCCGCAGTTGATCTCCCCATGCGCTCCGCAACCTTTCCCGTCGCCGAAGCGCCTGCATCCTCGCACATCGCAAACAAGTACTCGACCGCCGGCAACGTAAGATCTGCGAGCGCCGTATCGAGTACGGCGCTGCCATATTCCTTGCGTGCCGCTGCAATACCGCGTTCGACATCATCCTCGTTTATCTGCAACGATACATCGGCATGGCGCCTTGCCGTACGCCATACGCTATACCCCACGAGCTGCGTGAGGTAGGCATAACCCTCTGTAGCGGCCGCCATTGCCGAAAGGGCATTATCCCCAATGGACAGGCCCGACCGCTCGATGGTCGCCTTAAGCGCGCGTGACACCTCGTTGATTGGTATGTTCGCGAGCTCCTCGCTCTTTGCACGGCGCAGAAACGTCAGCGACTTGCTGTTGAGCAAGTCGAGCACACCTGTCGTGATGCCGGCAAAGACGAGCGCAACGTTCTGACGCTCTCGAATCATGAGCTGCACGCACGAGGCTATTGTCCCCATCGCATCTCGATCCGCATTTTGCGCCTCGTCAAGCGTTATGAGAAGCCCGGCGCCGCTATCGGTCAGCTTGCGCACGGCACGTTCAAATAGCTCGCGAAATGTTGCATCCTCAGACAAGAGGCCCGCGTCGAGCTCGGCAGCAATGACGGGAAGGGTCACGCCGACTTTCACGCCTTTCATACGGAGCGGAGCGCGCAGCTGACGTACGATCGAATCGCACATGTCCTCATCAGACACCACGTTAACAACGCGCCATCCCTTTGCCAGCGCCATCTCGCCCAGCTCGGTAAGGAGAACCGTCTTACCCGAACCGCGCGGACCGGTGATGCGCATGAGACGACCAGGGGCACCTGGTCCTTCAAGCAGCCCGTCGGAGAAGTCCTCCAAAACAGACTCCCTGCCCATGAGAACAGGAGGGGTCATTCCCGCCGTTGGCTTAAAGGGATTGATGAGCTCCATGGGTACCTCCTACGGCCGTCATGCTGATATGACGATACCGGTTGCAGAAATTGCAGAAACTGCAGAAACTGCAGAAACTGCAGAAACTGCAGAAACTGCAGAAACGAATCCAAGCCGAGAGCCCCTTGGAAAACACTTCCCTTCCGCCGTCGTCGACCATCGCGAAGATCGGCCCAGCCGCCTCCCAAGCGCCCGCTCCATACGACTTATCGCGAGTTCCGCAGCCGCGAAGCGGCGAGGACTGTCCGAGCAGGAAGTCGTATGGAGCGGACGCCCCCAAGGTGCTATCAGCCGATCTTCACGATGGGCGCGAAGCCCTTCATGAGCTTCTTGGTTTGTCCGCTCGTATCGAATGTGACCTCGATCATATCGCCCGCCACGCCAATCACGCGACCCGTGCCAAACGTCTTATGGCTCACGGTATCGCCCACGGCGAATGCCTCGGCCGCCTTGGCGGCATCGGGCCGGCGCTGTTCGACCGCGTGTCCGTCTGCCCCCGTGGGCGTGCGGCGCCGCGGCGAGCCGCTGCCAAACGTGGCGGGCTTGCGGCCGGCATCGGGGCTGATACCGGTATGGCGCGAGACGCCGCCCGTGGAGCGCGTGTACGAGCCAAACACGTTGCCGCCGTACATATCGGACCCCATGCCGGACCCGAAGGTGCCCCGGCGGTCGCCGCGCTTCTCCCAGCCGGTACCCGAGAATCCCGACGAGCCCACGCCGGTGAACTCGATATCCTCCTCGGGAATCTCGTTCACGAAGCGCGAACGCGGATTTGCCTGCGTGGAGCCATAGGTGCGCCGCGTTGCCGCATAGGTGAGAAACAGCCGCTGGCGGGCGCGCGTGATGGCGACATAGGCCAGACGACGCTCTTCCTCGAGCTTGGCGGGGTCGTCTGAGAATCCGGCGACATGGGGGAAGATCCCCTCCTCGAGACCGGCCACAAACACCGCCGGGAACTCGAGGCCCTTGGCCGAGTGCACCGTCATCATCGTGATGGCGTGCGTCTCGCCCGCCAGCGCGTCGAGGTCGCTGCGGAGCGCCAGCCACTCAAGCAGCACGGGTAGGGCCTTGCAGGCCAGCGGCCCGTAGGTACGCTCGATCTCGGCCGCCATCTGGGCGGCGCTCACCGGCACAGCGCCCGCTGCGAGCGGATTGTTCGCGATGAGCTGCGCCAACGCTGCCTGCGCCTCGGTGAGGGGCTGCTGGGGCGCGCCCACGGCGGGCGCGGGCCCCGCAGCCGCAACCGGCACCTCCGCAGGAACCGGCGCCTGCGGCGCGTCCGCCACGCCGGCAGCGCGCAGCTCCTCGAGGCTCTCAAGCGTGCCCTCGATGTCGTCGTGGCTCTCCTCGAACTCGGCCGCCACGCCCAAGAACTCCTGGATGTTCTCCAAGCGCCCTTCGGCCTCCATGGTGCCCTCGGCACGCAGCGCCTGCATGAGGCCGCTTTTCTCGACGATCGCCTCGACCACGCGCATGAGCTCGCCGTCGCAGCGACGCCCCTCGCGCACGATGTTCACAAAGTCCGCCAGCGCGGCGCGGACCTTCGCCGTGAAGCGCCCGGTCTCGGCCGTTGCAAGCTCGCACGCCTGGAAGAAGCTCACACGGTTCTCGCGTGCCAGCTCCTCGATCTTGGCAATCGAGGTCGAGCCGATGCCGCGACGCGGCGTGTTGATGATGCGCTTCACGCTCATCTCGTCCGCCGGGTTCACGATCATCTTGAGATACGCCATGACGTCGCGGATCTCGGCGCGGTCGAAGAAGCGCGTGCCGCCCACGATCTTGTAGGGCACGCCCGCGCGCAAGAACATGTCTTCCAAGATGCGCGACTGGGCGTTCGTGCGGTAGAACACCGCCACATCGTCGTAGCTCATGCCCAGCTGGTGCAGCTTCTCGATCTCGCCCGCGATCCAGCGGCCCTCGTCGCGCTCGTCCGAGGCCTGGTAGGCGCGAATCTTCTCGCCATCGCCCGCCGCGGTGAACAGGCGCTTGGCCTTGCGTTGCGAGTTGTGCCGCACCACCGCGTTGGCGGCAGAGAGGATATGCCCCGTCGAGCGGTAGTTCTGCTCGAGCTTGACCACCTTGGCCTCAGGGAAATCCTGCTCGAAATCGAGGATGTTCGAGATATCGGCACCGCGCCAGGAATAGATGGACTGGTCGTCGTCGCCCACCACCATGAGGTTTTGGTACTTGGCTGCAAGCAGGTTGGCGATCTCGTACTGCACGTGGTTGGTGTCCTGGTACTCGTCCACCGAGATATAGCGGAACCGCTCCTGGTAGCGCTCGAGCACCTCGGGGCGCGTGCGCAGAAGCTCGAGGGCGCGCACGAGGAGATCATCGAAGTCCATGGCGTTCGCCGCGCGCAGGCGCCGCTCGAGCTCGAGGTACACCTGGGCGGTCTTCTGCTCGGGCGGGGTGCTCGCAAGCTTGGCATACTCCTCTGGCCCCACCATGGCGTTTTTTGCCGAGGAGATCTTGGAGCGAATCATGTTGAGCGGGTAGCTCTTCTGCTCGATGCCGAGCGCCTGCATGATGTCGCGCACCATGCGGCGGGAATCGTCGTCATCGTAGATGGTGAACTGACCGGTGTAGCCCAGCAGGTCGGCATCCTCGCGCAACATACGCACGCACATGGCATGGAAGGTGCATACCCACATGCCGCGCGTGCCGTCGGGCAGCAGCGCCTGCAGACGCTCGCGCATCTCGGCCGCCGCCTTGTTGGTAAAGGTGATGGCGAGCACCTGCCAGGGATGCACGCCCAGATCGGCGATCATGTGCGCGATGCGATAGGTGAGCACGCGCGTCTTGCCCGAGCCGGCACCCGCGAGCACCAGCAAGGGGCCCTCGCAGGTAAGCACCGCCTCGCGCTGCGCGGGATTGAGCGAATCGATGTCTACGGCATATGCGGCCATGCAATCTCCTCGACAAGATGGGGACAGATCGATAGGTGTCACGTCTCGTTACGGCTTGTCCAGTATAGCGATACGCTCGGACAAGATGGCGATGCGTTAGTCGTCGTCGCCGGAGGCACCGAGCTGCTCGAGCACCGCAAGGGCCGCCGCCACCGGACCGCGCTCATCGTTGGCGTCGAGTCCGCGCCCCACGCCCGAGCCGCCTCCGGCACCGGCCTTATACGGAATCGAGAGCTTGCGGCTCTTGGGGAATACCACGGCGGAAAGACGGCTCTTGAGATCGAACGCGACCGGCTTGGGCACGTCGACGCCTTGGAACGTGAGACGCCCCGCCGCAAGCGAGATGCTCTCCAAGCCCAGGCGATCCGCCCTGATGCGAATGCGCGCCCGGTCGAAGAGGTTCCGCGCCGCCAGCGGCAGCTCGCCAAAGCTCGCCTCGCAATCCTGCTGCGCCTCGTCCACCGCCGCCAGGTCTTCGGCCGCCGCGAGCCGGCGATATATGAGCACGCGCTTGTCGACAGCGGGCAGATACTCCTCGTCGAGGAAGAAATCGGCAGGCAGGTTGATGGCCACGCCCGACTCCTCGACACGCGCATCATCGTCGCCGCGTGCCTCGGCCACCGCCTGCCCCAGCATCTGCGTGAAGAGGTCGAAGCCCACGCTCGACAAATTGCCGTGCTGCTCGGCGCCAACGAGCGAGCCCGCACCGCGAATCTCGAGGTCGCGCATGGCGATGCGCATGCCGCTGCCCAAATCCTGGAACTCGGCGAGCGCCGTCAGGCGCTCCGTTGCCTCGGGCGTGAGCGGAATCTCGCCGGGGAACATGAAGTAGGCGTACGCCTGCGTGGCGCTGCGTCCCACGCGCCCCTTGAGCTGGTACAGCTGGGCCAGACCCAGGCGCTGCGAATCCTCGATGATGAGCGTGTTGGTATGTGGGTTGTCGATGCCGCTCTCGATGATGGTGGTTGCCACGAGTACGTCGATCCTGCCCATGGCGAAATCGATCATGACATCCTCGACCTCGCGCGGGCTCATCTTGCCGTGCGCCACGCCCACGCGCGCCTCGGGTACCACCTCGTGCACACGGTCGACCGCGTCGTCGATGGTCTTCACGCGGTTGGACACGTAGTACACCTGCCCCTTGCGCTCGAGCTCCAGACGAATGGCCGCCGAGACCACATCGGGATCGTATTCGCCCACGTGCACGATGACGGGACGGCGGCCCGTGGGCGGCGTGGTGATGAGGCTCATGTCGCGCACGCCCGAGATGGCCATCTGCATGGTGCGCGGGATGGGCGTAGCCGAGAGCGTGAGCACGTCGATTTGCTCGCGGAGGTTTTTCAGCTGCTCTTTGTGCTGCACGCCGAAGCGCTGCTCCTCATCGATGATGACAAGCCCCAGCCGCGCCGGGTTGACATCGGCCGAAAGCAGGCGGTGCGTGCCCACGAGCACATCGACCTTGCCTTCCGCGAACGCCGCGAGTGCGCGCTTTTGCTGCGCCGGCGTGCGGAAGCGGGAGAGCACCTCGACCTCCACCCCAAAGGGGGCAAACCGATCGAAGAACGTCTGGTAGTGCTGTTGCGCCAGGATGGTCGTGGGGCAGAGCACCATGACCTGCCGGCCCGAATCGACGCACTTGAACGCCGCGCGCAGCGCCACCTCGGTCTTGCCGAAGCCCACATCGCCGCAGAGCAGGCGGTCCATGGGCTTGGTCGACTCCATGTCGGCTTTGATGTCGTTGATCGCATCGAGCTGATCGCGCGTGGGCTCGTACGGGAAGCTCTCCTCCATCTCGATCTGCTCGGGCGTATCGGGCGGGCAGGCCACGCCGACGATGGAGCTGCGCCGCGTATAGAGGTCTACAAGGTCGAAGGCGAGCTTCTTGGCGCTTTTGCGCGCCCGCTTCGTGGCGCGCGACCAGTCGGCGGTGTTGAGCCGCGTGAGACGGGGGCTGTCGCCGTCGGGGCCCACGTAGCGCGTGATGCGGTCGACCTGCTCGAGCGGCACGTAGAGCTTGTCGCCGCCCGCGTATTCCAGCAAGAAGTAATCGCGCTCGCGGCCCGCCACCTCTTGGCGCACGATCGAGGAGAAGAGTGCGATGCCGTGCGTGGCATGCACCACGTAATCACCCGGCTTGAACGGGAACGTCACCTCGGTGATGTCGACGCGCCGGCGTGTACGGCGGCCGCGCCGCGCATCCATGCGGGCGTTGAGGTCGGAGATCGAGAACACGGCAAGATGCGCCTCGGGCACCACCACGCCCTGGGGCAGGGCAAGATCGACGAAGGTAACCCGGCCGCGCGTGAGCGTGGGGGTCGTACGCACCCTGTGGGCGCCGGCCGGCGCACCGGCGTCGATGCCGCGCGCGTTGAGCGGATCGGCATCGCGCTTGAGCAGCGTGACCTCGACCATGTCGCCCACCTCGCCCACGTTCTCGGGTGCCGCCTGCAGCGATTCCTCGAAGGGAATGGCTTCATCGGTAAAGGTGAGCTCGAGCGAGTCGCGCGCGCCGCGATCGGGCGCCGCGAAGACGCAGACGAACCGGTTGGACACGCATTCCTGGATACGCGTGATGAAACGATTGTCCGAGCCGGCGATGGCCGGCTGCTCGATCTTGAGCTCTGCCGTCACCGCGCCGCCCGCGCGGATGAGCGAGACGTAGTTCAGGCGCTGCTGGCGGCCGAAATCGAGCTGCTGCGGCCGCACGTACAGCCCGTCGAGCCGCGCCACGGCAGCCTCGCCGGCGCGACGCTCAAGGTCCTCGTAGGCGCGGGCGCAATCGTCGAAGAGCGAGCGCGGCTCCGAGAGCACCACGAGCGTATCGGACGCGATATGCGCAAGCGGGCTCACCGTGTGCTCGTACATGATGGGGAGATAGCGCTCGAGCTCGGGCGTGACCACGCGCGCCTCAGCCAGCTCGAGCAGTGCGGCAAGCTCGCTATCGTCTTGCGCGGGGCGATACAGCGCCGCCCGAAGGCGCTCCACCGCATCATCGGTAAGCGCAAGCTCGCGGCACGGGAAGATATCGATCGCATCCTCGTCGCCGATCGTCTGGCCCGTCGAGGTGACCATGCGGCGGATACGATCGATCTCGTCGCCAAAAAACTCGATGCGCACGGCAGACGTCCCCTGCGCGGGAAAAACGTCTACGGTATCGCCGTGAACACGGAAGAGCCCCGGGGCATCGGCGGCATCGGCGCTGGTGTAACCCATACCCACCAGCGTACGCGGCACCTCGTCGAACGGCACCTCCTCGCCCACGGCAAAATGCGTCTCGCGCCAGTAGCGGCTCTCACGCGGCGGCACGCAGCGCAGCAACGCACGGGCCGAGGCCACCATGATGCACGCCTCCCCGTGCGCTAGCCGGCCCAGGGCATGGCAGCGCCGCGCGATGACGGCGTCGTCGGGCGCCGCTTTGGCGCTCCAGGGATAATCGACGCGCTCGGGATAGCGGGCCACGCGCTCGGCACCCACATAGGCGGCCAGCTGCCGCGCCGCGCGATCGGCAGCATCCTCACCCGAAACCACGTACACGCAGGGGCGCGGGGTCCGCGCAAACTGCGCGGCCAGCATGAGCGCCCGGCCCGACTGCGACACAGCGAGCGTGGCATCCTTGCCCTCATGCAGCGCCTCCTCGATGATGCACGGCGCCTCGGCTGTGTAGAGCTGCGCGGCGATGCGGTGGATGAGCATACATGTCTCCCGTTCTTGCACATACCGGCGTGCGCGCGCACGCCGAAAACCCGCTCGGCAGCGCCGGGCGGGTCACATATGATCTGTTTCCCCTATCCTACCCTACGCGCGCCCGCGCTACAGGCCAAGCGCCGCGAGCTCGCGCGCCCGCGCCGGGTCTACACACACCTCGGGCATAGCGCGCAGCAGCTTCTTGTCGAGGGTCACGATGTAATCCGCACCCGCCGTCTCGGCCGCCGCGATGATCATGGCATCTTCGAAGTCGGAGATCGTAGACCGCAGCATGCGGGCAATGTGGCACTCCGCCGCACTCTGGGGCGCCGGCGTCCCAAGTTCGAACATGCGCTCCACGCAGCTCCAGGCTATCGAGCTCATGGTCTCGTCTGGTCCCATCGCACCTGCGCGACGAAGCGCTCGAGGCAGCACGTAGAACAGGTCTTTCACGGTTGTTGGCGTGAAGAGTATGTCGACGCCATCATCCTGTCCGGAGGCGATGAGACCCATGATCTCGTGCTTATGTGCGTCCTCGCCAAGAAAATAGTAGAGCCAGATGTTCGTGTCGAGCAGATACCGCGCCGGGCCCTTACGCATCCGCCCCACCGCCCAGCGCTTCGAGTATCTCGTCATATACGTCGTCGCGCAGATCGCGCCACGTCGCCCCTTGCAGCACGTTGCCGGCAGACGCTACGTCAAAGCCCTGCGTCCCCGCAAGCCTGACCGCCAAGCCAAACCCGCCGCGCACGCGCCTCTGAACACACTCGTTGTGCTGATCCGACGCATCCTGCTGCATGCAAGGCGGCAGCGTGCCCGTGCGCCCCGCATACTCCCACACGGCACGAACGGCCTGGGACGGCGTGAAGCCGCTCCGCGCGAATACGGCATCGCCGTGCGCCTTCGTCTTCGCATCGATACGGACATTCATCTGCACCGTCGGCATGACACGTCACCTCACTTCGGTTTGCTATACAGTATAGCACATTGATGCAACCTCGGACCATCATGCGACACGCATCGCTGGCCATCGGTACAATAAAGACCATCTCGTGTCCCCACGCATGCGAACGGAGCCATACGCCATGAACGACCATCTCCTCATCGGCCTTGCGATCCTTGTCGCCGTTGCCCTGGTGACGAGCATCGTGCACGCCGCTTGCTCGCGCCGGACACAGCGCATGCAGCAGCGCGCAATCGAGGAGCTCGCGCGGCAGATCACCGCAACAGGAGATGCGCTCGGCGAGGTTAAAAGCGGCATCGCCGCGCTTGCCACCCACGCCGCCGGCGAGAGCGCCGCCGAGCGGCAGCGCTTCGACACGCTCGTCCAGCAGGTGCGCGAGACGGGTCGTGCCACCGAGGAGCAGCGTCGCGAGATCGCGCAGCAGCTCGAGCAACAGCGCCAGACCGTCGACACGCGCCTCGGCACGATGTCCACCGCCATGAGCGAGCGGCTGGGCCAGGTGCAAAGCGTGGTGGACCGGCAGCTTGCCGACATTCGCACCGACACCAACACCCAGCTCGACCGGATGCGCGCCACCGTTGACGAAAAGCTCCAAAAGACCCTGAACGAGCGCATCACGCAATCGTTCGCCCTGGTTACCGACAGGCTTCAGCAGGTCGATCAGGGCCTTGGCGAGATGAAGACGCTCGCGGCCGACGTGGGCGGCCTCAAGCGCGTCCTTTCGAACGTGAAGACGCGCGGCATCGTGGGCGAGGTGCAGCTCGCCGCCATCCTGCGCGAGATCCTGGCGCCCGGGCAATACGAGGAGAACGTGGCAACCGTTCCCGGCAGCACCGAGCGCGTCGAGTTTGCCGTGCGCCTACCGGGCGAGCGCGACGAGGTGGTGTACCTGCCCATCGACTCGAAGTTCCCGGGCGATGCCTACGAGCGCCTGCGCGACGCCCAAGATGCCGGCGACACCGCCGCAGTCGACGCTGCTTGGAAAGCCCTCGAGACGCGCTTGCGCACCGAGGCGAAAGCCATCCACGACAAGTACCTTGCACCGCCCGCAACCACAACCTTCGGCATCATGTTCCTCCCCTTCGAGGGCCTCTATGCCGAGGTTGCCGGCCGCACCGGCCTCATCGAGCGGCTGCAACGCGACTTCCATGTGAACATCGCCGGCCCCAGCACCATGGCGGCTCTCTTGAACAGCCTTGAGATGGGATTCCAGACCGTTGCCATCCAGCGCCGCGCCAACGAGATTCAAACGGTGCTCGCCGCGGTGAAAACCGAGTTCAGCACCTACCAGGGCATGCTCGAGCGTGCGCAGCGACAGCTGGGTACCGCGAGCAAAACCATCGATTCGCTCGTGGGAACCCGCTCGCGCGCCATGGAGCGCAAGCTCCGCAGCATCACGCAGCTCGAGGACCCCGCCGAAGCCGAGCGCATCCTCGGTGTGCACGCGAGCGATGGGGACGAGGACGCAGAAGGCACGGACGCCTGATGGGCCCTGGCCGGGCACCTTGAGGCCGGTATACACTAGAGAGCAGCAGCACACCGCCATCGCATCGGAGGAACCCATGCCACGTGAGAGCAACGCCGCCAAACGCGCCCGCGCCATCGAGGTCTGCGAGCGCCTCAACCGGCGCTATGGTCCCGTCGAATGCTTTCTCGACCACGAGAATCCGTTTCGGCTCGTCATCTCGGTGCTGCTCTCTGCCCAAACCACCGACGCCCAGGTGAACAAGGTCACCCCCGAGCTCTTCCGCCGGTGGCCCACGCCCGAGGCCATGGCATCGGCCACGCCTGCCGAGGTGGGCGAGGTCATCCACTCGCTCGGGTTTTATAAATCCAAGGCCAAGCACGCCGTCGAATGCGCGCAGATGATCGTGGCAAACTACGGCGGCGAGGTGCCGGCGAGCATGGACGAGCTCGTGAAGCTTCCCGGCGTGGGCCGCAAAACGGCGAACATCGTCCTCAACGTGGGCTTCGGCATCGTCGAGGGCATCGCGGTGGACACGCATGTGAACCGCATCGCCCATCGCCTCAGGCTCTCACCCAAGACACACGAGCGCGAGCCGCTCAAAACCGAGCAGGATCTGCTGAAGATCTTGCCGCGCGAATACTGGAACGACGTAAACCATCAGTGGATCATGCTCGGCCGCGAGATCTGCGATGCGCGCAAGCCGCTCTGCGGCGACTGCCCGCTCGCCGATATCTGTCCGAGCGCGCGCTTGGCCTAGCGCGGCCACACGCCCTGGTTACTGGGGCGCGCCACCGGTCACCATCGCAAGAACCCTCCCGGCAAATCCTTGCAGCAGCTCCACCACCTCGCCCGGGGTGGCGCCATCGACGATGCATGTGAACGCATAGGATGCCACGAACAGCGCCGCAAGCCCCACCGGAATGAGCACCACCGCCAGCACGACGCGCGCCACCGAGGCCAAGCGGCTGGTGCGTACGCGCTGCCGGTGGAAGGCGAGTTCTTTTTGGTAGGTTTCCTGCTCGAGCGAATAGCATGGCTGCGCGATGGGCTCACGGGCAGATGACGCCGTGCGCACGGACCCGGTCGCCTCGTGCGCCTGCTCGTGCCAGCGCTGCTCCCGTTCGCGGCGCTCCGAGCGTTGCTGCATGGTCTCAATAAACAGATTCATACCGCCTCCTCTGTTTGAGGGGGCGCGTGGAGAGGAACCTTTAGCATGCGCCCCGAGGCGGCGCGCGTCAAGATATACCTGCCGAGCGGCAGCAAAACGCCCCGGAGGACAGCTCGAACAGCATCCTCCGGGGCGCGTGAAGCCTTAGCAGCCGGCTCGACAAACCAGGCGTGGCCTAGTAGTTGACCACCTGCTCCTCGAAGTACTTCTGCGGATGGTTGCAGACGGGGCAGAGCTCCGGAGCCACGGGACCGACATGCAGATGGCCGCAGTTCAGGCACTTCCATACCTTCACGCCCTCGCGCTCGAAGACCTCGCCCTTCTCGATGCGCTCGGCAAGCTTGAGATAGCGCTCCTCATGGGCCTTCTCGACCGCGCCGACGCCCTTGAACTTGGCGGCGATCTCCTTGAAGCCCTCTTCCTCGGCGGTGGCGGCAAACTCGGCGTACATGGTGGTCCACTCGTAGTTCTCACCGGAAGCGGCGTCCTTCAGGTTCTCGAGCGTGCCCGGAACAGCGCCGCCGTGCAGATACTTGAACCAAAGCTTGGCGTGCTCGGACTCGTTCTTCGCGGTCTCCATGAAGATGTCGGAGATCTGCACGTAGCCATCCTTCTTGGCCTGCGAGGAGTAATAACGATACTTAGTGTGCGCCTGCGACTCACCGGCAAATGCGGCCTCGAGGTTCTTCTTTGTCTGGGAGTTCTCGAAATCCATGGCGATACCTCTGCTTTCTGTACGACGATGAACAACTGCGGCACGCGGCGATAGGTGCCGTCGGTTTTGTTATACCCATTTCTGATAACTTAGTCCATCTTATTGAGACACTGTCTCAATATCCATACGATCAGGCAGCGATGATCGACCATGCATCGCGCTCGTGAACGCAAAAGCCGTCGCGCTCCAAGTCGGCGAGAATCGAGGCCACGAGCTCGCTCGCAACCGGCTGCCGGCCTGCAGCCAGCTCTTGCGCGCTCAGGCGCTGCGTAATCTCGTCGAGCGGCAGCGCGGCCTCCCCCTCATCGCGTGCAGCCAGCAGCACGCGAACCAACTCGGCGCGCTTCTGCCGCCGCGATCCCTCGAATCGCGACTGACGCGCATAGCCCGCCGAGCGCCTCGAGGGGTTGGGGATGGTCTTTTTGAGATAGGCACCGTAATCGAGCAGCGCGTAGTACCAGGCACGCGGCGTATCCCGCTCGTCTTGGGGCTGCGCATAGGGCGCCGTATCGCCCTGCACACCCGGTGCCGCGGGGCACGTGGCCTCCACCAAGCCCTTGAGCTCGCGGTCGGGCACTCCGGGCACATCGGGAAAGAAATGGTGCAGAAAGACGGTGCGCACGTTCGTCTCGAGGTACACGCCGGGCAGATCAAACGCAAACGCACGGATGCCCTGCGCTGTCGCCGGACCGATTCCTGGCAGCGCCGTGAGCGCCGCCGCCTCATGGGGAAACGCGCCGCCATACTCGCGCACGATCTCCCGCGCGGCGTTGTGGAGCGCCAGCGCACGACGGTTATAGCCCATGCCCTGCCAGGCGGCGAGCACGTCTGCCGCACCTGCCGCAGCGAGCGCTTCGATGCTGGGGAATCGCTCCAGCCATGCCGGCATGCGCGCCTCGACGCGCGGCACCTGCGTCTGCTGCAGCATGACCTCAGAAAGCCAGATGATATACGGGTCGCGGATGCGGCGCCACGGCAGATCGCGGTACAGGCGCTCGCCCTCCTGGCGGATAAACGCCCGAAACGAATCGTTGCCCATGGGCTAACAGGAGCTCTCGGGACGGCCGGAGCAACCCGCATACGCCGGGAACGCCGCGCGGTCGCAAAACTTGGCATCGACCGCCGGGAATGCGGAGCCGCTCACCACGTCGGCAAGCGTTACCGAATCGAGGTAGCTTGCCAGCAGGGCCTGGGCACCCGCCCAAAGCGGATGATAGCAGCAGGCCGACATGCGCGAGCACGACGCATCGGGCGAGGTGCAGTCGTTGACGCACAGGGGGCCTTGCACCGCCTCGACCACCTCGCGCATCGAGATCTCACGAGGATCCACCTTGAGGCGCATGCCGCCATGGACGCCGCGCAGGCTCTCAATGATGCCGGCACGCGCGAGCTCGTGCTGAATCGAGCGTGCAAACGAATACGGCACATCGACCTCTTCCGCGGCCGCACGAACCGAAAGCAGCTGGTCGTCGTTGTGCACGAGCATCGACAAGATGCGCAGAGCGTAATCGGTCTTCCTCGAGATATCCATGCGGCTTCCCATCGGTTGGCAAAGCAATAAACAAAAAGCCCCGCGTTTCCGCGGGGCTATCTGTGCAGTGGCGGGAAGTACGGGGCTCGAACCCGCGACCTCCGACGTGACAGGCCGGCGCTCTAACCAAACTGAGCTAACTCCC
>CALUFC010000003.1 GCA_944319885.1 uncultured Coriobacteriaceae bacterium
CCGGTGGACGGCACCGGCCGAGAGCCGGAGGGGCCCCCGAGAGGGGGCCCTTTTGGTATCTATCCGGCGTGATAGATTGTGGGTTTCCTCCCGTACTTCGATTGATTACCATGGTGTGCAGGTATGTTGGTTCTGCACGCGTTGGAGGTGGCCTGTGTCTCGCGCTCGTATCGGCGTCGATATCGTCGAGATCCCTCGTATGAAACGCATCTTGGAGCGCACGCCATCGTTTGCTTCGCGCGTCTTCACCGATGAGGAGCGTTCGTACTGCGACGCCACCACGCGTCCCTATGCCCATTATGCAACGCGATTTGCGGCCCGGGAGGCCGTGCTCAAGGCACTTGGTACTGGGTTTTCCTGCGGCGTTGGTAGAAAAGACGTGTCGGTCACGCGCGATGCGCTCGGGCGTCCTCACGTTCTTTTGGCTGGACGCGCCCGTGAGATAGCGGAAGAGCTCGGCGTTGTTGAGATCGCCTTGTCGCTTTCCCTCACCTCAGATCTTGCCGTCGCGAATGCGATGGCGATTACCGAGCTTGCTCGGCCGCATGCTGATGCTAAACCAGAAGATGAACGCGCGCGCTTGGCGCGGTCGTTTAAAGAGGCTCGTTCGATTCTCGACGAGCTTGAACGCGTTCAAGACGATGAGCTTCTTGCCGTATCGAGCGATGCGGCGTCCGTAGATCATGGGGGTGCACATGAGACCGGTTCTCAATTGTGAGCAGGTGTCCCAGCTCGAGGATTGCATTGAGAAGGAGGGCACATCCAAGGCTGAGCTTATGGAGCTGGCGGGCGAGTTCGTTGCGTCCGAAGCGGAGAAGCTCGGCGCCAAGCGCGTGGTGGTGCTCACCGGATTTGGCAATAACGGCGGTGACGGCTGGGTGGCTGCCGACATTCTCTCACATAAGGTCTCGCACGTCGATGTAGTTTCGCCCGTTGAGCCGGACGAGATTCCCGCTACGCTGGCGCGCCATGTGGCACGTCGCACCGCTGGGCGTGAGGTCACCATCACGGTCGGTCCATCGCGCGATGAGCTTGCCGAGCTCATCGAGTCGGCAGATCTCGTGATCGATGCCATCCTAGGGACGGGATTCCACGGCTCGCTGCGGCCGCCGTTTTCTATTTGGATTCCGCTCGTCAACGAAATGGGCAAGAAGGTGCTCTCTGTCGATGTCCCTTCCGGCCTCAATGCCGAGACGGGTGTTGTCGAGGACGCGAGCATTCGCGCCGACCGCACGGCTACGATGCTGACGCCGAAGATCGGCCTGTATAGCGCCGATGGCCCGGAGTATGTGGGCGAGCTGGTGTGCGGTGAGCTCTATGACAAGCTCAACGAGGTGATCGGCGATGTTGAGCATGCCGCTGAGATCGTCGAAGGCGGCGACTACATCGATTACTTAGAGCCGCTCTCAACCAACATCAATAAGTACACGCGCGGGTCGGTGCTCGTGGTTGCCGGGTCGTCGCAGTATCCCGGTGCCGCCATCATGGCCGCGAAGTCGGCGGCTCGCGCTGGTGCCGGCTATGTGGCCGTTGCCGCACCCGATGCCGTGGCGAATCTGATTCGCATAGCGCTGCCCTCGGTGCCGGTGTTCGGCATGCCGTCGGACTCGCGCGGCTCGTTTGGCGCTGCCGCGCGCTTGGACGTGTGCGACCTTGCCAAGAAATACAGCTGCGTTCTCTGCGGGCCGGGGCTCACGACGTCCGCAGGTTCGATTGATGTGGTGCAGGGGCTGCTCAAGACCGATGTTCCGCTCATTCTCGACGCCGATGCGCTCAACTGCCTCGCGAAGCTCTCGATTGGCGGCATCGATAAGACGCCCGAGCTGTATCGTCGCGATGCGCCGCTCGTCTTCACACCTCACTATGGCGAGCTGGAGCGTCTGGTGGAAGGAAGCTCCATCGAGAACCTCGATAGCGCGATCACGGCCGCGCAGACGCTTGCCTGGGCCGTTGGCTCGGATGATTTCGTTGTCGTTGCGAAGGGCCCTACGACGGCCATCGTGGGTGTCGAGAAGGTGCTGTTGCCCATGTCGGGTCCGGCTGCACTGGCAACCGCTGGTTCGGGGGATGTGCTCGCCGGCATCATGGCGGGCAGCGCCGCCCTGGCGATGCCGAACATTGAGCGCTGGGAGCTGTTGTGCGCCTATGCGGTGGCGATTCATTCGTATACGGGTTTCATCGCCGCTTCGCAGATGGGCGAGAAGAGCGTGATCGCCACCGACCTGATCGATGTGATCGGCGAGGCCATGCAGCTCGCTACCGACGAGGCGCTGCGCGGCTTAGGGGTACAACCGGAAGCCGGGGAGGCGTAGGCACGATGATGGGGAGCAAGCAGCCGGCAACACGCTGGGCGTGGGTCGAGATCGATCGCGGCGCGCTGCGGCGCAACGTGCGCGCGTTCAAGGCGCTTCTCGCCCCGCGGCAGAAGATGTGTTGCGTGGTGAAGGCCGATGCCTATGGGCACGGTGCGGTGGAATGCGCTCGCGTCATGAACTCGATGGGCGTCGACATGTTTGCCGTCGCCACGGTAGCAGAGGGCGTCGAGCTGCGCGAGGCCGGCATCCCGGCTCCTATCCTCATGCTCTCGGAGCCGCCCATCAGCGCCATTCCCGAACTCATCGCGCATGAGATCATGCCGTCGATCTACACCACCGAGTTCGCGCTTGCCTATGGTGAATGCGCGGTTCAAGCGGGTACGGTCGGCAAATACCATCTGGCAATCGAGACGGGCATGAATCGCATCGGTGTGCACTATACCGAGGCGGTGGAGTTCATGCGCGGGATCGATTTCCATCGCGGTATCGAATGCGATGGCGTGTTTACGCACTTCGCGACCGCCGACGATCCAGACGGCTGGGACTATAAGCTGCAGTGCCGCCGGTTCGACGAGGCGGTTGCCGCGCTCGCCGACGCCGGCCTCTCATACGGCACGGTTCATTGCGACAATACGCCAGCGACCATCCTCGATGCTTCGACGCACTATGATATGGTGCGTGTGGGCGTGGGGCTGTACGGGCTGCAGCCCTGCGAGGCAACGCGCCCGCGCATTGCGCTGGAGCCGGTCATGAGCGTGCGTGCGCGGGTCACGCGGACGGCGCATCCCGCGATGGGCGAGGGCGTGGGGTATGGGTTTACCTACCGCGTGCCCCGGACCGCGGTGCAGATCTGCACGCTGCCGATCGGGTACGCCGACGGTCTGTCCCGTACGCTCTCCAACCGCATGGAGGTGCTCTATCGGGGCGAGCGCGTGCGGCAGGTGGGTAACATCTGCATGGACCAATGCATGGTCGCCATCCACGCTACACCCATCCACCAGATTCCCGAGGCGGAGTACGGCGATATCATGACGATCATCGGCCGCGACGGCCATGAGGAGATCACGATGGACGAGATGGCGGAGCTGCGCGGCACCATCAACTACGAGGTCGCGTGCAACTTCGGCATGCGGCTTGAAAAAGTGTATCTGTAGAAGGAGCGGGCCATGGGCGTCATGCATATTCCCGGACACGAGCATCAGGCTCCGCGCGAGGTGACTCTCGAGGAGATCCGCGCGGTGCTGGGCGATTGTCGGCTGTGCGAGCTCGCGCAGACGCGCACGAACATCGTGTTCGGCGTGGGCAACCCGCGTGCCCGCGTCATGTTCGTGGGCGAGGCACCTGGCCGCAACGAAGACCTTCAGGGCGAGCCGTTCGTGGGGCGCGCGGGCGAGAACCTCAACGGCATCCTTTCGCTTGCAGGATTGCGCCGCGAGGATATCTACATCGCCAACGTACTCAAATGCCGGCCCCCAGGAAATCGCGATCCCAAAGCAGATGAGGTGCTTGCCTGCTCGCCGTTTCTTCGCGAGCAGATTCGCAGCATCTGGCCCGATGTGATCGTGACGCTCGGCAATCCTGCAACGCACTTCGTGCTCAAAACCGAGATTGGCATCACGCGCCTGCGCGGTCGTTTCCACCAAATGGGCCATTTCGTGGTCATGCCGACATTCCACCCCGCGGCGGCGCTGCGCAACCCGGCATGGCAGGAGCTGCTCGAGGCTGATTTCAAGATGCTGGGCGACTGGCTTGAGCGTCATCCGGCACAGGCGGTTCCCGCGGCGGGCGCCACCGAGCCTGCGGCGGGTGCAGCGGCCGACCATCTGCCGCAGGTTGGTGAGTAGCGTGTCGCTCGAGCGCGAGGGGCGCGGCGTATATACGAGCGCGTCCCAGGCAGATACCGAGCGGTTCGGCGAGCTCGTTGCCCCGCACCTTGCCGAAGGTGACGTGCTCATCCTCACGGGCGGTCTCGGTGTGGGCAAGACGCACTTCACCAAAGGGGTTGCCCGGGCGCTGGGCGATACGCATCCGGTGACGAGCCCCACCTTCGCATTGATGGCGGTGCACGACGGTGGCCGCATCCCGCTCTTTCATTTCGACCTCTATCGGCTCGAGCACGCGTTCGAGCTCGAGGATACGGGCATATACGACGTGCTGGGCTATGAGGGGGTGTGCCTGCTCGAATGGGGCGAGCAGTTCCAAGATGAGCTCACCGACGAATATCTTTCGGTGCGCATCGAGCGCACCAGCGATCATACGCGTCGCATAGCGCTCGAGCCGTTTGGCGCCCGCGCGGAAGAGCTTCGCGACGCCATTGACGCGGGCGTTATTGCCGCGAGCAACATGTAGGGGACACCATGGATACAGATCCGATGAAGCGCGAAGCCGCGAGTATCGTGGTTGCGCTCGACACTTCTTCCGACATGCTGGCGTGCGCCGTGGCGCGCGTCGCCGGCGATATGCGCGCTGCAGACGCCAAGACATCCTGCGCGTGCGACGTTCTGGCAGCGGGCGACCATATGTGTCGCCGTCATGCCAACGTCGAGCTGGTGAACACCGTGGATGCCACGATTGCGGCAGCGGGGTTTGCCCGCGAGGACGTCGACGCCTATCTCGTGGGGCGCGGTCCGGGATCGTTCACGGGAGTGCGCATCGGGATCTCGACGGCAAAGGGGCTGGCATGCGGCGGCGTGAAGCCGCTCTTCGGCGCCTCGACGCTCGACGCATATGCCTGGACCGCATGGAAGGCGGGCGTGCGCGGCCTTGTGGGCGTTGCCGCCGATGCCATGCGCGGCGAGGTGTATCCGGCGCTCTACGAGCTTGACGATTGCGGTGCGCGACGGCTCTTCGAGCGCGAGCGCGTGGTGAAGGCCGCCGCTGCGGCGGATGAGTGGGCTGCGCACCCCGATGTCGATGCGCTGCAGCTCACGGGTGATGGCTTGGTGCGGTATGGCGCACGCTTCGAAGCGGCGGGCTTGATGCGCCACGCGCTGCCGCGCGAGCTGTGGTGGCCCACGGGCGAGGGGCTGCTCCTCGCCGCCTGTGCGCCCGAGGGGCGCGCCGTACAGGGGTCGGGCGATCCCGCGCTCGTGCTGCCCATCTACACCAGGCTCTCCGATGCCGAGGAGAACGAGCGCCGCCGCCTGGGCAGGGCGGAGAGCGTGCGCGATGGCCTGACCGGCGTGGCGGAGGAGCTCGCCGGCAGGCATCTGCAGTTCCGCCCGATGGGTGCCTCCGATGCCGAGCCCGCTGCTGCGCTCGAGCGCATATGCTTCGAGGGGGCGGCGCATACGCCCTGGACGGCATCGCAGTTCCTCGCGGAATTTGCCGCCGATGCGGCGGTGCCGCGAAGCTGGTGGGTCGCGCACGACGATGGCGAGCTCGTGGGCTTCGCCGGCGGCATGGTGGTCGATCAGGACATCCAGATTCTCGATGTGGCGACCTTGCCCGCACGGCGTCGCACGGGTATTGCGCGCACGCTGTTGGGACGCGTGAGCTACGACGCGCAGATGCTCGGGTGCACCACGGCGTCGCTCGAGGTCGAGGCGGATAACGCCGCCGCCATCGCGCTCTACAAGTCGCTGGGCTTTGCGCAGGCCGGCTGCAGGCGCAACTATTACGGGCCCGGATGCGACGCACTCGTTATGACCGCGCAGCTGCCGCTCGCGCTTCCCGTGAGCGCCGCGTCGCCCGAGCCCACAGCGGCTGCGTCTCGTCCGTGGCCCCCCGAGGCGCCCATCCGGAGCGAGGAGGACCGGCAGCGCCTTGCCGAGGCGCGGCTCGTGCTTGCCATCGAGAGCTCATGCGACGAGACCGCCGTTGCCATCATGGATGCCAACGGCACGTTGCTTGCCAACCAGGTATCGACCCAGATCGATTTTCACGCGCGGTTTGGCGGCGTGGTGCCCGAGATTGCCTCGCGCAAGCACGTCGAGGTGATCGCAAGCGTGGTCGATGCCGCGCTCGGGGAGGCAACGGCCGCGCTCGGTCTTGCCGGCGGGGTGCTGGCGCCGAGCGAGCTCGCCGCTATCGCCGTTACCCAGGGACCCGGATTGGTGGGCGCGCTCGTGGTGGGCGTGGCGTTTGCCAAGGGCTTCGCCTATGCCGCAGGCGTGCCGCTCATCTGCGTCAATCATCTCGAGGGGCACCTGTTCGCCAACCTGCTCACCACGCCCGATCTTGAGCCGCCGTTCATCTTCACGCTCGTCTCGGGTGGCCATACCATGTTGGTGCATGTGCGGGCATGGGGCGATTACGAGGTGCTGGGCGAGACGCTCGATGACGCGGTGGGCGAGGCGTTCGACAAGGTTGCCAAGGCGCTTGGCCTCGGCTATCCGGGCGGCCCGGTTATCTCGCGTCTTGCCGAGACGGGCAACCCCCATGCCATCGAGTTTCCGCGTGCGCTCAATCGCAAGGGTGACTATCGCTTTTCGCTCTCCGGCCTCAAGACGGCGGTGGTTACCTATATCGAGCATGAGACGCAGGCGGGCCGTCCCATCCATCTGCCCGATCTGGCGGCATCGTTCGAGGCGGCGGTGTTCGATGTGCAATACAAGAAGGCATGGGCAGCGCTGCGCCAAACCGGAGCCCGCGAGTACTGCATCGGCGGCGGGGTGGCGGCCAACCCGCATCTCCGCGAGATGATGATCCACAAACTGGGTCGTCAGGGCGTGCGCGTGACGGTGCCGCCTCAGGGCGCCTGCACCGATAACGCCGCCATGATCGCCGAGGTGGCGCGCCGCAAGCTTGCGCGCGGCGAGTTTGCCTCGCTCGATGCGGACGCCGATCCAAATATGACGCTGTAGGCGCTAACACCGCCGCTGCGCTCGCAGGCGGAAAACACATGCTGCAACAATACGGCAACGTGTTGGTAACATGTGCCCGCATCATTTGACGAGGCGGCCGCGTAGGCCGATACTACGTTCAGCCCAAACGGGCAGCGCGGGAACCCGCGTACATCCATGAGAGAGCGTGAAGACATGACCATCCGTCAGCTAGCCATTATCAACGCGATTATTATCTAACAGCGCGGGCTGGCATGCGTCGCCCGCATCACGCGGGCGGCTGAAGGATGAAGCTGAGGCCGTCGAGCAAATCGACGGCCTCTTTTTTGTAACAGCGCTCAATCGAAGGGGGACTTTTGTATGAACGGTTTGGTTGTAGTGGCGGTGTCGGCGGTGGTGCTTGCCGCCGGATACCTGGTATACGGGCGCTGGCTCGCCCGCACCTGGGGCATCGATGCGAAGGCGCTGACGCCGGCAAAGCGCATGGAGGACGGGCGCAACTTCTCGCCGGCTTCGTGCTTCACGGCGTTTTCGCACCAGTTCAGCTCCATTTGCGGCGCAGGCCCGGTGACGGGTACCATCGCGGCCATGATGTTCGGCTGGCTGCCGGTGCTGCTCTGGGTGCTCGTGGGCGGCATCTTCTTCGGAGCGGTGCACGATTTTGGCGCCCTGTATGCCAGCGTGAAGAATAACGGCAAGTCGCTCGCGCAGCTCATCGAGAAGTACATCGGGCGCACGGGCCGCAAGCTATTCTTGCTGTTCAGCTGGCTGTTCACCATCATCGTGATCGCGGCGTTCGTCGACATGGTTGCCGGAACCTTCCAGGCGACATTCACCGATGCCGGTGCCGTCGACGTTGCCGCCTCCTATGCCGGTGGGGCTGCGGGCACCATCTCGATCCTGTTCACGTTCGTGGCAATCGCGTTTGGCTGGATCAACCGCCGCTTCGGTTTGAGCGGCTGGCGCGAGCTCGCGCTCGCCGTCGTGCTCTTCGTGGCGATGTTCGCGGTGGGTATGCAATTCCCCGTGTATCTCGATAAGCTGGGCTGGTTCGCTGTCATCACGGTGTACCTGCTGTTTGCAGCCGCCATGCCCATCCAGACGCTCAAGCAACCGCGCGACTACCTGACGAGCATCATGATGATCCTCATGATCGTGTGCGCCGTGGTGGGCATCTTCGTGCTCGGCGTGCGTGACGAGGCACAGATCACCGCGCCCGTGGTGGCCGATTTCTCCGCTCTCGCAGCCAACGGCAGCTACGTGTTCCCGCTGCTCTTCGTGTCCGTCGCGTGCGGCGCGCTCTCCGGCTTCCACAGCCTTGTCTCCACGAACACCTCCTCCAAGCAGGTGGAGAAGGAGCAGGACATGCTCCCCGTGGGCTACGGCGCGATGGTCGTCGAGAGCTTCGTGGGCGTGCTCGCCATCGTGGTCGCGGGCATCATGTTCACCACGATGAACACCGGTGGCACGGGCGGCGCGGCCGCCGGCACGCCCTTCGCGATCTTCTCCACGGGCGTGGCGAACGGCATGGCGGCCTTCGGCGTGGACGCGACGCTCGCGAAGGTCTTCATGACCATGTGCGTCTCCGCGCTCGCGTTGACCTCGGTCGACGCCGTGGCGCGCATCGGGCGCCTTTCCTTCCAGGAGTTCTTCGCCACGAGCAACGACGCGGCGGAGGATGTGAGCGCTGCTGCGAACGCGACCGGCGCGGCGAAGGTCTTCGGCAACACGTGGGTCGCGACCGTGCTCACGCTGGCGCTAGGCCTTGCGCTCGCTTTCGGTGGCTACAACAACATCTGGCCACTCTTCGGCGCGTCGAACCAGCTGCTCGGCGGCATGACGATGATTACACTCGCGGTGTTCTGCAAGTGCACCGGCCGCAAGGGCTTCATGCTTTACGTGCCGGTTGCCTTTTTGCTGTGCTCTACGTTCACGTCGCTTGTGCAGAGCACGCTTGGCTGCATTGCCGCGCTTCAGGCGAGTGGCACCGCAGTGATCGCTACATCGGGCCTGCAGCTGGTGTTCGCGATCCTGCTCATGGTGCTCGGTGTGATCGTGGCGTACAACTGCCTGAAGGAGCTGTTCACCAAGGATGCTGGATCCATCCCCGACGAAGAGCCCGAATGGTCGCAGATGGGTCGTGCGCACTATGGGCATGGTGACGTTCGCGAGGAGCCTGCGCAGGGGGAGCGCGCAAAGGCATAGCGTGCGCGCATAGTGCGGCTACGAATCCAACGAAGAGAGGGCGGGTGCAGCGTGCGCTGCACCCGCCCTGTCGCTTTCGGGGTGAATTATCCCCAAACCAAGGGGCCGGTATCGTCGTTTTTCACCTATTCAATGGTTATGGTTCGTCCTATTGAGTAGCCAGCAAAACATGCGCGTCATGACAATCAACCTACCTGCGACGATGTGAAACGCTCTGCGTGGCTACTCCAGGGTCTGGCATCGAACCATTGCATATCTGCATTTTTTGCACGCAGCCCCCGCCGGCGGTCCGATGGAGCTCCTGCTCCGCTCCGTGCTATAGAAGGGCATGGGGATGAGGGTTTGGCGCGCATCGAGCCAACGATTTGGCCCGATGCGCGCCAAAAGAAAGCAGCTCAGTTGCTTTTAAGCAACTGAGCTGCTGTTTTTCTGGCTGGGGCAGAGGGATTCGAACCCCCGTAACCGGCACCAAAAACCGGGGTCCTGCCGCTGGACGATGCCCCACTGTTGCTGCCGCCCGCAATCGTCGGGGCAGCGGAACAAGTGTACCTAATCGCTGAGCGCATCGCAAACGCCGTCAAGAAGCTGTACGGCGAGGGATTGCGCGTCGCTTGCGGTGAACGAGCCCATGCGGGAAAGGCCGGTGAGCTCGATGCGCAAATGCGCAGGATGCTCATCAGAGGCCGCGATTGCCGTGCGAATGCGCTGGCTAGGGTCGAGGCATTCGGCAAGCACGATGGTTGCCTGCGGCTCCGCCTGCTCGGGAAGCTCATCCGAGGCGACTTCCAAAATGATGTCCATGCCCGCGGGCGGCTCGGCGTCACACAGCACGAGCTTGCTGTCG
Organism: uncultured Coriobacteriaceae bacterium; assembly: GCA_944319885.1. GTDB lineage: Bacteria > Actinomycetota > Coriobacteriia > Coriobacteriales > Coriobacteriaceae > Coprousia. Next base: position 10,149 of record CALUFC010000003.1, read on the forward strand.
TCGGTGGTGGCGGTGGCGATATTCCACATGCGCGACGCAACATTGCGTGCGATGGGGTCGTCGCCCACCAGCGCGATATGGTAGCGCTCGAGCACCGATGCGGCACGGGCAAAGCCGGCGCGCTCGTCGGCCTCGCTCACCGAGGGCTTGCCCGCCCAGATATGCTTAAGGCGGTTGATGTAGTTAAACGTATCCTGAAACGCCATGCCGTCGGCAAAGAGCCCGACGTTTTCCTGGAACTGCTGCAGGGCGGCTTCGGTGTGCGGGCCAAAGTATCCGTCGGTCTCGCCGCACGAAAAGCCAAGCGCGTTGAGCGCGTTTTGCAGCGCCTGGACATCGGCGCCATGGAAGTTGGGGAGACGCAGGTACAGCGTGCGATCGCCCAGTCGGTACGAGGCGTCGACGAGCGTGCTCCAGCACGGCGTGTCGACGCTCTCGCCGGCATCGAGGCCGTTACTCATGCGGAACATATTGACGGCCATGGCGGTCGAGGCGCCGAAATCATGGGCGGCAAGCTCGTCCTGCTCGATGCTGTAGCCGAGAGCAGAAAGACGTGTCTGCACGTCTTCTACCGCGGGACCCTGCATTCCTCGGGTAATCGGCTCCATGGGGCTCCTTCTATACAACATCGGTGCCGACGACTTCGTGTTCGCGGCAGACCGAGGGCATGGTGATGAACCCTATCAATATACGACATGCGCCGCGCTCCAACGACCTGTCGCTGCAGGTTCGAAAAAGTTTCCATGGTATACGGGCCAAATCATGAGGAGGGGGTACCGCCTGCCGCTGTGTCGGGGTGCGTCATCAATGTGCGCCCTTGTAGATAAACCGTAGACAAATGCGTGTCATGATGGTTGCCATACGGTACATGCGATACGGGGGCTTGGATATGGTGAACGTCCGCAGGATGCTCATCGTAGATGATGAGCAGGCGATAGCCGCTATGTTGGAGGAGTATTTCGAGCTTCAGGGCTATACGACCATTGTCACGAACAGCGCACGGGAAGCGCTTGTGGCTGTCGACGCGAGTCTCAGGAGCGCTGCAGCGCGCATCGATATCGTGCTGCTGGACGTCAATATGCCGGGCATGGACGGTTTCAGCTCTGCCGGCGCATGAGAAGCCTGCTGTCGTGCCCCATCATATTCCTCACCGCCCGCGTGGAGGACGCCGACCAGATCGACGGGTTTACAGCGGGCGGGGACGATTACGTGATAAAGCCCTTCTCGCTCGATGTGCTAGGGGAACGCGTCCGGGCGCACTTGATGCGCGAGGATCGCCGGGCGACGCCGGTTGCGGCGCAAGCGCGCATCTATGCCGATATTACGATCGACTTCGGTAGACGGTGCGTCGAGGTGGCGAGCCCGAAGGGCACCCAGGAGGTTGCGCTCACCAAAACGGAGTTCGACATCGTGGAGCTGCTGAGCAAGGCTCCGGGGCATGTGTTCGATCGCGATGTGATCTACGAGCGCGTATGGGGGTGGGGCGCCGAGGGCGACCCGTCGATCGTGCGCGAGCACATCAGGCGCATCCGGAAGAAGCTTGCGCAGGCGGGGGCGCGGCAAGACCATATCGAGACCGTGTGGGGAGTGGGGTACCGATGGGCGGCACGCTGATGGGGCGCATGCGGGCATGGTGGCGCGGGCTGCCACTGATGCGCGCCTTTCTCTGCTACACGGTGTTGTGGGCATGCGCCGTGCTCGGGGTGTCGGTGCTGGTCCTCATACCGCTCACGGCCGTTTACGAGGGCGTTCGCTACGGCGCGCTCGCAGATGCCGTTGAGATCAACCCCGGTCCGTATCTCTATGATGCGGCGCGTGCCGAGCTGGTGCCTGCCGTCACGATCGATCTCGGCGGAGATACCAGCCGCTTGGCGTTTTTAAGCGCCGCGGGTCTTGTCGAGCAGACGCCTGAGCCTTCTGCCGGGGCCGAGGGGCAGCAAAGCCATCGGAGCGTGTACGCGACCCTCGATATGCTCACCGATGATCCCGAGCTTGAGCTGTTCGATTGGGGCGGCAACTATACCGAGGCGGACTATCGGGCGGCGGGCGGCAACCCCTACAGCCCGGAGCCAATCGCCGTCTCCGAGCTCGCGGCGTACGACGAGCAGGCCCGCGCATCGCGCGCGCCGGCCGACGAGGGCGTCGCGGATGTCCTCGGGACGGGTGGCCGGCTGCTCGTTTCGAACATCGGCTACTACGTCTCGCAGCCCGCGTCGCAGCTCGAGGGCGCAGCCATGGCGGTGCGGCTCGCTATGGTGCTCACGCCGTTTGTCGTGGGGGCATTGCTTGCCATCCTGCTGTTCCGGCGCTTCTATGCCCGTCGGATGCGCGCACCGCTTGGCACGCTGCGTGACGCGGCGGATCATATCGCGCGACAAGATCTCGATTTCGTGACCGGAGACGTTGCCGGCAGGGAGTTCGGGGCGCTTGCGCAGGCATTCGAATCGATGCGTATCTCGCTTCATGCGGCGCAGCGCGCGCTCTGGGAAACTGCGGAAGAGCGCCGGCGGCTCAACGCGGCGTTCGCGCACGATCTGCGCACGCCCCTCACGGTGCTCAAAGGAACCGTCGAGATGATGCGGCTGCGTGCGGAACGTGCGGCGCTGCCCGCCGCAGGACAACGCGACGCGGCATCGCCGGCGGCATCTGGGGACGCGGAAGACGATCTGCATGAGAAGATGCTGGCGTCAATCAATGTTCTCGCGGGCCAGGTCACGCGGCTCGAGGACTATTGCCGGGCCATGACGAGCGTGACCAAGCTCGAGGACCGCACTGTTGATCGTCGGGAAACGGGCTATGTGCAGCTTGCCGAGAACCTCGCGCGCTTCGCCCGCGCCCTCGTCGAGGCGTCCGGGCTCGCATGCAGCTTTGCCGCCTCGAGCGAGCATCCGCTGCCCATCGACGACCCCGGTCGCGTGCGCGTGTTTGTTGATGAGGCGCTTGTCGAAGAGGCGTTGGGCAATCTCATTGCCAACGCATGTCGCTTTGCGGTGCAAACCGTAGGCATCGAGGTCACGCTGATCCATCTGGCCGAGCGGGGGCAGCAGCGCATGTGCCTGCAGGTGAAAGTTGCCGACGACGGCCCAGGCTTCTCGGCGGATGCGCTGCGCCACGGATGCGAGGCGTTTTTCAGCGAGCAGAAATCTGCAGAGCACTTCGGGTTGGGCCTGTCGATCGCAAGCATGCTGGCGCGGCTTCACGGCGGCGGCATAACGCTTGCCAACGCAGACGGCGGCGCGGTTGCGACCGTGCTCATCGACGTGTCCCGCCAACCTTAACAAAACGTTAGCTGCTTCTTCAGTTCTCATGAACGGGCTCCCCGATACACTCGCTGCAGAGCGGCGAGCAGATACAGCATGGCTCCGCACAGAATGGCAGGGTGAAACATGATGGACGAACGCGATCATGATGCAGCACGGCAGGCAGTTCCCGCCCCGTCGGCGGCCGACAGCGCAAGGAGCCGCACGTCGCGAGGCGGGCGCCGCGCGGCCCTCGCCGTGGTCATAGCGCTCGCGGTGCTGTGCACGATGTATGCCGGATGGCGCTACCTGCCCGATGTCTACACGTGGCTCATGAATGCCGAGGCGGTGCGCGCCTATGTGGCCGAGCATGCGGTTTTGAGTCGCCTGGTGCTGATTGGCATCAATGTGGCGCAGGTGCTGCTTGCCTTCTTGCCGGGAGAACCGGTCGAGCTGGCGAGCGGCTATGCGTTCGGCTGCATCGAGGGGACCGTGCTGTGCCTCGTGGCGAGCGCGATGGGCACGACGATCATCTACGGGGCGGTGAGACGGTGGGGACGGCGGGCTGTCGAGCTGTTGTTCGCGCGGGATATGTTCGAGCGCTATGCGTGGCTGCACGACGCGCGGAAGCTCGAGCTCATGATGCTCATCGTCTTTCTGATCCCCGGAACACCCAAGGACTTTCTCACCTACTTCGCCGGCCTGTCGGCGATGCGCTTTCCGGCGGTGCTGCTCATCGCCACGTTGGGGAGACTCCCCTCTATCGTGACATCAACGATCGCCGCCTCGGCATTCGGCGACGGCAACTACCTTGCCGCGGTCGTGGCGGTTGTGGTGGCGGGCGTGCTGCTTGCCGCTGGCGCCATTGTCTATCGCGCGCTCGAGCGCCACGCGGCTAGCTCGCGCGCTCGATAAAGAAGCGCACCATCGAGCAGATGAGCTGGCAGGCCTCGGTGGTCACGGCACCGGAGCGCGCAAGGTGCTCGGTGCGCGCGATCGCGGTGTGCGCGAGCTCCTCTGCGCGTTCGCGGCAATGGGCGATGCCGCCGCCCGCTTCGATGAGTTCGACGGCGCGTCCGAGCTTGTCGGGGTTGGTGGTCCTTGCCTCAAGAATTGCGACGAGCTCTGCGCGCTGCTCTTCTGGCAGGTGCTCGAGTGCGGTGACAACGGCAAGCGTGCGCTTGCCCTCGGTGATGTCGGATCGGAAATCTTTGCCCTGGGCATCTGCGTCGCCCACTAGGTTGAGCAGGTCGTCTTGAATCTGGAACGCGATGCCCGCGGGTCGCCCGATTTCGATGAGGGCGTGGACGACCTCATCATCCGCGCCGCCGGCGAGCGCACCCAAGGCGAGGGGGAGCGCCGCGGAATACCATGCGGTTTTATCCTCGACCATGTCGAGGTATGCGTCGCTGGTGATATCCCAGCGCGCATCGCGCGCCCAGCCAAGGTCGAGCGCCTGGCCCTCGAGCGTATAGCGCTCCATGCGTGCGAGCCCTTCAAGGAGGCGCAGGCGACGCTCCGCTGGTAGCGTCTCGTCTACCAGCACGACCTCGAACACGCGCGTGAGCGCAAGATCGCCGGCGTTGATCGCGAGCCCCGTGCCCTCGGTGCGATGCAGGCAGGGCTCGCCGCGCCTCAGCTCGCTTTCATCGGCGATGTCGTCGTGGATGAGCGCGGCGCTCTGAAAGAGCTCGATGGCGATGCCGCACGACAGCGCCAGCTCGGCGGGTGCGCCCACCGCCTCGGCGCCCAGAAGGGCGAGCACGGGGCGTACGCGCTTGCCGCCCGATGCCGTGAAGCGGGAGAGCGGCGTATAGAGGTAACGGTCGAGGTCGTCTGCAACGTCTGCCCGGTGCTCGGGCATGATGCGCGGCGCGGTGCGCGCGAGCGCGTCTTCGACCAGCGGGAGCTTGCTGGCGAGGTAGGTCGTGAAGTCCGATTCGCCCGCGTGCGCCTGATGCGCGGCGGCGGTCGGGTTGATTGCATGGGCCATGTCAAGCTCCTCAAGACGTATTCAGGCTGGTGCGGGCGATGCTGCTCTGTGGAGGCCGGCCCGCTCCTTAGATTCTAGCCGGTCGCGGCCCGCAGGGCATCTATGTTGAACGTCCTTTTGGCATGCAAGCGCGTTGACGTGCGGGAACGCGCTGCCGATGAGCTCTCGTTGCCGCCTTGCGCGGCACCTATATACGACGTGCGCGCCCCACATGAGGCGCGCACGGCATGGCATGCTGTGTGATTGGGGCGAGAAAGCCGCTCGCTAGCCTAGGCCTGCGCGCTGGCGAAACCGTCCGGGTTCTTCGACTGCCAGTTCCAGGAGTCGCGGCACATGTCGGCGATGTCGAACTGCGCCTTCCAACCCATCATGCGCTCCGCCTTCGAGGCGTCGCACCAGTTGGCAGCGATGTCGCCGGCGCGGCGCGGGCAGATCTTGTAGGGCAGCTCATGGCCGCATGCCTGCTCGAACGCGTGGATGACGTCGAGTACGCTGGAGCCGGTGCCGGTGCCCAGGTTGAAGATCTCGACCCCGGTGCGGCCGTTCATCCACTCGAGCGCCGACACATGGCCGCGGGCAAGGTCGACCACATGGATGTAGTCGCGCACGCCGGTGCCGTCGGGGGTGGGGTAGTCGTTGCCAAACACCTGCACGGCCTCGCGCTTGCCCACCGCAACCTGCGCCACGTAGGGCACGAGGTTGTTGGGGATGCCCTTGGGATCCTCGCCGATCAGGCCGGAGGGATGCGCGCCGATGGGGTTGAAGTAGCGCAGCAGCACCACGTTCCACGCGGGATCGGCGGTGTGCAGGTCCATAAGCATTTGCTCGATCATCCATTTGGTCCAGCCGTACGGGTTGGTGGCCGGCTTCTTGGGATCCTCCTCGGTTACGGGCGGGTTGTCCGGATCGCCGTAGACGGTCGAGGAGCTCGAGAAGATGATCGACGTGCAGCCGTGCTCGCGCATGACGTCGCACAGGGTGAGCGTGCTGCCGATGTTGTTGCTGTAGTACTCGAGCGGCTTGCTCACGCTCTCACCCACGGCCTTGAAACCGGCAAAGTGGATCACGCGGTCGGGGTGGTGGGTGTCGAAGATGCGCGTGAGCGCCGCGCGGTCGAGGATGTTGTGCTCGTAAAACGTAAGGTTCTGAGCGGCGTCGTCGCCCACGATCTCTTTGATGCGGTCGATGGCGACGGGACTCGAGTTGGAAAGGTCGTCGACGACTACGACGTGATAGCCGCGCTCGAGGAGCTCGACGGTGGTGTGCGAGCCGATGAACCCGGCACCGCCGGTAACGAGGACGCAGGTTTCGGATGGTGCGAGCGAGCAGGACATAGAAGTCCCTCCTTCCATGGTGGACGTGGCTTGAGTATAGCGCAGGAGCGGGGGTATCACGTGTGCACCTCAGGGTTTCATGTGCGATCCCGCGGCGTGAGTCTATGAATGTTTCGCAAGGGCGTTCCCTTGCGTTATCCTTATACCTACAACGGTCACGCGACATATACACACGATCATAAATGGAGCACGTATGTCACAGAACGTTTCACGCAACGATGAGCGGGAGCAGCAGGCTGCGCTCAAAAACAAGTTTCTCAGCATTGCATACCAGGCGGAGTTCTCGCGTCGCGACGCGCTGAAGGGCCTGTTCGGCGTTGCCGCAGCCGCCGTGTTGTTTGGCGGCCCGGCGCGTGCGCTCGCCGAGCCCCAGGCCTCGCAGGAGACGCTCGACGCGCTGAGTGAGGCACAGGAGGAGTACAACGCCGTCCAATCGCAGCTCGATAGCATCTCCGCGCAGTTCCAGGAGCTGAGCATCCAGCAGAGCGACACGCTGCAGCAGATCGAGGATGTTCAGACGCAAATCGACGACACCCAGGCGCAGATCGAGCAGAAGCAAGAGGAGCTCGAGGAGAAGCAGAGCGGTCTTGCCGAGCGCGTTGCCTCGAGCTACAAGAGCGGTGACGGCGGTGCGTTGGCCCTGCTGCTCTCCTCGACATCGTTCGACGAGCTCATCTCCAACGCATATTACCTCGACAAGGTGAACGAGAGCGATCAGCAGGCCATCGAGGAGGTTCAGGAGATCCAGGAGGAGCTTGCTGCCCAGAAGCAGGAGCTCGAGGAGCAGAAGAGCGATCTCGAGGAGCTCAAGGAGCAGCAGACCCAGCAGCTCAGCGATATGCAGGCGAAGCAAACCGAGGTGCAGAACCTCTTGAGCGGCCTTTCGGGCGAGGTGCAGCAGCTCATGGAGCAGCGCGACGCCGAGATCATGGAGGCCGCCGCAGCCGAGGCTGCCGCGGCCGAGGAAGCGCGCCGCCAGGCCGAGGAAGAGGCGCGCCGCGCCCAGGCGCAGCAAAGCGGCAATTCGGGCGGCAGCTCGAGCTCCGGGGAGAGCGCCTATATTCCCGAGAAGGGCAGCGGCCAGGATTATGACGCTGCGAGCGGCGCCCAGAAGCGCATCGTGAACTCGTGCTACGCTACGCCTTCGCCCGGCCGCGGCTATTGCGCGGCGTGGGTGTCGCGCGTGTTCCAGCGCGCCGGCTTTGGGTATCCGGGCGGCAACGCGTGCGACATGTACTCGCGGTGGTGCAGCTACTCCAAAAAGGCCGACCTCCAGGTGGGCATGATCGTGGCGGTCTCCACGCACGGGCACACCTCTGCCGGCCGCATCTGGGGTCATGTGGGCATCTATATTGGCGACAACCGCGTGATGGAGAACATCGGCGCCATCAACACCAACAGCCTCGATAGCTGGTGCAGCTACTATGGCGACATCGTGACGCCGCGCTGGGGTTGGGCATCGGGCATCAACCTCGCCGCGCGCGACTAGCTTTCGGGCGGCGCTTACGCAAACAGGGCAAGCGCTGCGATGCCAAGCAGGTAGACGACGGTCCCCGCAATGAGGGGGCCGTCTTTTTTCATACTGATTTTGAGCGGCCGATAGTGCGTTCGTCCGGCGCCCCCGGTGTAGCAGCGCGCCTCCAGCGCGATGCCGAGCGCCTCGGCGTGGCGCAGCGCGCTGGAGAACAAAGGCGCCAGCATGGGTACGCACAGGCGCGCGTAGGTTGCCAGGCGGTTGGCTCCCAGCGTGGCCCCGCGGGCAATCTGCGCGTCCACCACATCGCGCGCCTCCTGCGCGAGGATGGGCACAAAGCGAAGCGCGATCGAGATGGTGAGCGCGATCTCGGAGCTCGAGGCGCCCAGGCGGTCGAGCGGTGCGAGCAGCCGCTCGATGCCGTCGGTGAGCGCGGTGGGCGCGGTTGAGAACAGCAGCAGCGATCCCACCGCGAGCATGAGCACAAAGCGCAGCGTGTAGAGCACGGCGGCCGAGACGCCTCCCTCGTGGATCACGAGGGGCCCGAGGGCGGCAACGGGTGCTCCGTCGTGCACGAAGAACAGGTTGACGAGCGATGTTACCGCGAAGAACACGGCGAGCGGGCGCATCTGCGCCGCGAAGCGCGCCAGCGGAATATGGGCGAGGCGCACGGCTGCGCCCGCCGCGGCGAAGGCGAGGATAAGCTGGGGCGGCGTTGCGATGAACGGGCAGCTCAGCATGAAGATGAGCGCGCAGGCGATCTTGGCGCGGGGATCCGCCCGATGGAGCGGGGAGTCTGCCGAGTAATACTGTCCCAAGCTAGCCTTGAGCGCCACGGGCCACCTCCTCCACAAGTTCGTCGAGCGTGAGCGCATCGGGCCGGCACGCCGCGCCGGCGCTTGCCAGCAGACGCGAGAACGCGAGCGCCTGCGGGATGCCGGGAAGCGCGGTGCCGGCGTCGGGTGCGGTGAACACCGCGCGCGGGGTGCCGCGTGCGACGATGCGCCCGTCGGAGAGCACGAGCACCTGGTCTGCGAGCATGGCCGCATCGTCCATGTCGTGCGTGACGAACACGATCGCCGTTCCCGCGCGCTTCAGGGCTGCAAGGAGCGTGCGCATGCGGGCCCTGCCGGCGGGGTCGAGGCCCGCCATGGGCTCATCGAGCACGAGCGTCTGGCAGTCCATGGCGATGATGCCCGCGAGGGCGACGGCGCGCTGCTGGCCGCCCGAGAGGTCGTGCGGCGCGCGGTCGAGCAGCAGCCGGCTCTGTGCGAGCCCGACTACCTCGAGCGCGTGCGCAACGCGCTGGGAGACCGCGGGTTCGGGGAGACCGAGGTTGCGCGGGCCGAACGCGATGTCGTCGAAGACCGTTGCGGCGAAGAGCTGGCGCTCGGGAAACTGGGCTACGTAACCCACGCGTGCGCGCAGCTCATGCCGGCGGGTTGCATCAGCGGTGTCGATGCCCGCGATGCGCACCGAGCCGGCATGGGGCACGATGAGGCCGCAGGCGAGCTTCGCGGTCGTCGTCTTCCCCGATCCGGTATGGCCAACGAGCGCAGTGATCGTTCCCGGTTCCGCGGAGAAGCTCAGGCGGTGCACGGCGTCGTGTGCAGGGTGCTGGTCGCGATGCCGCCGAACGTGACGGCGATGTGCCGGCGCGCTCGCATAGCTGAACGAGACATCGTCAAACGCGATGGCAGGCGCGATGCCGGCGGCGCCGGGGGAGCGAGGTGCCGCGGTGTGCGCTGTGGCTGGCGCCGGAGCTTCCGCGGCGCACGCGCGCGGCGATGCAACTCGGTGCCCTACCTCGAGACGCACGGCGACGGCGTGTGCAAGCTCGTGCATGTTACGGCACGCGGGCAGATCGGCGCAGCGAGGCACGCGGGTCTTGAGTGCCGCGCGCAGCCGGAAGGGAAACGGTGCCTCGAGACGCAGCTGGCTGCACAGATCGCCCTGCTCGAACAGGGCATCCGGCGCACCATCGAAGGCGATGCGGCCCGCATCGAGCGCGATTACGCGGTCCGCATGCAGGGCTTCGTCCATGTGCTGCGTGGTGTAGACGATCGTGACGCTCTGCTCGTGCAGCTGCGCCATGATCTCGAGAACGTCGCGTCGCCCCTGCTCGTCGAGCATGGAGGTCGCCTCGTCGAGGAGTAGGAGCTCGGGCTGCAGGGCGAGTGCCCCCGCTATGGCCGCACGCTGCCGCTGGCCGCCCGAGAGATCCGAGGGATCCATCGCGGCGCAGTCGCTCATGCCGGTGCGCGCAAGCGCCGCATCGACGCGGCGTGCGATTTCAATGTGCGGGAGTCCCAGGTTCTCGGGTCCAAAGGCCACATCGTCTGCAACGATGCTGGTGACCATCTGATCATCGGGATTCTGGAACACCATGGCGCAGCGGCGATGGACCTCCGCCGCCAGCGCAGGGCTGCATGCGCCATCTGTCGCAACGCCCGCAATCGTCGTACACCCGCGCTGGGGGTGCACCAGGGCATCCATGACGCGCATGAGGGTCGATTTGCCCGAACCGTTGGCGCCCACGACGCACACCAGCTCGCCCTGCTCGATGCGCAGCGAGATATCGCGGAGCGCCCAGAGCTCCTTTTCGGCGCCGCGTGCGTCTTGGGTGCCCGTCCCGTAGGCATACCAGACGCCCTCGAGCTGCACCGTGGGCGTCGTGCGCGCGCCGCGGGGGCGCTGGGGCGTGCGGGGCGGGCGCGGGCTCATGCGGGGCAATTCCCTTCAGGCGTGATTGGCGGGGCATCGTGAGTGCAACTATAGTTCTGGGTACAATGCAAAGCAAGTTGGTCAGGCACACCCGGCAAGGCGGTTACCATGCACGAATACAGCTATCTATCAGACGAAGTCATCTGCGCATTTGCCGAGGCGTGCGGAGAGGACGCCGTCGCGCTCACCGAGCCGATGGCGCAGCACACGACGTTTCAGATTGGCGGTCCGGCCGACGTGGTGATCTCCCCGCGCACGCCCCAGGCGGTCGAGCGGGTGCTCGATATCTGCGCGATCGCAGGCGTTCCGGTAACCGTGGTGGGTAACGGCAGCGACATTCTCGTGGGCGATCGCGGGATTCGTGGCGCGGTGGTGCTGCTGCGCGATAACTACGCCGATGTCGAGGTCGCGGGCACGCGCGTGCATGCGCAGGCGGGGGCGCTCTTGCGCGACGTGGCACTCGCCGCGGCCGATGCGGGCCTTACCGGGATGGAGGCGCTCTGGGGCATCCCCGCGAGCGTGGGCGGTGCCTGCTTCATGAACGCCGGTGCGTACGATGCCACAACAGCCGATGTGCTCGAGTCGGTCGAGGTGTACATACCAGGGCCCATGTGCCCCGACGGTACGCACGAAAAAGGCACGGTCAAGCGTTTCGGTGTGGACGAGCTCGCCATGGGGTATCGCAAGAGCCGCGTTGCCGAAGAGGGGCTCATCGTGTTGTCTGCCACGTTCGCGCTTGCTCCCGGCAACGAGGCGCAGATCCGTGCCAGCATGGACGACTACCAGCGTCGTCGCGAGGAGAAGCAGCCGCTCGAACTGCCCTCGGCCGGATCGACCTTCAAGCGGCCGCAGGGCTATTTCGCCGGCAAGCTCATCATGGATGCTGGTCTGGCGGGTACGCGCGTGGGCGGGGCGCAGGTATCCGAGAAGCACTGCGGGTTCGTGGTGAATACCGGGGCGGCCACGGCATCGGATGTCTGCCGCCTGATCGAACGCGTGCAAAGCGAGGTGCGCAAGCAGTTCGGCGTGAATCTCGAACCGGAGGTTCGCCGCATCGGCGAATTCTAAGGTCAGCCCGCGCTCGTGAGCTCATCCCAGCGACTGCTCGTGCGCACTGCGCCGGACGTGGTGATAAAGTAGGCCGCCGTGTCGCTGTAGGCGTCAACGAGGTTCGCCCCCGCCTCGCTTCCGGCGATGAAGAGCGTGGTTGAGAGCGCGTCGGCGCGTGTGGAGGATGGCGAGAGAACGGTAACGCTCACGGTGTCGGTTACCACCGGCATGCCGGTTGCCGGGTCGAGGATGTGCCAGTACGTGACATCATCGAGCGTGAAAGTGCGCTCGTAGAGGCCGCTCGTGACGAGCGAGCAGGCGCGTGTGCTCACGGTGTCGACCACCGTGCTGCCGCCGGGGTCGTTCGGATCGCGGATGCCGGTTTCCCATGGCGAACCATCGGGTTTCTCGCCCAGGTAGACCACATTGCTGCCGAGTGAGATGGCGGCGGCGGTTGCCGCGGTCTCGTCGCGCAGCAGCTCGCAGAGCTTATCGGCGATGTAGCCCTTGGCGATGCCGCCCAAATCGAGCTTCGCTGCCGGGTCGGTGAGGGTGACCGTGGGTGCATCCGGGTCGGACTCGTCCACGGTCACGCAGGTCCAATTGACATGCGGCAGCGCGCGGGCGATCTCGGCGTCGGTGGGGCGCACGCCCTTCACGAAATCCCAAAGGGTCGACACGGCGCCGATCGTGATATCGAAGCGCCCGTTCGCTTCTTCGCAGTATACGAGCGCCTGCTTGATGATGTCGGCGGTTGCAGGATCCACCGTGGTGGGGGCGCCCGCCGCCGCGTTGATGCGCGCGATGTCGCTCGCATCGTCGTAGAGGTCGAAGAGCGCGTCGTAGCGGGCGCAGGCACGCGCCAAGAGCGCCGGCGCGGCATCGTCGCCGTAGACCGTGAAGGTGCAGTAGGTGTCGAACGCAAAGGTCGAGCTGGTAGCGGGCTCTGTCATCGTGTCGCTGGCGCCCTGCTTGGCCTGAGGGGTCGTCGCGCAGCCGGTGAGACCGCCTGCGCCCAGGGCGGCGCCCATACCGAGGGCGCCCGTTCCAACGAGCAGGCGAAGCGCCTGGCGACGGGAGATGGTGCGCGTGCGAACATCAGGCATGCGGATCTGCCCCCCTCGGGCTTTCAGCGGTGTCGCTGGATGTGGCGAGTACCGCCCGCACGATCAGGCCGATGATCGCGCCGGCAACCACGCCCGAGATGGCGAGTACGGGGGCGTTGACAAGCGCCACCTGCGGTGAGAGCAGCAGGGCGACCACAAGGAGCTGTCCTGCGTTATGCGCTACGCCGCCCAGCACGGATGCGGCGATCACCGAGAAGAGGCGGCTGCGCACCGCCGCTGCCATAACGAGCCAGGAAAGCATGCCGCCGGCGAGGCTGAACATGAGCGTCTGCATGTTGGCAAAGAGCAGCGTGGAGCAGATGACTTTGGCCAGCATGAGCAAGCCCGCCGGATTCGGCCCCAGGCGCACGAGGGCGAAGAGCACCACGGCGTTGCCCAGCCCCAGCTTGACGCCCGGCACGGTGACGGGCAGGGGTATCAGCACCTCGAGATAGCCTGCAATGAGGGCGAGCGCGCACAGCACGCCGAGCAGCGCGCAGCGGCGGGCGGGGGAGAGTTCGCGTATGGGGGTTCGATTCGTCATGGGTCACAGTATACGCGATACACGGCAACGGGGCGGCACGCGAACCAATCGCGTGCCGCCCCGGCATACAAGAGAGCGGATAGCGTATCGCGCTCGCTACTCGAGCTCGAACGCTCCCGTGTAGAGCTGGTAGTACACGCCCTTCTTGGCGATGAGCTCGTCGTGGCTACCGCGCTCGATGATGCGGCCGTGGTCGAGCACGATGATCGCATCGGAGTTGCGCACCGTGGAGAGGCGATGCGCGATGACGAACGTGGTACGCCCGTTCATGAGGGCGTCCATGCCTTTCTGCACGATGGCCTCGGTGCGCGTGTCGATGGAGGAGGTTGCCTCGTCCAAGATCATGACCGGCGGATCGGCCACGGCGGCGCGGCTGATGGAGAGCAGCTGGCGCTGGCCCTGGGAGAGGTTGGAGCCGTTGTCGGTGAGCATCGTCTGGTAGCCCTCAGGCAGGCGCTCGATGAAGCCGTGCGCGCCGGCGAGCTTGGCTGCGGCGATACACTCCTCGTCCGAGGCGTCGAGCCGGCCGTAGCGGATGTTATCCATGACGGTGCCGGTAAACAGGTTCACGTCCTGGAGCACCATGCCGAGCGAGTGGCGCAGGTCGTCCTTCTTGATCTTCTCGATATTGATGCCGTCGTAGCGAATCTTGCCGCTTTGGATGTCGTAGAAGCGGTTGATGAGGTTCGTGATGGTGGTCTTGCCGGCACCGGTTGCGCCCACGAAGGCGATCTTCTGGCCGGGTTTTGCCCAGACGGAGATGTCGTGCAAGACGGTGTGGCCGGGCGTGTACCCAAAGTCGACGTCGTAGAGGCGCACGTCTCCCTCAAGTGGGGTGAGCGTCGTCGTGCCGTCGGCATGCGGGTGTTTCCAGGCCCAGCGGCCGGAGTGCTCCTGGCACTCGACAAGCTCGCCGTTGGCCATCTTGGTGTTCACGAGCGTGACATAGCCCTCGTCGTGTTCGGGCTCCTCGTCCATGAGCTCGAAGATGCGCTCGGCGCCCGCAAGGCCCATGACCACGGCGTTGATCTGCTGCGAGATCTGGCCGATCTGGCCGGCGAACTGCTTGGTCATGTTGAGGAACGGCACGGTCACGGCGATGGAGAAGCCCAGGCCGGAGATGGAGAAGTTCGGCACGCCGAGCTCGATGAACACGCCACCCATAAGCGCCACGATAACGTACATGAGGTTGCCGAGGTTCATGAGGATGGGGCCGAGCGTGTTGGAGTACATGTTCGCCGCGCGCGCTGCCCGGAAGAGCGCCTCATTGCGCACGTCGAAGTCGTCCTGTGCGGCGTCTTCGTGACAGAAGACCTTCACGACGCGCTGGCCGTTCATGATCTCTTCCACGTGGCCCTCGACGATGCCGATCTCGCGCTGTTGCGCCACGAAGTTCTTCGCGGAGCGGCCGCCGAGCTGCTTGGTCACATACGTCATGAACAGCACGCCCAGCACCACGATGAGGCACATCCACACGCTGTAGTACAGCATGATGCACACCACGGAGATGCAGGTCACGGTGGTAAGCACGATATTCGGCAGCGACTGGCCGATCATCTGGCGCAGCGCGTCGATATCGTTGGTGAAGTGGCTCATGATGTCGCCGCGCTGATGCTGGTCGAAGAAGCGGATGGGCAGGTCCTGCATATGGTCAAAGACCCTCTCACGGAACTTCTCGAGCGAGCCCTGCGTGACGACGGCCATGACGCGGTTCCACGTGAAGCTGAGCGTGAGCGATGCCGCATAGATGCAGACGAGCGTGAGCGTGAGCGATCCGATGGGGCCGGACGCGCTTGCCCAGTCGCCGGACTGCCACATGTCGGTCACGACTTCGAGGGCACGCTGCATGAAGGTTGCGGGCAGCGCCATGAGAATGGAGTTGGCTATGAGGCAGCAGACCACGAGGGGCAAAAGCTTGGGATAGAACGAGAACAGGGTCTTGATGAGGCGGGCGAGCGTCTTGCCGCGGCCGCCCTTGGGCTTCGCCTGCGGCTTGGTGCGGCCGGCGACGTTCTGGCGGTTGGCCTCGTATTGTTCGCGTGCGTCGTTAGCGGGCATCGGCGGCACCTCCTTCCTGGGCTGTGGCATCTGCGGCGGTCTCCTCGCTGGTGCGGTTCTGGCTCTCGTAGGTATCGCGGTAGATGTCGCAGGTCTTCATGAGCTCATCGTGCGTACCGAGACCGGCGATGTGGCCGTTGTCGAGCACGAGGATGCGGTCGGCGTGCTCCACGGAGCTCGTACGCTGCGCGATGATGATCTTGGTAGTCTCGGGCAGATAGCTGGCGAGGCCTTCGCGGATGAGCGCGTCGGTCTTGGTATCGACGGCGCTCGTGGAATCGTCGAGGATGAGCACCTTGGGGTGCTTCAGGAGCGCGCGGGCGATGCACAGGCGCTGCTTCTGGCCGCCGGAAACGTTGGTGCCGCCCTGCTCGATGTAGGTGTCGTACTTCTTGGGGAAGCCCTGGACGAACTCGTCGGCCTGCGCGAGCTCGCAGACCTCCTTGATCTCGTCGTCGGTGGCGTCCTCCTTGCCCCAGCGCAGGTTCTCCTTGATGGTGCCGGAGAACAGCACGTTCTTCTGCAGCACCACGGCGACGTTGTTGCGCAGGAACTCGAGGTCGTAGTCGCGCACGTCGACGCCGCCCACCTTGACCGAGCCCTCGGTCACGTCATAGAGACGGCTGATAAGGTTTACGAGCGAGGTCTTGGCAGAGCCGGTGCCGCCCATGATGCCGAGCGTCTCACCGCTCTTGATGTGCAGGTCGATATCGGCGAGCGCACGGTGCTCGGCCTTCTCGGAATACTTGAACGTCACGTGATCGAAGTCGATGGAGCCGTCCTCCATCTTGATGACGGGGTGCTCGGGGTTCTCGATCGTCGGCTCGGTCTCGATGACCTCGACGATACGCTCGGCGCTCTCCTGCGCCATGGTGATCATGGCGAAGACCATCGACACCATCATGAGCGCCATGAGGATCATGAAGCCGTAGGTGGTGAGGGCGCTGAGCTGGCCAACATTCATGACGGTGCCCCGGCTCGAGATGATGAGGTAGCTGCCGAACTGGATGACGATGACAAACACCGCGTTCACAGAGAAGTTCATCATGGGGTTGTTGAGCGCGAGGATCTTCTCGGCGCGGGTGAAGTCGCGGCACACGTCCTGAGCGGCGAGGCCGAACTTCTTCTTCTCGTACTCCTGACGCACGTAGCTCTTCACGTCGCGCATGCCGGTGATGTTCTCCTCGACGGACTCGTTCAGGGCGTCGTACTTATGGAACACGGAGCGGAAGATGGGGTGCACGGTGCGGATGACCTTGAAGAGACCAAAGCCCAACAGCGGGACGATGATCACGAATACGATCGCCAGGGGGCCCGCCAAGACGAATGCCATAACGATGCCGCAGAGGAGCAGCATCGGGCAGCGCACGGCGGTGCGGATGACCATCATGTAGGCGAGCTGCACGTTCGTGACATCGGTGGTGAGACGCGTGACGAGCGACGAGCTTGAGAACTGGTCGATATTGGCGAAGCTGAAGCGCTGCACCGCGGCGAATACATCGTGGCGCAGGTTCTTCGCGAAACCGCAGCTTGCATCGCTGCAGGTGATGCCTGCGCCGATGCCAAAGGCGAGCGAGGCAAGTGCCATGGCAACGAGCGTGCCAGCATAGGGCACGAGCTCATCGAGCGTCGCACCAGCCTGGATGGTGTTGATGAGCTGCGCGGTGACAAAGGGGATGGCAACCTCCATGACGACCTCGCCGAGCACGATGATCGGCGTGGCGATGGCCGCTTTTCTATATTCGCGGATGCTTGCCATGAGCGTTTTAAGCATCGAGTTCCTCCCATCTTGTGCGGATCTTCTTGAGCATGATTGCAAGCGACTCCTGCTCTTCGGGCGTGAGGCAGGTAAATGCCTGGCTGCGGAACCGCTCTCGCGCCGCTTGGTCGAGCGCGGCTTCCCGGGCGCCTTCGTCGGTGAGCTGAATGATGAGCTGCCGGCGGTCTTCCGGGTTGCGCGTGCGCTCGATGAGCCCGGCTGCCTCGAGTTTGGCGAGCACCTCGGAAAGCGATCCCGGCTTGAGTTCGAACAGCCCCCCGAGCTCCTGCTGGGAAATCTGGCCGCCGCGTTTGGCGATGAGGCAGATGATCGGCGCCTTGCCCGAGCGCCCGCCGCCATGAAAGTGCATGTAGTGGCCGCAGAAACCCAGTCCAGCAAGCAGTTCGCGCGCCCGCTCGTCGGCCTCGTTGAGCGGGGCGTCCGTGGTACCGCGGGAGCTGTCGTCAATGGCTTCGCACATGTTCATCCTCCCTTCGGTCGTGTGGCTGCATTTGTTGGACCAAAGAAGATTACTACGGTGCGCCGAATAGTCAAGGTACCAAATGATTAGGTTGCAAAATGTTGACGTATCAACGACAAATGGGGGCTGCCCTCACGAGGTTCCAGCCCGTTTCCGCCTTGCGATTTTATGCCGTGAGATGCGCTAACAAGCCTTCGCACCCAGCGAGCACGTCACGGTAGGCGGCATCGAAGTTGCCGGTATACCAGGGGTCGGCTACGTCGCCGGGATGGTCGGTCCAGTCGAGCAGGCGGCTTATCTTGCCCGCGGGGTCGCGGTGCAAGATGCGCTTGAGGCCCCGGCGGTTTTCTGCATCCATATATATGATGTAGTCCCACCTGGCGTACTCCTCGCGCGTGATGATGCGCGCGCGATGCGGCACTACCGGGATGCCCACCTCATGCAGTTTGGCAACGGTTCCATGGTGCGGGGGATTGCCGATCTCCTCATAGCTCGTTGCTGCAGAGTCGATTTCGAATTCCTCCTTGAGGTCGGCACGGCGCACGAGCTCGGTCATGACAGACTCCGCCATGGTCGAGCGGCAGATGTTGCCGTGGCATATGAACAGTACGCGATGCATGGGCCCTCCCCAATAGTTCAACAACTCACTCGGCATTCTATAATGGCGAGTAAGGTATGTGCGCGGGCAATCCGCGCCAAACGCGAAGGGGGACGCCGTGATTTGCCCAAACTGCCACACCCCAATGGCCGATGATGCTCGCTTTTGCACGCAGTGCGGCACGAAGCTCGAGCAGTCCGACGTGGACGCCGCTCCGCACGGCAAGAAGACCGCCCGCATCGTCGTCATCGCGCTCGCTGTCTGCGCGGTCGTTATCGCGGTGGTGGTTGGTTGCTGGTCGCGGCAGGAGCAGCAACGCCAAGAGGAGCTGGCGCAACAGGCGGCGTACCAGGAAGAACATCGCGTGATAGAGATTGCCGTGCTGCTGGATGTGCCGGGTTGGGATACGGCTGCCGGCGCCTCGCGTCTTCCGATTCACGTCACCGGCACCGATCTCGATGGCAACGAGGTCGATGAGGTGCAATACGTTGACGCGCGGGGAGCGGGTCTCGCGTTGCTCCAGGGGTCCTACGAGCTCACGGTGGCGGCATCGCCCATCGGGGCCGATGGAACGATCTGGACGGTGCCGGATGCGGCGCTTGCCATCGAGGTGACGCTCGACGGCGCAACAACCAGCGACGGCAGCCAGCCGGCCTTCCAGCTCGCGCCCATCGAGGCGCAGGAGGTGACCGACGAGGAGATCGACGCTGCAGCTTCGTGCGCGGCGGAAGATGCCGCGCCCGATGCGCCCGATGCCAACGCACTGCGCGGCGCCGCCGTCACTCGCCGCGACGAGGCGATTGCGGCCGGGCAGGCGCGGCAGCAGGAGCAGCTCGAACAGCAACAGCGCGCGGCACGGCATGTCGTGGCGGCGAGCTATGAGCTCGATCTGCCGGCATATTGGGACGGACGGGTGGATGTCGAGGTTTCCGGCGACAACGTGACCATCTATTCCCGCGCGTACCCGCGGCTCGAGGTGTGCCGCATCTTCGTGCAGAACGGCCCCACCGACGCCATGGGCGATATCGGCAATGCGAGCATGGGCGACGTCTCGTTGGGCGGCGGGCGCTATGCATGCGTGTGGGCGACGCGCTGCGGATGGATCATCGCCGACGCATACCGTCGCAATTCGACCGATCCCGCCGACTACTACAGCCAGGCGGAGGCAGACGAGATCGTCGATCTGCAGACGGGCGGAGCTACCAGCTACGACGCCATTCGCCAAGAGGTTGTCGAGTCGGGCACGGGCTCTGCGGTGTTTCTCGTCGACGATTTCATACGCGGAAACGTGACCTCCACGATCCGCGCTCGCTAATGGGTTGCATGGGGACGGGTTCGATCTGTCCCATCTTTTCATACGTGTTTCCTCTGCGCAGAAGCTGGCAAAGCGCGCGCGTGCGCGGTAAGCTAGCCGATTGTGCACGTAACTTTCTCGCATTAAGTTGCAAGGGGGAGGGAAATGGGTTCCCTCCGGTTGCGGCGCACGGAAGGGGATATCAGCAAAACATCGGAAGGATCGATCATGACGAGACCCACTTCAGCTGCACAACATCAACACCAGGCGCGCCTCACGCGCCGCGATTTCCTCAAGCTCTCCGGTTGCGCTGCGGGCGTGGGCGGTCTCATGATTCTTTCGGGCTGCGGTCCCGCCGCGCAGGACGCCGGCACCGATACCGGTTCTGCCGCCGACGATGCCGCGTCGTCTGCCGTGCTCGGCGATGGCAAGACCCTGCGCGTGGGCATGGAGGCTGCCTACCCTCCGTACAACTGGCAGGTCCAGGAAGAGTCCGAGTACACCATTCCGATCGAGGGCATCGACGGCGCCTATGCAGACGGCTATGACGTTCAGGCCGCCAAGATTATCGCCGAGGGCCTGGGCATGGAGGCCGTGGCCGTGAAGCTCTCCTTCGACGGCCTCATCGACGCGCTCAACAACGGCAAGATCGATATCGTCTGCGCCGGTATGTCCGTCACGCCCGACCGCGAGGATTCCGCGGACTTCTCCGACTCCTACATCGACGACGACATCGTCATGATCACCAAGTCCGACTCCGAGTGGGCTGGCGCGAAGACCTTCGCCGATCTGGCGGGCGCCGCGATCATGGGCCAGGCAGCCACGATGTACGACGACGTCATCGAGCAAATCGTGGAGGCGGAGCCCAGCGTCACGCACCTCACGCCCGCCGAGACCGTCCCGATGGTCGTCGAGAACCTGAACAGCGGCGCCGCGGACATCATCACCTACTCGATGCTCTCCGTGCCCAAGCTGTTGGAGACCCACCCCGAGTTCGTGGAGCTCGAGATGGACGACAAGTTCGAGGGCTCCGTCATGCCCGACAACGCCGCCATCGCGAAGGGCCAGGATGCCGTGCTCGACAAGATCAACGAGATCATCGCCGACATCCCCGAAGACGAGCGCCAGGAGATGTGGAACGCCTGCATGGACCGTCAGCCGGCGTAGGCGATGCAGGGGAGCCATCCCCGCACCCCATCATCACGTAAGACAGGGGCGCGTGCCGCGAGATTCGGCGCGCGCCCGCACGCATGAAATATGAAGGAGATCAAGATGAGCTCTGCCCCCTCCGGAGAGCAGGCGATGCGCAGGCCGCGCGGACGCATGGCGTCGTTTATCTTGGACGACCATCGCTACGTGCTGCTCGGCACGAGCGCCATCGCGCTCATCGGCATGCTGCTCTCGAGCTCGCCGCGTCCGGCGATGAGCTTTTTGGCGCAGGCGTTCACCGTCGAGCTGGTGATGTACTACGTGCTCGTAGCCTGGCTTGTCGTGAGCGTCCTCGCGCTCGTGTTCAAGCTCACGCACTGGAAGAACTACGCGGAGACCTCGCCGCTCGTGAAGCCGGCCGCGCGCTGCGTGCTGCGCTACGCATCGTACGTCATCTGGGCGATCACGCTCGTGCTCGTGATCGATCGCGTGGTCTTGGGCTTCGCCTCGGCGTGGACGGCCGCCGTCTCCGCCACCGATCGCCCGGCCGACGACTTCCTCCAGAACATCCTCTGGATGTTCTGGGTGAGCCGCAGCACCTATATCACCGGCATCACCACCACGATCGCGCTCGCGGTGTTCGGCACCGTCATCGCGTTTTTCCTGGCGCTGCTGCTCGTTTTCTGCCGCATCCAGGCGGTCGATCGCCCCGACAACGACTTCATCCGCTTCTGGAAGGTTGTGGGCACCGGCTTCGCGAAGGTCTACTCCACGGTGGTGCGCGGCACGCCGATGATGGTCCAGGCGATGATCGTCTACTACGGCATCCTGGGCATCGTCCAGGCGACGGGCGATTTCAGCGGTGCGGAGCTCAACCAGATCTGGTCGCCCTTCAACGCGGGCCTGGTGACCGTATCGCTCAACTCCACCGCCTACATGATGGAGGTGCTGCGCGGCGGCATCGCGGCTGTGGACAAGGGCCAGATGGAGGCTGCGCGCTCGCTCGGCCTCTCCCAGTGGCAGGCGATGCTCAAGGTGGTCTTCCCCCAGGGTATCAAGAACTCCATCCCCGGCCTTTCCAACGAGCTGGTCATCAACATCAAGGACTCCTCGGTCCTCTCGATCATCAGCGTGTTCGACCTCACCTTCGCCGCGCGCACCATCGGCGGCAACTACTATGACTACTTCCCCGCGTTCCTCATCGCCGCAGCCGTCTACCTCGTGCTCACGATGGTGGCCACGTGGCTGCTCGGCCGCTTTGCGGGCCGCTTCGATGTCAAGATGGAGGCCGTCGGCAGCACGTCCGACCAGCCCGTGAAGGTGGAGGAGTAAGCCATGAGCGAGAAGAACGCCACACGTGCCGCTACCGCCGGCACCGCCGAGCCCATGGTGCGGATCGAAGGCCTGCGCAAGAGCTTCGGCGACCTTGAGGTGCTGCGCGACATCAACCTCGACATCATGCCCGGGCAGGTGGTCACCATCATCGGTGCCTCCGGTTCCGGCAAATCGACGCTTTTGCGCTGCATCAACCTGCTGGAGACCCCCGATGCCGGCCACGTGTGGTTCCATGGTGCCGATCTGGCGGCCGAGCATGTGGATGTGAACCGCCTGCGCGAGAAGATCGGCATGGTCTTCCAGGGCTTCAACCTGTTCAACAATATGAACGTGCTCGATAACTGCACGCTCGCGCCGGTGACCCTTAAGAAGTGCGCTAAGGCCGAGGCCGAGCAGATCGCGCTCGGGCACCTCGAGTCAGTGGGGCTCGGCGGTTTCGCTCACGCCGATGTGAACACGCTCTCGGGTGGTCAGAAGCAGCGCGTAGCCATTGCGCGGGCGCTCTGCATGCAGCCCGATCTCATGCTCTTCGACGAGCCCACCTCGGCGCTCGACCCGGAGATCGTGGGCGAGGTGCTGGAGGTCATGCGGCGCCTTGCGGCCGAGGGCATGACGATGGTCGTGGTCACGCACGAGATGGCCTTTGCAAAGAACGTGTCGGACCGCGTGGTCTTCATGGACAAGGGTGTTATCGCCGAGCAGGGTTCGCCGGCGAAGATGTTCTCCGCGCCCGAGCAGCCGCGCACGCGCGAGTTTTTGTCGCGGTACCTCGAAGACTAGCGGCCGCCTCCGGCATGGTGCCGGCTGCGAAATATGCAGTGCCCGCATGCGGCGGATCCGGGGTTCCGGGTCCGCCGCATGTTCATGTGGTCCCGTCGCCGCGTCCCTTGCGCGATAATGGGTGCATGGGACGCAGCGCATCGTGCTGCGGCGACATCCATATCAGGGAAGGGGCAGCCATGTCCGATATCGTAACCATCGCCTCCGGCGACCTCGCGGCGCGTATCGATCCCGCGGGCGCACAGCTTACGAGCCTCGTGAAAGACGGTGTCGAGTATCTCTGGCAGGCAGATCCTCGTTGGTGGAATCGCCATGCGCCGGTGCTCTTCCCCATCGTGGGCGTTTTGCGCAACAACGAGGCGACATCGGCTCAGGGGCCGGTCAAGCTCGCGCGCCACGGCCTTGCCCGCAACTACGAGCACAAGATCGTGTCTGAGGCGGATGACGCGGTGACCTTCGAGCTTGTCGACTCGCCTGCGACGCGCGAGGCGTACCCGTACGCGTTCAAGCTCAACATGTCCTATACGCTTACCGGTGCGCAAACGCTCAGGCAGGCGTTTCGCGTTGAGAACACCGGCGATGTCGACCTGCCCTTCTCGGTGGGCGGGCATCCTGCGTTCAATGTGCCTGTTCCGGGGTGCGATGAGACCTGGGAAGACTATGAGCTTGTGTTTGCCGAGCCCTGGACCTACGATTCGCCCACCATTGCGGGGCCCGGTCTGCTTACCTACGACGTGTTGAACCCCATCGTGCGCAACTCCGATCGCATGCCGCTTACCCGAGAGGCGTTCCGCTTCGATACCATCATGCTCGAGAACGTGCCCGGCAACACCGTGACGCTGCGCGGTCGTACAAGCGGCAGCGGCGTACGCGTCGATTTCGAGGGCTTCCCGTATCTCGGCGTGTGGGCAGGCGAGGGCGATGCGCCGTTCGTTGCGCTCGAGCCCTGGACCGGCCACGCGACGCTCGATACCGAAGACGATGTGCTCGAGCACAAGCGCAACATCACCATCCTCGCCCCGGGCGAAGTCTTCGAGCGCGCCTTCACGGTCACCCTGCTGTAGGTTTCCGGTTCCGCTGCCAGCCGCCGCTCCCTGCCCACTCGCCGGCCACGGCGTACGCGTCGTCGTTCACGTTGTTTGTGCAGTCGACAGCAGTTGTATGTGCAGCAAAAGCATGTTACGAAGCAGAAAACTGCCTTTTAGTGCACACAACAGCGTTGTTCGCTGCACATTCAAGGCTGGGCAAGGGTGGGCAAGGCCCGGGCGGGGGCAGGCAAGGCCCGGACAAGAGCGAGCGTGCGGCGGAAACGGGCGCGCGGTGCGGGGACGGCCGAAGCGCACCTGGCGGAGATAATCTGTTCGCGCGGGCGTGCTCTTGCCCCGCGTCTTCGAGCGGGTATTATGGATGGACGAGAGAAAGGGAGCGCATGTATCTCAAATTCGACATGTTCTAGCTGGGTGATATGCACCTCGGCCGCCACGTGCGGTCGCCCCTCTGCCGTCGAATTGCATCCGCGGGCATGCGCCCGTCCGGAAATGAGAGATAAGGAATCATCATGCGCGACAAGCTGGAAAAACTCATCGCTGCCTACGAAGAGCTCGAGAAGAAGCTCGCGGATCCTTCCGTGGCGTCCGACATCAAGGAATACACACGGCTCAACAAGGAGTACGCGCATCAGACCCCGCTGGTGACGGCGGCGCGCGAGTACCTGGCCGCCCTCGATGACATCGAGGCAGCCAAGGAGATGCAGCACGACACGAGCGACCCCGATGAGAAGGCGATGCTCCAGGAGGATATCGCCGCGAACGAGGCAAAGCTCCCCAAGCTCGAGGAAGACATCAAGTTCATGCTCATCCCGGGCGATCCCAACGATGAGAAGAACACCATCGTGGAGATTCGCTCCGCCGCCGGCGGCGACGAGGCTGCCATCTTCGCGGGCGACCTCTTCAAGATGTACGAGCGCTTCTGCGCGGCGCAGGGCTGGAAGCTCGAGGTGCTCGACGCGAGCCCCAGCGAAGCCGGCGGCTTCAAGAGCATCGAGTTCAAGGTGAACGGCGACAAGGTCTACTCCGTTATGAAGTACGAGAGCGGCGTGCACCGCGTGCAGCGCGTTCCCAAGACCGAGAGCCAGGGTCGTATCCAGACCTCCACGGCGACGGTGGCCGTGTTGCCCGAGGCAGACGAGATTGACATCCACATCGAGCAGTCCGACCTGCGCATCGATACCTACTGCGCGAGCGGCCCCGGCGGTCAGTGCGTCAACACCACGTACTCCGCGGTGCGCATCACGCACTTGCCCACCAACACCGTGGTGCAGTCGCAGGAGCAGCGCAGCCAGATTCAAAACCGCGAGGTCTGCATGCAGATGCTGCGCGCCCGTCTGTACGAGATGGAGCTCCAGAAGCAGCAAGCCGAGCTCGGCGCCGAGCGCCAGAGCCAGATTGGCCACGGTAACCGTTCCGAGAAGATTCG
This sequence comes from uncultured Coriobacteriaceae bacterium, assembly GCA_944319885.1. Taxonomy (GTDB): domain Bacteria; phylum Actinomycetota; class Coriobacteriia; order Coriobacteriales; family Coriobacteriaceae; genus Coprousia. The sequence continues at coordinate 35,542 of CALUFC010000003.1, forward strand.
CACCTACAACCAGCCGCAGGACCGCGTGACCGACCATCGAATCGGCTTTAATTCCACGTACAACGGCGTACTTCTGGGCGATCAGCTGGGCACGGTGATTGACGCCCTCGCCGCAGCCGATCGTGCTGAGAAGCTCGCACAGGCGGTATAGTCCGAACTAAGCCGGCGTCGCCTGCGCCGGCCTGCGTTATACGACTTACAATCGAGAGGGGAAGCTCATGGGGCCCGCCAAGGTCTATTTCACGAACCTCCGTACCTACGCCAAGGAAAGTCAGCTCGACAAGCTGAAGCGGCTCATCAAGAAGGCCGGCATTGGCGAGATCGACTTCGAGAACAAGTTTGTCGCCATCAAGATTCACTTCGGCGAGCTGGGCAATTTGAGCTTTTTGCGCCCCAACTATGCGCGCGCCGTGGCGGATGTGGTGAAAGAGCTGGGCGGCAAGCCCTTCCTTACGGACTGCAACACGCTCTACGTGGGCAGCCGTAAAAACGCGCTTGAGCACATCGACTGCGCCTATCAGAACGGCTTCACGCCATATGCCACCGGTTGCCACGTCATCATCGCCGACGGTCTCAAGGGTACCGATGAGGCGCTCGTGCCGGTGAAGAACGGCGAGTACGTGCAGGAGGCCAAGATCGGCCGTGCTCTCATGGATGCCGACATCGTGATCTCGCTCACGCACTTCAAAGGTCATGAGCAGGCTGGCTTCGGCGGCTGCATGAAGAATCTCGGCATGGGCGGCGGTAGTCGCGCCGGCAAGATGGAGCAGCACGCCGCCGGCAAGCCGAGCGTTGCGCCCGAGCAGTGCATCGGCTGCCGCGCATGCGAGCGCATCTGTGCACATGGAGCCATCTCGTTCGAGCAGACGCGCGAGCGCGAGCTTGCGAACGGCCAGGTGCGCACGGTGCCCGTGGCCTCGATTGACCACGATCGTTGCGTGGGCTGCGGCCGCTGCATCGGCGCGTGCAACCAGGATGCCATCGAGCCCGATTACGATGCCGCAGTCGACGTTCTCAACTACAAGATCGCCGAGTACACGCAGGCCGTGGTGCAGGATCGTCCGAGCTTCCATATCTCGCTTGCGCTCGATATCTCGCCCAACTGCGATTGCCATGCCGAGAACGACACGCCCATCGTGCCCGATCTGGGCATGTTCGCGAGCTTCGATCCCGTGGCCATCGACCAGGCGGCCATCGACATGGCACTCGCCGCGCCCACGCTGCCTAACTCTGAACTCACCGACATGAAGGCCAAGCTCGAGGCGGGGGGCGGTATTCCCGAGCGCTGCCAGCACGACCACTTCAACCTCACCCATCCCGACACCAACTGGCGAAGCATGATCGAGCATGGCGAGAAGATCGGCCTCGGCACAAGCAGCTACGAGCTCATCGAGGTTAAGTAACGGGCAGCCCTGTCACCGTTCAGGCTTCTGTTCAAACATACCCCCTCCCACATGACTTGACGCGCGAGCAGGGAGGGGGGGGGTATTGTCTTGAATATATGGTTGAATGAGTAATGAAAAGGCTGGTTGCATGTTGCGTGAAGTTCGAGGCGTGCACGTTCGCGTGTTTTGCGTTGCCATGTTCGCTGTTTCCCTCGTTGTCGCTTTCGCGGCACCGGTAGCGGCGTTTGCCTCAGATGATGCCGGCAATGATACCGGTGCGTTTACCGTTTCGGACGGGACGTACGGGACGGATTACACATATGCCGACGGCGTGTTGTCCATCACGGGCGGATCGGTGCAGGTTGCCAACACTGATCCTGCGCAGGCAACATCGAACCGTATCGAGATCAGCGGACGCGCCACGGTCACTTTCAGGGGGCTCAATATCGAGACCGCAGGCTCCGAGTCACCCGTGACGGTGGACGATACGACGGCGACCAATGCCGAGATTCGCCTCGCGGGAGAAAACCACCTCAAAGCGACGGGCGAGGCCGCAGCGCTCCGCAAGAGCAGGGGACAGTCGGGCGGCAACGACACGAGCGCGCTCAAGATCACGAGCGCCGCAGGCGATGGAAGCATCTCGGGCTCTTTGACGGCCGAGGCGACTAATTGGCGAGCCGCCGGTATCGGTGCCTATGGTTATCATGGCGATGTTGCCAATCTCGAGATCGCGGGCGGCACGGTTGCGGCGAGCGGCGGCAGCGATGCCGCCGGCATTGGGTCGAGCGACGGTGGCTCGGTGTGGAACGTCGTGGTGAGCGGCGGGGTCGTTACCTCCATCGGTGGATACGGCTTTGGCGCCGGCGGCTGGTCCAGCGGCGCGGGTTCGCGCGACGCCAAAATCACGGGCGGTATCGTGCTCACCAACGCCTATGCGGGTAACGAGCTCGCGGGCGGCATGGTAAGTACCGACAACGGCGCTACATGGACGGTCTCTGCCTCCATGGAGCTTCCGGCGGATTTCGGGCTCGCGGAGGGATCAAAGCTCATCATCCCGCAAGGCGTCGAACTCACCGTGCCCGAGGATGTGACGCTCGCCAGCAACGGGTCCGTTGAGTGCATGGGCTCGATCGCCGGCAGCCTGCAGAATAACGGCGACCTGTGGTGCGGCAGCGGCGTCGAAGACAGCCAGCTTGCCGGCGAGGGTGCGGTTCACCGCTATGAGGTCGAGGTCACGGGCGGCACCGGCTCGGGTGCCTACGACCCGGGCGATCCGGTTGCCATCAGCGTCGATGCGCCAACTGACGGCGTGAGAGTTTTTGACCATTGGAGCGTCGTCGGCGGTACAGCTGAGCTCGATGACGCGCAGGCCGCAGAGACCACCTTCATCATGTCCGACGGCTTTGCCCGCATCGAGGCGGTGTACCGCTATGTGTGGGGCACCATCACCACGGCGGATGGCGTGACGATTCAGCTCACGACTGATCAGGCGGACGGGGGCAGAGCATACTTCGATACGTTTGATTGGCGTAGGCATCCTAACAGCACGCTCACACTCAACTCCGCCTACTACGACGGCGTGTGGAATATGCATATGCTCGTGTTTCCGTATGAGGGCGGAATTTTGGACTTGGATGGCGCGACGGTCGAGACGGACTATCCGGCCGTGTCTGGGGACGGCACCTATACGATCAAGAACGGTGTTGCACGGTGGTTCCGCGACTTTGGCGTCATGCGCGGGACGCTCACGGCGCAGGACGTGCGCTTCGAGCCGATTAGCCCCGATGATGTTGCTTATATCCAGGTTGGATCGGGTGCAACCTTCATCAACACCGGTGGCGTGTCGTTCGGCGAGGGTGTGAGTTTCCAAAACGACGGCACGGTGCACACCGTCTGCAACGACACATACGACTACGGCGGCGTCGTGATTAAGGATCCACACGTCTTTGACCAAGCGGTAGCGACCGATGCGTATCTTGCGAGCAAGGCAACCTGCACGGAGGCAGCGCAGTATTACTACTCCTGCACGTGCGGCGCGGTCGGCACGGAGACCTTCTTGTCGGGCGACCCCTTGGGACACAGTTGGACGGCGACCGAGACCATCCAGCCCACCGCGACCGAGCAAGGCTATACCCTCTACACATGTGAGCGCTGCGGCGTGACCGAGCAGCGCGACTTCGTGCCCGCCACGGGCACGGGCGAGGCCGACTCCGGCCAAGGCGGCACGGGTACGAACGGCGCCCCGGGTGCCTCGAGTTCCGCGCAACGGCCAACGAGCAGCGCAATCCCTGCTACGGGCGATAGTTCGGCAGCGTGGGTGGCTTTGGCTGTTGCGGGTACGGCAATCCTTGTGCTCGGCATGCGCTGCCGCAAGGCGGCATAGTGTGCCTCGTCGCATGTCGCGATGTGATGAGGCAGCCGCGCAAACGGGGCGTATTCATGTTACGTCCGAGCGCGGCCCTGTTGCGGTGCATTTTAATTTGCTATGATTCTGAGCGGTCTATCTTTGGAGGATTGCTTTAGCAGATGTCCGCATCGAGCGACAGTTCAACATCTCGAAGTACGTCGGGCGCACCGGATGCGCCCGATCCTGCCGCTATGCAGGAAGACGTTTGCGCAACATGCCGCAAACGCCGCCGGTCCTGCCCCAAATACCCCCGCGAACAACAGCATGACGCCCAAGGCCACGATGCAGAGCAGCCGCTCTACACCTTAGGCGAGGAGATCGCCAATGCCATCACGCATGGCATCGGCGTGCTATTGGCCATCGCCGGACTGGTGCTGCTCATCGTGAAGGCCGCGCTCGGCGGGGCGGAACCCACGCATGTCGCCTCGGCGATCGTGTTCGGCGTCACCCTCATCTTGGAATACCTCGCTTCGACGCTCTACCACGCCATCGCGGTGCCGGGGGCGAAACGCGTGTTCCGCATCATCGACCACAGCAGCATCTATCTGCTCATCGCCGGCAGCTATACGCCGTTTTGCCTCATTACGCTTGCCGATGTGGGCGGTATCCCCATGTTCGTGGTGGTGTGGGCGCTTGCGTTCGCCGGCATCTCGTTCGAGATCATCTTCCGTCAGCGCCAGCCGCGCTGGGTTACCATCCTTATCTATCTCGCGATGGGGTGGCTCGTGGTCTTTCGCCTGTTCGAGCTCATCGCAGCGCTTGATCCGGTGGCGCTCGCCCTGCTCGTGGTGGGCGGGCTGTGCTATACCATCGGCACCGGCTTCTATGTCATGAAGCGCATTCGCTACATGCACAGCGTTTGGCATCTTTGGGTGCTTGCCGGAAGCATCTTCATCTTCATGGCGGTGATCCTGTACGTGATTTGATGAAAGACTCCGCGCCGCGCCATCTGCGGCACCCCGTCGATTCGCCCGTCAAGGGCACATGTACCAGGCATTTCAGGAGGTTTGACCTACATTGGGTACGATCGTCTTTTCCCTTGTGGCGACGCTGCTGCTCACTGTTTTGAACGGCTTTTTCTCCATGTCGGAGATGGCGCTCACCACAGCCAAGCGCGCTTCTCTCGAACGCGACGCTGAGGAGGGTGATAAGCGCGCAGCCCAAGCGCTCGAGCTCGCCACCGACTCCACCGATTTCCTGGCCACCATCCAGGTGGCCATCACGCTCGTGGGCTTCTTCTCTGCCACGGTGTCGTCCAATACGCTCTCCGACCCGCTCGCCACGTGGATGGAATCCTTTGGGCTCGCGCCGCTCACCGCCATCGCGACGGTGATCGCGCCCATCGTCATCACGCTCATCGTTTCCTATCTTTCCATCGTGGTCGGCGAGCTCGTGCCCAAGCGCATCGGTCTTTCCGACGCCGAGGGCATGGCAAAGTCTGTCGCCGGCACCATCATGGTGTTCCGCAAGATCGCCAAGCCGCTCGTGTGCCTCACGCAGGCGAGCGCCAACGGCATCTCCGCGCTGTTGGGCATCAAGAGCGCCGACGACCGCCAGAACGTCTCGGAGGAGGAGATCAAGTACATGGTTTCCGAGCAGGACACCCTGCTCGACGAGGAAAAGCGCATGATCCACGAGATCTTCGACCTTGGTGATGCCGTGGCGCGCGAGGTGATGGTCCCGCGCGTGGATGTCACCATGGCCGATGACAGCGACACCATCGAGCAGGTGCTCGACCTCATGCGCAGCACCGGTTTCTCGCGCATCCCGGTGTATCGCGAGGATCCCGACAACGTGGTGGGCATGGCGCACATCAAGGACCTCATCGAGCGGGCGCTTTCGAGCCGCGGCAAGGAGCTCGTGAGCACCTGCCTGCGCGACGCCACCTTCGTGCCTGACACCAAGGACATCCTCCCGCTGCTTTCCGAGATGCAGACCGCGCACGAGCAGATGGTCGTGGTGGTCGATGAATACGGCGGCACGGCGGGCATCATCACCATCGAGGACATCGTCGAGGAGATCGTGGGCGAGATCGAGGACGAGTTCGATCCCGACAACAAGTACCTCACCCGTCTTTCGCGCCGCGAGTGGCTGGTCGACGGGCGCTTCCCGTGCGACGACGCCGAAGAGCTCGGCTGGCCCATCGAGGAGAGCGACGATTACGAGACCATCGCCGGCTGGATTCTGGACACCTGCGACGGCGTGCCCAATATCGGTGAGGTGTTCGAGCAAGAAGGGTACAAGTTCAAGGTGCAGTCCATGCGCGGCCAGCGCATCTCGCTGGTTCGGGTAACCGCGCCCGAGGAGGAAACCGATGTCGAGGCGGCGGAGGGGACCGAGGAGCATGAGGCTGCTGACGATGAGACGTCTCGCAACGAGGCCGAGTAGGCGCGGGACGACACACATAAGGACGGTGACGTTATGGCCGAATTGATGAGCATCACCAGCGTGCGCGTGGGCGCCGACAAGCTGCGTGCGCGCGTGGTCGTGAACCCCGGCATGCCGCTTTCGACCGCCGAGGACATCGAGGCGACGGCGCGCGTATACTATCTGGCGCCCGCGATCGCCACGCACGCCTGCCTGGGCGATGCCGGCGAGAAGTTTCAGGATTGCATGGGCGATACCGAGATCGCGCACCTGCTCGAGCACCTGACCGTCGAGATCATGAACCAGACCGGCCTCGCCGGCGATATCTCCTGCGGCCGCACGCGTCGCGCGCCCGGCGAAGACCGTGCGTTCGATATCGAGCTGAGCTGCCCCGACGATGCCCTCACCATCGGCGCGCTCTCGTCTGCCCTCTTCATGATGCAGTGGGCGTTCGTGAACCCCGATACGCCGGCGCCGGATTTCGAGGGCACGGTTCGCGGCCTGCGCCAGCTGGTGGAGAGCCTGCGCGGGGAGCGCGGCGAGTCTCGCGACGCGAGCCCCGAGCCTGCGGCAGCGCCTGAGGGCGACGCGGTATTTGGCGGCGCCGCCGCGGCGCACGAGCGCTAAACCCGTCCGTCTGCGGGAGTCATGGCCCCTTTGCGCGTCCAGCGGGTATAATTGGTCCACATCTGGAATTCATCCGCCCGATTCGCATATGTTCGATTTGGAGGGAACGACATGGGAAAGACCTTCAGCTTCATGGTCGGTGCGACCATCGGTGCCGCTGCGGGTGCCATTATCGGCATCCTTGCAGCCCCTCGTTCGGGTGCTGAGACCCGCGCCATGGCAGCCGACATGGCCAACGACGCATGGGATAACGCCCGCGACATGTATGAGCAGGGTGCCGAGCAGGCCCGTGCCGCGGTGAGCGACTTTGGCCCCATGATGGACGCCAAGACCGACGAGCTGCGTGCCAAGGTCGACCTTGCCCGCGAGCGCATGGATCAGCTTCGCGAGACCCTCAACCAGGCCGTTGCCTCGGGCAACGTGACGCCCGCTGTGGACGTTGAGGTCGAGGTCGCCCCCGAGGCCGCTGCCGAGGTTGCCCCCGAGGCATAATGCGCGTTCGAGATTTCCAGGGCGTCAAGGTATACCGCGCGCCCGCTCCCGATAAGCGCACCAACAAGGACGGATCGCCCAAAGAGCCGCGCCGCCTGGGGAAGATACACTTTCCGGTGTTTGAGCCACACGGCAGGCGCGTGGTGGGCTTTATGGTGAGCCTGCCCGATGTCGCCGGCATGATCAAGCAGCCCGACCGCTTCGTGGCGCGCGATGCCCTCCACATCTATGAGGGTGTGCTCTGCGTGGCAGATGAGAAGGCGAATTTCGACAAGGCCGCGGCAAAGCGCCTGGGTATCGATCTCGATACGTGCGTCATCTGGACGGGCATGGATGTCCGTACGGAGTCGGGGCAGGCGCTTGGGTACTGCAGCGACGCCGTCTTCGATTTCAAGACCGGCGCCGTCGAGACGCTCTCGCTTACGCGCGGTGCCACGGCGAGCGCGCTTCTGGGCGATGTCGAGATGCCCGTCGAGATGCTCAAGGGCTATGCGCAGGGCGCCATGGTGGTGCGCGACGACGCCGCCTCGCTCGATGTTTCGGGCGGTGCCGCCGCCAAGGCGGCCGAGGTGAGCGTTAAGGTGGGCACCAAGGTGAAACAGGGCGCCCAGGTGCTCGACGACAAGGGTTCCGTCGCGGTGGAGAAGGGAAGCCGGGCGCTCGGGCGTCAGCTGGGCAAGACCAAAGGCATGTTCTCGGCATTTAAGAGCGAGTTCAAGAAGGCCGCGGGTCCCGCGCCCAAGAAGCGCAGCAAGCACTAAGCATGCGGCGGCTGCGGTGGCGCGGCCGCCGGCCATCATATGGAGGAGACATTGCTTAAACACACCACCTCCTATCAGATCAAGACGAAGCGTCCGTATCGCCGGCGTGGAACATCGGTGGGACGCCAGCTTCCTAGCGCGCGCTCGCGCGCGCATCGTCGGCGTGGTGCGACGTATCTCAATCATTCGCGCGGCCTCGGAACGCGCCGTAGAGGGTTCCGGGCGGGCGGCGGCAACGCGCGCAAGCCCTATGCGTTCATCGCGATTGGCTGCGCGCTGCTCTTCTTTGTGGCAAGCGTCATCTGGTATGCCAACCGCAGTGTCGACATCACCTTCAACGGCGAGACCACGGGCGTGCGCATCAACTCGACCATCGAGCAGTTCATCGAGGACAATGCGCTCGACGAGACATACGATGCCGGCAACCTTCTTGCGGTCGACGACAGCCTGCTCGAGCGCGGCGCCGGCGATCGCTACGCCATCACGCTCAATGGCGAGTCGCTTGCGCTCGACGCGCTGTCCTCAACGCATCTCGAGGGTGGCGAGGAGCTCACCATCGACGACGGCGCCGATGTCTACGAGGAGCACGACGTCCAGGCAACCGATATCGCCCCCACCATCACCATCGAGGGGTCGGGCCCGGTGCAGTTCGTGGAAACCTGGGGCATTCCCGGGCGCTCGGAGGTGTGGACCGGCCACACGTCGGGCAAGACGCAGGACCGCGGCATCGTGCAGGAGGTGCAGAACTGCGTGGTGCGGCGCACCTCGGTGCTGCCCAGCGACGAGGACGCCAAGTACATCGCCCTCACCTTCGATGAGGCGCCGAGCACCTATACGCAGCAAGTGCTCGACATTCTCGAGGAGAAGGGCGCCAAGGGGACCTTCTTCCTATCGGGCGATGCTGCCGAGGAAAACGTTTCGGCAGCGCAGGCCATTGCCGCCTCTGATAACGAGATGGGCTCGAACACCATGAGCGACGTGAACCTCACCGATCTCGATGGCGAGGACCTCCGCACCCAGATCACGGCGGGCGCTGACGCGATCGAGGCAGCCTCTGGCACGCGTCCCGCGCTGCTGCGCGCACCCTACGGCGAGTTTTCGGAGCAAAACTGGACCGAGGCCATGGATCTGGTGAGCGCGGTGATCTCATGGAGCGTCGATTCGGGTGACTGGCTGCTCAACGGATCCGATGACGTGGTGGACACCGTGGTGGGCTCGGTGAAGAACGGCAGCATCGTGCTGCTCACCGATAACGAAGCCTGCGGTGAACAGTTGGTTGAAGCCCTGCCGCGCATCATTGACCAATTGCAGGATGAAGGTTACAAGTTTGTGACGCTCTCCGAGCTCATCGCAACCGATGACGACCTGGTAGATATGGTTGATCTCACCAAGGTTTCGATGCCCGAGGGAGCGGTGCTGCCCGTGATTCCGGATAAAAACGCTGCTGCTGCTGATGGGGCATCTGAGGATACCTCGGAGGAATAGGCTCCGTGTCCGCGCATCACGGTATGATGCAGCGTACTGAGGTTGTTTGGCTTATAAAGGATTGGGTCATGGACTCAAAGATCAAATACGTACACACCGGCAAGGCGGGCGGCCGCCGGTATTCGGCAACGGGCGGCAGGTCATCGGCGGGCCATGCGACATCCGGCGCAGCGCATCCGCCGCGCGCAACGAAGAGCTCCCATACCGCGCAGGGGTCGCGAGGGACCCGCACTGCCGCGCACCAGCCGCATCCGGCGCGCGGCAACGCCTACGTTCCGCATCGCCCGCGTCGCAGGCGCTCGCTCAAGCCCGTGCTCGCGGTGCTCGTGGTGATCGCGCTCGCGGCGGGCGTTGGCTGCTGGTACTTCAAGTTCCGCAACATCACGGTTGCGGTGAACGGGCAGTCGGTGACCACGCGCGTGAACTCCACCATCGAGACGCTGCTTGCCGATAACGATAACTTCGGGGTTGCGCCGGGGCGCCTGCTCTCGGTGGGCGGCAACGTGCTCGACGAGCAGGGCGGCGATGCCTGCGCCGTCAAGCGCGGCGACGAGGCGGTTGCCGCCAAGGATTTCGCGACCACGACGGTGTCCGAAGGCGACACCCTCACCGTTGAGAACGGCGCCGATGCAACCGAGCCTGCTCACGATGAGGAGGTCGAGCTGCCCTGCACCATCCAATCCGAGGGTCATGGTGCCGTGCAGTACGTCTCGCAGTGGGGCAAGCCCGGCAAGAAGATCGTTACCGTGGGTGAGACCTCGGGGGAGACGATCGATAAGGAGATCGTCGAGGAGGCAACCAACATGGTGGTCACCTCGAAGAACCTGAGCCCCAAGGGCGGCAAGTACGTGGCGATCACCTTCGACGACGGTCCGAGCGACTACACCCAGCAGATCCTCGATATCCTGGAAGAGAAGGGCGCCAAGGCGACGTTTTACAACTTGGGCGAGAACGCTCAGAACAAGCCCAAGCTCACCAAGGCGGTGATAGACGGCGGTCACGAGCTGGCGAGCCACACCATGGCGCACCAGAACCTCCCCAAGCTCGATCGCGACAGCCTGCGCAACGAGATCACGACCGCGTTCGACGCGCTCAAGGAGGCATCGGGCGAGAGCACGCAGATGATCCGGGCACCCTATGGCGCCTTCACCGCAACCGAGTGGGCGCGCAGCGGCGATATCGTCTCATGCAACGTGCTGTGGAACATCGATACGCTCGACTGGAAGCGCCCCGGTGCCGATGCGATCACGGCCGCCGCGCTCGATGGCGTGAAGAACGGCTCGATCATCCTCATGCACGATGGCGGCGGCAACCGCGAGCAGGATGTCGAGGCGCTGCCCGCCATCATCGACGAGCTGCACAACCAGGGCTACGAGCTGGTCACGGTGAGCAAGCTCATGGAGCTCGATGGCTCGATCCCTGACGAGGTTATCGAGAACAAGGTCAAGCTGCCCAAAGACAGCGTGCTTCCCGAGGCGTAGCGGCCGGACGCGCCTGCGGCGGGTGCGGTCTCGGGGCGGGCGTTGGTGCGCGGCACCGGCGAGAGAAAAGATGGTATAGTAGGTTGGCTGCGTGCGCTGCGTTGATGCGTACGGCAGCCAACGTTTTTGCAGGGTCATGAGAAAGGCTACAGGTGAAATCGAAACCTCGACCTCACAGTCGCTGACCCCTGCGGGTGCTCTCGGCGCGCGCACGGGGTACTTCCCGGAGCGCGGGCCCATCTCGGCCGGCGCGCCGCGCGTCCATAGATCCGATAGGTTCAAAGGAGCACCATGAACTATCTATCCGAGATGCTCAAGCTCCCCGTGATCGATGTAGCGGGGGAAAAGCTCGGCGTGGTCAACGATCTGGGCATTGCCACGGGCGAGGTCTTCCCGCATGTCACGTCGCTCGCGTTCCAAGGGCCGGGCAAGACGCCCTTCATGATCTCGTGGCGCAAGTACGTCGACCATATCGACGATACGGGCGTGTACCTCAAGGCCACGGCTACCGACGTGCGCTTCTCCTACCTCCAGCCCGATGAGGTGCTGTTGGCGCGCGATATCCTGAACAAGCAGATCGTCGATACGCAGGGCATGAAGGTCGTGCGCGTGAACGACATCAAGCTCTCGGCAACGGGCGAGAACCAGCTGCGTCTGCTGGGCGCCGAGGTGGGTATGCGCGGCCTGCTGCGCGCGATGCACCCCGCGCTGGAGCGCTTGGCGATGCGCATCGGCAAGGCGGTGGGCAAGCCGCTTGCCGAGGAGATCATCGCGTGGTCGTACATGGACCTGCTTGAGCGCAGCACGCAGCAGATCAAGCTCTCCGTTTCGCACAAGACGCTCGATGAACTGCATCCCGCCGACATCGCCGACATCATCGAGCAGCTCGATCCGCGGCTGCGCGGCCAGGTGTTCGCCCAGCTCGATACCGCCCAGGCGGCCGAGGCGCTCACGGAGCTCGATGATGACGACCTGGTTGCCGAGGTGATCGACGGCCTCTCAGATCGCGATGCGTCCTCGATGCTCGCCCTCATGGACCCCGATGACGCCGCCGCGCTCATCGAGGAGCTCGATTACGAGAAGGCCGAGAAGCTGCTGCGCATCATGGGCGTCAACGAGGAGAAGGCGATCCGCAACCTGCTCGGCTATGAGGAGAACACCGCGGGCCGTATCATGACCTCGGAGTTTGTGGCGCTGCCGGCCACCTCGACCGTTGCCGATGCAATCGACGCCATTCGCGAGCTCGATGAGGATTTCGAGAGCGTGTACTACGTCTACACCACCGATGCCGCGGGCATGCTCACCGGTGTGCTGTCGCTGCGCACCCTCATTGTTGCCACGCATGACCAGCGGCTCGTCGATCTTGCCTATCGCGACGTGGTGTGGGTTGCTCCCGATCTCGACCAGGAGGACGTGGCCGAGGAGATGACCAAGTACAACCTCGTGGCCATTCCGGTGTGCGACGACGAGCGGCATATACTGGGCATCGTCACGGTTGACGACGCCCTCGATGTTATCGCCGAGGAGCACGAGGAGGACCTGCAGATTGCCGGCGTGGGCACCGGTGGCGAGGGCGCGGGCGAGTCGGCGCATGTGCTCTCGTGGTTTGCGGGCCGGTTCTACTGGGTGCTGGTATGGGCGGTTGCCTCGGGCATCATCGCAGCGGCGCTCGCTTGGATGGGCGCGCCCTCGGAGCTGTTCGTGTACCCCATGTGCGCCATGCCGGTTGTGCTCATCGCGGCCTCGCGCGCCGTATCGTTTGCGAAGAACTACTATCTCGAAGACGATGAGCACGATGAGGATACCCGTCCTTATCTGGCATTCTGGCTGCAGAGCACCGGTGTGGGCATCGTGTTGGCGCTCGTGGTCTATCTGTCGGGCCAGCTCGTGGCCGGCGCGGCCTTCCCCGACGACGTGCTGTCCCAGGCGGGCGGCTCCGCGGTGCTCGGGCAGCAGGCGCTCGCTGCGGCCGTGCTCACGCGCTCGTTTGCATGCGCGGCGGGCGTGGTGGTGCTCATGTGCGCCACGTCGGTAGGCTATCTCAAGCTGCTCGATTGGCGCGACAGGCACGATCTCGATACATCGGGCACGGCGCTCAGCGCGTCGGCGGTCATCATCGCCTGCGCCATATTCTCCGTTGTCGCGACGCTTGCCGTCGTGCTTACGGTGGGGTAGGGAGCGTTTATCGTGCCCCGCAGCTTCAAGCCAGACATACGCCGGCACGAGCCCGCGCCGCGCGATCCGGGCAGACGCCGGCTGACGCTCGCCGCCGTGCTCGGCGCCATGGGGCCCGGTCTTTTGGCGGCGCTCGCCGGCAACGACGCCGGCGGCATCGCCACCTATTCCAGCGCGGGTGCGCAGTTTGGGTATGGCACGCTCTGGATCCTGCCCGTGATGGCGGTGCTGCTCATCGTGGTGCAGGAGACGGCGGCCCGGTGCGGCTGCGTGACGGGCAAGGGCTTCGCCTCGCTCATCCGCGAGAAATACGGCGTGCGCAAAAGCTCGTTCGCCATGATGGCGCTGCTTATCGCGAACACCGCCGTTACCATTTCCGAGTTCGCGGGCCTGGCGAGCGGGCTTGCGCTCTTCGGTGTACCCAAGACCATCTCGATTCCGCTGATCGCGCTCATCATCTGGCTGCTCACCATGTCGGGGAGCTTTCGGCGCATCGAGAAGGTTCTGCTCCTGGTGAGCTGCGTGTTTCTCACTTATGTTGTCGCGGCGTTTATGGTGGGGCCCGATTGGGGCGAGGTCGCCCGCGCAACGATCGCCCCGCATGTGGAGAGCGATCCGTCGTATGTGTCGCTGCTCGTGGCGACCATCGGCACCACCATCGCCCCCTGGATGATCTTTCTCGCCCAGAACAACGTGGTCGACAAGAACGCCAACGAGGACGATCTGCCCCTGCAGCGCGTCGACGCCGTCTCGGGCTCGGTGATCGCCTGCGCCATCGCGTGGTTCATCGTGATTGCGACGGGCGCCGTGCTGTTCCCGGCGGGTATCGAGGTGGCCGACGCCGCCGATGCCGCGCTCGCCCTCGAGCCCATCGTGGGGCCGTGGTCCACGATCCTGTTCGCCGCCGGCCTGGTTGCCGCGAGCTTTCTCGCCGCCTGCGTGCTGCCCGGCGTGACCTCGAGCGCCATCTGCGAGGCTTTCGGCTGGGAGCGCGGTGCCGATCGCACGTGGGAGGAGGCCCCTGCCTATCGCGGCATCATCACCGGCATCATCCTCTTCTCGGCGCTGCTGGTGATTCTTCCCGGTATCAACCTCTTCGATATCATGATGAGCGCGCAGGTCATCAACGGCGTGCTGCTGCCGGTCCTGCTGGTGTTCCTCGTGTTCATTGCCGGCGATAAGCTCATCATGGGCACCCATGCCAACGGGCGCGTGTGGAACGCGCTCACCTGGGCCACGATCGTGCTCGTGACGGTGCTCACGGTCGTTATGTTCGTGCTCCAGGCGCTAGGGTTCTAGGCTCCACGCTGCGCCGCGCGCTTCCGACAAGCCGCGGATGCCCGCGCACCTAGGCGGCGCTGCCCTCGGCCTGCGCACCGAGCGGGTGCGGGGCGAGTCCCGCTGAGAGCGCCTGCAGCAGCTTGTTCGCCGCATCGCGCGCCAGCGCGGGCTGCGGGTCGTCCACGTGGTCTTCAGGGTGGACGGGCAGCTCCGCGCGCACGGCCTCGTACACGAGCTGCACATACTCCTTGGCGCCCGAGGCCTTGAGGTGCGTGCCGTCGCCGTCGAAGAGGTCGTCGCGGCCCTCGCTGTAGCTGTACCAGTCGACCAGATGCGCGTTATCGTAGCGCTCGGTTGCCCGCTGCAGCGCCGCGTTGGTGTCGGCGAGCCATGGCTGCGGGTGGCGCGTGTTGACGAACACCACGTAGCGCTCGGTGCCGATATCGGCCATGAGGGTATCGATGAGCTCGTCGGTCACCAGGCCGTTCGTGCCGAGCGCGATCACAACGATCTTGCCCGAGAGGTTTTGCGAGAGATAGCCTTCGTATACCTCGATGCCTGCCTTGAACTGGCGGTTTTTGAGCGCGTCGATATGGCCGTGCGGGAAGAGCTGCTCAAAGGGCTCGACGCACATGAGCGAGACCGAATCGCCGATCCACAGGATGTCGTAGGATCCCTCGGGGAAATCCCCGCTGTCGGCTGCGGCGCTGCTGTCGGTCGCGCTGCCGCTTTCGCTGCCGTTAGCCGGTGTGTCGGGCGAGGTGCCCCCGTTCGCTTCGGCCGAGCTCGAGGCGGCGGCATCGCCCTGATTGAGCACGGCCGCGCCCTCCTCGCTCAGCGCCGAGGTATCGGGTACGAGCGCCAGACCGCCGAGCGCGATAGCGAGCACGAGGGCGAGTGCAACGGCGGGAACGGGTCGCGTGCGCACCGAGGCAACGGGGTGAAGCCCGCGCTCGCGCATACGGCGCACCGCCTTGCCGATGGCACCCTGGCGACAGGGCGTCTCGACAAAATGGTAGGAGAGCTCGGCGGCGCCTACCACCACGACAACCTGGATGATCATGAGCCACCACGGGGTCTGCGACACGCGGGAGACAGGGTTCATGAGCAGGAGCAGCGGATAATGCCAGAGGTAGATGCTGTACGAGCGCTTGCCGAGCCATACGAGTGGGGGCAGCGCGAGCAGCCGGGCAACGAGGCCGCCTTCCTGCACGCAACCGGCGATGACCAGCAGGGTGAGCAGGGTCGCGAGCAGCGTGCCGCCCTGATACTGAAACGAGGTGTAGCCGTTGGTGAACGCCACCATGAGCGCCAGGCCCACGAGGCCTGCAACGGCCAGCAGGTCGGTCGAACGCGCCGGCGTGCTCGCGCGGCGCGCCGATGACTGCTGCCGGCGAGACACTCCGCGGCGCGTTGCCGCGGCATAGCTGCTGGGGGTGGCGCCGTTGATCGCGGCGAGCTCGGAGTCGGTAGGCTCATCGCCGTCTCCGGGCAGGGTGGCGCGCACGCTTGCGGGGAGCACGCGGTCGAGACCGACTGCCTCGAGCAGGCGCGCGGGCGTCATCGAGCGCTCGGGGATGAACGCGAGCCACGCGCCGAGCAGCAGGGAGAACGCGCGCGTATCGGTGCCGTAGTACAGGCGGCTTGGATCGGCGGCGGGATCGTAGAGCACGGCCATGGCCACCGCCGACGCCGCCGCTGCGCCCAGCGCGATGCGGCGCACCCACGCGCGCTTCACGCCGCAGCGCAAAAGCACGAACAGCACGGGCGGCCAGACGAGGTAGAACTGCTCCTCGATGGCGAGCGACCAGAAGTGCGTAAGCGGCGAGGGGTCGCCGAGCGCGTTGAAGTAGGAGACCTGGTTGATGATCTGCCACCAGTTGTTCACAAACAGGAGCGACGGGATGATATCGGGGCGCATCTTGGTGAGCATGACATGGTTGAAGCAGGTGCAGAGCACGACGGTGGCGAGGATGACCGTGCCGATGGCAGGCAGCAGGCGCCGTACGCGACGCACCCAGAAGCTCTTGAGGTCGATGGTGCCGGTGCGCTCGAATTCGCCGATGAGCAGGCGGGTGATGAGGTAGCCCGAGAGCGCGAAGAACACGGTGACGCCCAACAGGCCTCCCTGCGCCCAGGGCAGGTGGAGGTGATAGAGCACCACGGCTGCCACGGCGAGCGTGCGCAGGCCGTCGAGTGCCGGGATGTAGCGCATGCGTTTGCCGGCGTCGTTGGCGGGATGCGCGCTCGTGCGCGCACGCGGGGTATGGGTTCGTCTGGTCATGGATATCCTTTGGCGGCGTGGCCCGACCTGCGCATTGCGCTGCTCGAGGTGCGGGCAGATGGACCACGCCGCACCGCATCGGTTGCTTGATCGTACAAATTGTAGCGTTGCGCACACGCAAAGGCCACGCATCACGATGCAGCCACAGTCCGTGCGTCGCTGCGAGCGCCTGGGTACCATAGCGATAGCGAGCGGAAGGAGGCATCATGGGCGGCGAACGGTCGGTCATCGTGTTCGGCAGCCTGAATATGGATCTCTCGGTATCCTGTACGCGCCTGCCGCGGGCGGGAGAGACGGTTTTGGGAGATGGGCTGGTTGCCAACCCCGGCGGCAAGGGCGCCAACCAGGCGGTCGCCGCCGCGCGTATGGGTGCGCGCACCTATATGATCGGCGCCGTGGGCGAGGACGCCTTCGGCAGCGAGCTCGTTGCATCGCTTGAGCGGGCAGGGGTGTCGTGTGCGCACGTTGCGCGCCGCGCCGATGCGCCCACGGGCACGGCGGTGATTATGCGCAACGAAGGCGACAACCGCATCATCGTGGTGCCGGGCGCCAACACCGTGCTCACTCCCCGCGAGGTGGAGGCTGCCATCGACGCGCTGGTCGCCTCGGGCGCCGCGCCGGTTGGCAGCGTGCTGCTCGTGCAGGGGGAATGCGCCCGCGCGAGCACCGAGCGCGCGATCGTGCACGCGCATGAGCGCGGGCTCTACACGGTCCTCAACCCCGCACCGGCCTTCAGCGTTGCCGACAGCGTCTGGCCCGAGGTCGACCTCATCTGTCTCAACGAATCGGAATGCGAGATGATCTGCGGTATCAGGCCGCATGATGAAGCGTCGTGCACGCGCGCCCTTACGGCGCTCGAAGATCTCACGGGCGGCAGCGCCATCGTGACCCTCGGCGCCCACGGCTCGGCGATGCTGGGGGAGCACGGTCTGTTGCCGCTGCGCGCCGAGGCAACCGAGGTGGTGGATACCACGGCGGCGGGCGATACCTATATCGGCGCATTGGCTGCATCGCGCGTGCAGGGCATGACGCTTTCCGAGTGCATGATGGAGGCAACGCTGGCCGCTGCCGTGACGGTTTCGCGTGTGGGCGCGCAGCAATCGATTCCCACTTCCGAGGAGATCACGCAGTGGTTTCTCGAGCGCAACGGGCTCGACGAAGGCGGGGGCTGCCTCTAGGGCATTACGGCTGCCCGCCCCGCGCGCACGCCGGCTCTGCTATGCTCAATGCAGCGAACAGGCACGAGCGTGCGCCGCCCGCAGGCGGTCCGCACCGCGAAGGGAGGCCTCATGGAGGCGTATAAGCAGGAGTTCATCCAGTTCATGGTCGAGTCCGACGTGCTCAAATTCGGCGAGTTCACGCTCAAGAGCGGCCGCACCTCGCCGTTTTTCATGAATGCCGGCGCCTATGTGACGGGAAGCCAGCTCAAGCGCCTGGGCGAGTACTACGCGCAGGCCATCCACGATAACTTCGGGCTCGATTTCGATGTCGTATTCGGTCCGGCGTACAAGGGCATTCCGCTGGCGGTTGTGACGGCCATCGCGCTCGACGAGCTCTATGGCAAGGAGGTCCGCTACTGCTCCGACCGTAAGGAGGTCAAGGACCACGGCGCCGATAAGGGCGGCATGCTGGGCTACGAGCTCAAGGATGGCGATCGCGTGGTCATGGTGGAGGACGTCACGACTTCGGGCAAGTCGATCGACGAGACCTATCCCAAGCTCAAAGCGGCCGCCGATGTCGAGGTGAAGGGCCTGATCGTGAGCCTCAACCGCATGGAGGTTGGCAAGGGCGGCGTGGTGACGGCCCAGCGCGAGATCCAGGACAAGTACGGGTTCCCGGTGGCGTCGATCGTTACCATGGCCGAGGTGACCGAGGTGCTGTACAACCACGAGGTGGACGGGCGCGTGGTGATCGACGACAAGATCAAGGCGGCGCTCGACGCCTATTACGAGCAGTACGGCGCGAAGGAGTAGGCGCGGGCGCATGGTGGCCGGTGGCTGCCGCGCCGTTGACCGATGCCCGCCCGCCTTCGGAAGCTGTTGCGAGGGAGGGCGGACAACTCGGATACAATGGTAGGACCTATCCAAGGGACGCTTTCGAGTTTGGACCGCGTCCCCGTCTGTTCGGGGGAATTATGAAGAAGAAGCTGCTTGCACCCATCTTAGCGGTTGTTGCTCTGTGCCTCGTCGCGCTGACCGCCTGCGGCGGGCCGTCGGTCGAGGACCTGATTCGCGAGGACCTCACCACGCAGTTTGATGAGATCAAGGCTGGTAGCGAGGAGCTGGTCGACGATATCGAGTCGAACGCCGGCGCTGAGTTCGATCAGCTTGGTGTCGATCCCGCTGCGTTCACCGATTCCTATCTCGACGGGTTCGATTACGAGATCGGTGACATCACGGTCGAGGACGGCACCGCGACGGCGCACGTGACCGTCACCTGCAAGTCGATGGGCGACATCCTCACGAACTTCCAGACCAAGTTCACTGAGGAGCTCAACTCGGTCGATCTCACGACGCTCGAGAGCGAGGACGACCTGTACAAGATGGCCGGCCAGACCATGATTGATGTCACGGCAGAAGCCGAGCCGCGCGATGTGGAGTGCGACTTCACCTACACGCGGGACGATGAGGGCACCTGGAGTGCCGACGCCAGCGCCGAGGACGAGATGATGAACGCGATGATGTCGTAGCACGGCGCGGCATACAAGCATCACATCATGCGGGGCCTGTCGAGTTGTCGGCGGGCCCTGTTGGAATACATGCACACTCGAACGAGGAGGGGCCGCATGAAACGCTATACGCTCGACGATCTTGCCCGCTTGGTCGACCATACCAACCTGCATCCGGACGCCACGCGCGCCGATATGGAGCAGCTCTGTAACGAGGCGAAACGCTATCACTTCAAGATGGTGGCCATCAATTCGGTGCAGTCGCGCCTGTGCTCGGAGCTGCTGGCGGGCACGGATATCGACACCGGTGCGGCGATTTCCTTCCCGCTGGGGCAGACCTCCATCGCCGCCAAGGTCTTCGAGACGCGCGATGCGCTGGCCAACGGCGCGAACGAGATCGACTACGTGGTGAACCTTACCGAGGTGAAGGCGGGCAACTGGGGCTATGTCACGCGCGAGATGGCCGAGATCGTCGCCGTGTGCCGCGAGGCCGGTGCGCCCTCGAAGGTCATCTTCGAGAACTGCCTGCTCACCGATGACGAGAAGGTGCGCCTGTGCGGCATCGCGAGCGAGGTGAGGCCCGATTTCATCAAGACATCGACGGGCTTCTCAACAGGCGGTGCCACCGTGGCCGATGTGCGCCTCATGCGCGAGCACGTTGCCCCGGAGGTCAAGGTCAAGGCGGCGGGCGGCATTCGCACAGCCGACGCCTTCCTCGACATGGTGCGGGCTGGCGCCGAGCGCATCGGGTGCAGTGCGGGCATTCCCATCATCGAGGAGATCGGCCGGCGCATGGAGGCCGAAGGCGTAACCTATTACGAGCTGTAGCTTGGCAGGATGCAGCTCGTGAGCTCGGCCGGTGTATCGACGATGATGTCGGCTCCGGCTGCTGTGAGTTCGTCATGGCCGCGAAAGCCCCAGGACACGCCCGCAACGCAGAGGCTGGCATTGTGCGCCGTGAGCACATCGACGTTGCTGTCGCCCACGTAGAGGACATCGTGCGGCGCGGCGTCGAGCTGGTCGAGCACATAGCGGGTGATGGGCGGGGCCGGCTTGGGCGGAAAGGCGTCGATGCGGCCTTGCACGCAGGCAAAGCGGTTGCCAAAGTAGTGCTGAACCAGCGGAACCACTGCGGCATGGTCTTTGTTCGAGAGCACGGCGAGCGTGACGCCGGCGGCGATGAGGGTATCGAGCATGTCGATCACGCCGGGGTACGGGCAGGTCGCGTCCTGCTTATGGACGGCGTAATACGCGGTGAACTCGGCAAAGGCCTGCTCAAAGACGCGCCCGTCGCCGGCGAATTCTGCCGGGATGATGCGCTCGATGAGCTTTGGGATGCCGTTGCCCACCTTGAAGCGATAGGCATCGGTAGAGAAGACGGGCCATCCGTGTGCTGCGCACACGTGGTTGCCGGCGGCGGCAAGATCATCGAGCGTGTTGAGGAGCGTGCCGTCAAGATCGAATATCACATGGGTGAACGCCATAGTGCGATGTCTCCTGAACCTAGCAGATGCGGGGGAGCTGCTCGCCCACGAGCATGTCGAGTATGCGCGTCGCGCCCCAGGGCGTGCGCACGCGCACGCTGGGGACGGCATCTTCTGCCAGCTCATGCACCGAGCCGATGATCGCCGCCTGCTCGCCGTAGCGCGCGTCGCGCATCGCGGCGAGCGCCGCATCCGCCTCGTTAGCGGGGACGACGGCGACCATCTTGCCCTCGTTGGCAACCTGCAGGGGGTCATAACCGAGCATCTCGCATGCCGCCTGCACGTTCGGGCGCACGGGCACGCGCTCCTCGTCGATCTCGATCATCACATGGCTCGCAGCGGCGAATTCGTTCAGCGTGCTTGCCAGGCCGCCGCGCGTGGGATCGCGGAAGCAGCGCGTGTGCGGCGCTGCATCGAGCACGGCGGCGATGAGATGGTTGAGCGGGGCGGCGTCGCTTTCGATCGCGGTTGAGAAGGCAAGGCCCTCGCGCTGGCTCATGATGGCGATACCGTGGTCGCCCAGCGTGCCGGAGACCAAGACGACATCACCCGGGGCGCACGAGCTGCCGGAAAGCTCAACGCCCTCGGGCACCTCGCCCACGCCGGCGGTGTTGATGTAGATGCCGTCGGCGCTGCCGCGCTCGACGACCTTGGTGTCGCCGGTGATGATGGCGACGCCCGCTTCGCGAGCGGTCTCGGCCATGCTGGCGCAAATGTGGCGCAGGTCGTCCAGCGGGAAGCCCTCTTCGAGGATGAACCCGCAGGAGAGGTAGCGCACGTGCGCGCCCGAGGTGGCGACATCGTTAACGGTGCCGCAGACCGCGAGCCGGCCGATATCGCCGCCGGGGAAGGTGTGCGGCGTCACCACGAAGCTGTCGGTGGAAAGAGCGATGCGTCCCGTTGCCGGCAGCGCCGCCACGCCCGCGTCGTTGCCGGCGGCGAGCTCCGGCGTGCCGTAGGCGGCGAGGAAGACCTCGTCGATGATGCGCTTCATCATCTGTCCTCCCGAGCCATGGCCCAGAAGAACGGTTTCGGTCGATGCGGACATGGCTTCTCCTTAATCGCGGTAGCGATAGTGCGCCGCGCAGCTTCCCTCGCTCGAGACCATGCAGGGGCCAATGGGGTTCTGCGGCGTGCATACGCGGCCGAAGAGCGGGCACGCGGAGGGCGCGATGCGCCCGCGCAGCACATCGCCGCAGCGGCAGCCGGCAGGCTCGATGGTGGGCTCAACCGCCACGTCGAGGCGACGGCGGGCATCGAAGCGCGCGTAGGCGGGGCGGATGGCAAGGCCGGATGCCGGCAGCTCGCCAAGGCCGCGCCAGGTGGCATCGGTCACCTCGAAAACCTGGTTGATGAGGGCGCGCGCATGGGGGTTGCCCTCATGGGCGACGCCGCGGGGATAGGCATTCTCGATGCGCGGGGTTCCAGCGACGATGAGCTCGACCAGGCGCTCGACGCCGGCGAGGATATCGACCGGCTCGAACCCGCATACCACGCCGGGAATCCGATGCTCGCGCACGAGGAACTCATAGGGCGCAAGGCCGATGATCGTCGAGACGTGCCCCGGCAGGATGAAGCCGTCGATGCGCGTCTCGGGGTCGGCGGCGATGGCGGCCAGCGCGGCGGGCGTGAGCTTATGCACGCAGAAGACCGAGAAGTTCGCCACATCGCGCGCCTCGGCCTCGAGGATGCACGCGGCGATCGCCGGCGCGGTCGTCTCGAACCCCACGCCCATGAAGACCACGTGGCGCTCGGGGTTTGCGGCGGCGATGTCGAGTGCATCGAGCGGAGAGTACACCACGCGCACGTCGTGCCCCTGCGCCTTCTCGGCAGCAAGCGAGGATGTCGAGCCGGGCACGCGCACCATGTCGCCGAAGGTGGCGACGATGACTCCTTCCTGGCGCGCGAGCGCGACAGCGTAGTCGATATCGCGGTTCGCGGTCACGCACACCGGGCAGCCCGGACCCGAGAGCAGGTGCAGGTTGGGGGGCAGTATGGAGCGGAAGCCGTAGCGGCCGATGCTCATGGTATGGGTGCCGCAGACCTCCATGAGGTTGATGTCGCGCTCACCCGCAAGCCTTCCGATGCGCCCAACGAGCCCGCGTACGCGCTCGGGATCGCGGAAGACCGAGAAGTCGATGGCGGCGCTGCCGCTCATGCCGGCTCCCCGACAGCGAGCTCGTCCTCGGCGAGCTCATCGATCTCTTGGAAGAGCTCGATGGTCGCAGCCGCTTCTTCGGCATCGATGACCTGGATACTGAATCCGGCATGCACGAGCACATAGTCGCCCACCTGCGCTTCGGGCGTAAGGCGCAGCGAGATGTCGCGCGTGACGCCCATCATGTCGATGGTTGCCTGCGCGTTATCGTGCAGCTCGGTGATTTTCCCCGGGACGGCTAGGCACATGCTTCCTCCTTATCGCCAGCGCGTGCGCGCCGCGATGCGTATGGTCTGCGTTGGATGGTACCGCTCTCACTACCCGAGCGCAAACGAGGCGAGGCGCGCGCGAGCCACCGCCGCCTGCCCGTAGGCGATGCAGCCATCGTTGGCGGGGACGGTGTGCGCAAGCAGGGGTGTGAGCCCTCGGTCGCGCAAGCCGCGTTCGATGCGCGCGCACAGCAGGCGGTTCATGAAGACGCCGCCCGAGAGCGCGATCGTTTGTATGCCGGTGCGCTCAGAGATGCGGGCCGCTGCCTCGCAGAGTGCGTCGGCGATAGCGATGTGGGCATGCAGGGCGATGGCCTCGGGGGCCATACCGGCGGCGAGGTCGTCGAGCACGCCGGCAAGCAGGGGCGCGGGGTCGATGACGAGCTCCTCGGGCGCTGCGGTCTCGCCGACGCGCGCTATGGCGTCGCGCGCCTCCGGCGAGGGCTGCTTGGCGGGGCGCCACGCGAGCGCGAGCCGGTACCGGGAGGTGCGCGGCAGATGTGCGGCATTGCCGCCGAGACTTCGCCACGCCGCCGCCTCGAACTCGATCGCAGGTTCGCCTTCGTAGGTTGCCCGCAGGCAGGCGCCGGTTATGGCGGCGAGTGCGTCGAGCAAGCGCCCCATGCTCGAGGTGGCAGGGCTCGCGATGTCGCGCTCGACCATGGAATGGGTGATGGCGAACTCGTTGGCGGTCAGCGCATCCCGGAGGCGCGTGGCGCCCGCATGGTCGGTAAGCTCGCAGGTCATGAGGAGAGAGAGGGCACAGCGGCGCGCATCGCGCACGGAGGCGGCGCCGCCCGGTAACCGCCAGCTACGGAGATGCCCCACGCGTGTGTAGCCTGCAAGGGTCGCCACCATGAGCTCGCCGCCCCAGACGCTGCCGTCGGTTCCGGCACCGGTGCCGTCGAGCGCGATACCGATCACGGGTGCTTCCGCTTCAAGGACGCCTGCCGCTGCCGCCTCGGCGATCACGCTTGCGATGTGGGCATGGTGGTGCTGTACCTCGATGAGCGGCATGTCGCTGCGCGCGGCCTCGCTCCGTGCCCATTGGCTGGTGAGGTAGGCGGGATGCAGGTCGCAGGCAAGGGCGGTGGGTTCGAGGTCGAAGAGCTGCTCCATGCGGCGGCGCGCCTCGTGCCAGGCGTCGAGCACCGCGGCGTGCTCAATATCTCCAATGTGCTGGGAGAGCAGGCATTGCGCCGCGTTGGAAGCGGCTTCGCGCGTGAGGGCGAGCGTCGCCTTTTGCTCGGCACCGCAGGCGAGCACCGCCGGTGCGGCGCTCGTTTCGGGCATGTTCGCAATGCCGGAGCAGCCGGGCAGGTCGAGCGGGCGGGGCGCATGGCCGCGGGCGCGGCGTACGAGCATCGGCGCATCGCCCGCCACGCGCACCACCGAGTCGTCGAAGCGCGTGAGAATGGCGCGGTCGTTGCCCAGGAGGGCGTCGGCAAGGCCGCCCGCAACGAGGTGCTGCCAGGCAAGCTCGTCATCGATCTCGATGGGTTCCTCGGAGATGTTGCCGCTCGTCATAACCAGGGCATGCACGCCCTGCTCGCGGCAGGCGGCGAGCAGCAGGTGCTGCAGTGGCGTATAGGGCAGCATGACGCCCAGCTCGGGCAGGTCGAACGCGACGCTGCGCGCAAGCTCGAGCGCCGGTGCGGCGCCCTCGGTGGCGAGGGTGCCGGCCGTCTCGCCCATGCGGCGGCGCAACAGCACGATGGGGCGTATGGTTCCGGCGAGCAGCGCGCGTTCGGCATCGCTCACCAGGCACAGGTGCTCGGCATCCTCCACATCGGCGACCATGATGGCCAGCGGCTTGTTGCTCCGCCGCTTGCGCCGCCTCAGCTCGCGCACCGCGTGTTCGCTTGCGGAATCGCATGCGAGATGAAACCCGCCGAGGCCCTTGGTGGCCACGATGCCGCCCGCGGCGAGCAGCTGGGCGCACCGCGCGATGATGGCGTCGCTTGTCGCGCGCGTTGCGCCCACGCGCGGGGTATCTCCGCCTGCACGCTCGCGCCAAGTGATATGGGGCCCGCAGGCAAAGCAGGCGTCGGGTTGCGCGTGGAAGCGCCGGTCGAGCGGGTTGGCGTATTCGGCAGCGCAGGTGGGGCACATGGGGAACGCGCGCATCGAGGTGTTTGCGCGGTCGTAGGGGAGCGCGTCGATGATGGTGAAGCGCGGCCCGCAGTTGGTGCAGTTGATGAAGGGGTAGTGGTAGCGCCGGTCGCGGGGATCGAAGAGCTCGCGCAGGCAGTCGGGACAGGTGGCGATATCAGGCGAGACGAGCGTGGTGCGCGCGCCCTCGCGCTCGGAGGACACGATGCGAAAGCGCCGCTCGACGTCGGGTCCAGCGGAATTGGCAGTGCTCGAGGTCACCTCGATACCGGTGATTTTCGATGCCGCCGGCGCGTGCGCGCGCAGCGCGCTTGTGAAGGCGTCGAGCACCTCTGCCTCGGCAGCCGCTTCGATATGCACGCCGTCGCCCGCGTTGAGCACCCAGCCCGCGATGCCGTGCTCGACCGCCTCGCGGTAGACGAACGGCCTGAAGCCCACGCCCTGGACGATGCCCGTGATGTGGATGTGCCTGTGTTCGACGACGCCCTCAGCCACGTTGAATCCCTAGAGGTCGAGGCTTGCGTTTGTGGCCGCGCAGGACAGCTTGCCGTGATGCACGCCGCGAAGTCCCAGCAACCGGTTGGCGAGCTCGTGCACGCGCGCGCCGGTGCCGCGCACGGCTAGGATTTCCAGGCAGTTGTGGTGATCGAGGTGCACGTGCATCGTCGACACGATCTCGGCGGTGTAATCGTGCTGGATTTCGTCGAGCTTGCGGGTGAGGTCGCCGGTGTGGTGGTCGTAGATCATCGTGAGCGAACCGATGACCTGCGCCTCGGGCTCCGTTGCGTCGTCGCGCACGAGTGACGCGCGCATGAGGTCGCGAATTGCCTCAGAGCGGTTGATGCCGTCGCCGCGTTGGGCGATTTGCGCATCGAAGGCGCGCAGGAGCTCTTCGGGGACCGCGATGGAGAACCGTACGAGGTCGCCCGTACCGATGCCGTCCATGAGCTAGACCAGCGTGACCGAGCCCACGGCGTTGTGGTCGGCCTCGATTGCGTCTTCATAGCCCGCGAGCGCGCGGCGCGCCTCGTCGAGCGACGCCATGGCGGCGGCGAGCTTCTCGTTGGTGCGCTCCATGTCGAACGCCTCGGTTGCGTGGAACAGATCGTGGCTCCAGCTGCGCGCGAGCGCGATGGTATCGTCGATCTGCTTGACGCTCATGGCGAGCTGGCTCATGTTCATACCGACGTCGTGCATGGCTCCTCCTTGTGATTGCTGTGTTCGGGGTTAGTGTACTACGCGGAACGGGCAAGCCCCGGCATAAATAAGCGGCACCCGGAGCAACCCGGATGCCGCTGCTGTGCGCTGGCTCTGTGCGATGCGCTACAGGTACTTCTGCAGCTCCGCGGCGAGCTTTGCCTTGGGCATGGCGCCTACGATGCGGCCAGCTTCCTTGCCCGCCTTCAAGATGACGAGCGTGGGGATCGACATGACGCCGTACTGCATGGCGATCTCCTGGTTCTCGTCTACGTTGCACTTGGCAACCTTGAGCGAGGAGGCCATCTCGTCTGCCAGCTCGTCGACAACGGGTGAAAGCATGCGGCACGGGCCGCACCATGGTGCCCAGAAGTCGATGAGGACGGGAAGCTCTTCAGTCATCAGGGCGGGAAGCGACCCTGCGGTAACCTCGGTGATGTTTGCCATTTGTTCCTCCACATGGGTGTGCATAAGCTTGAGCGGTCGGTACGGTGAGGTTATACCCAGTTGCAGCGGGGGATTGCAGCTTGTTTGGTGGCAGTTCGCGCAAGGTGCGTAGAATAGTAGATGCGCCGCATGTGCACGCGGCCTTTGAGCCGCTGGCCTGTTCGAGGAGGGACGCCATGACGATTTCCGTGCGAACGATTCGAGACGCCTATCAGGCGGCGGTTCAGCAGGAGCTCGATGCGCTTGCGCAGCGCGGTGTGCTCATGGCTGGCGATGCTTCGTCGGACATCGTGCTGGTGAAGGGCGTGCTCAACGAGCGCGAGCAAGCGGGTGCGGAGCTGCTGTCCGGCTCCGACGGCGATGCGGTGCGCGCTGCGCTGCTTCGCCTGGGGTATCCGCCCGAGGCGTTCTGCGCGCTCGGCGCGGTGTACGGCGAGGGCGATGCGGGCGTTGTGCCGGTGCGGCCCGCGGGGACGCCGCTCGAGCCCGCGCTGTTTCGCGAGGCGCTCGAGGCGCTCGATCCCGAGGCCGTGGTGCTGCTCGACGATGTCGCCGCGGGCGCGATGCGGGAGGCCTATGCCGAGAGCCTGGCGCAGATTGAGCAGTTCGAAGTTGCCATGCTCGAGCCCGGGCTGGTGGCGCATGTGCTGGGCCGGCGCGTGCTGGCGCTCGACGGATTCGAGGCGGCTTTGGCCGACCCGGCGGCCAAGCAGCGCATGTGGGCCTACCTCAAGCAGCTCCCGCCAGCAGGCGCTCCCTATTAGGGTTGGTTGGGGACGGGTTCCACCTGACCCATTTCGTCAAAAGAAAAAGGCTCCCCGAAGGGAGCCTTGCGAGCGAGTGCTCAACGCGCCGTATGGGCTAGATGATGCTAGTCCTCAGCGATCTCGGTGATCGCGCCGGCGGGGCAGGAATCCTGGCAAACGCCGCAGGCGATGCAGGAATCCTCGTCAACCACGGTCGCAACGTCCTGGATCTCCAGAACGCCCTGGGGGCAGTCGTCAACACAGACGCCGCAGGCGATGCACTCATCGGCATCAATAACTGGATGTGCCATAGTGGTCCTCCTCTGGTCGTGCCCGATGCCGTAGGCGAGTGACATCGAGTCGTGTGGCTTCATTATGCCCCCAGAAGCGTTCAATGCAACCCCTTGCACAACTCTTTTCCTACCGTTCGCCGAGTCAGCTCAAGCGAACTTGGCGGTTAGGTGTCCAGAGGGGGGGCATGTCCACGCGCGGGCTGCGGTGACGGGGCATGCTCATGAACCCTGGAATCGCACGGTGAAGCGCGTTCGGCAACCCTAGTTTGAGGCCGCGCAAAAAATCTTATATATGTTGACTTAGATTTTGTGCATCGCAGCGTATAGATTGCAAAGAAAGCGGTTAAGATAGGAGCGAAACAAAATTCGTGCCGCGCGGTATCCAGGATGAGCGGCGCGGCGACGACCGGATGCCGGGCATCCGGCAGAAGGAGGAACCACAGATGAGCAACAAGATTCTCGGTATCGACCTTGGTACCACCAACTCGGCAATGGCTGTGTTCGAGGGCGGCAACCCCACCATCATCGTGAACGCCGAGGGCGACCGCACCACCCCGTCCGTGGTGGGCTTCCGCTCCGATGGCGACCGCGTGGTGGGCAAGGCCGCTAAGAACCAGGCCGTGACCAACCCCAAGAACACCGTCTTCTCCATCAAGCGCTTCATGGGCCGCAAGTACTCTGAGGTTGCCAGCGAGCTTAAGACGGTGCCGTACACCGTCAAGGAGGGCCAGGGCGGCCGCGCCGTCGCCTCCATCGACGGCCAGGACTTCACGCCCGAGCAGGTCAGCGCCATGATCCTGCAGAAGATGAAGACCGACGCCGAGAAGTATCTCGGCGAGACCGTGACCGATGCCGTCATCACCGTGCCGGCCTACTTCAACGACGCCCAGCGCCAGGCCACCAAGGACGCGGGCAAGATCGCCGGCCTCAACGTTAAGCGTATCGTGAAC
Source organism: uncultured Coriobacteriaceae bacterium (assembly GCA_944319885.1). GTDB lineage: Bacteria > Actinomycetota > Coriobacteriia > Coriobacteriales > Coriobacteriaceae > Coprousia. Next base: position 64,611 of record CALUFC010000003.1, read on the forward strand.
GAGCCTACTGCGGCCGCGCTCGCCTACGGTCTCGATAAGCAGGGCACCGATCAGCGCATCCTCGTCTTCGACCTGGGCGGCGGCACCTTCGACGTCTCGATCCTCGATCTGGCCGACGGCGTGTTCGAGGTGCTCTCCACCTCCGGCGACAACCACCTGGGCGGCGACGACTGGGATCAGCGCGTCATCGACTGGCTGGCCGACAAGTTCAAGCAGGACAACGGGATCGATCTGCGTCAGGATCCCATGGCGCTGCAGCGTCTGAAGGAGGCCGCCGAGAACGCCAAGAAGGAGCTCTCCGCCGCGCAGCAGGCCACGATCAACCTGCCGTTTATCACGGCCGACGCCACCGGCCCCAAGCACCTCGACTACACGCTCACCCGCACCGAGTTCGAGCGCATCACCCACGACCTGCTCGAGCGCTGCAAGCAGCCGGTTACCAACGCGCTGCGTGACGCCAACCTGCGCCTGTCCGATCTGACCGAGGTCATCCTCGTCGGCGGCTCCACCCGTATGCCCGCCGTGCAGGAGCTCGTGAAGAAGATGACCGGCAAGCAGCCCAACATGTCCGTGAACCCCGACGAGGTCGTTGCCGCCGGTGCGGCCGTCCAGGGCGCCATCCTTTCCGGTGACGGCCCCTCGGACATCCTGCTGCTCGACGTCACCCCGCTGTCGCTGGGCGTGGAGACCATGGGCGGCATCATGACCAAGATGATCGACCGCAACACCACGATCCCGACCTCCAAGACCGAGATCTACTCCACGGCCGCCGATAATCAGACCTCCGTCGAGATCAACGTGCTCCAGGGCGAGCGCGAGCTGGCGCGCGACAACAAGAGCCTGGGCAAGTTCCAGCTCACCGGCATTCCGGCTGCGCGCCGCGGCGTGCCGCAGATCGAGGTCACCTTCGATATCGACGCCAACGGCATCGTAACCGTGTCCGCCAAGGATAAGGGCACCGGCAAGGAGCAGCAGATCACCATCTCCGGCTCCACGGCGCTGTCCGACGAGGAAGTCGACCGCATGGTGAAGGACGCCGAGGCTCACGCCGAGGAGGACAAGCGCCAGAAGGAGGAGGTCGAGGTCCGCAACCAGACCGACAGCCTCTGCTACTCCACCGAGCAGACCCTCGCCGACCTGGGCGACAAGGTCTCCGGTGACGTGAAGGCCGAGGCCGAGGCCGCGATCGCCGACGCCAAGAAGGCGCTCGAGGGCACGGATGTCGACGCTATCAAGAGCGCTGGCGACAAGCTCCAGGAGGTCGCGTACAAGCTGGCCCAGCTCGTCTACGCCGACGCCCAGCAGGCCACCGACGGCGCCGCCGCCGGCAACACCGATGACGACGTGGTCGATGCCGAGTACGAGGTCGTCGATGACGATAAGGATGCGAAGTAATCATGTCAGCTGAGGAAACTCAAACGGGGGCGGCTGCGACCGCCGCCCCCGCTGACGCTGAGGAGACCGACGTGAAGATCCCCGTAGAGTCGGCTGACGAAGAGCCGAAGGCGACAGCATCGAGCGATGCCGCCGCGACCGATGAGACGCAACACGAGACCGCGAATGAGGGAGGCGATGCGACCATGACCGAGGAGGAGATGGTCGAGGCAGCCATCCGCGCGGGTGATGAGGCTGCAGAGAACGACTTCAAGCTCAAGTACGAGCAGACGCAGGCCGAGCTTACCGAGGTGCGCCGCCAACTTGCCGAGGCAGAGGAGGTACGCGAGGGTGCCGCTGCCCGCGTGCAAGAGGCGCAGGATCGCGTCCAGCGCCTGCAGGCGGATTGGGAGAACTATCGCCGCCGCACCGCCGCCGAGCGCCTTGCCGAGCGCGAGCGCGCAACTGAGAAGCTCGTCTGCGCGCTGCTGCCCGTGATCGATGACATCGAGCGCGCGATCGACCATGCTCGCTCGCAGGAGATGTCCGACGACATGGGCCAGTTCGTGGACGGTGTCGATGCCGTGCATACGAAGATGCTCGATGTGCTGGCGCACGAGGGCGTCGAGCCGATTGACCCCAAGGGCGAGGCGTTCGATCCGCTCGAGCACCAGGCGGTTGGCCGCGTTGAGGACCCCGATCAGTACGATGAGACGGTCAACGACGTATACCAGAAGGGCTATCGCATGGCGGATCGCGTACTGCGTGCCGCCATGGTCACGGTGACGTACGGAGGCGCCAAGCGCCCCGCACCCGAGCCCGAGGAGGCGGCCGACGAGGACGCCGCCTCGCAGGAGCAGGCGTCATCGGAGCCTCAGGAGTAACGAACAGGGCCTCGGAGACGGGGCCCTCATCATCTAGGGCACCGATCGCGCGATCATGCCACGCGGTGCCAGGACAACGAAAGGGGGCAGTTCGATGCCACAGGCGAAGAATTTCTATGATGTCCTCGGCGTGAAGCGCGACGCCTCCGACAAAGAGATCAAGACGGCGTTCCGCAAGCTCGCGCAGAAGTATCATCCCGACGCGGGTGGTGACGAGCAAAAGTTCAAGGAGATCAGCGAGGCATACGAGACGCTGTCCGATCCCAAGAAGCGCAAAGAATACGACCAGCTGCTCATGTTTGGCGGCATGCCCGGTGCCGGTGGCCCGGGTGGTGGCACGTATACGTATACCGGCGGCGCCGGCGCCGGCGGCTGGAGCGATATCTTCAGCAGCATCTTTAACGGAGACGGTGCGTTTGGCGGCGATTGGGCGCAGGGCTTTGGCGGCATGGGCGGTGCCCGTGCGGCGAGTCGGCCTGCCAAGGGCAGCGACCTTTCGCTCACGGTCGACGTGTCTGCCGAGGATGCATTCCGGGGCACCACGCACAAGGTGACGTACCGCATCCCCTCAACGGGTGAGCAGCAGGTTATTACCGTGTCGGTGCCGGCGGGCGCCGTCGATGGCGGCAAGCTCCGCTACAAGCGCAAGGGCGAGTATGGACGCAATGGCGGCGAGCGCGGTGACCTCGTGGTGACCACGCACGTCGAGGAGCATCCTATCTTCAAGCGCAAGGGCGCCGATGTTACGATGACCCTGCCCATCTCGGTTGCCGAGGCGGCGTTGGGCTGCTCGATTGATGTGCCCACGCCAGGGGGCAAGACGGTGCGCCTGAAGATTCCGGCGGGCACGCAAGCCGGCAAGACCTTCCGCTTTAAGGAGATGGGCGCACCCGACGTGAAGCATCGCGGTCGCACGGGCGCACTGCTGGTGACGGTGGAGGTGCGCGTGCCTACGCGCCTGTCTGCTGCTGAGCGCGCGGCGTTTGAGAAGCTGCGCGATCTCGATGAGCGCGACTACCGCGCCGACGTGAATCGCTACCACGGAAAGATGTAGGTGACTATGATGGGCAAGGCAGATCGAGACAAGCCGTTGTACATGATCAGCGTGGCTGCGGAGCTTACAGGCATGCATCCGCAGACCCTGCGCGTGTACGAGTCGAAGGGTCTCGTGAACCCCAAGCGTTCGGGCGGCAATACGCGTCTATACTCGCGGGCCGATATCGAGCGCTTGGAGCTCATCAACCAGCTTACCGACGAGGGTATCAACCTTGCGGGTGTGGTGCGCATTCTCGATATGAAGGAGCGCGCGGAGAAGCGCGAGGAGGAGATCGAGCGGCTGCGCGTGCGCGTGCGCGAGCTTGAGGACCAGGTTGCCGAATACAAGGTGCAAAAGAAGATTACCGCGCTGGTGCCGCGTGGCGGCTCGGCCGATCCCGAGCAGGTGCTGCGCGGGCTTTTGGGCGGCGGCATCTAACCGCGGCGGGCGAGGCAGGCAGCCGCTACGCATCATACATATGAGGATGAATCGAGAGGGGCGCGTGCGCGCCCCTCTTTCTGTGCGCTATGTGGCGCGGTTTTTCAGTTTTGCAATGGTTTGAGACGGGAGGGTCAAGTACACCGGTTATCCGCCAATCGATTATCTGGTGTTTTGCAAAGCGTTGCACCCGGCTACACAAGCATGCGTGTCAAAAGCATTGCATAGCTGCATTTTCGCGAATCCCGGTGCCGCAATCTGCGCTTGCGTGCCGCAGCGCACGCCTGATCGCATGACCGAGCCCGCGCTGCGCGTGTTTCCGCTTTGCTGATGGTGCGACTCTCGCGCCTGGACGGCCCGCCATGCGATACAGTTTTGCCACCATGACCTTCAACCCGAAAGGGGAGACGATGACCATCGACACGAAGAAGACCGCGCTGCTTGTTATCGACGCCATCGAGGCAGTTGCCGATGACGCTCTGTACGATCCCGATGCGGCGACCAAGGCATATCGCGAGAACGTCGCCCGTGCCGTCGCTGCTGCGCATGCAGCCGACGTGCCGGTCATCTATTGCAACGATGCCCATATTCCCGGTCTCGACCAGGAGCTCGAGCTCTGGGGCGAGCACGGCATCGCCGGTGGTACGCGCGTGTTTCCCGAGATCGAGCAGGCGGCGAGCGACATCACCATCCCCAAGCGCCGTTACTCGGGTTTCTTCCAGACCGACCTCGACCTCACCTTGCGCGAGTTCGGCGTCACGACCGTGATCGCCGTGGGCGCCGACACCAACATCTGCGTCCTGCACACGCTGGCAGACGCCTACTTCAACAACTACGCCTCCATCGTGGTGACTGACGCCACGATGACCTTCCTCTGCGGCACGCAGGAAGGTGCGCTCGAGCACTGCGAGAAATGCTACGGCTCTAAGCTTATAACCATCGCGGAGCTGGAGGCCGCGCTCGCGTAGCCGGGGATTCCACAAGCGCGTCTCGCATGCTTATTGACGGCGCGTATAATCGCATCAACAGACGGTGCACGACATGCGGTTCGGAAGGGGAGAGGACGCATGAAGGAGCTCGAGGACTACATCATCCAGCGCGGCACGGTAAAGGAAGGCGATGTGCTCAAGGTCGATGCCTTCCTGAATCATCAATGCGATGTGGGGCTGTTCGATAGGATGGGTGAGGAGTGGGCGCGTCTGTTCGCTGGCAAGCGCGTCGATAAGATCCTGACCATCGAGGCCTCCGGTATTGGCATCGCGTGCGTTGCGGCGCGCCATTTTGGCAACGTGCCCGTGGTGTTCGCCAAGAAGTATCAGTCCATCAACCTCGATGGCGAGCAGTATTGCACCACCATTCATTCCTACACCAAGCAGACCGACTTTCACGTGATCGTGGGTAAGCGCTTTCTCACGGAGGGCGAGCACGTCATCATCATCGATGACTTCCTGGCGAATGGTTGCGCGCTCAACGGCCTGATCGAGATCTGCGAGGCGGCCGGCGTGGTTATCGAGGGCATTGGCATCGCCATCGAGAAGGGCTTCCAGAACGGTGGTCGCGAGCTGCGCGAACGAGGCTACGATTTGCAATCGCTCGCCATCGTGGAGTCCATGGACGCTGCGGCCGGCACGATCGAGTTCCGCTGATGGCGGTCGAGAAGCGGACCGGCGCATCCGGTGCGGCGAAGGGCACAGACGCGATGGATATGGCGGCAGCGCTGCGCGACTTCCGGGCGAAGATCCCCATTGCGCAGGGCTTCCCGTATGGCTTGCAGCACGTGCTCGCCATGTTCGTGGCGAATCTCGCGCCCATCTCCATCGTTGCCGCGGCGGCGGGGATGGATCTTGTTCAGTCTGAGGCACTCATCCAAAACGCGCTGCTCATGGCGGGCCTTGGCACCATAATCCAGCTCTTTCCGCTGTGGCGCGTGGGCGGTGCGCTGCCCATCGTCACGGGCATCAGCTTCACGTACGTTTCTGCCGTGGTTGCCATCGTGGCGGCTCAGGGCTACAACGTGGCGGTTGGCGCCATCATCGCGGGCGGCCTGATCGAGGGCGCGCTCGGTCTTACGGTGCGCTGGTGGCGGCGGTTCGTGCCGTCCATCGTGTCGGCCGTCGTGGTGACGTCGATCGGCTTCTCGCTGCTTTCGGTGGGTGCGGAGTCGTTTGGCGGCGGATCGGGTGCCGAGGACTTCGGCAGCTGGCAGAATCTGCTGCTTGCCTGCGTTTCGCTCGTGAGCTGCCTGGCATTCCAATGCCTTGCCAAGGGAACAAAGAAGCAGCTCTCGGTGCTGTTTGGTCTTGTGGTGGGCTATGTTGTCGCGCTCATCATGGGCAAGGTCGATTTCTCGGCGTTCGCTGGGCTCGAGATCGTATCCATTCCGCAGGTGATGCCTTTTGCACCCGAGTTCGAGATCGGTGCCATCGTCTCGGTGGGGCTGCTCTATCTCGTGAGCTCCGTTGAGGTTATGGGCAACACCACGGCCCTTGCCAAGGTGGGATTTGATCGCGAGCCCACCGATCGCGAGATGTCGGGCGCCATCACCGCCGACGGCTTGGTTTCCTCGGTTGCCGGTGTCTTTGGCTGCCTGCCCATCACGTCGTTCTCGCAAAACGTTGGTCTCGTGGCCATGACCCGCGTCGTGAACCGCCGTGTCATTGCCTGCGGTGGCGCCATTCTCATCCTCGCGGCATTCGTGCCGGCAGTCGCCGCGGTATTCAACTCGCTGCCCGAGGCGGTGCTCGGCGGCTGCACAATCATGATGTTCGGCAACATCGTGCTTTCGGGCATGCAGATGATTGCCGATGCCGGTTTCACGCAGCGCAACGTGACCATCGCGGCGCTCGCGCTTTCCGCGGGTATCGGTTTCACGCAGGTGCAGGGCGTGTTCGCGGCGTTCCCGCCGGTGGTGCAGTCGATCTTTGGGTCCAACTGCATCGCTGTGGCGTTTGTCGTGGCGGTCGTGGCAAACTTCCTGCTCCCACGCGACGAGGAGGAACAAGAGCCCGAGATAGCGGCGTAGATGCCGCGAGATGCTTCCGGCTAACGCGTGTAGTGCGCGAGGCACATGGCAATGAAATCGCGCATAGAGGCGCGGAAGTCCGCCGGCTGGGCGTTCACGCCCAGCTCGGTGAGGGCCTGTGCTACAAGCGGGCTGCGGAAGCACACGCCTTGAAGCCCCACCGCGTGAAAGAAAACGGCATTGATCAGTGCGTCGGTTGATGCGCGATCGATGCCGAGCATGGTGGCCAGACGGTCGCCGAGCGCGTCGAGCCCCTGATAATAGTTGCGCTTGAATGCAACAAGGCGATCGATGCCCACATTTGCCTCGATGATGCCGGAGAGAATCTCGCCCAGCCGGAAGTAGTCACGATGCGCGTTGGCAATGCCGGCCCATATCTCGGCAACGACGTCGGGTGTGAATCCGGCGCCGTCGGGGAGTGCGGTGAGCAGCGCCTCGAAATAGGCATGGCATTCATCTTGATCGAGCGCGAGGAAGATCTCCTCTTTGGTCGAAACGTACTTGTAGAGGTTCGCGCGCGACCAGCCGAGCGCCTCCGCGATGGTTGTGAGCGTGATCTCGTGATAGGGGCGCTCGGCGAACTGCCTCTGAGCAGCCAACTTAATCTCTGAAAGGCGTAGCGCCTTCTGTTCGTCGCTCCGCGCACGAATGAATTCTGCCATGGTGATCTCCTGCTGTTCCTGTCACTGAGACTATACCATAAGCGAAAAAATGAGCACTAATCTATTTACAAGTAACGTTACGTCTCTTATAGTTCTAATCAGCAAAGTAACGTTACGTCGCTTATAGGCATGTTCTACGAAAGGGGACTATCATGCTCGGCACATTCACATATCACAATCCCACGAAGCTCATCTTTGGCACGGAGGCGATGAAGTCTCTTGCGACGGAGCTCGCAGAATACGGGCCCACGATCCAGCTCGTCTATGGCGGTGGCTCCATCAAGCGCAACGGCATCTACGACCAGGTGATCGCGGCGCTTGAGGTGGCGGGCAAGACCGTCGTCGAGGATGCGGGCGTCATGCCCAACCCCACGGTCGACAAGCTCAACGAGGGCATCAAGATCGCTCGCGAGCATCACGTGGACTTCCTGCTCGCGGTGGGTGGAGGCTCCTGTATCGACTACGCCAAGGCGGTTGCCGTCTCTGCCAATCTGCCCGAGGATGTGGATCCTTGGCAGAAGTATTGGGTCGATTTCGACGAGCCGGCGGCGGACCTCGACATCATCCCCGTGGGCTCGGTCTTAACGATGGTGGGTACCGGCTCGGAGATGAACTGCGGCTCGGTCATCACCAACCATGAGACGAAAATGAAGGTCGGTCACGTTTTCGCCGATGCGCGCGTATTCCCCAAGTTCGCGGTGCTCAACCCCGAGTTCACCTACACGCTGCCCAAGTATCAGATGGTGGCTGGTATCTTCGATATCATGAACCATATCACCGAGCAGTACTTCTCGGGCGAAGATGACAATACGAGCGACTACCTCTCCGAGGGGCTCATGCGGTCGCTCATCGCCGCCAGCCGCGCCGCCGTGGTCAACCCGCGCGACTACGAGGCGCGCTCCAACATCATGTGGTGCGCAACTTGGGCGCTTAATACCCTCGTTGCCTGCGGCAAGACCACGGACTGGGAGGTCCATATGCTCGGCCAGGCTGTGGGTGCGCACACCGACGCCACACATGGCATGACGCTCGCCGCGGTGGCGCTGCCGTATTACCGCCTCATCATGCCGTATGGCGTTGAGAAATTCGCGCGGTTCGCGACGAACGTGTGGGATGTGGACCCCGCAGGCAAGACGACGGAGGAGCTTGCGACCGCAGGCCTCGATGCGATGGAGGCGTGGATGCGCGAGATTGGGTGCGTCATGCACACGGGCGAGTTCGGGGTGACCGAGGACATGTTCGAGGGCCTCGCGGACTCAACCCTCGTCATGCAGGGCGGCTACCACGCGCTCACCCGCGACGAGATCATCCAGATTTTCCGCGAAAGCCTGTAGGGAGAAATCTCATGAAGAGAAACATCGGATCCAAACCCGCGCTCTACCCCATGCCCGTTGTGGTGGTGGGCGTCATGAACGGCGACGAGCCCACCTGGACGCTCGTGGCGCACACGGGCATCCCCAGTCACAGCAAGATCATGGTGAGCTTGGCCGGCGCGCATTTTATCAATCAGCACATCAAGCAGACCGGTGTGCTCTCCGTGAACGTGGTCGACGAGTCTTGGCTCGATCGAGCGGACTTCTGCGGCAGCGTGAGCGGCGCGCGCCAAAGCAAGGCCGACGTCTTCGCTTGGACGGCGGGCGAGGCCGGTGCCCCGCTTATCGACGACGCCAAGCTCTCCATGGAGTGCCGCGTAGAGGACATCTACGAGATCGACCACTTCGAGAATTTCATCTGCTCGGTCACGAGCACCTATGCGGACGACGCGATCGTGACCGAGGACGGCAAGGTGGACGTGGCGGCGCTCAGCCCCGTGCTCTTTGAGATGCCTGCTTATACCTACCTTGCTACGGGCGAGAAGATCGCCGATTGCCTGAGCTTTGCCAGGGCTGCAAAGCGGGGTGCATAACAAGGGACGTGAGTTGGGGCATGCCATGACAGGCGCGGAGCACATCGCCGATATGGCAGGAACGATCGAGGTGACGCGCGCATAGAGCACGAGGTGTGGAGCATGCGCAGGCAGGAGGAATCATGCTGACACGAAAGACATTTTTGACGGTTGCGGCAGGCGCGGTCGCGGCGATGCTCGCCGGCTGCGACGATCGCTCGGATGATGCCGCTGCATGGGCAGAGGGGCTTGGCCTCTAGAGGCTGCAGTGAGGAGTGGGAGTAACCATGGCGATCACGGTGAATCTGTATTACACAGGCAAGGATGGCGCGGCGCGCGCCTTTGCGGAGGAGATGGAGGCCACGGGTACGGCGGACGCCATCCGCGCGGAGGAGGGCAACGTCCGCTATCGCTACTTCCAACCGCTCGATGATTCCGAGACGGTGCTCCTCGTCGACGCTTGGGCAGATCAGGCGGCGCTCGACGCGCATCATGCATCGCCCATGATGGCCAAGATCGCGGAGCTGCGCGACAAGTACGACCTGCACATGACCGTGGAGCGCTATATCGCGGACGATGCCGGCGTACCCCCTCATGATCAGGCGTTTATCCGAGCTTAGCTGGACATTAGCGTGCAATTGAAAGGAGCCGATCGATGAATATCGTGATATTGCAGGGGAGTCCCAATCGCGATGGCTCTACGGCGATACTTACGGACGAGTTTGCGCGCGGTGCCGCCGAGGTGGGACATGCCGTCCAGCGCATCGACGTGGCACGCGAGGACATTCATGCATGTGCGGGATGCGTCGCCTGTGGGTACGGTGCCGGGCCGTGCGTTCAGCGCGACGGTATGGGTGCGATTCTCGATGAGATCCTCAGTGCCGACATGGTGGTCTTTGCGACGCCGCTTTACTATTACGGCATGACGGCGCAGCTCAAGGTTGTGATCGACCGGTTTTGCTCGGAGAATACCGCCATCAGCTCGCGCAGGCTCAAGGCGGTGCTTCTCGCCGTGGCGTGGAATGCTGACGACTGGACGTTTGACGCCTTGGTCGCGCATTACGAGACGCTCTGCCGGTACCTCGACATGACCGATTGCGGGCAGGTGCTCGGCTACGGTTGCGGCACGCCGAGGATGACGCGCCATACGGATGCTCCGCGGCAAGCGTACGAGCTGGGACGCTCCCTGTAAGGGTTTACTGACGGGGAAACGAGTCCTTATACCTGGACAATCCTGTTTTTATTCCGATAGCATTAGTGATTATATGCCCAGAGCGTAGCGATTCGTCCGCGCGGCACGGGCGTTCAGCTCTCTGCAGGGGCACGCTCGGCCTCATGTCCTTCTCGCATGAAGTCCAAGAAGCGGGCGGCGGCGTTTCCGAGCGGCGCATCGCGCTTCCATGCGACATCGATGACCGAGACAAGCGGCGGGAAGAGCAGCCGACTCGTAAGACCGGTTTCAGGCCCCGTGCCGACAAGCCCGTCGAAGGCGAGCATGCGTCCCACGCCCTCGCGCACGAGCATGCTGCCGTTGAAGGCGAGGTTGACGGTTGCCGCGATCTCGGGCGCCGGAGCGCGATCGCCAAACCATGAGGCAAGCTCACCCGCGATATGACCGTCTCGGTAATAGCGCTCCGGCACGATGATCGGGGTCGTGGCAAGATCCTCCGGCCCCACGGTCTCGCGTGAGGCGAGGGGATCGTCCGTCCGCATGGTGACGCACCAGGCGTCGGTGGGCCGCAGGCGTATGTGCGCATAGCGGTCGATGTTAGGGTGCGACATGAGCACGGCGAAATCGTCGAGTCCTCGCTCAAGCCGCTCCAAGATGTCGGGGGCGTTGCCGCTGTGGATGTGGAATCGTACGTCATGATATCGCTCGCGAAACGTGCGGATCTGGGCGGCGACCACGCGCATCCCTTCGGACTCGCCGGCCCCTATGTGCACATCGCCCTCGACGAGCTCGGAGGCCCGTGCGAAGTCCGCTTCGGTCTGATCGGCGAGCGCGATGATCTCTTGTGCGCGACGTCGCAGATAGAGCCCGGACTCGGTTGGGCTGACATGGCGTGAGCCCCGCTCAAGGAGCGTGGTGCCGAGCTCGCGTTCAAGTGCGGAGATCTGTCTCGATAGGGCGGGTTGCGTTATGTGGAGCAGTTCGGCGGCGCGCGACATGGTGCCTGCGTCGCACACGGTCAAGAAGTAGCGGAGCACGCGGATATCCATGACAGTCTCCAACATCAATATATATGCATGTTAGTAATAGATAGCCATAAAGTATAAGCAATTGTATATGAAGCTGGCGCGTATGATACTACAGATGTCAAGAAACCAGGTGCGAAGTGGTTCGTGCTGAGCGGGGCAGAAAGGGGCGCCGGCGACCATGCGGATCGCGCTGAGATTTGACGATACCTCAATCACAGGCCTGCTCAACGCCAGCGAGACCTCCCGTGCGTTTGCCGGGCGCCTTCCCCTCAGCCTCCATATGAGCGGATCGGGTATCGATTTGTGCGGAAGGCTCCCGTTCGATCTGCCGGTCGATGCGGCGCTCGTGCATTGCGGATGGGCCAATGGGGACATCAACTATTGCCCGGGTGGAGGTTGGCTCGCGGTGTTGTTTGGCGACGAGGAAAACTCCAGACGCTACAGCGGCCAGGTGACCCTGGGGCATGTGGAGTGCCCGCTCGAGGTGCTGCGCGATCTTTGCGGGCCGTGCGATGTCGAGATAGAGCGCGTAAGCGAAGGGGAATAGGTAACCAGCGAAAACGAGGGTGAGTGGCATGAAGCAGACGATGAGATACACCACGCTTGGACACTCGGGGATAGAGGTGTCGCGCCTGTGCCTCGGCGGCATGAGCTTCGGCGCCCCGTCCGCCGACTTCCACCTCTGGACTATCGGCAAGGATGAAACACGCGCGGTCATCAAGCGGGCGCTCGACCAGGGCATCAACTTCATCGATACGGCCAACGGCTACGCGCACGGCACGAGCGAGGAGTACATCGGCGCGGCGCTCCGCGAGCTCGGCGTCCCGCGCGACAAGGTGGTATTGGCGAGCAAGGTCTACTTCAACGAGGGTCGCCTCTCGCGCGAGGCCATCAACCGCGAGATCGAGGGCTCGCTCAAGCGCTTGGGCACGGACTACCTCGACCTCTACATCATCCATCGTTTCGATTACGGCACGCCGATCGAGGAGACCATGGAGGCGCTCGACGAGCTCGTGCGCGCCGGCAAGGTGCGTGCGCTCGGTGCAAGCGAGATGTACGCGTACCAGCTGCACAACATGCAGGTCGTGGCAGAGCAAAACGGTTGGACGACCTTCACGAGCATGCAGTGCCACTACAACCTGCTCTATCGCGAGGACGAGCGCGAGATGATTCCCGTGTGCCGTCAGTTTGGCATGGCACTCACGCCGTACAGCCCCATGGCGTCGGGACACCTGTGCCGCCCGACCTGGGAGGGGACGAGCCATCGCGCCGAGACCGATGCGACCGTCCGTAACAAATACGATGCCGACCGTGAGCGCGACATGCCGATCGTCGACCGCGTGGCCGAGCTTGCCCGCCGCCGCGGCGTGTCCATGGCGCAGATCGCGCTTGCTTGGCACTGGGCGCGCGGTGTCGAGGCTCCCGTCGTGGGCTGCTCCAGACCCGAGCGCGTGGACGACGCGGTGGCGGCGCTTGATGTGGAGCTCACGTCGGACGAGGTTGACTATCTCGAGGAGCCCTATGTGGCGCACGAGCTGGTTGGCCCTATCGGGCGTCCCGGCGAGAAGGAGCTGGCGGGTACGACCGATCCGAATAAGAAGTAACGCGGAGGCTCACGCTTAGGTATCAAGCGGATGGATGCGCGGTGATGCCAACGCATGGCGCCCGAGAGGGGAGACAAGATGGCGGATTATCAAGGTGTTGCAGGGCTTGAGGCGACCGATCCCGAGTTCGCGGAGCGTTTCGCCTACTTCGCAGGCGAGGAGGTGCCGGGCGAGGAGGCGGCTGCGCTGCCCGCACGCGAGCGTTACCTGGCGATTCTCGCGGCGTTGCTCGGCTGTCAGGGTGTGGACGAGTTTCGCGTCATGCTTTCCGAGGCGCTCGATGCGGCGCTTTCGCCCGTCGAAGTGCGCGAGCTCGTCTACCAGGCGACGGCGTATCTGGGCATCGGTCGTACGCGTCCGTTTTTCTCGGCGCTCAACGAGACGCTGGCGGAGCGCGGCGTCGAGCTGCCACTCGAGCCGCAAGAAACGACCACGCTCGAGACACGGGGAGCTGCCGGCAACCAGAAGCAGATCGACTACTTCGGCGAGGGCATGCAGAGGAATTGGGAAACAGGCCCTGAGGATCGCGCGGTGGTCAACCGGTGGCTCGCGGAGAATTGCTTCGGTGATTACTACACGCGCGGCGGTCTGAGCGACCTCGATCGCGAGCTCGTCACCTTTTGCTACATCGCGGCACAGGGCGGATGCGAGCCGCAGGCCGCGGCGCATGCTGGTGCCAACTTAGGGCTCGGGCGTTCCAAGGACTTCATGTATCGCGCGGTCATGCAGATGCTGCCCTATATCGGGTATCCCCGCAGCCTAAATGCGCTGACATGTATCGATAACGCAGCTAAGTAAACCTGGGGCAAGTATGATGCGCCTGGCTAGGGGAGCCGGGCCAGCGCGTCCCGCTGAGATCAAAAGGAGAGATCATGAGCAACACGGCCGATTTCACCCCGATGTTTGGCATGGGCAACCCCAACGACGCCTACGCGCAGTACTTCATCGGCAATTCGTATCTCAACCCGCTCACCAACCCTGTGGAGGCAGGGATTGGCCTCTCAAATGTGACCTTCGAGCCGGGTTGCCGCAACAACTGGCACATCCACCATGCCGACAAGGGCGGCGGGCAGATCCTCATCTGCACCGACGGCCACGGCTGGTACCAGGAGTGGGGCAAGTCGCCGCAGGAGCTCACGCCCGGTACCGTCGTGGTGATCCCCGCCGGCGTCAAGCATTGGCATGGCGCCGCGCGCGACAGCTGGTTTAGCCACATCGCCTTCGAGGCGCCGGGCGAGGGTTGCTCCAATGAGTGGCTCGAGCCCGTTGCAGACGAGGATTATCCTGCGTAGGGACGATATGTGACTCGAGGCAGTCAGTTTAATTGCTAGAAAGGAGAACGGATATGGGCAAAACGTTGGTAGCGTTTTTCTCGGCAAGTGGCGTGACCGCTCAAAAGGCGCAGGAAATCGCTGAAGCGACGGGTGCTGACCTGTATGAGATTAAGCCTGCTGAGCGCTACACCGCTGCCGATCTTGACTGGACCAATAAGCAGAGCCGTAGCTCGCAGGAAATGGAAAACGATGCGTGCCGCCCGGCGATCGCCGGTTCCCCGGTGGACATGCACGCCTACGATACGGTGTTTGTGGGATTTCCCATTTGGTGGTACGTGGAGCCGCGCATCATCGATACGTTCCTCGAAGCGTATGATTTCTCAGGCAAGACGATGATTCCATTTGCAACCTCAGGCAGCAGCGGTATTGGCGGAGCCGAGAAGCGCATGCGGGGCATATGCCCTGCCGCTACTTGGAATCCTGGCAAGCTGCTGAATGGTATCGACGCGGGAACATGGGCGGCAGCTCAGCAGTAACGTCCCGTGCTTGCCATCTAGCGCTTGGCCATGGAATGTGTGAAGGTCGGCCATCCCGGCATTAGCATGCTGGGACTCAGGTCTCATTGGCAGGAGTCCCGGCATGACGCGTCCCATGCTCAAAACGAGTTTTTTCTTGCAAACGCCCGATATGTGTCATTTAGTTCAGATTCCGGAGCAATGAGATGAATTCATGGCGCTGTCGGGCTTATCGCGACAGCATATTGCAAGTATGAAGCCATAAAACATGGAACTGTTGTTCTACAACGAGCTGGATTATGTCGTTCGGGGTGATGTGCGGCCAAATAATGCTCCGGAATCTGAACTAAATGACAAAAAGAGGCCGCCATTTTCAAAAAACTCAGGTCGCGCGTATCATCATGCGTGAAAAACGGCTTGGACGGTTGGAGCATCATGAACGCAATACCTCGGGAGACGCCCCAGGGGCACTATCGGTTCTTCAACCATGCTGCATGTGAGTTTTACCCCTGCCACGACATGCCGGCAGACGAGCTCAACTGCCTGTTCTGTTTCTGCCCGCTGTATGCACTCGGTCCTGATTGCGGTGGCAACTTTACGTACGTGGGCGAGCACGGCAACATCAAGGACTGCTCCGCGTGTACCGTGCCGCATCGGCGTGAGAACTACGACTACATCATGAACAGGTTTGCCGACATCCAGAAGCTGGCGAAACCGCGCGACAAAGCGTGATACCGCACATGCCAGCTGCGAAAAGCGACCGATTGCCTACAGCTCGCCGACAAGTGCGTTCTTGGTAAGGGCAAGGCACTCACGAAGCAGGTTGTTGGGGAGATACCACGGCAGCGAACGAGCCGAGATGCCCCAGACGTTGCGAAGTCCTTGCTTTTCGGCGATGTGCAGTGCGCGGTAGAGATGAAAATCGTTGGTGACGATGCCGATGCGGGCGTCGTCATCTCCGATGAGCCGTTTGGAGAATGCAAGGTTCTCCACGGTGTCCGTAGAGGCTGTTTCCCGGTGGATGCGCCGCGCGTCGATGCCGGTGTTCATGAGCCAGCGTGCCATGGCGTCTGCTTCTGCGCACGGCTCGTTTGGCCCTTGTCCGCCCGACACAATCACCTGCGTATCGGGATTTTGCTCGAGGTAGTCACGCGCCGCCTCAAGGCGAAAGCGCAAGCTGTTTGCAGGGGCTCTATCGGGTTTTACCTGTGCGCCGAGAACAATGAGGTAGTCGAGGTTGCGTGGGGGCGCGGCGCGCGTTGAGTTCATGATGATGGCGCTGACTGCAATCGTGCCTATGAGCCCGAGCACAAAGCATGCGCTGATCGCAATGCGCATGGCTTTGATTGCGGGGTGTTCGGGCAGCGCGATGCCCGCTGCGCCCGAGCCGGCGAGCACGACGCCCATGACATACCACACAAGGAAAAACGACGTGCCCGAGCTCGCCGCCATGATGGTGAAACCATAGCCGGCGCATGCGGCGCCCGCCAGAATCAAAATGATGTTGAGCATTTCGAACTCCTTCACGGCTCGTCGCGCGTCGGCTTCATTATCGGGCAACGTCGTACGAGGTTGCGCATGGGTATAAGAACAACATTGCCCCCGGGGGAAGGAGTGGTCGTGTATCCAGTTGGTTTTGAATGGATTGTCCTGGTATCCCCGCTGTTTTTCCTGGCTATCGTCGCAATTGTGGGGTATTTCGTGATCAAACAGGCAGTGCTCGCAGCCCTGCGCGAGCATGATCGCACGCGAGAACCCCGATAAGCCATACAGGGCCGTGCGATAGTGCGGCATCGAGATTCAGATACAGGTCCGCATGCGAGGCAAAGAGGAGATTCCATGCCCATCAGCGTACATGCCGAAACCAGCACGTTCCATCTGTACAACGACGAGATGAGCTACATCTTCACGGTGCGCGAGGGCTATCCGTTCCATCTGTATTTTGGTGCCCGCGTGCCCGATGAGCAGGAGTTTGATTATCTGCTGGGAGAGGCATGGATGCCCTCGTCGGTGGGCCTTTCTGCGGCGTGCCCGCATATGAGCTTCGAGCATCTTCGCTGCGAGCTGCCCTTTTCTGGCGCAGGCGACATGCGTCTGCCTGCGCTCGAGGCGGTTTTGGCAACGGGTAGCCGCGTGCTCAATCTGACATACCGCGAGCATACGGTGGTGCCGGGCAAGCCCGCGCTTTCCGGGTTACCGGCAACGTATGTAGAACGCGATGACGAGGCCGATACGCTCGTGCTCACGCTTGCCGATGATGTGGCGGGCATTGCGGTGAGTCTGCTGTATACCGTGTTTGCCGGGCGCGCGGCTATCGCGCGCAGTATGCAGGTGCGCAACACGGGCGCCGCGCCGCTCGTTCTCGAGCGCGCCATGAGCGGATGCTTCGGGCTCGAGCGAGACGATCTCGAGCTCATCGAGCTTGCAGGTTCCTGGGCTCGTGAGCGCTCGGTGGTTCGCGCTCCGCTGCATCCCGGCATCCAGGGCGTCTATTCGTTGCGCGGTCATTCAAGCCATCAGTTCAACCCGTTCATCGCGCTAGCGGAGCCCGGGTGCACAGAGCAGGCGGGTGAGGTATACGGATTCAGCCTGGTCTACAGCGGCAACCACGCCATGACCGTCGATGTCGATACGTATCACAGCACCCGCGTGCTCGCCGGCATCAGCCCGGAGGGTTTCTCGTGGCCGCTTGCTCCCGGCGAAACGTTTCAAACGCCCGAGGTGGTTGCGGTGTACAGCGCCCACGGCCTCGGTGACATGTCGCGCACGTTTCATGGGCTGTACCGCGAGCGGCTGGCGCGTGGCGCGTGGCGCGATCGCCCGCGGCCCATCCTCATCAATAACTGGGAGGCAACGTACTTCGATTTCAACGAGGAGAAGCTTGTCGAGGTGGCTCGCGCGGCGGGCGATCTTGGCATCGAGCTGTTCGTGCTCGATGACGGATGGTTCACCAACCGCGACGACGACCATGGCGGCTTGGGGGATTGGGAGGTCAACACGGTAAAACTGCCGAGCAGTCTTGCGGGTCTCGCCCGCCGCATCAACGAGCTGGGCATGGAGTTCGGCCTATGGATCGAGCCGGAAATGGTGAATCCCGAAACGCGCGTGTGGCGAGAGCATCCAGAGTGGGTGCTGCACGCCCCGGGCCAGCCGCTGCGCCCCTGCCGCCATCAATACGTGCTCGACCTTTCGAATCCCGATGTTGTCGAGTACCTCTACGATCGTCTTGAGCGCGTGATATCGTCTGCGAACATCGCCTACATCAAATGGGATATGAACCGGTCGCTCGCCGATGTGTATTCCCAAACAACGAAGCCGGAAGATCAGGGGCGCGTGTGGCACGCATTCATATTGGGCGTGTATGAGTTGTACCAGCGTCTGACGGCGCGTTTCCCGCATATTCTGTTCGAATCGTGCGCGGGCGGCGGCGGACGTTTCGATCCGGGGATGCTGGCGTATGCGCCCCAGGCATGGACAAGCGACGACACCGATGCTGTTGAGCGCCTCAAGATCCAGTGGGGTACGTCGCTGGTCTATCCGGTGAGCTCCATGGGGAGCCATGTCTCGGCGGTGCCCAATCATCAGGTGTTTCGCATCACGCCGCTCAAGATGCGAGCAGATGTCGCCTATTTTGGTACGTTTGGCTACGAGCTCGACGCGACGAAGCTTACCGAAGAGGAGCGTGCGGCGGTGCGGGCGCAGGTTGCCTTTATGAAGCAGCATCGTGCGTTAATCCAATATGGCGAACAGTATCGCCTCAAGAGCCCGTTTGCGGGACGTGGGAACGAATGCGCGTGGATGGTGGTGGACGAGGAGTCTCGCGAAGCGCTTGTTGCCTACTATCGCGTGCTGCAGGAGGCAAACGTTGGACGCCGCAGCGTCCGGCTGGCAGGGCTCGATCCGTCGGCGTGGTATGAGGTGTGCGAGTTGCGAGCGGATGCCTCGTCCTCCCGTCTGTACGGGCGCCCCGCCTCGGGTGCCGAGCTCATGCGCATTGGCCTCGATCTTACCGACGAGTCTGCCGGGCAGATCGTTTCCGGCCAGGGCGACTTTTTGTCCAGGCTCTTCAAGCTCGTCCGGGTTTCGTGAGGGCACATCAAGGTGACTTAGAAAATCTTATATAGAGACACTTAGATTTGTGTATAGGGTCGCATGTGACGGGAACAATAGTGCCGAACACATGCGACCCGCCCCGTAGGGCGGCAGCAGGGCGACTGGATGACGACAGTTTGCGGTGCGTCATCCGCGTGGCCCTGCGACACAAGAGAGGTGATTCTCATGAGAATCGACAAGCTGGCGATGACCTCGCGCGAAGCGCTCCAGGCCGCAATCGGCATCGCGGGCGATGCCGAGGCGGGGGCGGTTGAGCCCATCCATCTGCTTTCGGCGCTGCTTACCGGTGGCGAGCGCAACATCTCCGTCATCATCGAGCGCATCGGGGCCGACCCGGCCCAGCTCGCGCGCGCGACGGCAGATGCAATCGAGCGCGCCCCGAAGGTGTCGGGCGAAGGCCGCGAGATCGGGCTCTCGCGCGATTTGGTGCGCGTGCTCGAGCGCGCCGAGAAGCAGGCATCCAAGATGGAAGACAACTTCGTGGTGACCGAGCACCTGCTCATGGTGCTTGCCGAGGACAAGGGCGACGCCGGGCGCGTCCTCAAGGATGCGGGCGTCACGCGCGAGCGCATCGAGGAGGTCTACCAGGAGCTTCGTGGCGACGATCGCGTCACCTCGGCCGATGCCAAGCCGCAGTACGAGGCGCTCGAGCAGTATGGCCGCAACGTGTGCGATTTGGCGCGCGCCGGCAAGCTCGACCCCATCATTGGCCGCAACGACGAGATTCGCCGCACCATCCAGGTGCTCAGCCGTCGTACCAAGAACAACCCCGTGCTCATCGGCGAGCCCGGCGTGGGTAAGACCGCCATCGTCGAGGGCATCGCCCAGCGCATCGTAGCGGGCGACGTTCCCTCAACCTTGAAGGATCGCGACCTCATCGAGCTCGATATGAGCGCGCTCGTGGCGGGTGCCAAGTATCGTGGCGAGTTCGAGGATCGTCTGAAGGCGGTGCTCAAGGAGGTCGAGAAGTCCGACGGCAAGGTCATCTTGTTCATCGACGAGCTGCATACCATCGTGGGCGCTGGTGCCACCGAGGGCTCTATGGACGCAGGCAATATCTTGAAGCCCGCGCTCGCTCGCGGCACGTTGCACGCCATTGGTGCGACCACGCTCGACGAGTATCGCAAATACATCGAGAAGGATGCGGCGCTCGCACGGCGTTTCCAAACGGTCTTCGTGGGCGAACCTTCTGTTGAGGACACTATCTCGATCTTGCGCGGCTTGAAGGAGAAGTACGAGATCTTCCACGGCGTGCACATCACCGACGGCGCGCTTGTGGCGGCGGCGGATCTCTCCGACCGCTATATCGCCGACCGCTTCCTGCCCGATAAGGCCATCGACCTCGTCGATGAGGCGGCAAGTCGCCTGCGCATGGAGCTCGATTCCATGCCGGTGGAGATCGACCAGACCCAGCGCAAGCTCACGCAGATGCAGATCGAGGAGCAGGCGCTCATGAAGGAGACCGACGAGGCCTCCGCTGAGCGGCTGGAAGCGCTCCGCCAGGAGATCGCCGAGATCCAGGAGAAGCTCAATGTCGAGAAGGCCGGCTGGCTCAACCAGAAGAACGCCATCGACCACGTGCAGGATCTCAAAGGGCAGCTCGATGACGCTCGCGGCGAACTCGAGCGCGCAACGCGCGATGGCAACTTCGAGCGCGCGGGCGAGCTGCGCTTCTCGGTAATCCCCGGGCTCGAGCAGCAGGTGCGTGACGGCGAGGCGGCCATCGAGGCCCAGAAGACCGAAGGCGGTTTGCAGGAGCAGGTTACCTCAGACGAGATTGCCGAGGTCGTGTCGTCGTGGACGGGCGTGCCGGTTGCCAAGATGATGCAGGGTGAGCTCGAGAAGCTTCAGGGCCTCGAGACCGAGCTGCACAAGCGCGTCGTCGGCCAGGACGAGGCGGTGCGTGCCGTTGCCTCGGCAGTTCGCCGCAGCCGCGCGGGCCTCGCCGACCCGGATCAGCCTATCGGCAGCTTCTTCTTCCTCGGCCCCACCGGCGTGGGCAAGACCGAGCTCGCCAAGGCGCTCGCGGAATGCCTCTTCGATGATGAGCGCGCGCTCGTGCGCATCGACATGTCCGAGTACATGGAGAAGTTCTCGGTCCAGCGTCTCATCGGTGCTCCTCCGGGATACGTGGGCTACGACGAGGGCGGCCAGCTCACCGAGGCGGTGCGTCGGCGTCCGTACAGCGTCATTCTGCTCGACGAGATGGAGAAGGCGCACCCCGATGTCTTCAACGTGCTGCTGCAGGTGCTCGATGACGGCCGGCTGACCGATGGCCAGGGTCGCCAGGTTTCGTTCAAGAACACGATCATCATCATGACCTCGAACGTGGGCAGCCAGGCAATCGCCGAGTACTCCGGCAAGGATGAGGAGGCCATGCGCCGCGCCGTTGACGAGGCCATGCGCGCCACGTTCCGCCCGGAGTTCCTGAATCGTATCGACGACATCGTGGTCTTCCACCCGCTCAGCATGACGCAGATCGAGCAGATCGTCGATATCCAGCTCGAGCACGTGCGCGAGCGTCTGGCGAAGAACCGCATGACGCTTACGATCACGCCCGGTGCCAAGCAGATGCTCGCCGTGGGTGGCCTCGATCCGGTCTTCGGTGCACGTCCGCTGAAGCGCCTTATCCAGAGCGAGGTCGTGGACTGCATCGCGCGCGCCATCATCGACGGCACGGTGCGCGAGGGCGATCAGGTGACGGTGGACGTCGATGCCAACGGCGCGTTCTTCGTTGTCGCCGACGCCACGGGCCCCGCGCCTACCTACGAGGTGCCTGAGGAGTAGCGCCGATTCTTATCGAGGAGCGTGCGCCTGTGAGACGGCTCGCAGGCGGCAGGTGCCGTAGAGCAGCCGGCCGCACAGCATAATCGCTGTGCGGCCGGCTTATTCATGCGGCCGTTGATCCGGCTGCCCTTCATGCTCGGCAGCTGCTTTCCCCGCCACCGGCTTGTCTGTGCAGCGCACGGCGTTTCTCTGTGCATCAAAATGATGTTTGGGCGCTGGAAACATCATTTTGGTGCACAGAAGCTCTCAGTTGACTGCACAAACAAGCCGGTGGCGGGTGCCAGAGGGCGCCGGCGGTGGGCGGTCGCATGGCCGGCCGCTGCCGCCGGCGACCGCCCGCGCCCCGGAAGCCTTACTTTACGCGCGCCTTGGGCTGCTGCTGCGTGATGCAGTGGATGTTGCCGCCGCCGTAGATCACCTCGCGCGTCATGATGCCGATGACCTCGCGATCGGGATAGGCGGCCTGGATGTCGCGCAGCGCCTGCTCGTCGTTCACGTCGCCAAACTGCGGCACCAGCACGGCGCCGTTGATGGGCAGGAAGTTGAGGTAGCTGGGCTCAAACGCATCGTCCGGCGTGCGCGGCAGGCTGCCTTCGACCAGATCGATCGTCGACGCCTCCTCTTCGGTCATATAGATCGACTGGCTCGGCATGATCACCTTGTGAATCTTCAGCTTGCGTCCGCGTGCGTCTGTTGCCCCGGAGAGCGTCTTATAGGCCTCCTGGCATTCCTTATAGAACTTGTGGTTGGGATCGTCGGTCCACATGCAGCACACCTCGCCGGGGGCGCAGAAGCACGCTACATCGTCCACATGACCGTTGGTCTCATACGGATCGATGCCGTCCTTGATCCAGATGACCTTTTCGATGCCGAGGTACGCGCCGAGCAGCTCTTCGATCTGCTCCTTGGTGTACTGCGGGTTGCGGTCTTCATTCAAGAGGCACATCTCGGTGGTCACCACGGTGCCCTGGCCATCGCAGTTGAACGAGCCGCCTTCAAGGATGTAGTCATCGGGGCGATACCGCGTGACGCCCTCGATCTGGCTGATCTGCAGGCCCAGCGAGGCGTCCTTGTCCCATGGGAAGTAGAGACCGTCGATGAAGCCGCCGTAGGCGTTGAAGTGGAAGTGCGAGAGTGCGACCTCGCCGTTGTCGTTGACGAGAAACGCCGGACCCGGATCGCGAATCCAGGAGTCGTTGTACTCCATGAGCAGCACGCGCACGTTATCAACGTGGTCGAAAAGCTCGCATACCGCCGGATAATCCTCGGAGTTTACGCCCACGGTGATGGGCTGGAAGCGCGCCACGGTACGGATGATCTCGGCGAAGACCTTCTGTGCGGGCTTGGCACCGTTGCGCCAGACATCAGAGCGATGCGGCCACAGAATCCAGGTGCGTTCCTGTTCCTCATACTCGCCAGGCATGTAGAAGCCATCGGCTTTGGGCGTGGACTGTGACTGGTAGATGGTGCTCATGGCTGCATCCTTTCCTCGCTGGCGAAGCGCGGCGACACGACGCATCGGCCTCCCGTGGGGTGTCCGCTGGGGTGCGGGCCGCGATGTTCGCACGATGACCATGGCTTCATCTTGCACCCGGGAGGCTGCAAGCACAATTGTCCCATGCGATATTTCGATACCCATCTGTTCTGGCAACCTGACCAAAAGTTCTATTCATCGGCTGTGTGGGATGTACTGCTGGGTATACTCACCTCGGCGCATGTCTGCGCCGAGGTGTTGAGCAGATGGATCGAGCGGAGCGGCGCATGGGCGAGCCATTGAGCAGCGAGATGTGGGAGCGCTTGAACGAGCTGGCGCTTTGGATCCATGCGCAAGATGAGGTGGGCAAGATACAGCGCGGCGTTGCCGATGCGCTCGCATTGCTCGTGCCGCATCGGGGCTCGATGTTCGATTTGTGCCGTCAGCGCGATGGCCACATCGAGTGCTTCGATCCCGTGAGCGCCACGATCGCACCCGAAGCGCTTGCAGCCTACTACCGCACCTATGCCGCGCAGGACTACACAACCTGGAGCTTCACCTCTGAACACGCGGTGACATACCGCGATTTCGATTTCATTGACCCTGCGGTTCGTGACACTACGCCCATCTACAAAGAATGGCTTGAGCCGCTTGGGTTCTACTACGGTATGGGTTGCACCGTTGTCGAGCGGGGTGTGATCTTTGGATCCATCACGCTGTTTCGCGGGCAGGGTGACGGGGATTTTTCAGCAGCTGAGCTGCGCGTTCTTGCCGAGTTGGGCCGGCATATCGGTATTCGCTTCTCGCAGCTGAGCCCCGAGGGGTTCACAGATGACTCCGCGGGCGATGCACTTGCCCGGTGGGCGCACGAGCACGGCATCACGGGGCGCGAGGAAGAGGTGCTTCGCTTGATGGCTGCCGGCGCTACTAATCGCGACATGGCACGGCAGCTATTCATATCGGAGTCGACGCTGAAAAAGCATGTCAATGCGGTGTATCGCAAGCTTGGCGTGAAGAATCGCGTGCAGTTCGCGCACACGCTCCTTGAGTAGGCTCGCCTTTCGCGACCTTACGGGTCCGGTCAACAGATTGATGCTTCGGGTTTTTCAGTTGCGCAATGGTTTTTACCCCTATAGTCGAGTAGCCCTTCATAGCTAAAATGAAACATGCAGGTAGTAGGGTTGCGCTGCATGGCGTTTTACTACGGCTACTTGAGAGAGCCGTTATAAACCATTGCATAGCTGAAAAACGCGGCGGCCCGAAGCTCGTTCGGACCGCCGCATGCGGGATTTGCGACTCGTGTTCGTGCCTGCCGTGTTACTCGGCGCGTGCCATGGCCTGCTCGAAATCGCGCGTGCCGCGGAAAACCTCCTGTTTATAGGGATTCACGCCGAGTTTCTTGGCGCGGTAGATGATGTAGATGAGGGCCGCGATATTCGCCACGAGCGCAGCGATGGAAACCGCGAGGTTCACGGCGGGATCGTTGACCGAATTGGTCGAGAATACCGAATAATCCTGGAACATGGGGAAGACCTGCGCGAACATGCACCAGAGCGCGAGCGTGTTGGCGCGATTCTGGATCCAGCCGCCCTTGTTCCAGAAGAAGTTCGCCACGGTGGGGGCGAGCAGCAGCGCTAGGCCGCAGTACCACGCGTGCGTGGGCAGGCAATTGTAGGTGTAGCAGAAGTTCCAGATGTCATACGCGATGATATAGACCCAGGTCATATCGGGCCAGAGCATGTCCCGCTTATCGCGCGACACGTAGATGCCCCACCAGCCGGTCATGCAGAAGATGTTGATGATGCCGGCCAGGCCGTTGAACACGTTGTGCCATCCGCCCATGAGGGTAATGCCCTCGCTCGAGACCCATGTGGTGCCCCATGCGTTGATGGCGCTCTCGAAGTCAGACGCCACGGCGATCAGGATGTTGATGGCTACGATCACGAACGGATACGCCTTGAACCAATGGCTCTTGCCGATGGATCCCCAGCGATATTTGAGCACCATGAAGCCAATGCACCCGGCTGTCGCCGCGTAGAGCTTAGCGTAGTGGAACCATCCGTTCATATGAATATACGTGGGATTGTTGAGGGCCCACTCCATGCCGGCGCCCGCGCAGACGTAGATGGCGATGAAGTAGGCGGTGAGCATCGCCGGGATCACGAAGAAGCACAGGATTCCGCCTGCTTTTGAACGGCGCGCAACCTCATTTGCGAGGATGAGGCAGACAAACACCGCGATCCAACCGATCCATTGGTAGGCCGCGTTGGGACCATAGACATCGAACAGCATGGTTCCTCCCATCGATGCGAACAGCCAGTTCACCGATTTCAGTCTTGTATAGTATTGATGGAGCGTCAATATGTAATTGATGAAGCGTCAATATCAGTCGATGAACGGCGGCCGGCGACTGCGTAGCGGGCCGCCGGGCGAGGGGAAGGTGGCCGCGGTGGCGGATATTCGCGTGATCGAGGTGAAGGAAAGCGTCTTTGCAGACAACGATCGCAGGGCAGACGAGCTGCGCGTCCGTTTGCGTCGCGAGGGCATGTTCCTGCTCAATCTCATGTCGAGCCCGGGGTCGGGCAAGACCACCACGCTGCTGCGCACCGCCGAGGCGCTGCGCGACGAGCTGACGCTGGCGGTCATGGAGGCCGACATCGACTCCGATGTCGATGCACGTACCATGGTAGATGCCGACGTGCGTTCCATACAGATCCATACCGGCGGCATGTGCCACCTCGATGCCGCGATGACCGAGCAGGGGCTTGATGCGCTCGTGGCGGCGGGCGGACCGGTTGACCTCGCGATTCTCGAGAACGTGGGCAATTTGGTGTGCCCGGCGGAATTCGACACCGGTGCCTCGGCGAACGCCATGATCCTCTCGGTGCCCGAGGGTGACGACAAGCCGCTCAAGTATCCGCTCATGTTCTCGATCTGCGATGTCGTGCTCATCAACAAGATCGATGCCCTGCCCATCTTCGATTTCGATCTCGACCGCGCAACGGAGAACATCCATCGGCGCAATCCACGGGCCGAGGTCATTCCCGTCTGCGCTAAAACCGGCGAGGGCATCGAGGCGTGGGCCGCATGGCTGCGTCGCGCCGTCGCGGCGTGGAAGGGCGAAGTCGCGTAAGAGGCGAGGCGCACGCACGCTCTGCCATTCGGATCCAGAGGAGGACCCATGGATATCAACGCCCCCGGCCTATCGTACGCCGAACCCGACATCGGCGCGGAGTTCGTCCCGCCGCTGCCCGAGCATCCGCGCGAGAAGATCGTGGCGCTCTGCAAGCACCTCACGAACCGCACGCTGGGCAAAGGCAACCTGCTGGCCTATGAGTACTGGGCCTTCGAGAGCGTCACGACCGACGAGATGGCCGACGTGCTGCTCAAGCTCAAGGTGCGTCGACCCTACACGTTCGAGGAGGCGCAAAAGGCAACGGGCGTGCCGGCGAAGCGACTGCAAGAGCTGCTCGACGAGATGTCGGTTATCGGGCTTTTGGAATACAACTGGGAGAACCCCACGCGCACCAAGCAGTGGGTGAGCCCCATTCTGGTGCCGGGATCGGCCGAGTTCCTCAACATGCGCTGGAGCCAGATGAACGAGCATCCGGCCACGGCGAAGTTCTTCGAGCAGGCGTCGAAGGGACCACTCTCGCGCATCACGCCCATGGTGCCGCCCGGCGGCGCGGGGATCGGCATGCACGTCATCCCCGTCGAGCAGGCCATCGAGACCGAGAACCAGAGCGTATCGATCGAGCATATCAGCCACTGGCTCGACAAATACGACGGCAAGTTCGCCGCAAGCCCCTGTAGTTGCCGCATGAGCCGTGCCGTGCTGGGCGAGGCCTGCGGCGACGACCCGGCAGACTGGTGCATCGCGGTGGGCGACATGGCCGACTACGTGGTGGAGACCGATAAGGGCGGTCGTTACATCACGCGCGAAGAGGCGCTCGAGATCCTGCAGCGCGCCGAGGATAACGGCTTCGTGCACCAGATCACCAACATCGACGGCGAGCATAAGATCTTCGCCATCTGCAACTGCAACGTGAACGTGTGCTACGCGCTGCGTACCTCGCAGCTGTTCAACACACCTAATCTCTCGCGGTCGGCCTACGTGGCACGCACCGAGGCCGAGAAATGCGTGGCGTGCGGCCGCTGCGTCGAGGTCTGCCCGGCTGGTGCCGTCAAGCTGGGGCAGAAGCTCTGTCTGGCGGACGGCTCGTCGGTTGCGTATCCCAAGCAGGAGCTGCCCGACGCCGTGAGCTGGGGTCCCGAGAAGTGGTCGCCGGATTACCGCAACAAGAACCGCATCGAGACCTACGATACCGGCACGGCGCCCTGCAAGACGGCGTGCCCGGCCCATATTGCCGTGCAGGGCTACCTCAAGCTGGCGGTGCAGGGCCGCTATACCGAGGCGCTGGCGCTCATCAAGCGCGAGAACCCGCTGCCGGCCATCTGCGGGCGCATCTGCAACCGCCGGTGCGAGGACGCCTGTACGCGCGGGCGCGTCGACCGCGCGGTGGCCATCGATGAAGTGAAGAAGTTCATTGCCGAGCGCGATCTCGATGCCGCGACGCGCTACATTCCGCCGAAGGTCGTGCCGCGCGTGCAAGGCGAGTTCGACGAGAAGATCGCGGTGATCGGCGCCGGTCCCGCCGGCCTATCCTGTGCGTTCTACCTTGCCGAGAAGGGGTACCGTCCGGTCGTGTTCGAGCGCAACGCGCGTCCGGGCGGCATGCTTGCCTACGGTGTGCCCGCCTACAAGCTCTCGCGCGCGGTCATCCAGGCCGAGGTCGACGTCATCGAGGCCATGGGCGTCGAGTTTCGCTACGGCGTCGAGGTGGGTCGCGATGTGACGCTCGATAAGCTGCGCGGCGAGGGCTTCCGTGCGTTCTATCTGGCGATTGGTTGCCAAGCGGGCCGTCTGCCCGGCATCCCGGGCGAGGATGCGCCCGGTGTCGAGACGGCCGTCTCGTTCCTGGGCCGGGTCGCCGAGGAGGAGGCAGCGGGCGCGGTGGCTCCGCTCGCGGGCCGCACCATCGTGGTGGGCGGCGGCAACGTGGCCATCGACGCGGCGCGCACCGCAGCGCGTTTGGGTTCGCCGCATGTCGAGATGTTCTGTCTCGAGCGTGAGGCGGAGATGCCGGCGAGTGCCGAGGAGGTGCGCGAAGCCACCGAGGACGGCGTGCATATCAGCCATGGTTGGGGCCCCGTCGAGGTGCGCTGCGACGAGGACGGCCGCGCGCGCGAGATCGTATTCAAGCGCTGTGTGAGCGTGTTTGATAGCGAAGGGCGATTCGCGCCGGTCTATGACGAGGGCGAGACGCGCACCGTCGCTGCCGATCGCGTGATCTTCTCCATCGGGCAGGCGGTTCGATGGGGCGATCTGCTCGCGGGCAGCGCGGTTAAACTCGGTGCCGGCCAGGGCGCTGTCGCGGATCCCGTAACGTACCAAACCGCCGAGCCCGACATCTTCGTGGGCGGCGATGTGTATACCGGCCCCAAGTTCGCCATCGACGCCATCGCCGCCGGCCATGAGGCAGCGATCTCGATCCATCGCTTCGTGCAGGGGGCGACGCTCACCATCGGGCGCAACCCGCGCCGCTACCGCGAGCTCGACAAGGAGAACCTTTCGCTGGCGAGCTACGATACCGCCTCGCGCCAGGAGCCGGCCGTCGATGCGGACATGGGCCGCGCATCGGCGCCGTTTGCCGAGTACGTGCGCACCTTGACCGAGGAGCAGGTACGCGCCGAAACCGCCCGTTGCCTGGGGTGCGGTGCCAGCGTGGTGGACGAGAACAAGTGCATCGGTTGCGGCCTGTGCACCACGAAGTGCGCGTTCGACGCCATCCATCTGCATCGCGAGCATCCCGAGGCGAGCACGATGATCAAGTACGAGGACAAACTTCCCGCCATCGGCAAATATGCGCTCAAACGCGCCATCAAGATCAAGTTCGGAGGCAAGGGGAACTAAGACATACGCCCCTCACCATCCGGGCGGGCAGCGTTTCGTCTCCTTCGCGCCGCCCGCCCGGATGCACGCTCCGGTGCCTCTCATGAAGGAGGGTGTCGATGCACGAGCTCGGCATCGTGTTCTATATCATCCGCCGCGTCGAAGGTGTCGCGCGGGACAACATGGTAAGCGGCGTTTCAGCCGTGACGATCCAGCTCGGCGAGGTGTCCGGCGTTATCCCGCGGTATCTGCAGGATGCATGGCGCTGGGCGGCCGACAAGCACGAGCTCACGCATGGCGCGGAGCTTATTGTCGAGGAGATTCCCGCGGTCACGCGCTGCGAGGCGTGCGGCGTGCAGTATGGTACCGTTGAGCACGGACGCATCTGTCCTGCGTGCGGAAGCGAGCGGACGGTGCTTATGCAGGGGCAGGAAGTGCTGATTAAGGAGATCGCCGTGCCAGATGAGAAACCCGAAAAGCGCCATGAGACTTCGGCGCCCGCGGCGCGCGTCAAGCCGGTTCAGGCGGCTCGACCCACAGACGACCCGTATCTTCGTGCCGAGAACGAGGATGATGATGGCTACGACCCCTATTCCGATCGTCGTCCCGAGCCGGAGCCCCTGTTCGAGCGCGATCCCTGGCGTTAGGCGCGTCCATGAGCGCCACGGTGCGCTCCATGCGCCGGGGCGCGTGGCCGAATGCCGCGGGCGGGGCGTTTACCGATCGGGCCGGCGCTCGGGATACTTGCTCGTATAACCCTCGATATGCAGCGTGCTTGCGATGATGTCCTTGATGACCGCCGTCTTGACGGTGGGATGCTCGCGGATGTAGAGAATCAGGCCGCTGATGAGCACATAGAACGTCTCGAAAACATGGTCGATAAGAATCTCGTGGTAGCGGGCGAAATCGATGACCGTCGACTCGCACATGTAGCGCGCGCAGCGCTCGGCGACGCGGTGGACGAAAGCGCTGTACAGCACGGCATCGCCATCGGCGGCGATGGACTTGGGCAGGTCGGGCGTCTCGAGCACCATGGAGCGCAGCAAAACCGAGATGCTGTCGAGCGCGCCCTCGATATCGCCCAGCACGCGGTTGGCGTTCCATTCGCGCAGCCGCTCGATAAACGCATCGATGGTGTAGTCGAGCGCCGCTTCGAGCGCGGCCTCCTTGTTGGGAAAGTAGTGGTAGAACAGCGAGCGCGTACAGCCTACGCGATCGGTGATGCCCGAAACCGAGAGGCGGCTGATGCCCTCCTCCGAGCACACGGAGATCACGGCATGGAGAATCTCTTCGCGGCGGTGATCGTGTGTATGGCGTTCGCGAGGAGCGGGGGTGTGTACGTCTGCCATGGGGTACCTCGTTTCGCGTACGGGCACGTGGGCGGGTAGTGCAAGTGTTTCCTATGGTGCCGGCTGCGTCAATGGTGTGCTTACATAATACCCAGATTAACCCTCAACCCTTACCGTATGGTTCATGCTAAAATCTATCAACGCGCCTCCGTAGCTCAGGGGATAGAGCACCGCTCTCCTAAAGCGGGTGTCGATGGTTCGAATCCATTCGGGGGCACCAGCGATTATTGCGGGCCGGCAGCATATGCGCTGTCGGCCCGTGTTGCGTTGAGGGAGCGCCCCGTGCGGAGCCGTGAACAAGAAGAGCCCCGAACGGCCGTGTTACCGTTCGGGGCTCGCGCTGTATGCGGAAAGCTTGGCCTATCCCGGCTCTGTTACTCGGTATCGCCTTCCTCAGGGGTGTTGCCGGCGCTTGCACCGGGGCCGCCCGAGATGACGAGCTTGATCGTGGTGCCTTGAATCTGCTCGCCATTGGGGGAGTACGAGATGACCTCGCCCTCGGGCACGGTGCTGCTCGACTGTACGACGCTGTTGTAGCGGAAGCCGGCGTTGGCGATCTCCTGCTCGGCGGCCGACTGCTCCATACCAATTACGTTGGGCACCTTTGCGGTGGGCTCGGGCTCGGGGCCGAGCGAGATGACAAGGCCGATCTCGGTGCCGAGCTTCTGGTGGCCTGCGGGATCGTAGCTAATCACGCAGCCCTCATCGATCGAGTCGCTGTAGCTGCTGCCGGTAACGGTGACGCCAAAGCCAGCCTCGGAAAGGATGCTCGTCGCGCGCGTCTGGGTGTAGCCGGTGACATTGGGCACTTCCTCCGTGCCGGGGCCGGTGGACACCTTGTACTCAACGGTGCCGCCTGCCTCGATCTGCTCGCCGGCCTTCGGGGACTGGTCGAAGACCGTGCCCTCGTCGGCGTCGTTCTCCTCTTCGGTGGCAGAGCCGGTAAGGCCGAGCTCGGCAAGCGCTGCCTCGGCTTCATCGGCGGTCATGCCGGAGAGGTTGGGGACTTCCTTGTATTCGATGGGCTGCGGACCGCGCGAGATCACGATATCGATCTCGGTGCCCTTGGCCTCCATGCTGCCGCCCTGCGGGGTCTGGTCCATAACCTCGCCCTCGTCGAACTCATCGGAGTAGTTGGGCGTGATGTCGCCCACCTTGAAGCCGGCGTCCTCGATAGCTGAGACGGCCTCTTCCTGCGCCTGGCCAATCACGTTGGGCACCTGGGTCTGGTCGCCGCCGGTGAGCATGCCGGAGGCGAAGACGGCCACGGCCGCGATCACGGCGATCACGGCGATTACCGCGGCAACGATCTTGCCCTTGCCGCTGCCCTTATCCTCCTCGTCGGTGTTGTACGAGCCGGTGCTGCCCGAGATGCTCGTGCGCTGCGCGCGCTTCGTGTCGACCGCGGGACGCACCATGGCCTGCGTGGCGTCGCTCATAACACGCGTCTCGGTGGCGCCCGTACCGGTGCCGCCCGCGCTGATCACGCGCGTGGGCTCGGGGACATCGACCGTGTGGCCCGAGAGGTAGCTGTTGAGCACCTGGCGCAGCTCATCGGCCGTCTGGAAGCGGTTGGCAGGGTCCTTCTCCATGCAGCGTAGGATGATGCGCTCAAGATCGGCGTCGACGTTCGGGTTGATCTGGCTCGGCGGAACGGGGATCTCGTTCACCTGCTTGAGTGCCACGGAGATGGCGTCGTCGCCATCGAAGGGCACCTGGCCCGTGGCGCACTCGTACATCACCACGCCGAGCGAGTAGATATCGGAGGTAGGGCCGAGCTCCTGGCCGCGGGTCTGCTCGGGGCTCACGTAGTGGGCGGTGCCGAGCACGTTGTTATCTTGCGTGAGGTGGCTGTTCTTCGCGCGCGCGATGCCAAAGTCCATCACCTTGATGTTGCCGTCGGGCAGCACCATGATGTTCTGCGGCTTGATGTCGCGGTGGATGATCTCGTGCTTGTGCGCCACCGAGAGCGCGCCGCAAATCTGACTGCCAATCTGCGCGACCTTCTTGGGGTCGAGCGCGCCATGGCTGCGAATGCCGCTCTTGAGGTCGGTGCCGCGCAGGTACTCCATGACGATGTAGTACGTGTCGCCGTCCTTGCCCCAATCGTAGACGCCCACGATATACGGGCTCGACAGACCAGCTGCAGCCTGCGCCTCCTGCTTGAAGCGCGCGGCAAACGTGGCATCCGCCGCATACTGCGGCAGCATGATCTTCACCGCCACCGTGCGGTCGAGAACTTGGTCCTGGGCGCGGTACACGGTTGCCATGCCACCGGAACCCACCTTATCCCTGAGGAGGTACCTTCCCCCGAGGACGCGTTGATCCATCTTAGTGCTCCCTCACAAACGCTGCTCTTTCAATCTCACTGCTACCCGCGAGGCTTCGCCTGCGGAATCGTTGCCTTGTTGCGGCTGGTGCCGCACCTCGTCGTTGCACCCGCATCACGACCCTTGTGCGGAGAGCGCGGCCTGGA
The DNA here is from genome assembly GCA_944319885.1 of uncultured Coriobacteriaceae bacterium. Lineage (GTDB taxonomy): Bacteria > Actinomycetota > Coriobacteriia > Coriobacteriales > Coriobacteriaceae > Coprousia. Next base: position 97,656 of record CALUFC010000003.1, read on the forward strand.
TGACCGTCCCCGCAATCTCGGCTGCCGAGATCTCGTGGTCGTAGTAGTTCTCGATCACGACCGAGATCGCGACCGTGGGGGTGTCATAGGGGGCGAACCCGATAAACGTCGAGTTGGCGTTCTCCTTCGAGGTCTCGCCGGTGCCGGTCTTGCCCGCCACCTCGACGCCGCGAATCTGGGCGTGGTAGCCCGAGCCGTTCTCGACGACCTCGAGCATGGCCTCCTTGACCTGCTCGGCCACCTCGGCGCTCACAGCCTGGCCAAGTGCGCGCGGCTCGGTCTGCTTCACCATGGTGCCATCGGGCGCCAGGATCTGCGAGACCACATACGGGTTCATGGCGATGCCGCCGTTGGCGATCGCGCCGGCAATGACCGCACCCTGCATGCAGGTGACCTGCGGGCCAGGCTCGTGGCCCTGGCCTACCGGCTGACCGGCGCCCGCCCAGGCGAGCTCCCATTCGGTCATCTCGGCAGGGTCGGGCATGTACGACGGCGTGGTGGAGAAGTCGAGGCCGAGCGACTGCCCAAAGCCGAAGGCGCGCGCGTACTGCACGAGTGTATCTGCCCCTAGCTGCGTGGCAACCTGGCCAAACGCCACGTTCGAAGACTGCGCGAAGGCCTCCATGAGGCTGATGTCGCCGAAGTTGATGTCTTCGACGTTGGTGACGTCGGCACCGCCGATCTCCATGCTGGACGGTGCGGAGTAGACGCTATCGAGCGAGGCGGTTCCGGTCTCGAGCGCGGCGGAGAGCGTCACGGTCTTGAAGATGGAGCCGGGGGTGTAGAGCGCCTGGGTAGCGCGATCATAGAGCCCCGAACCCGAGCCGTCGGCAAGGGCCGCCTCGGCATTGGCGTTGTCGTATGAGGGCGAGCTCGCCTTGGCGAGTACGGCACCGGTGCGCGGGTCGGTGACCACGATGGCGCCGGAGAGCCCGTTGCTCTCGAGGGCGTTCTCAGCTGCCGTCTGGATGCGCGAATCGATGGTGAGCATGACCGAGTTGCCCGGCTGCGACACGCCGGCGAGCGACTGCAGCGCGTTCTCCCAGCTCGAGTAATCCTCGGAGCCGGTGAGCGTGTCGTTTTGCGAGTTCTCGATGCCCGTCGAGCCATAGCGCTGCGAGTAGTAGCCCACGGTGTGCGCCGCGAGGTTGCCGTTGGGGTAGGAGCGGGTGTAGGTGCCGTCCTCCTGGCGCACGGATTCGGCGAGCGTGAGGCCGTCGGAGGTGATGATCGAGCCGCGCTGGATGTACGCCTGGCGCGCGATCGTGTGGTTGTTCGACGGCATGTGCTGGTACTCGTCGGCCACGATCACCTGCAGATAGGTGAGGTTGCCGATGAGCACGGCGAAGAGCGCCGTGAACAGAAACACCATGCGGGTGAGGCGCTTGGCGAGCGCCACGCGGCCGAGCACGCCGCTTTCGGGCGTGTCGAGCAGGCGGCGACGCATGCGCGAGCCGGGGCGCGCGTGGCTGCCACCGGTGGCGTTGCGGCCGCCGACGCCCTTGAGCGCACCCGAGAAGATGCGCGTGCCCACCGCGGTGAGGCTCGGGGCGGCCGCGGACTCGCCGTCCGGCAGCGCGGTCATGACGCCGGTGCCGGTGAGCTCGGTGCTGCGGCCCGTTGCCTCGTCGCCGGCGCGCAGCAGGAGCGCCACCACGATGAAGCTCGCCAGCAGCGACGAGCCGCCCTGGCTCATGAAGGGCAGGGTCACGCCGGTGAGCGGGATGAGGCGCGTCACACCGCCCACGATGAGGAACGCCTGGAACGAGATGGACGCGGTCAGGCCGGTTGCCGAGAACGCGGCAAGATCGGACTTGGCGCGTGCGGCGGTGGTGAGGCCGCGCACCGCGAAGAGCATGAACAGCAGCAGCACCGCCGAGGCGCCGAGCAGGCCCATCTCCTCGCCGATGGTGGCGAAGATGAAGTCGGACTCCACGACGGGGATGCTATCGGACATGCCGCGCCCGATGCCCGTGCCCGCAAGGCCGCCGTCTGCCAGCGAGTACAGGGACTGCACGAGCTGGTAGCCCGAGCCCTGCGCATCGGCAAACGGGTCCATCCAGATCTGGAAGCGCGTGCGCACGTGCGCCATGACCTGGTAGGCGCCGAAGCCGCCGATGGCAAGAAGCGCGATGCCGATGATCACATACGAGATGCGGCCCGTGGCCACATAGAGCATGATGAGGAAGATCGTGTAGAACAACAGGGCGCTGCCCAGGTCGCGCTCGAACGCCACGATGATGAGGCAGATGCCCCACACCACGAACAGCGGCGCCAGCAGGCGCAGGCGCGGAACCTTGAATCCAAGGATGTTGTGGTTGGAGATGGAGAGCAGCTCGCGGTTCTCGGCCAGATATCCGGCGAGGAACAGCACGATGAGCACCTTGGCGAACTCACCGGGCTGAATGCTGAACAGGCCGAAGAAATTGATCCAGAGCTTGGAGCCACTCTGCTCGGTGCCGATGAAGATGGGCAGGATGAGCAGGATGATGCCCGCCAGCCCCAACGTGTACTTGTAGCGCCTCACGACGTCGAGGTTCTTCACAAGGGCGAGCGTGCCAACCATGAGTGCGACCGCGATGAACAGGTACACGAGCTGGTTGATGGCGAGGTTGGCGTTGAGCCTGGTGACGAAGGTGATGCCGATGCCCGACAGCACGAAGACCACCGGGAGGATGGCTGGGTCGGCGCCGGGGGCCAGGAAGCGCACGGCGATGTGAGCCGCCGCGAAGGCCGCGAACAGGCCCAGCGGCACGGCGAGCGTGGTGAACGAGAGCGCTGCGCCCGTGGTGACGACATAGAGCGCGTAGAGCAGCGTTACGGGGAACGCGGACGCGATCAAGAGCATGAGCTCGGTATTGCGGCGACTGCTCATGAGGCATCGCCTCCTTCGGTTGGAGCGACGGTGTCGGCGAGGCTTCCGCCGGTGGTCGCGGGATCAGCTGCCGGGGCAGCGGGATTGGCGGCGGGATCTGCCGGAGTGTCCGCCACGGCGCCGCCCGCCTCGCCCTCTTGGGTGCTGTTGCGGATGGCCTCGGCGTTTTCTACCTGCTGGGTCTGCTCGGCATCGATCTGCCGGCGGTACTGGGTCACGGTGTCGCGCGCGCTGTCGAGGCTCTGCTGGGGGATGCCCGCGCGCAGGCGGTTCTGGGTGTCCTCGGGAAGGTCGTCGAGCGAGATGGTGGTCTCGTCGCGCACCCAATGCAGGTTGAGTCCGAGCACCGATTCGGGAATGCCGGTGTAGATGGCCACGCAGTCGTTGTAGACGCCGAGGTAGAACGAGTTGGTAATCGAGATGGCGCCGGCCGCGACGGCGATCACGAGCGCGGCGACGAGCGTTGCCGCCGCGATGATGATGTTGCGCTTGTGGCGGCGCACCGTCTCGCGCATGCGGCCGTCGTCTACGAGGTCGACCACCACCACGGTCACGTTGTCGCCGCCGCCGGCGGCGAGCGCCGCATCGACGAGGTTGTCGGTGCAGATCTGCGCGGTGGAGGATTGCTGGGCGATGGTCTCGATCTCGCTGTCGGGAATCATGCTCGACAGGCCGTCCGAGCAGAGGATGAGGCGGTCGCCCTCTTCGATGTTGAGCTGGAAGTGGTCGGCGTACATGGCCGGATCGGAGCCCAGCGCGCGGGTGATAACCGAGCGGTTGGGGTGCACGCGGGCCTCGTCGGCGGTGATCTCGCCGGCATCGACGAGCTCCTCCACATAGGAGTGGTCGCGCGTGACGCGGATGAGCGTGCCCTCGTGCACGAGGTACGCGCGCGAATCGCCCACGTGCGCGATGGCCACCTTATCGCCCTCGATGTAGGCGCAAGTTGCCGTGCAGCCCATGCCGGGCTTGCCCAGGCCGTTCGCCGCCGCTTCGATGATGGCGGCGTTAGCCGCCTCGACCGAGCGCGCCAGCAGCGCCGGATCGGCCGATTTGGGCCCGAGCTTCGCGATGGTCTCGACCGCGATGGACGAGGCGACCTCGCCCGCGGCATGGCCGCCCATGCCGTCGCAGACGCAGAACAAGGGCGATTGTACGAGATAGGAGTCCTCGTTGTGCTCGCGCACGCAGCCCACATCGGAGCGCGCGCCCCACATGAGCATCGTGGTGGTTCCCGCATCGTAGGTCGAATCGGTGTCGATGCGTTCCTCGGGCAGCGCTTCGAAGCTCTGGGTGGAGCCGGGGTCGCTGAGCTGCGCCTCGATGGCATCGACGTCGATCTCTGCCGTGGTGGCAGGGGAGGTTGCGCCCTCGGGCGCCGGCGCGTTTCCTGCCGGCTCGTTGTCAGGCGCGGCGACCGCATCTGCGGGTTGCTCGGGCGTCATGGCGGCGGGCAGCGTGTCCTCGTTGTCGCCGCGCGCCTCGGCAACCGTGTCGGACTGCGGCTCGGTGTCGGCCGGTGCCGCGGCAGGCGCCGCGTGCGCACCGAGCGGCTCGGCGACAGGTTCCGCGGCATGCTGCAGGGGCTCCGCCGCTTCCGATGTCTCGGGCTGCGCGGGTGCTGCGTGCGCCGGTACGAAGGTGTTCTCTTCGCCCGTCATCGGCGATTCACTTTCATCACGACGTCGCCAATCTGTACCTCGTCGCCCTCACGCAGCGTCGCGGGCTCCACGAGCATGCGTCCGTTCACGAGCGTGCCGTTAAGCGAGTTGAGGTCTTCGATCACGAGCGCCGGCCCCTGCAGCGAGAAGCGCGCGTGGGAGGCCGAGACGAAGGGCTCGTTGATGCAGATGTCCGACGAGGGTGAGCGGCCCACGATCACGGGGCCGAGCATGTCGACATGGATGCCGCGGATGCCGCGGGGGCCCTTGTCGACGTCGATGGTCCAGATGGCCGAGTCGCGGCGCTGGCCGCGCACGAGCCCTACGCCGGTCTTCATGACGGCGAACAGGAAGATGTACAGCAGCACCACTAAAACGATGCGACCTATGAACAAGACGATATCGATCACGTGGATCAGCCCCTAAACTCGAAGGTGGAGAGGCCAAAGGTGAGCAGGTCGCCGTCGCGTAGCGGGCAGCGCGTGATGCGGCGGTTGTTGACCATGGTACCGTTGGTGGAGCGCAGGTCTTCGATCGACCAGTCCTGGCCGGTGAAGGTGAGCTGTGCGTGGCGGCGCGAGACGTTGGGATCGTGCAGCACCACGTCGGATGCGGCGCGCTCGCGGCCGATGATGCACTGCGAGCCCGTTACCTCGTGCACGTCGCCCGTCACCACGTCGACAAGCTGGGCGTGCGGCTGCGCCGGCGTGGCGTTGCGCGTGCCCGCCATGTTCGAGGCGATGCTTGCGGCGGCGCCCAGAGCGGCACCCGTGGCGGCCGCCCCGCCCACGCCGGCAATTTGCTCGCGCGTGATGGTCTTGGGCACCGGGATGGGCGCCGCGGCGGGATCGGGCATGTTGGGGGCGAAGGGATCGGCCACGGCATCATCTGCGGCGTCCGCAGCCACGGCGGGCACGCGGCTGCTCGCGAGCTGCGCGCTTGCGCGCGGCGCGGGCTCTGGCTGGTTGGGAACCGAGATGGGCATGGGGGCCGACTGGCGGCGCGACTGCGCGGGCATGCTCTGCGAGAGGCCCTGCTGGTAGGCGCGCTCCTCCTCGTACAGACGGCCCAGCGTGGGGGCGTCGACGTTTTCGGCGAACACCGAGAACTTGCCGCCCTTGAGCGACGGGTCGATCATGAAGCGCACGAGCGGCTCGCCCACAAAGACATAGCGCTTCTTCTCGGCCTGGGCCTTCACGAACTCGCTGATCTCGCGCGAGAGCTCCGGGTAGTAGGGGGCCATAAGCGGGTCGTCGTCGTTGGCGATGAGGATGGTGTAGAGGGCCGGCGCGGTGTTGACTCCATTGATCACCAGCGTCTGATCCTCCATCTCCCGCGCCGCCTGCTTGGCGAGCTTCTTAAAGGAGAACGGGGCTCGGGTAGCACCGAAGATGCCCGCCACGTGGTCCTCAAAGATATTCAGGAAATTCACGAACGATCAGCCTCCGCTAGTTCTTTTCTATATCCGAGCAATTTTACACATATACAGAGCAGTATAGAGGAAAGGGCTCCCACGCCGAGAGCTATGGCGGGCGTCGGGCTGCTCACGCTGGCAATTTCCATAGGGTTTGCAAGACAGAGCAGCAAAACAACCATAATTCCCGGAACGAGGCAGCACACGGGGAGAAGCTTGGTTCCACGGGCGTCGAGCACGTTGCGCCAGAGGCGTCTGAGCAACATGCTCGCTGCTATGGCGGTGAGGATGGCACCGACGGCGCCCGCGATGAAACGCGGGCTCCCCACGGCGGAGAGGGCCGCGAGCGAGTCGAGCTCGCCGCCGGCTCCGACGGCCGTCTCGAGCAGGCGCGAGAAGATGAGGCCTGCCGCCATGGAGGCTGCGGCGCTTACCGGGGAGAGGAAGTAGCCCGCGACCGCGGCGATGGGGCCGGCGAGCAGGATGGTGTCGCCGGTGAGCACGCCGGCCGCCGCGCAGGCCGCCATCAGGGCGCTCGCCGCCGGATTGGTGCGGCCCCATGCATACCACCACCCCGCCATGCCGGCGAGGAAAAGCGACGCGATGGCCAGCACGCTCAGAAAATCGGTGGATGTGAGGATCATCATCATGAAGCCCGTGGCGATAAGCGCCGAGCCCAGCTGCGGCGCCACCCCGGCCGCCGCGCCAATCGCGAGCGCGGCGATAACGCCGCCGAGCACTCCCGAAAGTCCCATCGTCTCGAGCAGCGCATATGCCCCTACGGCGACGGATGCTCCGCCGAGCACCCCCACCGCGATGCGGCGCGCCTGCGCGCACCGGCTGCCCAGATAGCCCTCTGCGGGGTCGAGTTCCCACACGTGTCCGTGGCCGGTGGCGCCATCAGTGTCTTCGGCGAGATCGTCGGCGGTGAGCTCGGCGATGATGCGCGCAAGGCTCGCCCGTCCCGCGCGCGGGCTGCCCAGCCGCTCGAGAAAGCGGTCGCCAAACTCGTCGACGGAGGCGGGGCGATCGTCGGGGTGGGGCGCGAGGGCCGCCTCGAGCGCGAGCTCGGAGAGCTCGGGCATGTCGGGGAGCAGCAGCGATGGCTGGATGACGCCCTTATCGATGCGCTTGATCGAATCGGCCGGGGTGCCGGCGCGGAAGGGCGCGGTGCCGCAGAGCGATTCGTAGAGCACGGCGCCCAGGGAGAAGATGTCGGTGCGCTCATCTACCGCGGCGCCGATGATCTGCTCGGGCGGCATGTATCCCACGGTGCCGCCGCGCGCGTCGCCGTAGCCCGCCGCCATGCTGAGCGTTGCCATGCCGAAGTCGGTGAGCTTGACATGCCCATTGTGGTCGATGAGCACGTTGGCGGGTTTGATATCGAGGTGGAGCACGCCGTTCTCGTGCGCGAAGGAGAGCGCCTGAACGAGCGCATCGCCAATGCAGGCGGCCTCGTCGTAGGTGAGCGAGTGACCGTCCACCTGCGCCAGAAACTCCTCGAGCGACATGCCGTCCACGTATTCCATAACGAGGTAGGCATACGCGTCGTCGTAGGTGAAGTCGATGACGGAGACGATGTTGGGATGCTGCAGCATGCTCGCGGTGCGCGCCTCTGCCAGTGCGGTCTCGCGCGTCTCGGCGGGCTGGGTGCTCGTGGGCGTGGCGAGTGGCATGCGCTTGATGGCGACGCGCCGCTGCAGCCGCGCATCGAGGCAGATCTCCACGCTGCCGAAGCCGCCGGTGGCACGCGTCTCGAGCGGACGGTACCGCTTGAGCAGGATGGCGCCGGTTGACCCGTGCGCTGGTGTGCCCGGGCGCGACGAGCTCGGGATATGTTGCGAGAACAACGGCATGGCGGTCCTTGGGTGCGATTATGGTTCGTGTGCGCGATGCCCAGCGCCGGGCGCGCCTTCACCCGGATGGGCTGATGCGACGCGCAGCCGATGCTGTGCATATCATGGTATCACGTGGGGCACGCGCCTGGCTCACGAGCTGCGCGTCGACAAAAACGCTTCGAAATCCTCGGCGGTTCCCTGGATGAAGGATGCGCGCGGCACCACGAGCCCCTCATCGCCAAAGATGAGGACAAACATGAGGTCATCGGCAAGCACGCGATCGAGCCGCTCGAATGGGAAGTACCGCGAGCGCCCGTCGCGCGCGAACACCATAGCGCCGTCCGACGATACGGCGACGCGGCGGAACCGGTTGCCAAAGCTGCCCGTGTCCTGCTCGATGGCATCGATGTAGTGGCGGGCGAGGCGATGGTGCAGGCCTTGCTGGTACCACAGACAGAACAGCCCCACGGCCGCCAGTAGCACGCCCGTCCATCCAAAGGCGTGCCCCGATACCGCGATGGCGGCCCCTACCAGCATGAATGCGATGCCCGCAGCAATGATGGTCTTGCGCTGGCCTGATTGCGCCTGAAGCCGCGCGAAGTTGGTGAGCAGATCGTTCTCATAGAGGTATTCGCTCATGAACAGGATGTCGTTGGAAGGTTCCATCGCGTGCCTCCTGGCGGGATTGGTTACCGCAATTGTACGCTTTCGGGCTTCCTGCGGCCCCATTTGCCGTCGCGTTGCAAATGTGGAGCAGTTTTATCGGGACCCGCGAAGTATATCGACATGTGATCATTAAGAAACCTGCAGGTAGAACGTGTGCGGATCACGCCTGTCTACTTGGTAGGGCGGCAAAAAAGTGCTCCGGATTTTAGATGGCTGCGCGAAACCTGCGGAATAGCGAAGACCGAGCGCCGCCGCGGGCGCAGAAGGTATCATAGGCATACCGGTTTGAGGTGCTGGTGCAGCAGGGGGGGCGTCGATGAGCGACGCTGAGCGTTTGAAATCATACGAGGCGTTCGCTGCGGAGACGCGCGCCGAGCTAGCCGACATCACGCGGCGCATGGATGCGCTTCGCGCCGAGAACAAGGTGAAGACCGCCACGTACCGCCAGCTGTTTGCAGCGCGCATGACGCTTAAGGAGATTGATCGGCGCCTTGCCGAGCATGGGCTGTGAGGGGTGTCGCGATCGCCGGGCGTCAGGCAGGCCGTCTGCTTCGTGCGTAGGTGAATGATTCGATAGCGAGGAGACATATGGAATCGCTCTATAGGAAATACCGCCCGCTTACGTTTGAGAGCGTCGTGGGCCAGCAGCATATCGTCTCCACCCTCGAGCATGCGGTGACCGAAGGGCGGCTTTCACACGCGTACCTGTTCTGCGGTCCGCGCGGTACGGGCAAGACCACCATGGCGCGCATTCTTGCGAAGGCGCTGCTGTGCGAGCGCGCCGCCGCTGCTCGCGCCGAGGGCGCGGCCGGCTGCATGCCCGACGGCACCTGCGCCGAGTGCGAGCAGATCGCCGAAGGCACGCATCCAGACGTCTATGAGCTCGACGCCGCGAGCCGCACCGGTGTGGACAACGTCCGCGAGGAGATCATCGGGTCGGTGAACTTCGCCCCGGTGCGCGGCGCGTACAAGATCTATATCATCGACGAGGTGCACATGCTTACCACGGCGGCGTTCAACGCGCTGCTCAAGACGCTCGAGGAGCCGCCGAGCCACGTGGTGTTCGTGCTGTGCACCACCGATCCCCAAAAGATTCCCGAGACCATCCTGAGCCGTTGCCAGCGCTTTGATTTCCACCGCATCGGCAACGACGACATCGTGGGCAGGCTTGCCTACATCTGCGCGCAAGAGGGCTTCGACTACGACGACGAGGCGCTTCAGATTGTCGCCAAGCATGCCCGTGGCGGTATGCGCGATGCGCTTTCCACGCTCGAGCAGCTTTCGGTGTTCGGCAACGGCGCGGTGCACACCGACGACGCGCGGTCGCTTTTGGGCGAGGTGGCCGGATCGGTGCTTGCCGAGTTTAGCCGCGGAATCGCCGCACGCGATGTGGCGGGCCTGTTTGGGCTGGTGCGCACGCAGGTCGAAGACGGCGGCGACCTTATGGAGCTCACCCGAGATCTCGTTGCGCATATGCGCGATGTCTATATGGTGCGCGTGGCGGGTGCCCGCCGCGAGGTGATCGATGCCACGCCGGAAGAGCTGGCGCAGCTCGAAGAGGAGGCGGCGCGGTTCGAGGGCGCCGATCGCTTGGCGCGGATTCTCACGGTGCTCGACGATGCGGCGCTCGAGATGCGCTCCGCGGCCGATACGCGCCTGGTGCTCGAGATCGCGCTCACGCGTCTCGCTCGTCCCGAGGCCGATCTCACGCTCGAGGCGCTGGCGGAGCGTTTGGACCGCATCGAGGCGCAGCTTGCGGCCGGGGTGCCCTCGGCACCGATGAGCGCACATGACATCGCTGCCATGACGGGGGCGAAGACGGCTGCCGCTCGGCCCGCTGTTCAGGCGACGCCCACTGTAGCCTCGCCCGTTGCTTCTGCTGCGTCTGCGGCCTCTGCCCCCAAGCGGGCTGAGGCAACACCGGCGAACGAGCATGCGGCGGCACCCGCGGCATCTTCGAGCACCGCCGCCGCTCCGGGGGCGCCGAAGCCTGGTTCCGAGGTATCCGCTTCCGCGTCACGCCCCGTAGCCGCACAGCCGGCGGTTGCAGCATCCGCGGCTTCGTCGCCGGCGCCGGCGAAGCCGGCTGCTGAGCAGCCCGTGCCGAGCAGCGCTCCCGCGCCTGCGCGGTCCGCATCCCCGCAGTCTGCCCCTGCGCGTCCTGAGGCAAGCGCTGTCTCCGAGCCCGTACAGCCCGAAGCCGCCTCGCCTGCGGCGCACGCCCCGGTGACCGATCAGGGCGATTTGCAGCGCAAGTGGGCGGAGGTTGTGAAGCACGTCACCGCGGCACAGCCTTCGCGCGGCGCGTTGCTGCAGAGCGCGCGGGCCCAGCGCGACGATGGTGACACCCTTACGATCGCGTTTCCCGCTGGTTCTAGTTTTGCCATCAAGATGCTCGGCCGCGCCGACTCGCAGGCGGTGGTGCTCCCGCAGGTGGCGGCGGTCTTTGGCCATCGTTCGCTTGCCTATGTGATGGGTGATGCGCCGGCATCGCAGCCCGCGGCTCCGGCGCCGCAGCCCGCAGCTCCGGTAACGCCCAAGCCCGAGCCTTCTGCCCGCGTATCCACAGCTCCGGCTGAATCTGCTTCCCAGGTAGGTGCCGCGCCGGTCCCTCAGCCCCAGCCCGCGCCCATGCCTGCGCCGCAAGCGCCCGCGCCGGTCGACCAAACGAGCGGGCCCACCGTGGTGCCCGAGGCCGATGTCGAGGCGGATCGTCGCGCTTGGGAAGACGAGGTCGTGCCGTATGACGATGCGTTCATCGCGACGTATGCTGAGGAGGACGACGCACCGCCGTTTGATATGCCAGACGAGGGCGGTGTCGCTGAGGCGCCGGGCGTCGCACCGGCCCCGGCACATACCGCTCAAGCAGCGTCGCCCGCAGCTGCCGCTCCTGTGGCTCCCGCCTTCAATGCGACGCCGTTCGGTACGCCCGATGCCAGCGAGGCGATCCCGCAGACAAGCGAGGAGCAGAAGGAGATGCTCTCCAACATCTTCGGGGCGACCACCGTCTTCAAGATGGAGGGTGGTCAATAGGCCGCTGCGCACCGTTTCGAGGGCATGAAAGCATGTTGCATGCTGCAGCGTCGTGTCGCGTGGATACGACACGTCTGCGCTGGCATTTTTCGGTCGAGTAATTGGTGCATTATGACGAATAGCTCACAAGAACTACATAGGAACGTCTATGCCACTCGTCGACCGCAACATCAAAGTCCCGCTGCATTACCAGATGTATCTCGATCTGCTGAAGCGCATCCAGTCTGGCGCGCTCGCACCCGGCGATAAGCTCCCGCCCGAGCCCCAGCTCGAATCTACGAGGTGCACGGCACCCCCATCTGCCCCAAGCCCGTCGACGCGGCGGCGTGGGAGTGCGTGCACGAGGCGTTTGCCGACGGCCTCTTCATGTCGGGCAAGACCCCCGAGGAGAGCATCGAGATGGTCGAGGCGGCGCGCAAGCGCGTTCCCGACACGCCCATCTTCCTGGGCGGCGGCGCCACCGGCGACAACGTTCGCGAGCTCATGAAGTACTACGATGGCGTCTCGGTTGCCACCTGGATCAAGAACGGCGACATGAAGAACCCCATCGACCCCGAGCGTGCCCGCATCTTCCTGGAGCAGGCAAAGGGCTAGCGTTTCCCGGGCACCACGCTGGTGTTCAGATCCACCTTTCCGAGTGCGCCCCGGTTCCACGCGAGCCGGGGCGTTCTGCGTTGTGTCCACAGCCGTCAAAGTAAAAGCTCCGGAGGAGGGGCATAACCCTCCGCGCGCAGTTCCGCAGCGCGAAGCGCGAGGACCTCTTTGAGCACGGAGGGCTATGCCCCTCCGCCCACATGCGGTTTTCACTTGAGCGAATGCCCACACAGCCCTGCCGTGCGCTATCGGGTATCATGGACCCCGGAATACCCGTCGCGACACCCGCGCAATCAAGGAGACCTTCCATGGCAAACATGAACATGCAGCAGATGATGAAGCAGGCCCGCAAGATGCAGGAGCAGCTTGCCGCCGTGCAGGAGAACCTCGCCGAGACCACCGTCGACGCCTCTGCCGGTGGCGGCATGGTCAAGGTGACCGCTCGCGGCGATATGCAGATCACCTCGCTCAAGATCGACCCCGAGGCCATCGATCCCGAGGACGTCGAGATGCTCGAGGACATGGTTATGGCTGCGGTGAACGAGGCCATTCGCGGCATCATGGATGTCACCAACCGCCAGATGGGCGCCATCACCGGCGGTCTCAACATCCCGGGCATGCCGTTCTAGCGCGTCCCGCGTGAACCGAGGCTATTGTGGCAACCGATCACGACTTGCAGCGCCTGCTCGATGAGCTTGGGAGACTCCCGGGCATCGGGCCAAAATCCGCGCAGCGCATCGCCTATCACCTGCTCGAGGCGGATGCCGAGGAGGCGCGCCGCCTGGCGCAGGCCATTCTGGACGTGAAGGAGCACGTGCACTTTTGCCGTCGCTGTTTTAACTACGCCACGGCCGAGGAATGCCCCATCTGTCGCGACGGCTCGCGCGACCATAGGCGCATCTGCGTGGTCTCCGAGCCGCGCGACGTAACCGCCATCGAGCGTACCGGCTCGTACCATGGGCTCTACCATGTGCTCGGCGGCGTGATCAGCCCCATGGATAAGATCGGGCCGGAGCAGCTCCACGTGCGCGAACTGCTCGCGCGCCTAGCGGAGGAGGGCACCGAGGAGGTCATCCTCGCCACGAATCCTAACGTGGAGGGTGAGGCCACGGCGAGCTATCTCGCCCTCACCATCAAGCCGCTCGGCGTTGCCGTGAGCCGCCTGGCGAGCGGCCTTCCCGTGGGCGGCGATTTGGAGTACGCCGACGAGCTCACGCTCGGCCGTGCGATCGAGGCACGCCGCACGCTGTAGCAATCTCGATATATCGCATGCGGGGGAGGCTGCTCATCATGAACTGCCTCCCCCGCATTCGTTCGATGGATGTGCGGTCTACGCGCGCATTTCCTCGGTATCCTCGGCAATCTCGCGCACGATCGCGTGCAGCTGACGGTCGTGCTCCAAGGCGTCGGCTGTCTTCTCCGGCAGGTACACCGAGAGACGCCCGCCCAGCGTATGGAATGTGCCCCAGCCCTCGGCATCGATGACCACGTCATCTTGCTCGCCGATGACGCAGCTCCAGGTCTCGCCGGCATGAGCCGCACCCGCGAACATGCGCTTCTCGCCGCCGTCGCGATCGGTGAGGACTACGGCCACGCCGCTGCCTGCGTGCTCGGCATCGCCCTCGCGCGTCCAACCGATCACATCCGGCGCGTCGAGGTAATCGCGCTGCGCGCCATAGGAAAAGCGGCGGCGGATTTCCATGAGCAGCGGGAGCTCTGCCACCGCGGGGATGTTGCCGTCGTTGGGCATGCCGTAGAGGTCGCCGTAGAAGACGCACGGATAGCCCGCTTCGCGCAGTAAGATGAGCGCGTAGGCGGCCGGCTTGAACCATGTTTGCACGAACGACTGCAGGGCCTGGCCGGGCTGCGTGTCGTGGTTCTCGGCAAAGGTCACGGCATGCGCGGGATCGTGCTCCACGAGCGTGCCGGCGAAGATCTTCGAGAGGTCCACGTCGCCGTTGGAGCAGCTGGCGCGGTAGAGGTTGTAGTGCAGCGGCACATCGAAGAGCGACATGGCGCGCTCCTGACCCAGGTAGCCATCGAGCTCCTTGACCGTGCGGCCCCAGTACTCGCCGACCGTGAAGAGCTCCTTGCCCGTATGCTTACGTAGCGCCTCAAGCCAGCGCGGGTAGAAGCCGCGGTCGATATGCTTGAGCGCGTCCAGGCGGAAGCCATCGAGCTTGCAGGCGTCGACGTACCACTGGCCCCAGCGCACGAGTTCGTCGAAGACGCGCGGATCGTTCACGTCGACGTCGGCGCCCATGAGGTAGTCGTAGTTGCCGTTTTCCGTGCGATCGACGGCGTCGTCCCAGCGTTTGCCGTCAAAGAGGAAGACGGCCTTGCGCTTGGTCCTGTCGTCCCAGTCCACACCGTGGAAGCAAGTCCAATCCCAGGTGAAATCTGAGTGGACGCCGGCGCGGCCGGGGAAGGTGAAACGCGTCCAGGCGGAGATGGTTTGCTTGGTGCCCGTGAGCTCGCCGCGGTTTGCGCCCAAGACCTCCTGTGCCACGACGTCCTCGCAACCATCGGCACCAAGCCGCTGGTTGAGCACGATGTCGGCGAGCGCCTGGATGCCGTTGGCATGTAGCGCTTCGATAGCCGCCTCGTACTCCGCGCGCGTGCCGTACTTGGTGCCTATGGTGCCCTTTTGGTCGAATTCACCCAGGTCATAGGTATCGTAGACGCCATATCCCACGTCCTCGACGCCCTTCTCTCCCTTGTAGGCGGGCGGCATCCACACCGCGGTGATACCCTCGTAGGCAAAGCTGGGCGCCTGCTCGGCGAGGCGGCGCCAATGCGAGCCATCCGACGGCAAATACCAGGAGAATCCCTGCAGAATCGTTCCGTTCATTGAGTTCCTTTCTGGCGAGTGCGCCGCAGAGGTGCTATGCGTGGCGGCGTGCCCGTACAATGGTGCTGCGATTGATGTACGTTAAAGGTGCCGCGTCATCTCTGGACGGCATGCGGCCCGGCATATGATACCCGAGCAGCGTCGCACGCAAGGTATCCGCATGTTTGTCGGGGCTGTCTTGAACGTTGCGTTGAGGTGCTGCCGCATCTCCCCGTGTCATGTGCCGCAAGGTGGGCACGGGAAAATGTTACCGGCCAAGAATCATATGCGAAGTGTGGACGTTTTGGCGGATATGCCGCCGACACATGCAAGGCGCCTCATTGAAAGCGCTGGTAGATGATATAGCCTCAGCTTCAGTTATCGTTGTTGGGGCGCGAACGCGGCACAAACAACCACACTTCGAATATGTTACTTATACGGTGGCAATTATAGATGGCCTTTGCTCGGGATGTTTGAGCGCAAAAGGTGAGGTCTTATATGCTCTGGTGCCGCCTCATTGCGCAAGTGGATTTTGACGCGTCCATAGACTGGGAATTGCTAGGAAGACGCACCTGCTCAAGGCAGGTGTCCAGGAAAGGACGCATCATGAAAAAGACAATGGTTTTGATGGCAGCAGCGGCGATGCTCTCGATGGCGGCTTGCTCGTCGGGCGGCGCGGGTGCCACGGGGACGACGCTCGGCACGGGGGACGCGGGCGACTCCGATGCCGCCATTGAGACCCCGGGTGAAAACATTGAGGCAACAACGCTGGATCCGCTGGTGACCGAGGATGATGTGAATGGGTCGTACAGCTCCGATTCCACCAGTTCGGTGGACTCGTACGGCACTGCATCCTCGGCGGGGGCACAGGATTCTGCGGGCGTCACGCGCATGGATGTTGAGCCCATTCCCGCGTTTGAGGCGTTTAGCACCAAGAGCATCTGGTTCAGTGTGAACGAGAACTTTGCAAAGTATTCGCTCGTGTGGGCGGTGTTCGCATTTGATGGCAACGGTAACGTGACGGTTTATAGCCATGTTGACCAGTTTGATTTCTCGATGATTAATGCCAGCATGAGCGACGATGAGGTACTGGAGGTTGTGAAATCGGTTGAGATGGAGGAGCGCAGCTATCTAGGCATTGATGGTGAGCCGCAGCCGCAGCCCATTAACCTGCGGGTATTCACTGACGATTCGGGCAACATCACCGAAGAAGAGCAGATCGGTTACATCAACGACGACAAGGGGCTTACCGATGGGGCAACGATTTGGACCGATCTGGTGACGGATTATGAGATCCAGCCGATTTACGACATGCAGTTCGCGGGCTACACCACATTTAAGCGCCGCATCACCGATGCCGATAGCAACGTGGGCTACAACCTGGACGCGGCGAACACCGCGGGTATCACGGTGTACTAAGACGGCTGGATTCTGACGGCGCTTCGATGCGTGCTGCAAGCGAGCGACGCGCGGGCCGGAAGGAGAGCATCCTTCCGGCCCGCCGTTGCTCAGAGCTTTCCACGGCGCTTCAAATGTTAGTGTGCAAGTATCATATGAGGTTAGGCAATTGTACATCGCCTTGCTGGCAGCAGCGCGCTGTCCCTAATTTGCACGGTGCCGTTTATCTGCGGAAATGTAAACGGTGAATTTGGATGTCGAGCCAAGCCGTCGTTAAAATTGCCTAACCCCATATGATAGTAGCTGGGTAACACATTATAGGCCCCTGGCGCGTTGGCAAAACGCGCCTCAGGACGCCGCCCATTTTGTAGTACAACAAATGGTGTCCCCCGCCTGATATGATAAAAACGCTGCGTCGGTTCGAGAAGAATGGATTGACTGCCGTGAGCGGGGCGAAGGCAAAGGCATGGTTGCGGCGTTTCAGGTACAAACTGGCGCTTCCTTCCGTCTTGATGGGTCTCGTAGTTTTCTCGTTCACGCTCCTTGGATTCGGAGCAGTTGTCTACACAACGGCGTTGCCCTCGCTGGTTGCGGTTGCTGAGCAGGATGACGGAGCCTACTCCCAGCTAACGCATAGTATCGAAAACGCCGTGAATGGCGGGCTTGCAACGGGAGAGACGGCTGCGAATGAAGAGTCGGCTTCCGGGTCAAACGCCAGCGCATCGCGGCCTACGGTAACATCATCTGGCCTTACGCTTGGAAATCTTGCAGATGTATCGGGGGTCACGCAGCCCGAAGCCAACGCACAAGACCAAGGCGAAGACCAAGACGCACAAGATGATGCGGCCGAAGATAATGACGAGGAAGTCGAAGGCAGTGATCAGGATGCTGCCAATCCTGCTCCGCCTGCCGAGGATGAGCCAACCCAGCCAGATACGCCAACCGGTCCCGATCCAGAGGCGGAGCAGGCTGCATATGACCATCTGCTAAGCGAGTTCCAGGCCATCGAAGGCTACATGGGCCAAGTCAACGCGTGCGTCCAGGCCTTCAACAACGATAACCAGGCGAATCTCGACACGCGCCTTGCCCACCAACGCGAAAACGCCGCGCTCTACGCGATGTTGCATTCGCACTACGCCGGGCTTTTGGGCTATGCGCTGCCCGAGGGTAGTCAATACGGCTCCGCTCGCGGCAGTCTCATTGCTATGTATCGTTGCCTATCCAGCTATGTGGGGGTAATCGATAGCGCCTGGACGCTCAATGTGCGGTTCGAAGATCCCGAGAACCATGTCGATGAATACATGGTTCCCATTCGCGGGTCAGAGGTTGACGGGGTGAATAAGTATCTTGCCGAGTTTTACTCCCGCTACGAGGGGTTTGTGCTGTGAGCTGGTTGATGGCGCAGGGTGGAGACGAGATCGAGACGCCCGACAGCGAAAAGGCGCCCGCGGCACGTCGCGTACCGCTGCACATGGTTCGTCTAGAACAGTTTGAAGAGGCGGTCGCGCTTTCGCAGGATGAGCGCACTGTATACCGCCGGCGGTTCGTCACCTTGTTTGCGGATGATTCACACGTACGTCGCGGCGGATTTGGCCGTGTAACGCGTGTGACAAACGCGTTGGGCGAGACGCTTGCGCTCAAAACACTCATCATCCCTCAGCGTGACGAACTTGAGCAGGAAGACCGCTATGCTGCGCGCGTGGATCGGCTCAAGAAATCATTCCGACGCGAATACGAGGATCATCGTGCCCTGTCGGGGCTTCGTGGCTTTCCGCGGCTCTACGGGTATGGGTTGGCAAACGGCGTACCCGCAATTGTCATGGAGTGGGTCGAGGGCATGACGCTCGAGGCGGTGCGCCGCCAGCTTGCGGTTGATGATGCCGGCAGGATGTCGCCGCTCGATGCGGCGCGTATCGGCAGCGCGCTGTTTGATTTGCTTGCCAACATGGACCTTATTGGCGGAGGCTTCGTGCACCGCGATATATCGCCCGCAAACATTATGGTGCGAACGGTTCGCTTGCCAATCGAGCAGCAGGCCGAAGAGGGTTCATTCGATCTCTGCCTCATTGACTTTGGTTCCGCGGCACTATTGGATCCATCAGAACATACTTCATTTACCGCGCAGGGCGGCTCGCTGCGTATGGCTACGGCGGCGTATGCTCCGCCCGAGATGCTTACGCAGGACTTGCCCCATATCGAGCGCTTGCGCAAATCGCCCGCCATCGATGTTTACGAGGCGGCGAGCGTGGTGTACGAGCTCGTCTGCGGATACCCGCCGTTTTGCATCGCGTCGCAAGAATCGCGAGGAACTGCTGGGCAGCCGCGAGGGGAGCGGGAAGGCGCCGGCGCAAAGAACCCTGCCAAAGAGAGGACACCAACGGATGCCTCATCGGCGAGTTCACCTTCGCCGTTCCGCATCAAGATGGACCAAAGGCCTCGACCCATACAATGCGTGCACGGTGCATGCCGGCTTGAAAACCTTGCCGATGTACTGGTCAAGGAGCCCGAGATTGCACTCGCAGCGGGCAAGGCGGCACTCGATTTGCAGCTCAAGCCCACATCGCCCCAGGTAAAAGGTGCGCTCGAGATGGTCGATGAACAGCTGGCAGAACTGCTCATGCCGTGCTTTGCCACAGCTCAGCATAAGCGTCCCACCGCCCAGGCCATCTATGATGGACTCGATGCGTTTTGTGCTTACTACACCCAAAACATCGGCCGAGCGATGCGCGGGGAGGCGCTCATTCCGTGCACCGGATCTTCCTCCTGGCTCGATGCAACATCGCCGTTCGCGTTGCGCCGGCTCGTGCGTACGGTGGGCAAAGCGATTGCGGCGGCGGTGTTTGTCGTGGTGGTAGTCGCCACGGCTCTGCTCATCGACGGTGCCCCTGCAACGTTCGCTGCGGGCCCGATTGCGTGGCAGGGAAGGATAAGCGGTTTTGTCATCGCGGCCATGCTCGTCGTCCCGGCGCTGTGCGCATATCCTGCGCGCGGCAAACGAACGGGTACGAGCGTTGGTTTTGCGCGCGGCACGTTGATGTTGCTGTGCGCTTCCGGGCTGGTCGCGGTGGCGATGTCCTGTTTGCACCTGGAGCAACCCGAACGAGCACGCGGTCTGCTTGCTGCGTTGTTTGCTGCCGAGAGTGCGGCGTGGTGCCCCATCGTGCTCGATTTCGCCATGACGGTCGTGCCGTCGCTCATTGCCGAGGCACGTCGCCGTCTGGCGTCGGGCATTGCCGGTGCAATCGAGGCTCCAGAAGAGGAACCGCTTCTGCCAGATGGCGACGGGGTAGATGCTGCCGAGACGGGCATCAGCGAGATCAACGACGCCGAAGCGGGCGACGTGGTGGCGCAGGAGCCTGCGGAACTCCATCCAGATACGGAAGGGGATGATCCCCGTGAGTGATCTCACGCCTTGTGGGGCGATGTTCGCCATGTTCAAGCGCAAGGGAGGCATGTCAAACCGCGAGGTGGCGGGACTCGTGCTCTCTGCCCGCCCACTATCCGATGGCAAGAGCCCTGTAAGCCGGATAAGCGACCGCACATGGGTGTCGCGCTTCATCGTCCATGCGCCAACAGGTTCGCTGCAGGAGCGGTACTTCCGTGATTACGGTAGCGCAGCGCAGCGGCTGTTCGATCGCATTCGGTCGAGCCATCGCAGGTTGAGCAATCAGCAGGTCATCGACTTCGTGCTCGATGAGCAAGAGCATCTCATGGAGCAGGCGCTCGAGGCGCAGCATCAAAGCGCCGCGCTGTACCGCAACGCCATGGAGCGCATCGCAACGCTTCCGGGTAACTCCCCCGGCGAGCGCGCGGAAATGCTCATGGTGCTGCTCGTGGCAACGGGGTGTTCCGGGCAGGTGCGTGCTGCCGTCGCCTATACCATGGACTACGCGCGCAAGATGTTTGACGCGCGGCCCAGTACGCCGCCTTCGGTCGAGTGGGATGCCCAGGCAGAGGCGTCCGCGTCAGAAGCGCCGCACGCCATGGGGTTGCTGCGCCTCAAAGACGCGCTGGTAACGGGCGGTCCCTATTGGATTGAGCCTGCGGGCGAGGGTGCTCAGATCGGCGCGCTTGCAACGGGCGAGCACGATGTCACCGATGTCGAGGACGATGTCTCTGGTCTGCATCTGCGCATCTGGCACGATGCCGAGTGCGGGTGGCTCGTCGAAGACCTTGACTCCACGAATGGCACGCAGCTTGTCGATGGGGCGGACGGTACGGTGCAGAGGCTCGCGCCGAACGCGCCTGAATCGCTGCATCCGGGCGATGAGATCCGCTTGGGCGCGGCAACAGCCTTTGCCCTCATCGAGGGCGAGGCGCAACCGGTATAGCCTGCGTAAACGCCAGCAGCATCTATCGCGACGGGATGGGCGACGAGGCCGGATAAGGCGCTGCAGCCCATCCCGTACGCCTCTACACGCCGAGCGCCTTCTTGGCGGCCGCCACGGCATCGCCACTCTCGTAGAATTCAGGACTTACCGAGCCAATGAGCTCGGGTGAGATGCCCTGCAAGTCGACAATCGAGCTCATGGGCAGCAAGATGCGCTTGGCGCCGGCGTTTTTGGCTACACGCATGACATCCTCGAGGTTCGCCACAGGTTCCAACGTGCCCGAGATGCGCAGGATGCCCGGGATAGCGAGTCCCGCCATGACGGGGCGGTTCGCAGCGGCCGAGCACAACCCGATAAACTCGGCGAGCGAGAGCTCGGCCGAGAGGCCTTTACTCTGGATGTCGTTGTAATACAGCAGATAGTCCTTATTGGAGATGTGCATGCCGCTCGCAAGTCGCGATGCGTTCTGCTTGAACTGCTGGAAGGCGGCGTCCATCGAATCGTTTACGGCTTTGTTGTAGCCAACGCCCTCGGTGCGGAACTTCATATCGCCCGCGATGGCCTTGTTTTCAAGCCGGTACACGGCGGTCTCATCGTTCATCGAGGTGCCAATGGCAAAGACGTGCCCCGGCAGCAGGGAGGCGTCGGGGATGAGCGTGTCGTCGGCTTGCTCGGGTACGCGCGCGATCACCGACTCGGTGGGGTTCTCCGCGTCAACATAGCCCAGGTTGACGTCGATAAACTCGATGCCCGCCATAATCTTGAGCTGCTCTTTCACGCGGCGGCGCCCCTCGATGGCATATTCGAGCAGCATGCGCACGTCTTCTTTATCCATGTTGCCGTCGGGGAAGACGAGCTTCGCCAGGCCCGAGAAGGTTTTGCGCACGCCGATCTCATCGCGGCGGTTGAAGTCGCCGTTCAGGCGGAAGCACTGGTCGAGATAGTGCGTGAAGTCACGTCGGCGCATCTCGTGGCAGAACTCCGAGAGACAATCGGTGATGAGGCTGTAGCGCCCGGTGATGAGGTCCGAACGCATCTTGGGAACTTCCCAACCGGGCAGATAGCAGTGGATGCGGTCGAAGAACGCGCTGTCGTTGTTAAACTCCGGCGGGAACGGCTCGAAGAGGTGCGTGGTTTTGAGGATGTTCTGCACGCTGTCGTTGATGTTGCCCTCGAAGACCATCGACGCCTCGGCATTGAACAGCTCGCGTCCGCGGCCGAAGGTGCCGTTGGCCATATAGCCCTTCATGATCTGGATGGCGTTGGCGTCCTTGTAGTGCATGCCCGCAACCTCGTCGAAGGCGATGCAGTCCCAGTGGCCCACCAAGCCGATGCCGCCCGTGCGCGCCACGTTATTGGCAAACAGCATCGCGGTGGTTGCCTGTCCGCCGGAGAGCAGGTAGGAATAGGGCGATACCTCGGTATAGATATGCGATTTGCCCGTGCCGCGCGGCCCCAGTTCGCAGAGGTTGTAGTTGAGCTCGATGAGCGGAACCATGCGGATGAGGAAGTGCATGCGCTCGCGCGGGGAGAGCGCGCTGGCTTCGTAACCGGCGGAGCGCAGGACGAGCGCGATCCATTCATCGGTGGAGAACTCACAGCGCCGGGAGATGATCTGGTCGACATCGAGGTTGGGCATCTGGATAGGCGTGAGGTCGATGATGTGGAATGGCGAGTTCTCCGGACCCTTGCCGTTTTTCGAGGGCCTGGGCTTGATGGTGGCGGCTGGATCCTCGCCAAAGACATCGGAAAGCGGGTCTTCGGCAACGTCTTCGGGACGCAGGTATTGGATGCGCGCGATGCACCAAATGCCGCCGGTGAGCATCTTGGTGTACTGGCGCACATACTCGTCGGGCATGATGAACGGCTCGATGGCGAGGTTGGCGAGGTTCGCCACGTAGATATCGCGGCGCTCGTCGAGATAGGCGCTCACCTTGTCGATGATGGTGTACTGCCCCAGCTCGCGAATACGCGACTTGATGACCTCGCTCTCCTCGGTGCGAACGTAGTTTTCGGCAAGGATCTTGCGGATGCGCGCGAGCCCCTCGTCAAGCGCGGTGGGGTCATCGGTGGCGCAATAGGTGCCCAGCAGGTACTCCAGGACGAACGTGGGGATGCCCGCGCCGCGCTTCATGAGGGCGGTGAGGTCTTTGCGAACGATAAGTCCGGGGAAGTTGCGCACGATTTTGCGGTCGAGTTCGTCCTTCTCGTAGGCGGGGGCGGCGATTGCGGTGTTGTCGCTCATGGTTACCATCCAAAGTCAATCGAAGGGGCAAAGGCAACGCGGATGTGGAGGTCGCAGAGTGCTTGGACCTCACGCGTGGCGGTGTTGCGTGTATAGAGGCGATACAGCTCCTGTTCCGAGGTTGCGGCGCCCGGCTTTAAGGACAGCGAGACACGGTGCCGGCGTGCGGTGGCATCAGAGGCGGTGCGGTCGGCAACCACGCGGGCGATATCGGTGACGGGCTCGTGAGCAACATCGCCTACGAAGACCTCGTACTCCGCCGGGAGCACCTTGCCGCCCACGGGCTCTTCTTGCAAGAACTCCAGGGTGAACAGCGAGTTGGTAATCGTATCGATACGCGAGACAAGCGAGATGCTCGCCGGCGTGCTCTCAACGTAGCCCTTGCTGCCGGCGCGTTTGTTGGTAAAGCGCAGCACGGGGACGCAGAACTCTTGCAGCGAGATGCCACCATGCACGTAGTTCTCTCCGCCGCCCGCCATGCGCAGGCGCACGCATTCGCGAGGCGCAAGGCCCACAAGCGATTCCTGCTCGGGTGCCGTGGGGAGTGCCACGCTCATGAGCGGCCCGGCTTGCACGCCATCCAGGGCAACGGCATAGCGCCTGCCTGCCTCAACAATGGTTCCCGCGATATCGGAGACCGAGATGTGCTCTGATTCCATCAAGGGGCGATCGGTGTAGAGGAAGCCGTGGTCGGCGGTAATGGTGATGTTGGATGCGCCGAATTCGCGCACGATGAGCTGCGTGCACGCGGTGAGCTCGTCGACCGCTTCCGTGCACGCGGTGAACACCTTGCGTTCGGTGGGCTCCTTGTCGCCGAGCGCGTCGATGGTGTTGTGGTAAATGTAGACAACCTCGGCATCGGCCACCAGCTCGCGCCGCTCGGCGCGGCCCATCTCGTTGAAGAAGTCGTCGTAGCGCACCGCAACGGCGGCTCCCGCGCGTCGTTGCAGCGCCTGCTGGCGCGCATCGGTGGTTTGAGCTTCTGCTCCGTCTACGAGCACCGAGAGCCGCTGCTTGCCTGGTGTGCCCGCAGCTGCGTAGGTGAACGTGCCAAAGGGGAGCAGCGCCGCCATGCCCGCTTTGGTGATAGAGGGGAAGACCGCCTGCGCGGAGCGCAGGTCGCAGACGCCCTTGGTTTCACGCTCGAGACGCTCGGCAAGCTCGGCGGCAACTTCGAAGCGCAACGCATCTGAGACGACCACCCAGGCACGCTTTTTAGTGTGGAGCACCGGTTCCACTTCGGCCAGATAGAAATCGAGCTGGCGCGGTATGTTGTTCACGTAGCCCACGTTCGCAAGATCCGTCTCGCAGGCTTCTGCCCATCGACGCGAGAGCTCTTTTAAGAACCAACCTTTATAGAGGTCTTCAAGAGCGTTGCAGCAGGTGCGGAAATCCTCATCGAGCGCATAGGCGCCCAAGCGAAGCGACTGACCAAACGCGGTATACAGCTCGCGATACCAGCGGTCCATGTGCCACCATGACTGCGTGTAGTGCTTCCAAAGGGCCTCGGCGTTTCCCGCGGGAAGCGTTGGGCCATATTCATGGTAGAAGCTCTGCATGAGTGCCGCGTGGCGCACGCCCTCGTAGTAGCAGGCGAAGTGCGCGCTCCACAGACAGCTTCGCCGCTCGTTAGCAAGTTCGGCGGCGGTATCTGCGCCGTTGGGTTCCGCGACGGCGGCGAACAGCTTGCGGAGGATGATGGCATCGATGCAGGGGAAGATGTCGGCGCGGGCAAGCTCTGCGGGATCGACGTGCGAAAGCAGCCCCTCGATGTTTGATGAATCCTCAACCGTGCAGCAGAGTTCGAGCAGCTCGTCGGCAAGGTTGCCGCGTGCCCACTCGTGCACAAGCGTCCGGCAGAAAGGTGCATGTGCAAGCGAGTAGCACGAGGCAAGCGGCACCAGGGCGCTCTCGGGAACCGAGGGAGCGAGCGCGGTGAGCAGCACGTGCTGCGCGAGCGCCGTAAGGTCGCAAATATCACCCGTGAATCCGGTCCAACTGGCAACAGCCCGCGTGAAGGCTTCTGCCACCTTTGCCTTTTCGAGAGCGCTTTGAGCTTCGGGTGCCCCCTCGCTTGCTGCCATGACGAGGTAGCCAATGAGCACGTGCTCGGCATCAGCCTGTTTTGCACCCAGCGCGCAGGCCATGATAGCAAGTTCGAGCTGCTGCGGCGTCTCATAGCGCTCCTGGAGGCGCGCAAGCTTCTTAAGGTTGGTCTTCTTGGTAAGAAATGCTTTGTGGGCCGTAAAGGCATTGCGCATCTGTGATGTGTCGATACCGTTGAGCTCGCGCATCTGAACAGAGACATAGTCTGCCGAGAACTGCTGCGCACGAGCCTCGATATCGGCAAGCCAATCGCCGGAGAGGTTGCGCTGGCGTTGCCGGTACAGCAGGATGCGCCTACCAGCAAGGTTGCCGTTAAGTTCGCGCTTGAGTGCGAACCGCGAGCCTGGCTGCTCGCGTATCACTTCAACGCCGGGAAGCTCGAAGCTATCGAGCGTGTCCGAGAACTCACCGTCTGGGTCATGCCAGATAACGATGGTTTCTCCTGCCTGCATGTTTGAGTTGTCGAAGCATCGCTTCAATTCGTTTGAAATGTCCGTCGTCCTCATTTGTATGCCTTACTTAATCATTGCCAGCACATCACCGAATTTGGGGTAGTTCATCTTCACGCCGTCGTCGAGGTCGATCGCAATCATCTGATCGGCGAGCCGATGGATCTTCTCCTCGAACAGGCGAATCTCGTCCATCTGGCTGCTGATGCGTTTGTATTCCTTGGTGAGTGCAGCCTTTTGGCGGCCAGCGGCGGTTTCAAGCGACGCTTCGATGCCAGCCAACCGGCTGCGGTAGCGCTCCTGCTGTGGATGCACGTACTCTGTACGGATGCGCGCCATAAGGTCGGGCCGGTAACGGTGCATATAGAAGAGCGCTTTGAAGCTGTTCTTCTTGCCAGCGTCGAGCAACCAGTAAATGGGGCGTTTCTTGTATGTCTTGCAATGGTCTTTGAAAAACTCCTTGAGGAAATACTGGCGGATGACCTCGCGGGCAGTGCACTTGGCGGCGGAGTCGAGCGCGTCGGCCACGTATTGGAGGTTCTCTTCGAGTGTTTCTGACCCATATGCTGCGATAACGAACTGTTCGAACCGCGCAACGATGTCGTCGCCAAAGTACTCGTCATCAGTAATGGGGAGGACATTATCCGCATCGGGCATAAAGGTCACGTGCTCAGGGTCGGGCATCTTGGCGAGGTACTCGGCTACGGTGTCGCCCTGGTTGGCAAGCACCAGCCCATCCACATCGAGCGAATAGCGGCCGAACATGCACCCCACGGCGTAGCTTATAAACGAGACAATCTCGTCGCGGCGGGTGCGCACATAATTGTTGCCCTTGAAGCTTTCCGGGATCTCCTCTTTGGTATCGAAGATTCGCGCGACCGAGACGTACTTGTCCTCGACCTCAATGGGAACCTCACCCACCATGTTGTAGATTTCCGCAAAGATGCGGTTGAGCTCCTCCTCGTTGGCTTTGAGCTGGTCAAAGCGCTCGTTGACCTCCGTCTTGTGCGCTTCGTATTTGTCGCGTATGAGAGTTGCCATGCTATGCCGCCTTTCGATATGTAGAACGCGTGTTCGTCTCTATAATGGAGAACATGTGTTCGAAATTTGATATGATTGAATGGACGAACCGGCACGTGGTATAAATAAGGTGGTCTTCCCCACAAGGAGGGCCTCCGACAGCCGGGGGTTTTCCCCCGGCATTTTTGTTATAGGGGGCGTGGGGACTATGAAAGATCTTTCCATATTCGTTGATGAATCCGGCGACCCCGGCACCGAGTCCAAGTACTACCTCATCGCCCTTGTATTTCATGATCAAAGTGATGGGTTCGAGCGGTATGAAGCCGATTATCTCCAGGCGCTGCGGACAAAGGGGTTGAGGGACATTCCCCTCCATCTTTCTCCTCTGCTCAACGGCAACGATAGATACAGGGGTATGGACGTGGAGGAACGTAAGAGGTATCTCGCGGCGTTCCGCGTCTTCCTGCAGTATCTCCCGTTCACGTATGCGGTGTTTGCATACAAGAAATCCGAGCTGGATGTCGACTTGCTCGCCCCTCGGGGCGCCATCCAGCGCATTAGACGAGATCTCGCCATTTACCTGTTGGATCATCTCGAGTATCTGCAGCAATTCGACGAGGTGAAGATTTACTACGACAACGGTCAATCTTTGGTCACGGAAACGTTGCACGATGCTGTGGAGTTCGCGTTGTCTAAGGAGGCGATTATTTACCGGGATGCCTCTCCTCAGCGTTATCGTCTTTCTCAGGTCGCTGACTATATCTGCACACTCGAGCTTGAAGCGATCAAGTATGCAAACTCCGAGACGGGGGGCACCGATCAGCTTTTCTTTGGTATGCGCAAACGCTTTGAAAAGGACTTTTTGAAGAAGCTTCAGAAGCATCGCTTGTAACACATATACGAGGCTCGAGGCTGTACGTATGAAAGGAGAAAGGGAGGCCATCGCTAAGCGGCGGGCATTTCTCGGCCAAATCAAACTGTGCTGCCTGAGGTTGTAATCACAGGTAGCAGCTGGCTTCGATACAGCATGTTCTGGCGAGCGAAGATATCCATCCTTGTCACGATTTCCCAGCACTGCAACCCGGTATGCCCGTGTAAGGGAGGCATCAATGGTATCGATACACGTTGACGATGCATTGTACGCAAAAATCGCCGAGGCATACGAGCGGGCCAAGGGCCCGTTCGTGCTTACTCGAGAAGGATATCCGAGCCCCATCATCATGCGCCCCTCCGATCTTGAAGAAGAAGCGCCGCTGAGTGATGCTGGGAAAGCATCTCTTTTAGCCGGTTACAAAGAGTATCTGAATGGCGATGTCGTTGAAGCCCATGAAGTGATCTCCGAGATCCGGAACAAATATGGGCTATAAGGTTTACGCTACGCATACCGCGCGAAATGGATTCGAAAACTCGGTTGAGTACATTTTCCAAATCTTGCGCACTCTGCGTACGGCCGCGCGTTTGATTCACGCGTTCGGTGCCATTGTCGATGATTTCGAGAAGAATTCGGCGTTTTATCCAAAGAGCATTAGCGCAGCAAAGCCCATCGGTAGGGACGTCTATTATCGGAATATAGACTCGTATCGAGTGTATTTCGTTGTCGACCCCGAGTGTAGCGCTGCGACGGTTTTCTCGTTCCTTCACAAGCGACAAGACCTGAGCATGAGCCTCCGCGAAGATTGTCTTAGTGCTATGGCGTGGCCTTCCCTCTTGCAGAAAAGGAGACTTAGTTTTTAGTCTCTGGGATACCGCCTGTGTCCATCCGCTAGCGCTCTCACGGTGCTGTCTGAGGTTGAAATTGTCGGCAGTTGCTGGATTTATGATGGTATGCCTCATAGTGATAAGTGAGTCAGCTCTATTGTTTGCAGGGCGGCCATCTATAGAGCTTCTAAGGCCTTTTTCTGAATGTTTCAGAAAAAGGCTGTGTGCGGCGAGCATAACGATACTGAGGCAATCAGGGCGATGTCGCACGGACATTGCAATTGTCATGATGCTTCACGCCATTCGCCCAAAAAGCTATATGAACGAGCGATGCGATCAGCGCTATCAAGACGAATGGTGAAGTTGAGCGTAGAAGCGCCAACAAGTTCCATAGGACTGGTAATTCGGCGAAGCTCCTTCTGCTGGTCAAGCGGAATGCGCTGATCATTGATATTAAAAATCAGCATTAGCTCATCGGTATAGAGCTGATAGCTATCGAGAGGGATGACTATATCAGATTTGATAAAACCGTTTAAAGAGGCAATTGTTAGGCTTGCTGCAACATCGATGGGCTTGCTTGTGCCAGCATGCTCAAGCTCAATGGTTATATCCTCAGTCCTCCCTGAGATTAAATCTATTATTGCCTGCTTGTTATACGATTTTGGAACGAAAGGGGATTTGTTTTCGGTGTTTTGTGTGCCCATGGGCTCTCCTAAATATTTGCTAAAGGCGGTTTATTTGGATAGCAGCAGAGCGAGAGTTTTGGCTAATTCAGGATAGCTGAGCTGTGCGTCTTTATGTGAAATTGCTTCGTAAATTGCTGACTGTAGCTCATCAGCGCTTCCATAACCTAGGTGCTTGCCTGATGCATGCGGGCATGCGATTACGTCTAAAAAGGCAGTCGAACTTCCAGCGGGATAAAACATAGCTGCGGCGAAAGCTAAGCTGGTGAAGGAGATGCCCCTGGGGCAACTTTTCAAAACAGCTTTCTTAAGATCGGTCAAGATTTCAAGCAGCTTGTTTCGAGAAGCATCAGAATTATCGATCGCGCAGCACTCGATATAGCATTCCTGTTGCCTATCAATAATGTTTTTCGCACACGAATGCTCCAGGCCATCGTTGAAGTTGATTGGCTTTAATTCGATATTGGATATATCCGAAACGGCTTTCGCTTTGATAAGGGCGTCTTTTTTCTTTTGTGATGTGACGAGAACAATAACAGGACGCATGAGAGCCTCTTTCTAAATCAGTGAGTTACGATTGAAATCCCAAGAGGTTTCTTGAGACGTATAGTCATCTTTGGCAAGCTGGACGCAGGCTATCGCAATCGTTGATGTTTGTTCAACACAACGGTGCGGATCAGGTATTTCGATAACATCCCCCACTTTGAAATCAAGCGTAGGGGCGAGAAATGATAAGAAGCCATTTGTTATTTCGGAATTAAGTAGAGCCAGAGCGTAAAATATGTCCTGAGAAGCATCGGTAAATCCTTTAGCCCCCTTACTATCAAACAAACTTCCCTCTGGAGAGTATCGAAGGTGTATTCTTCCCGATGAAAGCGATGACCAGGTTATCCCGGAGCGAAAAGCGAAATTGCCGTTGTAGTTATGCGATCGAATGCGACCGGTAGACGGATCGACATTACTCCTAATTTCAGCGCCGTCATCTGCCCAGTTGACCACCAAGTCGTTGTTGCCAAACCATTTCCGATATTCACCGCCTTTTTGGTAGGGGAACCATTTCATTTTCGAACTGATTGCTTTTTCTCTTGTAGGAATGTTGAAATTGGATTTGTCGATTGAGATCTCCCACCATTCGCGGACAAATCGATCATTATTCGCAGTTGCCATTCCCTCACGTGTGGTTAGCCATTCTCCGATAGGCGACATTGCGCGGAAAGCTGCCAGGACAGAATCGCTTGCCCAATATGCAATTGGCGATCCCGGTATGTCATGGAACCCCTGGGCGTCGGCGCGGTAGAACCATCCGCAATCGGGGTTCTGGATGGCTTCAAGTGTTTTGGGTTTTTGCAGTGAATGGTGATCGAAATCGTTTAGGCGGATGTACGCGCCCTTCGATCCGGGCGTGTGTGCTTGAGAGAAGATGCCGGTGCACACCTGTGCGGCGATACCTTTGAAGCCGTGGACGGATAGCTGGACGAGGCTGACGATGTCGTGGTCGTCGATGAGCATGTTACGTAGGGTTTCAAACGACGAAAGGAACATCCAGCTGTTTGTTCCCGTGATGCCAGCGAGACCGCTTTTGTTGAGCATCCCAAGAATGCGCTCGATGAAGGCAGTGCACAGATCCTTACAGCTATCGGGATAATGCTTCTTCACCCATTTGCTCATAAAGGGATTGAAGCTGCTCGATCCCATGTAGGGCGGGTTGGCGACCACCACGTCGAAGCGGCGGGAGAGGGAATCGTTAACCTTCAGCGCTTTGGCGAGTTTCTTTGAGGTGTTGGCAAGGAAGGCGTCTCCGGTTTTTTCGGCGATGCTGGCGAGCGTGGCTGCGTCGTCCTGCAAGCATCCAAGCTCGCCAGCATCGAGCGTGAGCAAGCTACCAATCTCGCTGAGATGCGAGAAGCTTTCAAGCAGGCCGAGATGCTTGTGCTGTGCCAGCGCGCTTGCCTCGGGCAGCTCGCTCGAATCAATTTCGATGCTCTCAAGCACCTGCACGTCGGCGATGACATCGCGGGTAAAGAAGCGGCGGTCGTGTTTACGGGCGCACAGCGCGAGTGCCAGCTGAGCGATCTGCGCGGCTCGTGGATCGATCTCCAAGCCGGCGAGGTTCTTGGTGAGAATGAGCTCGGGGATCTCGCGCTCGCGGTAGCCACGCTCCTCGTACAGGGCGAAGAGCATTTTGAACGCGTAGACCAGGATATGGCCTGACCCGCACGCCGGGTCGCAGAAGGTGATGTCCTCCGGCCCTGCGATGCGGATGAAGTCCTCGTGCTCCCCGTCGGGCGCGATGTAGTACTCCATCAGGCGGTCGGCCGGGCTCTGCGCGTGGGCGCGCTCGGGCAGCGTGCTCTCGGGGAAGTTCAGCATCCAGAGGCGGCCGAGCGAGTTGTCCACCATGTAGCGCACGATCCACTCCGGCGTGAAGAGCTGCGTGGCGGGCGCGATATCCTCTACAGCTGCCTTGCGCTTGGATTTGAAGAAATCGGCTTTGAGCTCGGCATTGTAGAACTGATACATCCAACCCAAGATCTCAACGTCTTGCCAAGCATCCTCGGGGATGTCCGTCACGAGGTGATAGAGGACGTTATGTTCGCTTGCGGTGAGCAGGTTATCGGGGAGGGTGAGGGCGTCTTCGTTGTCCACATGATCGAAGACGGCGGGTAACGCCTCAGCAAGCTCATTGCACTGTGCCACGAAGATGAGCCGGAAGAGGTCTTCATCCTTACCTGCAGAGGCAAGGTCAAGGGCTGTGTCGAGGTCAAGTCCGGGCAGGTCGAGCTCGCTTACCACGCGCAGGCACTCGGGATGGAAGGAGCCGTCCGCGCCCGAGAGCATGCGCACGCCGCAGGAAAGGTAGCCATGAAGCTCCATAAAGCGGATGCCCGCGAAACGGTTGAACCACGTGTAGGCGGCTTGTTCGCAGAACGCGTTATAGCCCATTGTTTCGATACGCGCGAACAGCCGATCGCGCTGCAGTTTCTCGGTGCTGCCAATAACACCGGTACCAATCACGTCGGAACCGGCGGGATAGGCCGCACGGCCGGCATCATCCAAGCTGAATTGCACGCACCGGTTGTGCACCGCATCGATGAGCTCAACGCGAGCCCACGGGCAGAACTTCTCAAGCACCTTGGTATCCATGGCGTAACTCCCGGCTTGTTTGGTTAATCCAGCTTGATGGCGTCGTTGCCTTTAAGCGCCGCGATAAGCTCGGCGCGAGCGCGGGCGATGTAGTCGTCGATTTCCGTCGTGCTATGCAGGCGGAGCGGCTTGAAGATGCGCGATCGCGAGACCGTCTTCACTTTGGGCTGCGTTGGCACAGGGGGTGCGGGCTGCACCGCGGGAGGCGTTGCAACAGGCGGTACGTGCGCAGACTGCGGCGGCGTTGCCGGGGCAACCGGTGGTTTGGGCCGCGTAATGCGCTCGTATTCGCGTTCGATTTGGTCGTAGAGCTTGCGCTCGTCGTTATCGAGGCGCGTCTTCAGGGCATCGAGTGCGGTGAGCGATGTAGCGCCTTTGATGGCGTCACGCCGCGCAATGCGTGTATGCGCAATGTCGGCGAGCTTGACGTTTTTGTTCTCGGCATGGGTGGCGATGCCCTCGAAGGTCTCTTCGAGTGCGGCAAGCATATCGTCGCGCTTCGCGGCGATCAGGCGCTCATGGGCATCTTCAACCTTTTGCGCGGCATCGGGCAGATCGGAGATGCGCTCGTAGGGGCGCGGCATATCCAAGATGTCGGTGATCGTTTTAAGCGCCGATGTCGCGTCTGTATCTGTTGCGAGGTAGTCGCGGTCGTCCTTCATGTTTTGAATGAGCTGAGACGCACGGTCAAATATCTTCTGCTGATCGGGGAAGAAGTGATCGACATCTTCGAGGTCTTCTGCTGCATCGAAGAAGTCGTCCTTGTTGTTGGCGATGGCTCCCAGGAAGTCTGCAGGATCAGATCCCGCCGCGAGCGCGTCTTCGATGAGCTTGATTGCGCTTGTTACTTCCGCAGCGCCGGGATACCGCGCATTACGGCGATACTCAACGTCAAGCAGGCGCTGCAAACCGTCGAGGCGATCGCGGAATGCTTCGCGTATGCGGGCGGCAAGCCCTTCTTCATCGGTGGGAAGGTCGAAGACGCGGCAGAGTTGCTCGGCAACTTGGCGTGCACGGCTCAGGACGGCGGGCGACGCCATGTTGCGTATCTCGATTTGCACCTTGTCGATAAGGCTGCGCGTACGCAGGTAGTTTGCGCATTTGGCGTCATGCACATCGACGGTTTTGCCAGCATAAACGAGCTTGGCCCGTTTCGATGACAAAAGCTCGGCTGTCACGGCAGCGATGTCCTGTTCGCGCCAGCCATACGGGGCGGCTTGGTATTGTCGTTGGATGTCACCCATCGTGACGGTGCGATGTCTCGACGCCTCGATGCTGAGCTTGCGCTCCACATCCTCGATGGCGCGGGCATTGGGCTGCTGGCCCTCCAGAGCCACGGCGGTGCCGTTGAGAATCTGCTTTATCTCAGCGTCGTTGTCGTAATTCTTGCCGATATGGCTCAGGTTGGGGTAGGTCACATCAACCAGGCGCGCAAGACATTCGTCGATGAGCTTCTTGGCCGAGGTGGTTTTTTCGGGCGTGACGGGGGAACCCTGCACATACAGCTGTCCCTCCTGAATGGCTTGCTCCATAAAATCGCGCGCCCGTTTTTCCAAGCGGGTGCGTTCCTGCTGTTTGCTGCGGATGATATCCTGTTTGCTCTTGGGCAGGTTGGCGCTGACGACCGTCTTGCTGTATTGCTCGATACGTGCTGCCTCCAACAGCGGGTTGTAGTAGTCGATCTCGGGGCTTAAAACCACGATGGCCTCGCCACGACTCGATTGCATAACCAGCTCTTCATGGCTGGGCAGGTCGCTGCCGTCCATGCCGGCGATTACCCGCAGCACAAGGCCCTTTGCGTTATTGATGCACCTGCCGTCCAGGTACTCTTCAACCGGGAACTGGTTTTTCCCGAGGGTAAGCTTGGGCGTCTCGAAGATGTCTTTGAATATGATGTCCGCCGCCTTGGTGGTCATTCGGGCGGCGTCTATGTGCGTGCGCCTGATCTCGTTGGCGACTTCCTGCTCATCGTCGGTAAGGAACTGGTACCGATCGCCGTTGCGCGTGATGTAGTTCTCGCGCATGAGGCGATCGAGTGCGTCTTGCACCTGTTGGCGCAGCTCCAGGCGATTTGCGCGCACGTCGTCGGTCATGAGCGTCACGATGTTGTCGATATTCGTGGCAATCTCGCGGTCTACCCAGCGAACCAAGAACAGAAGCTTGAGTACGCAGACATCGTATTCCTTAAGACCTGCGTTTTCGTGCGCCGCTTTGCCCGCGCGATCGATTACGCGACGGTGGTAGCTTTCCAAGAATTCCTGCGCTGCATCGTAGAAGCGCCAGAATGGCACGAGTGCATGCTCGTCGCGTTCCTCGATAGCTTGTGCGGCTTCTTGGAAGCCCGAGAGCATAGACCGCTCGCCGCTCGAGAGGTGCTTGCCCGAGTTCCCCTGTTCGCGCAGCTTGTTCATGACGTTCTGCATGAGCTTGAACTGGTAGTTGGCAAACGGGAACGTGGCGGCGAAGTCCGCTGCGCTGCGGTAGCCCGTGAGGTCTGCTACCGAGTCGCTGAACGTGAAGAGGTTATTGAGTATGGCGGCGTCTTGCCCATATTGCATTTCAAGGAGCTGCGTGGCATCGGTGGTCTTGGCAAGCACGCGCCGCTTGATGACCTCGTCAACGTCTGAGCTGGAGAGTGACAAGCGCGTGTTGAAGCGCCCCTGAATCTTGGAGAAGTCGTTGCTCGAGACGTTGGTAATCTGGTCAATGGCCTCTTGGCTGGTGACTACCACCCATACGCGTCCCGCACACTTGGAGCCCAGCTCTTCCACGATGGTTTGGAGGTTGAGCATGAGGCTGGTGTTCGATCCGATGTACTGGCCGACCTCGTCCACCATGAACAGCAGGCGGAACTGTCCGCCGTGTGCGGCGGTGCGCGCCTCGACATAGTCACGGATCTCGTCGGTGAGGGTGTCGATGGAGAGATCTTCCTCATCGTTCGCGCGATACCAGCGCTCGCCCTCCTCGCGGCTCATGACATCCGAGGCCTCGAGCGCCGTGATAACGGGATCCGATTTGGACCGATAGGTCTTGCGCCACTCAAGCCATGGGTGTCCGCACGCCTCTTCGTAGGCAGCGCGGAATGCTTCGGTTTTGCCTTGGTGTTCGATGAGCTGCTCGAGGTGCGCCAGCTTGAGGCTCGCGCCGTAGAAGCCTTGGTTCTCGTAAAACACACGTGCGAATGCATGCATGATGGCAGACTGATCTTTTTTGCTGCCCTTGCTGTCGATATTGAAGAGAATCGTCTCGGTGGGCACCGATGCCGCGCGGCGCGCCTTGGCAGCGAGCAGCTCGTCCTCAAAGCGCGGAGCAATGTAGTCGAGTGCGTGCTTGCCGGCTACTTTGCGGTTGGAGAGCAGGTAGGAGAGCATCTTTAAGAAGTGCGATTTACCGGAACCAAAGAAGCCCGAGATCCAGACGCCAATCTTATCGGTGGGTGTGTCGAGCGCCTGCTCATACGCCTGATAGAACGTGGCAAAGTGTCGCCGCAGCTCGCGCGTGACCACGTATTCCGAGAGCTCTTGCTCTATGATCTGTTCGTCATTCTGATCGATTTTGATGACGCCGTTGATGCTGCGGTCGATGTCGCGCTCGAACATGTTTTTGATAAGCATGGGGAAGGATCCTTTCATACGGGGCCGGCAGGGTTAGAGCAGGCTGAATGCCCGGTAATAGTTACCGTCTTGGACGGAGCCGAACAGGCGCAGCGACTGGCCGTCGTATATGCCGGGGTAGAACAGCGCCACGGGAATCTGTGAGAAGACGGGCTGGGCGTTTTCCAGGATGTCGTGGGCGCGTACGAAGGGGTATGCCTTGCCCACGCCGGTGATGAGCAACACGTCCCTGCCGGGTGTGGGCGCGCCGTACGCGCGCTCGAACTGTTCGGACATAGCGTTCACATAGTCTTCGGGCATGGCGAGCTCTTGGATGTGCTGCAGCAGCGCTTCGTCGCCCTGCTGGGCTTCCATGCGCTCAAGGTCGTCGAAGATCTCGTAGTACGCGCAGATGCTGCAGAAGATATCCCACAGGTCGAAGTGAACGATGCGCGCCGGCAGATCGCCGCGGCGCGAGCTTTCTACCAACTGTTCGGTGCGTGCACGGACCTCGTTTTCGCGCTTGGTGTCATAGGCGTACACATAGAACGGGACCTCGTTACCCAAGCCTTGGCAGTTGAGAAAGTTGGGATCGCTAAAACGCGAGCGGATGAGGTCGAAGCTTGCTTGGGTTGAGAGCGATTCCGTTGCCGTCATAGTGCCCCCTCATGCGTTACGGCCAAACGCGGCGAGCACCTGCTCGTCACCGTTTGCGCGTATTGCCATCTCGAGTTCGAAATCCAAAAAGAGCGGTTGCAACAGCTCGGTACGGCGGTCGTACATGCCGCATTGCTCCAAGCACGCGGCAAGTACCTGCCGGATCTTTTTCATGGTGTTATCGCTCCAGCGGGAGGCCTTTTCGTCTTGCGCGCGAAGGCCTTCGAGGAAATCGACAAACTCGTGTTTGCGTAGTGTTGTGTCGAGTGCGGCAAATTTGCGTGCAACAACGCCGAGCATGAAGTCCCACACGATGCGGTTGTCGCGCATCATGGCGTACAGATTGGTTTGCTTGAGCTGGTCGGGCGTGCCGTGGGCGATGAGATCGATGAGCTGTTTGCGGATATCGCCGTCGTTCGAGAGTGCGATGAGGCGTCGTGCGCAGGCGCGCGCGATTGATTTGACCTCGCGTTCGGTGGGGTATTGGAACGGATTGTTCGCGGCCACGTAATCTACGAGCTCGTGCTCTTCGGTGAGTCCTTCATCGAGCATGAGGCGCGCGACGGTGCGCGTTTCGTTTACGAGCCATTGCTCGCGCGTGATGGAACCGCGATACGTATCGGGGCCGTTCATAATACGGCCACGCAGCGCTTGCTCTGATGGTTTTCCCGCTCGGCGAGATTCATCCGCCATCCCCTCAATCAGCTTTTTAGTACTGCCTTTTTGATACTGCTGAGCTGGGGTTTTTTGTTGAGCAACAAATGTGGGCGCGTCCGTTGGCGCCGTGGGCGTTTCGGATGTCTCGACCGTCGCTTGGTTGCGACCTACGATGTCGCTATGATCTGCTGCCTGGGAGGGATGACATAATTCCATCCCCCCCCCCCTGCACTCAAATGCAGGGTCTAGCACATGGGCTCCTCTTGCTTTGCCGTCTACACGCGGACGGATTTTAGGAATGCACACTCTTATATTACGGCATTGACCGGGTGAACACAGCGTGTCTGTGGGGCACGTCGGCGACGCTATAGGCCGCGCGTTCCGTTGCCGTGATTGCTCGGCCTGTGCGCCGCTTTTGGCTCTGGTCTACCGAATATAAAACTGTTTGTGCACCGGACTCACGTTGCGTGTGCACCAAAATGCTGTTTCGGCCCGCGGGACCGCATTTTGGTGCACAGAAAAGCTGTGCGCGGTGCACAGGCAATGCGGTCAGGCAAGGAGCGGACTGAGATCTCCGCATATATGCAACTATACTTTCCTATACTTCACTATACTTTCCTATATTTATCTATACTTGACCTCTACCAGCGAATTTGTTGCTTTCCGGATTGTGCCAAGACGGGCTTTGCGGGTTCGCTGTTTCGGAATGCCATAGAAATTGTTGTTGATTGCAGCGGCAAGAGACTGCCGGCTTCGCTCAACGTTGGCAGTATGCCGCTTCGAGTGAGCCTCGTGTTTCCGCAACGGCGATTCAACAGTTGTGTGTGGTGGGCCGGTCGGCTATGTGTGCCAAACAGCCATCTGAAGCCGAAAGATGACCGTTTGGCACACACAACGTGCTCGCTGGTCGCACACAACACGCGATGGGGGATAATCGCGGAAAGCGGACCAGCCCCGCCGCCTCTCAACCACAAGGAGCCACCATGGACGAGCGCATCACCATCGACGTCGACCGCCTGCGCGAAGCGCTGATCCAGGAGACCGGCCCCGCCGCGTTTGTGGGCTCGCCGTGGGCCATCGTGGACGTGGCCGCGCTGGAGGACGCCGCGCCCGAGGAGCTTGTGCGCGAGGCCGAGCGCCGCGGCTGGGACCTCAGGCGGTTCCAGGTTTAGCGCCGCTTGCAGAAGCGCTTCCCCCAACCCCTATAGATTCACGTATCGAGCGGCCGCGAACGCGGTACAATAATCGTGCATGCGGCTTTTTTGCATGCGGGCACGGTTCGACCTCATCGCCGGTCGCGCCCACGGGAGGGGTCACTGCTTGTTGTCTGGACAATCACACCTATCTCAGCCTGCAGAAATGCTGCAAGCGCCGTTGATTTGCCGGTGCACAGGGAGTGCTCCGGGGTCTGTATACCTACACGAGAGGAGAGGGGTATATGGCGCGTAAGTTCAAGTCCATGGACGGCAACGAGGCCGCCGCATACGTATCGTATGCGTTTACCGAGGTGGCGGGTATCTACCCGATCACGCCGTCCAGCCCCATGGCCGATCACGTCGACCAGTGGGCAGCCCAGGGCAAGAAGAACATCTTCGGCACGAAGGTGAACGTCATCGAGATGGAGTCCGAGGCTGGCGCCGCGGGCACCGTCCATGGCTCGCTGTGCGCGGGCGCGCTGACGACCACCTACACCGCGTCGCAGGGTCTTCTGCTCATGATCCCGAACATGTACAAGATCGCTGGCGAGCACCTGCCGGGCGTGTTCCACGTCTCCGCGCGTACCGTTGCTTCGCACGCGCTCAACATCTTCGGCGATCACTCCGACGTCATGGCCTGCCGCCAGACCGGCTTTGCCATGCTCGCCGAGACCAACGTCCAGGAGGTCATGGACCTCTCCGCGGTGGCTCATCTTTCCGCCATCCGCGGCAAGGTGCCGTTCCTGAACTTCTTCGACGGCTTCCGCACCTCGCATGAGATCCAGAAGGTTGCCATCTGGGACTACAACGATCTCGCCGAGATGTGCGACATGGACGCCGTCCAGGCCTTCCGTGATCACGCGCTCAACCCCGAGCACCCCTCCAACCGCGGCACCCACGAGGACGGCGACGTCTTCTTCCAGCACCGCGAGGCGTGCAACACCGCCTACAACGACCTGCCGGCCGTTGTCGAGGACTACATGAACCAGGTGAACGCCAAGCTCGGCACCAACTATCACCTGTTCGACTACTATGGCGCCGCCGACGCCGACCGCGTCGTCGTGTGCATGGGTTCCTTCTGCGACACGCTCGAGGAGGTCATCGACTACCTCAACGCTCATGGCGAGAAGGTCGGCCTGGTGAAGGTTCGCCTGTATCGTCCGTGGTCTGTTGAGCACTTCGTGGCCGCGCTGCCCGAGACCGTCAAGAAGATCGCCGTGCTCGACCGCACCAAGGAGGCCGGCTCCATTGGCGAGCCGCTGTACGAGGACGTCGTCGCTGCGCTCTACGAGACCGGCAAGACCGGCATCAAGGTCGTCGGCGGCCGCTATGGCCTCGGTTCCAAGGACGAGCCGCCCGCGGCTGCGTTCTCCGTGTACGAAGAGCTTAAGAAGGACGAGCCCAAGCGCGAGTTCACCATCGGTATCGTGGACGACGTCACCAACCTGTCGCTGCCCATGGACGCGGACGCCCCCAACACCGCTGCTGAGGGCACCATCGAGTGCAAGTTCTGGGGTCTCGGCGGCGATGGTACCGTCGGCGCCAACAAGAACTCGATCAAGATCATCGGCGACCACACCGACAAGTATGTCCAGGCCTACTTCCAGTACGACTCCAAGAAGACCGGCGGCGTGACCATTTCGCACCTGCGCTTTGGTGACAACCCCATCAAGAGCCCGTACTACATCAACAAGGCCGACTTCGTGGCGTGCCACAACCCGAGCTACATCGTCAAGGGCTTCAAGATGGTCCGCGACGTCAAGCCCGGCGGCACCTTCCTGGTCAACTGCCAGTGGAACGACGAGGAGTTCTCCCGTCACCTCGGCGCCGAGGCGAAGCGCTACATCGCCAAGAACAACATCAACGTCTACCTCATCGACGCCATCGATCTGGCCGAGAAGGTTGGCATGGGCAAGCGCACCAACACCGTGCTGCAGTCCGCGTTCTTCGCGCTCGCGCAGGTGCTCCCTGCCGAGGATGCCCTCCAGTACATGAAAGACGCTGCCGAGAAGTCCTACGCCAAGAAGGGTCAGGCTATCGTCGAGGCTAACTGGAAGGCCATCGACGCCGGTGCCACTGCGTTCCATAAGTTCGAGGTGCCCGCCGACTGGGCGACCGCCGAGGACAACGCTGCCGAGCCTGAGCTCAAGGGTCGTCCCGAGCTCGTCGAGCAGGTCAAGAAGATCATGCTCCCCATCAACCGCATGGAGGGCGACTCGCTTCCCGTGTCCGCGTTCAAGGGCCACGAGGACGGTCAGTTCGAGCAGGGCGCTTCCGCCTACGAGAAGCGCGGCGTCGCCGTTCTGGTGCCGCATTGGGATGAGACCAAGTGCATCCAGTGCAACCAGTGCTCCTATGTCTGCCCGCACGCCACGATCCGCCCGTTCGGCCTCACCGAGGACGAGATCGCCGCTGCGCCCGAGAACCTGCGCACCCTCGACATCAAGATGCCGAAGGACACCGGTCTCAAGTTCACCATGGCCATCTCGCCGCTCGACTGCATGGGCTGCACCAACTGCGCCAAGGTCTGCCCGAAGGGCGCCCTCACCATGGTCCCGCAGGAGCAGGAGGCTGCCGAGCAGGCCGTCTTCGATTACT
>CALUFC010000004.1 GCA_944319885.1 uncultured Coriobacteriaceae bacterium
GCCCACCCCGAGGGCTACGACCTCATGGGCGACCGCGTGGAGGCCGCCAAGGCCTACGCCGCCGAGTCCGGCTGCACGTTCCGCCAGGTGAACACCATGGCCGAGGCCTTCGAGGGCGCCGACATCGTCATTCCCAAGAGCTGGGCGCCGTATGCCGCCATGGAGCGCCGCACCAACCTCTACGCCGAAGGCGACGACGCCGGCATCAAGGCGCTCGAGAAGGAACTGCTCGCCCAGAACGCCACGCATCAGGACTGGTGCTCCACCCGTGAGCTCATGGCCAAGACCGCGCACGGTGACGACACCATCTTCATGCACCCGCTGCCCGCCGACATCTCCGGCGTCTCCTGCGAGCACGGCGAGGTTATGGCCGACGTCTTCGACATGCATCGCATCGGGATGTACAAGGAGGCAAGCTACAAGCCGTACGCCATCGCGGCCATGATCTTCCTGCAGAAGTGCAAGAACCCGGTCGAGACGCTGCGTGCGCTCGAGGCTGCGGCCACGCCGCGCTGGAACCAGGCGTAAGGTCTTCGGGCGCCGCGGGTCATAAGCTCGCGCATCGCACACATCCTCTCTCATGACGGCAGCGCCCGGATGGTGTCGAATGACCCCGGGCGCTGCCGCATTCGTAGTGCTCTCTTGCAGAAAAGGTGGTTTCGCATGTCGCATCGCATCGTCGTCGCCTTGGGCGGGAATGCCCTGGGCTCCAACCTTCCCGAGCAGATGGCCGCC
Source organism: uncultured Coriobacteriaceae bacterium (assembly GCA_944319885.1). Classification (GTDB taxonomy): domain Bacteria; phylum Actinomycetota; class Coriobacteriia; order Coriobacteriales; family Coriobacteriaceae; genus Coprousia. The sequence goes on from CALUFC010000004.1 coordinate 736, forward strand.
GTCAAGACCACGGCGCGCGCCATCGTCGACCTCATCGAGGAGGGCAACGAGGTCGTGATCGTGCACGGCAACGGCCCGCAGGTCGGTATGATCGCGAATGCTATGGCCGAGCTGACCCGCTCCGACCCCGATCGCTACATTCCTTGCCCGCTTTCGGTTTGCGGGGCGATGAGCCAGGGCTACATTGGCTACGATTTGCAGAACGCCCTGCGCGAGGAGATGCTCGACCGCGGGATGGACAAGGGCGTCGCCACGGTGCTCACCCAGATTCAGGTTGACCCCGACGATGCGGCGTTTGCCCATCCCACCAAGCCCATCGGCCCGTTCATGAGCGAGGCGGAGGCCGAGGATCTGGCGCGCGATCGCGGCTATGAGTTCATGCACGACGCGCAGAAGGGCTATCGCCGCGTGGTGGCGAGCCCCAACCCCGTCTCCATCGTGGAGCTCGACACCATCTCGTCGCTCGTGGCGGCGAACCACGTGGTTGTGTGCTGCGGTGGCGGCGGTATCCCCGTGGTTCCCACCGAGGGTCATCACCTCAAGGGTGCTGCCGCGGTGATCGACAAGGATTTTGCGGCCGAGAAGCTCGCCGAGCAGCTCGATGCCGATACCCTCATCATTCTCACCGCCGTCGAGAAGGTCGCGATTGGATTTGGAACAGAGCGCGAGCAGTGGCTCGACGAGCTCTCGGCCGCGCGTGCTCGCGAGCTGGCGGCGGCCGGCGAGTTCGGCGAGGGCTCGATGAAGCCCAAGGTCGAGGCGTGCGTTGCGTTTGTCGAGTCGGGCGAGGGGCGCACGGCGCTCATCACGCTGCTCGAGCGCGCCCGCGACGGCATCGCCGGCAAGACGGGCACGCACATCGTGCGTTAGGGCGTACGTGGCGCTGGGTGCACGGGCGCATGCGCCCGGCGTGCGGCGCACTATACTGAAACCAACGAGACGCTCAGCTGCCGGGCGTGGCCCCGGATGCAGGGTAGGGGGTTGTGATGATCATCGTGAAGGGCGGCTGCGCCGTAACACCCGAGGGCACCATCCAAGCCGATGTGGCGGTCGAGGGTGCGCTCATCTGCCGCATTGCCCCCGATATCGAGTCGGGTGCAGACGACGAGGTGCTCGACGCGCGCGGCTGCTGGGTTTTCCCGGGGTTTATCGACGCGCACACGCACCTGCAATGCTGGACGGGCATCGACTGGACGGCCGATAGCTTCGAGACGGGCACGCGCGCCGCGGCGTGCGGCGGCACGACGACGGTGGTGGACTACGCAACGGCCGACCGCGGCGTCACGCTGCCGGACGCGCTGGACACATGGCATCATCGCGCCGACGGCACCTGCACGGCGAATTACGGCTTCCACATGGCTATCTCGGAATGGAACGAGCGCAACGCCCGTGACCTCGACGCCATGGTGGATGCCGGCGTGTGCTCGTTTAAAACCTACCTCGCCTACGACCACTTGCGACTCGACGATGCCGAGACGCTCGAAGTGCTCGAGGCGATGGCGCCGCACGGCGCGGTGCTGTGCGTGCATTGCGAGAACGGCACGCTGGTGAACGCCCTGCAGCGCCGTATGCTCGCGCGCGGCATCACCGGCCCCGAGGGACATGCGCTGTCGCGTCCCGCCGATGTCGAGGCCGAGGCCATCGGGCGCGTGCTGCATCTCGCGCATCTGGCCGGCGATGCGCCGGTGAACATCGTGCATCTCTCGACCGAGCTGGGGCTCGAGGAGATCCGCGCGGCGCGCGGGCGCGGGCAGCGCAACATCTACGTCGAGACGTGCCCGCAGTACCTGCTGCTCGACGAGAGCCGCTACCGCGAAGCGGGCGAGGATGGGCTTGCCGGCGCGAAGTACGTGATGAGCCCGCCGCTGCGGACCCCGCGCGATGCGGCCGCCCTGCGCGCGGCGCTGCTTGCAGGCGAGATCGATACCATCGCGACCGACCACTGCTCGTTCAATCTCCATGGCCAGAAGGACCGCGGACGCGACGACTTCACGCGCATCCCGAATGGGGGAGCGGGCATCGAGCACCGTCCCGCGCTCATCGCGACGGCGCTTGGCGACGAGCTGGGGCCCGAGGGCTTGGCGCGTCTCATGAGCGAGAACCCGGCACGCGTTTTTGGCATGTGGCCGCGCAAGGGTGCGCTTGCCAAGGGCGCCGATGCCGATATCTGCGTCTGGGACCCTTCGGAAAGCTGGACCATCCATGCCGCGACCCAGCACCAGGCGGTCGACCACACCCCCTACGAGGGTTTTGCCTGTCAGGGCCGTGCACGCTTCACCGTGGTGAACGGCGTTGTTGCCGCCCGCGATGGCGAGCCCACCGGCGAGATGCCCGGTATGTACGTGCCGCGAAGCCGCTGAGCGCGTGTGGCTCGCGCCGCTACGCGAAAAATCGCGTAGTGGATGCCGTTCACTCGTCCGTCCGCTCGCCGCCGCACCACCGCGCTAAATATGGAGATAGGCGGGTGCGGAGATTCTGCTGGCTTTTCTTGTGCGAGACGCGTATCATACCGACTCGTATTGCTGGCTCCTGCCGGCGATTTGTCGTGCCGCGAACAAGCCATCGCGCGTACGGCTCGGCAGGAGGCACGAGGACAACCCGCGCAGCGGGGCGTACCAGGTAACGCATGTGGTACGCGCCTGCAGCAAGTGGCCACGCCCCGTGCTTAAAACCCCATAAAGGAGTGACCATGGCTGAAGAGAAGTATGTTCCGCGCCTGAAGACCAAGTACCTCGAGGAGGTCAAGGGTCAGCTGCAGGACAAGTTCCAGTACAAGAACGTCATGATGATCCCGAAGATCGAGAAGATCGTCGTGAACATGGGTGTCGGCGAGGCCGCGACCGATTCCAAGGCCATCGACGGTGCCGTGCGCGACCTGCGCGCCATCACCGGCCAGCAGCCCATGGTGACCCGCGCCCGCAAGTCCATCGCTTCGTTCCGCCTTCGTGCCGGCATGCCGATCGGCGCCAAGGTAACCCTGCGCGGCGACCGCATGTGGGAGTTCTTCGATCGCCTGCTCTCCGTGGCGATCCCCCGTATCCGCGACTTCCGCGGCATCTCCCCCAAGAGCTTCGACGGCCGTGGTAACTTCTCCATGGGCGTGACCGAGCAGCTCATCTTCCCCGAGATCGATTTCGATTCCATCGACCACACCCGTGGCATGGACATCACCTTCGTCACCACCGCCCAGACCGACGAGGAGGCCAAGGCCCTGCTCGACGGTTTCGGATTCCCGTTCAAGAAGTAGTCAATTTTGCGTTTCGGCATGATGCGGGGGTCCGATGCCCCCGCATCGCCGAAACGAACGATAGCAATCGTTAGGAGGTAATAAGTGGCTAAGACATCGATGATCGTCAAGTGCAATCGCAAGCCGAAGTTCTCGACGCGCGCTTACACCCGCTGCCAGCGCTGCGGCCGTCCGCATTCGGTGTACCGCAAGTTCGGCCTGTGCCGTGTCTGCTTCCGCGAGCTGGCACTCAAAGGCGAGCTTCCCGGCATCAAGAAGGCCAGCTGGTAACCACTGCCAGCGCTCGCGCAAGCGAGCAGGGAAGAACGTGCGCGGCTGGCTTCGCTGCCATGGGTGGCGAAGGACCGAGTGCACGAGTTCATCAAGAACGAAGGAGAATCTGCATGAACCTCACAGACCCGATCGCAGATATGCTTACGCGCATCCGTAACGCAAACGCTGCGAACAAGGCCGCGGTTTCGATGCCGAGCTCGAAGAAGCTCGTCGAGATCGCTCGCGTTTTGTTCGAGGAGGGCTACATCGAGGGGTACACCATCGAGGACACCACCCCCCAGAAGACCCTCCACATCACCCTTAAGTATGGTCCCAAGAAGCAGAAGGTCATTTCCGGCATCCGCCGTATCTCCAAGCCCGGCCTGCGCAAGTACGCCGGCGTGGCCGACCTTCCCCGCGTCCGCGGCGGCCTTGGTACCGCCATCGTTTCCACCTCCAAGGGCGTTATGGCCGACCGCGACTGCCGCCGTGCCGGCGTCGGTGGCGAAGTCATCGCCTTCGTGTGGTAAACGGCTCGGCGCGTAGAAGGAAAGGAGAACACCGTGTCCCGTATCGGTAAGAAGCCTGTCCAGATTCCCGCCGGAGTCGACGTGGCAGTGAACGGCAACCATGTGACCGTTAAGGGCCCCAAGGGCCAGCTTGAGCTCGATATCTACAGCAAGCTCACCATCGAGGTCGAGGGCAACGAGCTCACCGTGGTTCGTCCCGACGACGAGCGTGAGACCCGTGCCCGCCACGGTCTCACCCGCGCCCTCATCCAGAACATGGTGACGGGCGTGTCCGAGGGCTACACCAAGGCGCTCGAGCTCGCTGGCGTTGGCTATCGTGTCCAGCTCAAGGGCAAGAACCTCGAGCTGTCCCTCGGTTACTCGCACCCCGTTATCTACGATGCCCCCGAGGGCATCACCTTCGAGGTGTCCGACAACACCCACATCAACGTTAAGGGTATCAACAAGCAGCAGGTCGGCCAGGTTGCCGCGGAGATCCGCAGCAAGCGTCCGCCTGAGCCTTACAAGGGCAAGGGTATCCACTATGTGGGCGAGCACATCCGCCGCAAGCTCGGCAAGGCTGCCAAGTAAGGTCGCCTAGGCTCATATAAGTCCAGCACCCCGTCAGGTGCTGGCGACTAGACTTAAGGAGTCGATAGTATGAACAAGCAAAAAGCGAAGGCTGCCGGCCTCAAGCGTCGTCAGCGTCGCGTGCGCGGCAAGATCTTCGGCACGGCTGAGCGCCCGCGCCTGCGCGTGACCCGCACCAACGCCAATATCTACGCCATGATCGTGGACGACACCAAGGGCCACACCCTCGTGTCCGCCTCGACCCTCGAGGCCGACTTCAAGGGCACCCATACCTCGAACAAGGAGGCTGCCGAGAAGGTCGGCGAGCTCGTTGGCAAGCGCGCCATCGAGGCCGGCATCACGAAGGTCACCTTCGATCGTGGTGGTCGCATCTACCATGGCCGCGTCAAGGCCCTCGCCGACGGTGCTCGTGCCGCCGGTCTCGAGTTCTAGGAGGTATTGAGCACATGGCTCGTAATCGAGATAACAAGCAGCGCGAGGCCTCCGAGTTCGAGGAGCGCGTCGTCTTCATCAACCGTGTTTCCAAGACCGTCAAGGGCGGCCGCCGCATGTCGCTCGTCGCGCTCGTCGTCGTTGGCGACGGCAAGGGCAACGTCGGTCTGGGCATGGGCAAGTCCGCCGAGGTGCCCCTGGCCATCTCCAAGGCTTCGCTCGACGCCAAGAAGAACATGTTCCATGTTCCCGTGACCGACGAGGGCACCATCCCGCACGAGGTCATCGGCCACTTCGGCGCCGGTCGCATCATCATCAAGCCCGCTGTCGAGGGTACCGGCGTGATCGCCGGCGGCGCCGTGCGCCCCCTCTTCGAGCTTGCCGGTATCAAGAACGTTCTCTCCAAGTCGCTCGGCACCGACAACGGCCTCAACATCATCAAGGCCGCTGCCGAGGGTCTCAAGGAGCTCTCGAGCCCCGAGGAGGTTGCGGAGCGCCGCGGCCTTACCGTCGCCGAGATGTTCGTTGGTAAGGAGCAGTAAGCATGGCTGACACCATCAAGATCAAGCAGGTCCGCAGCACCAACGGTGCCAAGCAGGATCAGGTTAGGACCGTCAAGGCCCTGGGTCTCCGCCGGATCAACCATACCCGCGAGATCCCCGACAACGAGTCCGTTCGCGGAATGATCTTCAAGGTCAAGCACCTTGTTGAGATTGTGGAGGAGTAAACAATGCAGCTTCATGACCTTACTCCCGCACCGGGTTCTACGCATCGTCGTAAGCGCATCGGTCGCGGTAACTCCTCTGGTCACGGCACCACTGCGGGCCGCGGTCAGAAGGGCCAGCTTTCCCGCTCCGGCGGCGGCAAGGGCTCGGGCTTCGAGGGCGGCCAGACGCCGCTCGCGATGCGTCTGCCCAAGCTCCCGGGCTTCCGTAACCCCCGTCGCATCGAGTTCACGGCCGTCAACATCGCTCGTCTTGACGAGAAGTTCGAGGACGGCGCCGTGATCGATGGTGCCGCGCTCAAGGCTGCCGGCATCATCAAGAAGGAGTTCCAGCCCGTCAAGGTTCTTGGTGAGGGCGAGACCACCAAGAAGTTCACGGTCAAGGTCGATAAGGTCTCCGCGTCCGCGAAGGCCAAGATCGAGGCCGCAGGAGGGTCGGTCGAGCAGCCGTGCTAACTGGCCTGAAGAACGCGTTCCGCATCAAAGACCTGCGGGACAAGATTCTCTTCACCATAGCCATGCTCGTTGTGTACCGTATCGGTGCACACGTCCCTGTGCCCGGTATCCCCTTCCAGGGGATGCTGGGCCTTTTCGGCGGTAACGATTCCGTTGCTGCCGGGGCTATGGCGCTGCTGAATCTCTTCTCCGGCGGCGCGTTGAGCTACGTCTCGGTCTTCTCGCTCGGCATCATGCCCTACATCACGAGCTCGATCATCCTCCAGATGCTCCAGAGCGTGGTTCCGAGCCTGCACGAGCTCGCCCGCGAGGGCGAGGTCGGCCAGACCAAGATCACCCAGTATTCTCGCTACCTGACGCTCGCGCTCGCGCTGCTCAACTCCATCGGCTACCTGTTCCTCTTCAAGAGCTACGGCATCAGCTTCAACGGCGCCGGCGCTCCCGAGATCATCTTCGACATCATGATCGTGGGCACGCTGACCGCAGGTGCCATGCTCATCATGTGGATCGGTGAGCTCATCACCCAGCGCGGTATCGGCAACGGCATGTCGCTCATCATCTTCGCCAACATCATGGCGGGGCTGCCCCAGGCGATCGTGTCCTCCATGGAGTCCGGCTCCATGGGCCTCGTGATCACCGCGGTGATCTTCGTTATCATCCTGTGCGTCATCCCGCTCATCGTGTTCCTCGAGCGCGGCCAGCGCCGCATTCAGGTGCAGTACGCCAAGCGCGTGGTGGGCCGTCGCATTATGGGCGGTCAGGCAACCTACCTGCCCATCAAGGTGAACACCGCCGGCGTGGTGCCCATCATCTTCGCGAGCGCTCTGCTCTACTTCCCGGCGCAGCTCGCGGTCTTCTTCCCCGGCATCGGCTGGGTGCAGGCGGTCGCAGGTGCCCTGAGCTCGGGTTGGCTCAACTGGATCCTGAACGTCGTGCTCATCGTGTTCTTCGCGTACTTCTACACCTCCATGGTGTTTAATCCCGATGACACCGCCGACAACCTCAAGAAGCAGGGCGGCTTCATTCCGGGCATCCGCCCGGGTAAGGCCACGGCGGCGTACATCAAAAACGTGCTGAACAAGATCACGCTGCCGAGCGCCATCTTCCTCGCGCTCATCGCGATCGTCCCGTCCATTGTCTTCTCGTTCACCGGTAATGCGCTGATTCAGTCGTTCGGCGGCACGTCAGTGCTTATTATGGTAGGTGTGGTGCTGGACACCATCGCCAAGGTGGAGAGCCAGCTCAAGATGTATGACTACGACGGCTTCTTCAAGTAAGGTAGGGAGGACACGACCATGAACATCGTTTTGCTCGGAGCTCCCGGTGCCGGTAAGGGCACCATGGCGCAGCTCCTCGTCGCCGATTACGGGGTTGCCCACATCTCGACGGGCGATCTTCTGCGCGCTGCGGTGAAGAGTGGTTCCGATCTGGGCGTCCAGGCCAAGAAGTACATGGACGCCGGCGAGCTAGTTCCCGATCAGCTCGTGATCGATCTGGTGAAGGAGCGCTTGAGCCATGACGATGCTCAGCGCGGCTTCATCCTCGACGGGTTCCCCCGCAATACCATGCAGGCAGTCACGCTCGATTCCGAGCTTGGCTCGCTGGGTCGCTCCATCGATGCGGCACTGCTCATCGATGTCGAGCCCAAGGTCATCATCGATCGCCTCTCCGCTCGTCGCACCTGCCGCGCTTGCGGTCACACCGGCACCGCTGCCGATGCCGTGTGCCCTGCCTGCGGTGGCGAGATGTACCAGCGCGACGATGATAAGCCCGAGACCATCAAGAATCGTCTTGATGTGTACGAGAAGAACACCGCGCCGTTGATCGAGTACTATCGCGGTCAGGGCCTGCTCAAGGCCGTGAACGGCGACGACGCGATCGATGCGGTGTATGCGGCGACGAAAGAAGCGCTTGGTCTATGATTAAGATCAAATCTGCTCAAGATATCGAGGAGATGAAGAAAGCCGGAGCACTGTCGAAGATGGTGCTCCGGCATGTCGGTGCGATGGTCCGTCCAGGCGTCTCGACGTTCGAGCTCGACCAGCTTGCCGAGCAGATCATCCGCATGCACGGCGGCATCCCCGCGTTCAAGGGCTACGGCGGATTCCCGGGTTCCATTTGCGCATCGCTGAACGATGCTGTGGTGCACGGCATCCCGAGCCCCGACATCATCCTGCGCGACGGCGACATCCTCTCGGTGGATACCGGAGCGATTGTCGACGGTTGGGTGGGCGACAACGCCTGGACCTTCTATGTGGGCAATCCCTCTCAGGAGGTCAAGGCTCTGTGCGAGGTCACGCGCGACTGCCTGAAGGCGGGTATCGCCGAGGCCGTTCCGGGCAACCGCATCGGCGACATCGGCCATGCCGTGCAGTCCCTTGCCGAGCGCCATGGCTATGGCGTGCTGCGCGACTATGTTGGCCACGGCGTGGGCCGCGTGATGCACGAGGACCCCAACGTGCCCAACTATGGCAAGAAGGGTCGCGGCGTCAAGCTCGAGGCTGGTATGGTCATCGCCATCGAGCCGATGATCACGCTCGGCACCCACCATGTCTCGGTAGGGCCGGACGGCTGGCTCGTCACCACGAACGACCATCTGCCCGCTGCGCACTACGAGAACACCGTTGCCATCACCGAGGACGGCCCGGTCATCCTCACCCAGGATGCTCAGGGCCCCTGGTGCTCCATGCAGGGCGGTGTGATGTAGGATTCCCGTGACTGAGGGCGGGATGTTCCTTTTCGAAACCGGGGCCCCGGTCTTACGACCCCCAATTTCGAAAAGGAACATCCCGCCCTCTTCGCATCCAGCATCAGCCCCGCGGACGAATTGATGTGGTAAGCAACTATGGTTTGCTTGGTCTGTTGGGTTCCGTGAGGCGCCGCGCGCAGTTCCGCAGCGCGAAGCGCGAGGATCTGTCTGAGCACGGGCCTCACGGAACCCAGCAGCCGTGAGAAAAGCAGACCATGTTGCGACTTTGTGGAGTCGTAACGAAAAATCCACGATAGAATTTTGAGTGCTGTATTATATTCAGCTGCTGTCGTTTCGAGAGAAAGATGTGCTTGTGAAGAAGGAAGATGCCATCGAGTTGGAAGGCACGGTCACCGAGCCGCTGCCCAACGCCATGTTCCGCGTCGAGCTGGAGAACGGCGCCACGGTTCTGTGTTCCATTTCCGGCAAGATCCGCATGAACTATATCCGCATCCTCCCCGGGGATCGCGTCGTGGTGGAGATCTCTCCGTACGACCTGACCCGCGGTCGCATCACCTATCGCTACAAGTAGCGACGGCGAATGCGTCCCTGGCCTGCTCAACCAGGGTATGCATGCATCCAGCCAGTTTGTGTTTCACGCCTGCGGCTGGGCGAGTAGATAGTAGGTTTGTCGTTTGAGCACTACCGAAAGGAAGAACGATGAAGGTACGTCCTTCGGTCAAGAAGATGTGCGATAAGTGCAAGATTATCAGGCGCCACGGTAAGGTGCTCGTGATCTGCGAGAACCCGCGCCACAAGCAGCGTCAGGGTTAAGAGAGGAGAATTAAGTTGGCCCGTATCAGCGGTGTCGATCTTCCGCGTGAGAAGCGCGTCGAGATCGGTCTTACCTACATTTACGGCATCGGCCGCACGACCGCCAGCAAGATCTGCGCGGAGACGAACATCAACCCGGATACCCGCGTCAAGGACCTCACCGAGGACGAGGTTGACGCCATCCGTAAATACATCGACGAGGCTCACCTCATGATCGAGGGCGACCTTCGCCGTGAGCGCAACCAGAACGTCAAGCGCCTTATGGACATCGGCTGCAACCGTGGCCTGCGTCACCGCAAGGGCCTCCCGGTCCGCGGTCAGCGCACCCACACCAACGCTCGTACCCGCAAGGGTCCGCGCAAGCAAATCGGTGCCAAGAAGAAGAAGTAAGGAGCGCTAGATGGCTACTGCAAAGAACAAGCGCGGCCAGGTTACCCGCATCAAGCGCGCCGACCGCAAGAACATCGCCGTGGGACAGGCTCACATCCGTTCCACCTTCAATAACACCATCATCTCGATCACCGATCCCCAGGGGAACGTCATCGCGTGGCGCTCTGCCGGCCAGGTTGGCTTCAAGGGTTCGCGTAAGTCGACTCCGTTTGCCGCCCAGATGGCCGCTGAGGCATGCGCCAAGGCCGCTATGGAGCACGGCATGCACAAGGTCGCTGTGTTCGTGAAGGGCCCCGGCTCCGGTCGCGAGACCGCCATTCGCTCGCTTCAGGCTGCTGGCCTCGAGGTCTCGAGCATCCAGGACAAGACCCCCATTCCGCACAACGGCTGCCGCCCCAAGAAGCGTCGCCGCGTGTAACTGAAAGGATCGCTAAACCATGGCAATTGACAGGACGCCTGTTATCAAGCGCTGCCGTCAGCTCGGGATCGATCCCGTCGAGCTCGGCTACAGCAGCAAGAAGGAATCTATTCGTCAGCTCAAGCGTCGCCGCAAGGAGTCCGAGTACGGTCTTCAGCTGCGTGAGAAGCAGAAGGCTAAGTTCATCTACGGTGTGCTCGAGAAGCAGTTCCGTCGTTACTACGAGCGCGCGCTCCGCATGCCCGGCATCACCGGCGACAACCTGATGACGCTTCTCGAGAGCCGTCTCGACAACGTTGTCTTCCGTCTCGGCTTTGCCCGCACCCGCAAGGAGGCCCGTCAGACGGTCCGCCACGGTCACTTCACCGTGAACGGCAAGCGCGTCGACATCCCCTCGTATCTCGTCAAGGCCGGCGACGTTGTTGCCGTAGGCGAGAAGTACCGCGATCTCCTTCCCATCAAGGAGGCCCTCATCCAGTCCGAGCGCTTTGAGGTTCCCGGCTGGCTTGAGGTCGACATCGAGAAGCTGTCCGGCAACGTGCTCTCGCTGCCCACCCGCGAGCAGATCAGCACGGATATCCAAGAGCAGCTCATCGTCGAGCTCTACTCTAAGTAGTCCCGCAGGGCTGCTGAGGCTGGAGGTAATACATGTCAGAATTCATTAGGCCTCAGGTTCAGGTCGAAGAGATCAGCGAGACCTCTGCTCGCGTCTCGGTCGAGCCGCTCGAGCGCGGTTACGGCGATACGCTGGGCAACTCGCTTCGTCGCGTGCTGCTGTCCTCGCTCGAGGGCGCTGCCGTCGAGGCTATCCAGATCGACGGTGCGCAGCACGAGTTCATGAGCATCCCCAACATGGTCGAGGATGTCACGGACATCGTCCTGAACGTCAAGGGCCTGGTTTTCAGGGCTCTCGGCACCACCGACGAGGCTACCGCTAAGATCTCGGTCGACGGCCCGTGCGAGGTGACTGGCGCGGACTTCTTCATCCCGTCCGACTTCGAGCTGGTCAACCCCGAGCAGCACATCGCCACGCTCACCGAGGGCGGTCATCTCACCATGACCATGCGCATCGGCTATGGTCGCGGCTATGTGTCCTACGAGGGCAACAAGCGCGACAACGATCCCATCGGCGTGATTCATGTCGACTCGCTGTTCTCGCCTGTTCGCCGTTGCGCCAAGCTCGTCGAGGCCTGTCGCGTGGGCCAGCACACCGACTACGATCGCCTTGTGCTCGAGATCGAGACCAACGGTGCCATCGCTCCGCGTGAGGCCGTGGTACAGGCTGCCAACATCATCAACCAGCACATGGCTGCGTTCATGAATCTCGCCGACGCCCCCGAGGAGGAGGAAGAGGTTTCCATCTTCGCTCCCGAGGTCACGAGCGACAACGCCGAGCTTGATAAGCAGATCGAGGATCTGGACCTCTCCGTCCGCTCCTACAACTGCTTGAAGCGCGCGAGCATCCACTCGGTGCGTCAGCTTGTCGAGTTCTCCGAGAACGACCTGCTGAACATCCGCAACTTCGGCGTCAAGTCGATCGAGGAAGTCAAAGACAAGCTTGAGTCCATGGGCCTGAGCCTGAAGGCTTAATGCTTCGCGAATAGAGGAGAACGAGACAATGCGTCACAACAAGAAGAAGGGTATGAAGCTCGGCACCGACGCCGCGCATACCCGTGCGATGAAGAAGAGCCTCGCCAAGGCGCTGCTCGAGAACGATCGCATCAAGACCACCGAGACCCGCGCCAAGGCGCTCCGTGGCTATGTCGAGCCCATCATCACCTGGGCCAAGAAGGGCGACCTGCACTCCCGTCGTCTCGCCATCGCCAAGCTCGGCGACAAGAACCTCGTGGCCGAGGTCTTCGACAAGGCCGCGCAGGGCATGTGGGCCGACCGCGACGGCGGTTACACCCGCATCATGAAGCTCGGCCCCCGCAAGGGCGACAACGCCCCCATGGTCATCATGGAGATCGTGTCCGAGCCCGTGGTGAAGAAGGCCCCCAAGGCCGCGCCCGCTGCGAAGCCCGTTGCTCCGAAGAAGGTCGAGAAGGCCGAGGAGGAGGCTCCCGCTGAGGAGGCTGCCGAGTCAACCGAGGAGTAGGTTTTCCACTCGCTCGTATAGCGTATGCAAGGACCCTGCCCGTGCGGGGTCCTTCTTTGTTTGAGGAGGTGTTCGATATGCTCGTGCTGCAGGATGTTTCGCTGAGCTACCAGGTAGGGGAGCCGCATGGGGATGCTGCGCCGGTTGCCGGACAGGGCGTATCGGACATCTCGTTGCGCGTTGCCCCCGGCGAGCTCGTGGCGCTCGTGGGGAAAAACGGCGCGGGTAAATCGACGATTTCGAGTCTGCTATGCGGCGCGGTGCTGCCGGATGCGGGCACGGTGCGCGTAGACGGGCTCGATCCTCAGGAGCCCGAGGAGCGCCTCGAGGTGCGCAAGCGCGTAGGGCGCGTGCTGCAGGCACCCGAGGACCAGATCGTATCGACGGTCGTGGCCGACGAGGTCGCATTCGGTCCGCGCAATCTTGGGCTTGATGACGTCAAGGTCTCGAAGCGGGTTTCGTGCTCGCTTGCCGCGGTGGGACTTGCCGGTGCGGAGGAGGCCGAGGTGCACGCGCTCTCCGGCGGGGAGCAGCAGCGCCTAGCCTGCGCGGCAGTACTTGCGATGGATCCGAGCTATCTCGTGCTCGATGAGGTGACGGCGCAGCTCGATAGCACGCTGCGACCAGGGTTTCGCCGACTGTTCCGCGCGCTCGCACGCGAGCGCGGCATGGGCATCGTGCTTGTGACGCACGATGTCCTCGAGCTTGCGCTCTGCGATCGTGCGGTCGTGATCGAGGCGGGATGCGTGGCGTGGTCGGGGAGTCCGGCAGACTTGCTGCTGGGCCGTGCGCGCTCGCAGGGTCTCTTTGAGCGCACGCTGCCGACAGGTCCGTACGCTCAGGCGCTTCAGACCGCTCTGAAGGCCGGGTATTCCCTCGAAGCCGGAGCAGAGCCGGAGGATATGGCATCGTGGCTCTCAGGCGCTTCTGAGGGCGCGCGCGCTCAGATGGCGGCATGCGTGCAGAAGCGTGAACGCGCGACGGAGGATGCCGATGCTCGGCGCGGCATCGATGCGCGCGATGGTGATCGTGCCCTTGTGCTCGACGACGTCTCGTATTGCTATCGAGGACGCGACGCCGCTCCCGTCGAGGCGGTGCATGGGGTCTCGCTGCGTGTGGAGCCAGGCACGATTACGTTGCTTGCCGGTTCGTCCGGTGCCGGCAAGACCACGCTTGCCTGCCTTGCTGCGGGGCTTCTCGAGCCATCGGCTGGCTCGGTGAGCGTGGGCGGTGTGCGCCCGTGTCCGGGTGACGTGTGCATCGCATTCCAGCAGCCCGAGCAGCAGCTTTTCCTAGAATCCGTTGCGGCGGAGCTCGCCTTCGGACCGGGCAACCTCGGCTGCGATGCGCAGGAGGTCGAGCGCCGGGTTGCTCGCGCCACCCGGGCACTCGATCTTGAGCGGCTGCTCGACCGCGACCCGTTCTCGCTGTCGGGCGGTCAGGCGCGGCGCGTAGCGCTTGGCAGCGTGCTCACGCTGGAGCCGCGTGCTCTCGTGCTCGACGAACCCACTGCCGGACTCGACGCCCCGGGACGCGCGGCGCTCCATGCGCTCGTCTGCGATCTCGCGCGCCAAGGTCTGCCCATCCTGGTGGTAAGCCACGATCTCGAGGAATGGCTCGAGATAGCCGATGCCGTGGCGCTCTTGCGCCAGGGCGAACTGGCGTGGACGGGCAGTGTGGCCGCGCTGCGACGCGATCAGGCCGCATTCGATCGGGCGGGTCTCATGCCGCCTGAGAGCTGGCGGCTGGCGTCGCTGCTCGAGGAAGATCGCCGGGCCGATCAGCGTAGCGCGGGGGCGGTGCGCGAATCCACTACGGCATCGCCGGTGTTCAGATCACGCCCTGCGCGCGATGCCAACGTGCTCGAGACGATCGACGCGCGCGTCAAGATCGCGCTGCTGCTCGTGTTCACGGTTGCCATCTTCGCCGGTTCATCACCTGCTGCGCTCGCGGCATGGGTCTGCGTGGCGCTTGCCGCAATCGTGATGGCGCGTACCGACCTGCGGCGCTTGGCGGCGATGTGTCGCCCGCTGCTCGTGCTGTTCGTGTTCATGATGGCGGCGAATCTCGTGTCATGCGATGGAACGGCGCAGATCCCCTTGGTCGCGCAGGTTGGTCTTGCGCCCGATCGTGCGCTGCGCACCATCGCAGCGGTGGTGCGAATCGCGGTGCTCGTGTGCCTCGCCTTTGCGGTCTCGGCCACCACGACGCCGCCGGCGCTGGCAAACGCCTGCGTGCGCCTGCTGCACCCGCTGCGGCGTTTTGGTGCGCCGGTCGAGGAGCTGGGCCTCACGATCTCGCTCGCGCTGCGCTTCATACCGCTTGTCGCGCAGGAACTGGAGCGCATTCACCTTGCCCAGCGCTCGCGCGGCGTCGATTTCGAGCGGGGGACGATCGTTGAGCGGATACGCGTGTGGGCGTCGGTGCTCACGCCGTTGGTGGTCAGCCTGTTCCGCCGTGCCGACCGCATCGCCGCGTCGATGGACGCTCGGTGCTATGCTGGGGCCTCGGGCGCCCAGGTTGCTCCTGAGCCGCTCGATGCTCGCAGCCGCTTGACGCTTTCCGGAGGGCTTGTGCTGGCGGCGGCGCTGGTGGCGCTGGGGTTCGCGGGATAGGGAAGATGCTACGGGAAGGGGCGCATATGGCCGAGGACACGGATAGCCTCGAGATGGCGGGGACCATCGTATGCAAGCTCGGGTACGACGGTGCCGCGTACAGCGGGTTTGCCGAGCAGCCATCGGTGATAACGGTGGCGGGCGAGCTGCGCCGTGCCATCGAGACGTTGCTGCGCCGTCCGGTCGAGCTCACCTGCGCCGGCAGAACCGATGCCGGCGTCCACGCCATCGGCCAGTATGTAAGCTTTCTGGCTACCCGTGCGGAGCTGGAGATCACGCGTACGCGTTGGCTGCGCGCCATGGATGCGCTGCTGCCGCGCGACATCGCGCTCGGCGAGGTCTATCATGCCGAGCCGGGGTTCTCGGCACGGTTCGATGCACAGGCGAGAACCTACACGTATCGCATCGCAGACCGCCCCGACCGCCCGGTGCTCACGCGCGACCACGTCTGGTGGCATCGCATGCCTCTCGACGAAGATGCCATGGAAGAGGCCGCGCAGCTGCTGGTAGGCGAGCATGATTTCAAGAGCTTCTGCAAGGTGGCATCTTCTGTTGGCAAGCCCACCTGCCGCAACGTGATCGCGACGTCGTTTGCGCGCGAGATTGAGCTGGGCGAGGAGGTGCTCGCCTTCACCATCACCGGCAATGCGTTTCTGCACTCGATGGTGCGCACCATCGTGGGCACGCTTGTCGAGGTGGGCATGCATCGCCGCGAGATCGCGTGGGTGGGCGAGGCGCTGGCAGCCTGCGACCGGCGCGCTGCCGGTCCCACGGCCCCGGCGCGCGGCCTCACCTTTATCGATGTGCGCTATCCGGAGGGCGCGCTGTACGAAATCGGTTAGGCGAGCTGCCAAAGTGTGACGGTGGCGTGATGAACATTTGTACTAATAATGCAGGACATTGCGCGGCAGAGGGCATGAATCGCACGGTGGTACCATGGGGCGGAACGTCGTGTTGGCAGGAGGCCCAAGCGTGGCGCAGTGTGGTTCAAAACGCCCTTTTGTATCGGTGTGCATGGTGGTGCACGATGGTGAGCGTCACGTATCACGTGCCATCGAAAGCGTTGTGAATCAGCAGTTCTCCGATGTTCAGCTCGTGCTCGCGGTCATGGATTCGCGAGATCAGTCACGATCGATCTGCGAGCGGGCTATGGAGCGCGATATCCGCGTCGACATGATCGAGAGCGCCGAAGAGCGCGTCGAGGCGGCCCTCGACGAGGCGCTCGAGGCTGCTCGCGGCAGCTACATCCTGTTCATGGAGCAAGACGATTGGCTGGCACCCGGATCGCTCGACGCGATCGCCCGCGACGTGCGCGCACACGACCTCGAGCTCGCCGTGCTCTCGCTGTCCATGGATACGCCCTCGCCACGCGATGGGGTCCGCTCCCATGTGCTGCGGCTCGAGCCGCGATACACCGAGGATCGCGATGAGTTTCGCGACCTCGTACCGGGGATGCTCGAGGGCGGCATCATGGGTTCCGTGCGCGGCAAGGTGTTCTCGGCAGACCGCATCTCCGAGCTCGGCTTGCGGTTCACCTTGGCGCAGGATCAGGCTGTTTTTCTGATTCGCTACATCGAGGATGTCGTGCGCGCGGGCGCGGTGTCTGGAGCGCTCTACCACGCCGCGGTGCGCCTTGAGGCGGTGCCGGGCAGCCTCGATGCCTACATGCTGTGCGAGCACGAGTATGCCGCCTACCGCGAGCTGGCGCAGAAATGGTCGCGCGAGCACAACGAACACTTCATGCGTGCAATCCATGCGCGTCACCTGCACCGTTTGATCGGCTGCATCAAAGATGCCTACGGTATCGCCGGGCTCTCGGGCATCGAGCGCAACGAGCGGGTCCGCGATATCCTGGAGGCGCCCACGACCCGTGATACGGTGAGCGCTCTGCGCAAAACCGGCTCCGGCAATCATCGTGATTTCGGGTTCATGTATACGCCGATCGCACAGAAAAGCGTTTCCGCGTGTTATCTCGGGATGTGCCTCGACGCGTTCGTCAAACTCCCCAAGTTGCCGTTTATGCATCCTGCTACACGCGTTGCGCTGTAGGGTCGCGACGGCATATCTCGGCAGCGCCCGTGCGTGGCGGCTTCGATACGGCTGCTTTGCCACGGCTTGAAGAATAATTCTATCTCGTTACATATTCATGTCGAATGCAGGTTATCCCGTAAACTATGCAAGCAGAATGAAAGATTCGGGCTGCTTTATAGGGAGAATGCGATTATGGCAAAGCGGCGCAGCGGGAGGCAGGGCGCGATTCGCGAGATCGTGCGGAACAACAATATCCGCACGCAGCGGATGCTGGTAGATGAGCTCAAAGCGTACGGGTACGATTGCACGCAGGCCACGGTATCGCGCGATATCGCCGACATGGGCCTGCGCAAGCTCCCTGAGGGGGTCTACGTGCTCGCGGAGGACCTCCATCTGCAGCGCATGGTATCGGATCTGGTGGTCGACGTGCTGCGGACCGATAACCTCGTGCTCATCAAGGCGCAGCCGGGGACCGCATCGGGTATCGCCGCCGCGGTCGATGCCGCCGAGCTGCCCGACGTGCTCGGTTCGCTTGCGGGCAACGACACCATTCTCGTGATCGCGCGGACCGCCGAGGACGGCGCGCGCTTCGAGACGCTCATCGCGAAACTTGGCAATCTACGGAAGCAGGTTCAGGCATGATCGCGTTCATTCATATCGCCTTGATGGCGCTCATCATCCTGTTGCCCATCGCGCTCGTGGCGCTGCTGGTGTATTACTTCCTGCATACGCGCTGAGCGCAGGCGTCGAGCGTGCGCCACGGTCTGAGATGAGGGCAGGGCGGCGCACGTGCTTCGAACGCCTGCTGCTGGCGTTACCGCTTTTCTCGATACGAAACGGGCCCGAATCCGCGTGGACTCGGGCCCTTCATTGTGGATGTGGGAGGGCTACTCTTACTCGGTTTCACCGCCAGTGCCGCCGCCGGTTTCACCGCCGCCGGTGCCGCCGCCTTCGGAACCGCCGCCAGTGCCACCGCTACCGGTTTCACCGCCGCCGGCTCCGCCGCCTTCGGAACCGCCGCCAGTGCCACCGCTACCGGTTTCACCGCCGCCGGCTCCGCCGCCGGGGTTGGTGCCACCGCCCGTGCTCGGGGTCGTGGGAGGCGTCGTGGTGGTGCCGGAGTCGGTGGGAGGCTGCTGCTGGTTCGCATTGGGATCCGTGACCTCGGCCTCGGAGTCGTCGATCGTCTCCTCATCCGATTCGGTCTCAAAACCGCCGTACTCAAGCTGCTCGCCATCGACCTCCCACACCGAGTTGTCCTTATACGTGGGCTTCTCATCGGTCGAGGGGAATTCCTCGCGATCGAGCCCGTCGAGGACGGTGTTGAGGAACTCGCGCGCGATGGGCAGCGTGAGATCGGTGTTGTGCGCATCATGGCCGTTGATGCGGATGGTCTCGTTCGCCGTATGACCGCACCAGATCGCGAGCGTGTACTGCGGGGTCAGGCCGCAGAACCACAGGTCGATGGTATCGGTGGTGGTGCCGGTCTTGCCCGCGAAGGGCTGGTCGACCGAGAGGCGCGCACGGTACGCCGTGCCGCCGCTGTGCTCGACGACGCCCTCGAGCACCTCGATGATCGCGTCGTTTACGGCGGGATCGATAACCTGCTCGGAGGTATCTTCATGCTCGTAGATGACCTCGCCATCGCGGTTGGTGATCTGCGTGATCGCGATGGCGTCACGATGCACGCCGCCGGCCGCGAAGGTGGAATAGGCCTCGGCCATCTGGAGCGTGGAAAGCGAGGTCACGCCCAGGGTGAGCGAGGGAACATCCTGCATGGCGGAGGTGTCGATGCCCAGCCGGCTGCACATATTGATGACCTTGTCGTTGCCAATGGCCTTGGCAACCTGCACGTAGCCGGTGTTCGATGAAAGCTCGGTTGCGCGGGCGAGCGAGATGGTGCCGTAGCTCGAGCCGTTGACGTTCTGGACCTTGTACTCCTCGCGCCCGTTCTTAAAGGTCTGGGGCGAGTTGCAGTTGATCATGATATCGGGGTTCATGCCGTCCTCGATCGCGGCGGCGAGGGTGAACGCCTTGAACGAGGAACCCGTCTGGCGCTGCGCCGTGGCGTGATTGACGTGCTGGCTGTCGGCGTAGTAGTCGCGGCCACCCACCATGGCGCGGATGGCTCCGGTCTTGGAGTCGAGCACGGTCATGCCCGCCTCGAGCCCGTCGATGCCCACCTCATCAAGGCGGGAGGTGACCGCCGATTCGGCTGCCGCCTGCACGTTGGGGTCGATGGTGGTCTGCACGGTCATGCCGCCGGAGAAGATCGAGTCGTAGGAGAACTCGTCGTTCAGGAGCTGGCGCACGTAATCGACGAAATAGGGATACGCGTACACGTCGACACCGGTGCCCGAGGACTCGGAGACGTTGAGCGAGATGGGCTCGGCCTGCGCGGCGTCATGCTCTTCCTGGGTGATGTCGCCGTTGGAGAGCATGCGGTCGAGTACCGTGTTGCGACGCTGGGTTGCGAGGTCGGGGTTCACCGTGGGGTCATAGCGCGAGGGCGAGTTGGGAAGGCCCACGAGCAGCGCCGCCTCGGCGAGCGTGAGGTCGGCGGCGCTCTTGGAGAGATATGTGTTCGCCGCGGCTTCGATGCCGTAGGCGCCGTGACCAAAGTAGATGGTGTTGAGGTACATCATCAAGATCTCGTCTTTGGAGTAGATCTCCTCCATCTTGAGGGCGAGATACGCCTCGCGCACCTTGCGCTCGATAGTCACGTCGAACTGCTCGTCGGAGAGGATCGTGTTGCGCACGAGCTGCTGGGTGATGGTGGATGCGCCCTCGGAGCCGCCGGTGAGCTGCACCACCGCGGCGCGCGCGATGCCGTAGAGGTCGACGCCGTTGTGCTCGTAGAAGCGCTCGTCCTCGGTATCCACCGTGCCGGTGAGCACGTATGGGGAGACCTGATCGATCGAGACGCTCTTGCGGTTCTGCGAATAGAACGAGGCGATCTCGTTGCCGTGCGCGTCGAGGATGGTGGTCGGCTCGCTGGCAAGGTAGAGATCGGCATTGGTGTAGTCGGGAAGATCCTGCAGCCATCTGCTGACGTTGCCCATCATGCCGATGCCGAAGGCGACGCCGGCGATGAGGAAGAATCCTAAAAACGATAGGACGATGACGGGTGCGGTGTGCGATCTTGAGCGGTTACGGCGCTGACGCTCGCGAGGACCCATGGAGACCTCCTGGTGGCCTGCGGGCGCTCGGGCCCGCGAAAACACGTACAGAAATACATACACATTACCGCAACACGCCTGCAAGGGGGCTCGTGTATCCTTATCAATGGCAAATTCCAAACTGATTGCATACCTTGGAGACGCGGCGGTGTATCTGCTGCGTTGGCGTGGCGTTGTCGATGGAGAGGGGGTGCTTGGATGGCGCGGGATAACGGGGCGGTTCAAGAGATGGTTCGGGTACCCGAGCTCCTTGCGCCCGCGGGCACGCTCGACGCGCTGCTTGTCGCCGTGGCGGCGGGGGCCGATGCGGTCTACGCGGGGCTCGGGGCACTGAACGCCCGCGCGGCGCTCGCCGGGTTCACCTTGGAGGATCTGGCGCGCGGCTGCGAGGTGGCGCATGCCCACGGGAGCCGCGTGTACGTGACGCTCAACGTGGTTGTCTACGATGACGAGCTTGCCTACGCGCTCAAGCTCGCCCGCGCGGTGCTCGCCGTGGGCGCGGACGCCATCATCGTATCCGATGTGGGCCTTATCCGCCTGCTGCGCGAGGAGCTTCCCGAGGCCGAGCTGCATCTTTCGACGCAGGCGGGCGCGGCGAGCGCGCAGGCGGTGGCGTTCGCGGCGCGCGAGCTGGGTGTGGCGCGCGTCACCTGCGCGCGCGAGCTCTCCTGCGACGAGCTGCGCCAGCTTGCTGAGACGGGCGTGCCCATCGAGGCGTTCTGCCACGGCGCCATCTGCATCGCGTATTCGGGCGCCTGCGCGTTCTCCGCGCTCAGGCGCGGTCGTTCGGCGCTTCGGGGCGACTGCACGCAGCCATGCCGGCAATCGTATGGGCTTGTCGATGGCGCGGGCGTATCGCATGTCGAGGACCCGCATGCCGTGAAGCTGCTCTGCCCGCGCGACTACCTCGGTATACGACATGTCGAGGCTATGGCGCGCACCGGCGTTGCGTCCCTCAAGATCGAGGGACGCATGAAAAACCCCGACTACGTGTACAACGTGGTGCGCACGTACCGCATGGCGCTCGATGCCGTGCGCGCCGGCGTACCCTACGATGCCGATGCGCTCGAGCGGCAGCTCGGCCGTTCGTTCAACCGCGGTTTCTCCGATGCGTACCCGCGTGGGGATGAGGCAGCGTGCGGCGCGGCGCTCATGAGCTTGGAGCGATCGTGCAACCAGGGCGTGCGCGTGGGCGAGGTGGTCGATCGCCGCCGCCACGAGATCTGCGTTGCCTTCGACGGGGCGGTAGGCGCGGGCGATACGCTCGAGGTGCACACGATCCTGCCGGCTGATGCCGGGCGCGACGTGCCGCGCCGCTGGCCCATGGTGCCCATGCCCTGCGACGCGGCGCCGGGGGAGCGCATATGGGTGCGGTGCAAACGGCGCGTTGAGGTTGGGAGCCAGGTGTTCGTCACCGCAAGCGCCCGTGTGCTGGTCGAGACCGCAACGGTGCTCGAGCGGATGCGTGCCGAGGCGGCGGCAGTCGCGTGTGCGGACGTGTCGGCGCTGCCCGATGCTCCGCATGACCGTGCGCACGACGTCCCTGCGCCCGAAGCGGTTGACGTGCGGTGCATCCTGACGGAGCTCGTGGACGATGCGCGCGCGGCGGCACGTGCGCTCGCGCTCTCGCCGGCGCGCGAGGTCGCTGTGTGCGCGTGGCGCATCGAGGACGATCCCGCGTGGGATGGCTTGCTGCCGCAGCTCACGGTCATGCTCGACGAGACCATGCGCGCCGCCGATGTGGCGGCCGTGCGGTATCTGTGCGGTCGTGCGCGGCGCGTCATCTGCCGCAATATCGGCCAGCTGCCGCTTGCAATCGAGGCGCAGGTGCCGTTCGACGTCGCATGTCCTCTTGCTGTGGCGAACGCGCACGCCGCGAGGTGCTGTGCAGATCTGGGCGCTCGGCGTATCTACCTTGCCGACGAGGTTCCGCCTCGGGTGGCGGCGAGTTTGGCGAGCGCGGTTCCGGCGGTCGAGATCGTGCACGGCTGCCCCGGTGCGCGCGAGCTCATGGTCATGGAGCACTGCGTTCTGTCTGTCGAGGGGCCGTGCGGTGGCGACTGCGCCGCATGCACACGGCGTCGCGAACCGCGGATGCTCGTCGATGCGTCGGGCGCGTACCTGCCGGTGGTCGTGGACGCGCGCGGGCGTTCGCGCGTGTTCGACGCCCGCTAGCTCCTCATCGCCGAGCCTTGGGCTGCGCGCTCATTTCGGCATGCATAGTCTGTATTGCAACTTGTTTTCGGCTACACTAAACAGGTTACGTGTATACGAGCACCGCCCGTACGGCGCTTGCGGCAGGGCGAGGGTGCTGGAAATCAGGAGGACAGAACCGTGTTGCCAGTTGACGAGCAGATGCGCATCATCACATCCGGTGCCGCTCAGATCGTGCCCGAGGCCGACCTGAGGAAGAAGCTCGAGCGCGGTGTGCCGCTCAACATCAAGCTCGGCGTCGATCCCACCAGCCCGGATCTGCATCTGGGGCATGCGGTGCCGTTGCGCAAGATGCGCCAGTTCCAGGATCTCGGCCACAAGGTCACCCTCATCATCGGCAACGGCACGGCCATGATCGGCGATCCGTCGGGCAAGAACGCCACGCGTCCGCAGCTCACGCAGGAGCAGGTCGAGGCCAACGCCGCTACCTATGTCGAGCAAGCCATGAAGATCCTCGACCCCGAGAAGACCACGATTGTGCACAACGGCGACTGGATCCTCTCGCTCGACTTGAAGGGCATGCTCGAGCTCTGCAGCAAGTTCACCGTGGCGCGCATCTTGGAGCGCGACGACTTCACCAAGCGTTACCAGTCGCAGACGCCCATCGCCCTGCATGAGTTCCTCTACCCGGTGATGCAGGCGTTCGACTCGGTGAAGATCAAGGCCGATGTGGAGATGGGTGGCACCGACCAGCTCTTCAACCTGCTCGCCGGCCGCGAGCTCATGGAGAAGATGGGCATGGAGCCGCAGGTTGCGCTCACGATGCCCCTGCTCGAGGGTACCGATGGCGTGCGCAAGATGTCCAAGAGCTATGGCAACTACGTGGGCCTCACCGATGAGCCGGCCGACGCCTTCGGCAAGGTCATGTCCATCCCGGACGAGATGATCGGCAAGTACTATCGCCTTGCCTCGACGCTCTCCGTGGACGAGGTCGATGCGATCGATGCCGCGCTCGCCGATGGCTCCGCTAATCCGTACGAACTCAAGCGCGCGCTCGCGGTGAATATCGTCGACGCATATCACGGCGCCGGCGCGGGCGAGGAGGCGAAGGCGGCCTTCGACCGCGTGTTCAAGCAGGACGAGCTGCCTGAAGACATCGCCGAGGTCGAGGTCGATCTGACGCCCAACGACCAGGGTCTTGTGTATCTCGCTGGTGTACTCAAGAACACCGGGCTCGCTCCCTCGGTGAGCGAGGCGCGCCGCCTGATCGATGGCGGCGGCGTAAAGATCGACCAGCAGGCCGTTGAGCCCAAGGCGTACAACATCGCGCCCGACCGCATTCACGCCGGCTCGGTGCTGCAGGTGGGCAAGCGCAAGTTCGCGCGCATCAAGTAGTTCGCGACGGTCACCATTCATCGCGTCTGCGCCCATCGAGCCTTCGCTCGACGTTCTCGTTCCGCATCAGCGCGAAGTGGTCACGACGCAAGACCTATGGGCAGCATGCCCATAGGTCCGGCCATCTGATGGTCACGATGCGACACCTATGGGTGGCTTGTCGCTCACATCACGCGTCCGATGGTCACGGCAAGGGACCTATGGGCGATCGCTACGCAAGAGAGGCCTTATAGGCATCCATAGAGATGCCTATAAGGCTATGTTTCTAGGAAAAAAGCTGCATCAGGCAAGGGGAGCAGCGCTGACGCTACGCTCTCATCGCCCATAGGTCCCTCAAGTTGACCACGAAACACCCATTGCCGCGCGCTCGTAACCCATAACCCTCTCGCCGTGACCATCCCGCGCGTGTTGTTGCGCGCCACGTGCCCATACCCCTCGCGTCGTGACCACAGGCAGGGCACGCGGGCTGCCAGCTGCGACGCAGAGGATCGTGGTGCGCCTCGGGAGCGGTGCGTGCTCACATAATCCACAAAGGCGCTCACAGCTCATGAGGGAGCATGCCGGTATGCGCTACCAGCGCGTGTGAGATACGTGTGAGATAGTGCGAACTATCTGTTGGATTCCTGTTAGAGCATAAAAGAAAGCGCAGGTAAAACGCTATGCAAGCCCATGAATCGGTGCTAGCGTGTCTTTCATGGATACCTGTCTTTTTGGCATAACGGCATTCGAGGTGCTGCGTGAGAGCGATCGGCTGTTGCCCGGTCTCATGAGCATGCCGCGCACGGCAAAGTTGTCGCGCTGCGGCGTGCCCCGCGCGTCGGATATCTCGGACCCCCTCGCTGCCCTTGGTGCAGCGACCTCGCCTGTGCATATTCTTGTCGATTCGGGTTCGCATATCCATGCGCCAGCGGGAATTGTCAGACATGTCTACAGCGGGTACGTTCCGCGGCGCTCGCTTATTCGCTGTGGACAAGGCCTATTGATCCCGGCGCCCGAGCTTTGCTTCGTACAGCTTGCCGATTCGCATGCTTCGCGTAGGGGCATGCATGCAGGGGATGCATATAGCCTACTCAAGCGAGAGATCGGGCTGACGCTCAAGGGATTTGAGCTTGTGGGCACCTATCGGTTGGATCCATCGTCGGACGAGGGCTTTCGAACGATGGCCGAACCGTACTGCGACAAGCATCGAATACAGCGCATGATCGATGAGATGCCTTCCGTCCGTGGCCGCGCACTCGCGCGGCGTGTGCTGGGGCAGGTGCGGGAGCGCTCCCATGCGCCGAGCGAGACGGCGATGGCGCTCCTCGTGGCGGGCCCGCGGCGCCTCGGCGGGATGGGCTTTACGGGCGCTGTGCTGAACTGGCAGGTTATGACGTCAGACGGGGAGCGCTACGTTGACCTGGGCTTTCCGGAACTCTCGATTGGCATGGAGTACAAAGGCAGGCGATATCATCCTGAAGGTCGCGCCAACGAGGACGACCGCCGGGTGAACAGGCTTACGGGTTGCGGCATCACCATCTTCAACGTATGGCATGAAGACCTGGCGCGTCCGCAGCTGTTCGATGCGCTCATGCGAGATGTGGCGCGTGCAGCGGGCGTGCGTATTCGCATTCGAGATGCGGCGTTCAAAGTGCGCCAGGGCCTGTTGAGGTCGCTCGTGCTGCCACCGGTCACGCGGTACAACGACATCGCATAATGCGAATATGGGCGCTTGGTGGTGCGAAGCGCGGTTACGCGGTGGCGGAACCGGCTGCCTCGGCGGCATCGCCCGCCGTCATGGCATCCGTTGCAGCGGCGGCATCCATACGGCCAGAATCCTCGGGGGTGATGGTCATGCTTTCAAAGCGGTGCTCCATGTAGGCGTTGTCGAAGTGCTTGGCATAGAATTCCTCGACCGGCGAGCTGGCAGCGACGCCCGACACGCGCTCAAACCAGCAATCGAGCGCCTCGAGCGTCATGACGCCGTTGACCAGCATGAGCACCGCGCAGATCGTGGTGAGCGAGTAGCGCAGGCTCCAGGGGATGAGATTGATGAGCTTGAGCAGCCACGGCAGGCAGAGCTTGATCCACACAAATCCAAGGCCGCCCCACATGAGCATAAACGGCGTGGCGGTACGGCCGCCGAAGGCGATAGCGACCGGATCGGGGATGCCGAAGAGCGTCATGCCGGTGTAATCCCACGCTACGGCGCCGAAGCCCACCTGCATGAACAGGCTGACCGCCGCCTCGAACAACCCGCCGATGATGGCGGAGACCACGAAGATGATGATGGGGTTGGCCTTGTAGAAGCGATTGAGCGCCACGGTCATGAGCACGGCGCCAAAGCCGTAGATGGGGGAGAACGGGCCGAAGAGCATGCCTGCCCGATCTTGGTAGACACCGGGATCGACGACCACCATATGGTAGATGACTTCGATGATGAGGCCGAGTACGCAGCACACCACGAACACCCAGAACAGGTTGAAGAAGTTGAGCTCGATGTAGCCTTTTCCCTCGAGATCGCGGCCGAGCATGCCGTGCGCCGCCGCCTCGCGGTCTTCAAGGTCCTCGAGTTCGCGCTGAACGCGACGTTCCTGGATAAGGGAGGGGTCGACCGTGACGGAAAGCGCGATGAGGATGACGAGCTGGATGATCGGCGCGATGAGATGGGTGCCGATACCCTGCAGCATGATGGAGATGATGAGCTGCACGATCGATGCGGCGATGAGCGCGTACGAGACGCGGGCGGCATGGCGGCGTCGGCTCTTCATGAGCGCGCGTCCAAAGATGATGAGCGCGACGGCGTTGATCGCGGTGATGACAACGGAGAGCACCGACAGGACAATCGGAAGCGTGGGGTCGGTGCCGATGGTGATGAGGGAGGGGTCAGACGAGAGCGCCCAGACGACCATCGCGGCGAAGATCGCGATGGTGGGAATGGTCACGATGCCGTCGGCCAGGCAGAGCAGGCCGTACACCCTGATGATGAGCGGGACCTCCTTGGCGGAGCGGGCGTGTTGAGGGGCGGCGGGCGTCTTGGTTTGGGGCATGATCACGGTCCAATGTCGTCGTGGTTACAGATCAGGGCGGCATGCTGCGCTATGCATCATCCTACCGTATCCCATCCGCATGCAGCCGCTCCAACAGGAATGCTGTCGTCCGTGCGGACGGGTGCCGGCTGAGAGCCGTGCGGGCGGGCCTACTCGCTGAGTAGGTGTTTGAGACTTCTGAATTCGTTGCATACAAAATGGTTCAACCTGTCATAAGCGGCGTTCTGGCGATCTTTGAGCGTCACCATGCACACGGGGACGGGAGGCGCGTCTGCGGGATCGATTTTATGCATGAAGGCGAGCGGCTTGATATCAAGCGCCTTGAGATAGACGCCGAGAATGTAACCCTGCTGCTGTTCGAGGAAATCCGCCACCTCCTCATCGGTGGAGATCTCGACCACCGGGGACGAGAGGCCGCGTTTCAAGCAGGTGGTGAGAATCGTATCGTTGAAGTCGTCGATCTGCTTGTTATACAGGACGGGATACGGCTCGAGATCATCAAAGGTGATCTTGCGTTTGCGCTTGAGCGGATGGTTCTTACCCATGAACATGCCAACCGAGACGTTGCCGATGGGGAGGCAGGTGCACTGCGCGTCATGGAGCGGCCCCACGGTGAAGATGGCGTCGAGCGTGCCGGCCTCCAGCTCGCCCATCGCCTCGTTGCCAAGCGCAAGGCGAACCGTTGCCTTTGCCTTCATCATGTGCGAGATGAGCCGCGCGAGCGCCGCGCAGATGAGTTCGTTTTTGGCGAAGGGCGGCGTGACGAGGGCGAGGCGGTAGTCAACGCGTTCGGCACCGGCGGCACCTGCTCGGTATGCGGCGGCCGCGGCGGGGACGGCATCGAAGCTCTGAACCGCGACGCGGGCGGGCTCGACAAGCTCCGAGCCGAGCCGCGTCAGGATCACGTGGCGCCCGTCGCGACGAAACAGCGGGCCTCCCAGCTCTTCTTCCAGCTCTTTCAACGATTTGGATACCGCCTGGACCGAGACGCCCTCGGCGCGCGCCGCACCGGAAAAGCTGCCGGTTTGAGCCGACAGGTAAAAATAACGAAGTTGGCGAATGTTCACAGGTGCACCCATCACATTGTAGGTATCGCGACCGTTCATGGCGCGTGGAGCCATGAACGGTGATTGCACGCGCACATATAAGGATAGTCGCAACGGGTCCCATATCCCTCCGATGCATAGCAGCGATCGGCTGATATTCAACCATACGTTGATAATCGAGAGAAAAAAGCGGCCCGTTCTCACGACGGGCCGCAGGTATACACGAGTTTGCAGTAGGCGCTACTTCGCTGAGAGCTCCTTGAGGGAGCGGTTGACGAAGATGATGCCGGAGAGCGCGACAGCAGCATAGATGAGGTTCTGCCAGATCTCGCCGCCACCCGACGTGAACGTCAGGCCGATCAGGGAGAGGTTCAGCACGATCACCAGCGCGCACACCCAGGCAAATGGCATGAGGAGCTTGTCGTGCTTGGCGGCGCGGATACCAATGATGCCGCAGATGAACTGGAACACGCCGATGCCGGCGAGGATGATGCCGAACATCTGGGCGATCTGGGCGCCGTCCTCGATCTGCAGATCGACATCGTTGGCGCCGAAGAACATGGTGGCGCCCGCAGCGATGGCGATGATGCCGATGAGCAGGAAGACGAATCCAATACCCTGGACGCCTCGACGATTCTTAGACATAGCATTCCTTTCTGTACGCGCCGCCCTACGGGGCTGCGCATGCGGTGCATTCCAATTCGGCGGGCAGGCGCGCTGCTGCGAATTTTCGGCGGATGAGTATAGGAAACGGCGAAACGCGCTGTCAACGCGATGAGAGAGGTGTCAACCGTTCATTGAGGATGTGCGATGTGGCTGCCCGTCCGGCGTTGGGGCGATCCGTGCCGGGGTGGGGCGGTTGACGTGCTGGCGCCTGGGTACGATGTGTTCAGGAGCAAGTGAAAGGGGCGCATATGGCACGCACGGCATCGATGGAGCAGCTCAGGGTATTGGTGGATGCGGCGGAGGGGCGCGCGGCGGTCGATACGCTCTTCGTGCATGCGCAGATCGTCGATGTGTACGGCATGCGCGTGGTGCCGGGGCGCGTGGCGGTGAAAGACGGCGTCATCGTTTCTGTGCTGTTCGATGATCGCGATGCGGCGGTGCCCAGCCCGGAGGCGCTGCGCGTGGTTGATTGCGCGGGCGGTTACCTTGCTCCGGGCTTCATCGACGGGCATCTGCATATCGAATCGTCGAACGTGCGGCCGGCGGAATACGCATGCGTGATGCTGGCACATGGCACCACCACGGCGATTGCCGATGCGCATGAGATCGCGAATGTCTGCGGGCTCGACGGCCTCTCGTTCATGATCGAGGACGCGCGCCGCGCTCCGCTCGACATCAAGTTCATGATGCCCTCGTGCGTGCCGGCGCTTCCCGACGAGCAGACGGGAGCCTCGGTGACGGCTGCGGACATGCGCGCGTTTATGGCCGAGCACCCCGGCGAGATATTCGGCCTGGGCGAGATGATGAACTACCCCGGCGTCGTGGCGGCGGATACCGAGACGCTCACGCGCATCGCCACGGCATCGCAGACGGTGTCGGGCCAGGTGGACGGCCATGCGCCGCTTGTCGACGGCGCGGACCTCAACGCGTACGCCGCGTGCGGCATCATCGCCGACCATGAATGCACGAACCCGGAAGAAGCGCTCGACAAGCTCTCGCGCGGCATGTACATCATGCTGCGCGAGGGGACGTGCAGCCATGATCTCGAGGCGCTGAGCCCGCTCGTGCTCGACGATCCGCGGCGCGCGCGGCGCTGCTGCTTCGCGACCGACGACCGTGCGCCCTCGGACGCCATCGCGATCGGCGCGATCGATAACGCGTGCCGGCTGGCGGTGCAGCGAGGAATCGACCCGGTGGTCGCCATCTCGATGGGAACGCTCTCTACGGCGGAGTGCTTCGGCTTCGATCACGGCATGGCGAGTCCGCTCGAGCGGCGCGGCGCGGTGGCTCCGGGCAAGCGCGCCGATCTGCTGCTCCTCGATGATCTCATGTTCGAGCGGCCGCCGCGCCAGGTATATGCCGCGGGCGAGCTCGTGGCGGAAGCGGGCGCGTTCACGGGTGCTGTCGCACCGGCGGGCGCTGCCGTGCGCGCTCTCGAGGAGCGGCTGCGCGGCTCGGTGCGACTGCCCCAGCTTGCGCCCGAGGTGTTCGACTATCCCTTCGAGTCCGGTAGCGCCGTGATCGATGTCATACCGGGGAACGCCATCACCGGCGTGGCGCACCCGGCGAGCGCCGATGGCCTGCGGCGGATCATGCTCATCGAGCGCTACGGACGTGGCGTTGCGGCGCAGCGCGCCGGCGCCGACGGCGACGGAGCGGCGGGTGCCGGCCTTGTGGGCAGGCATATCGGCCGCGGCTGGGTGCGCGGGTTCACCATCGAGGGCGGTGCGATCGCCTCGACCATCGGGCACGATTCCCATAACGTCTGTGTGGTGGGCGATAATGCGCGCGACATGTACGAGGCGGTGCGTCACGTGGGCCAGGGCGGGTTCGTGCTCGTGCGCGCGGGTGAGGTGCGCGCGAAGCTCGACCTTCCGCTTGGCGGTCTCATGAGCGACCGGCCGGGCGAGGAGGTGGCGCGTGAGCACGACGCGTTCGTGCGCGCGGGCCGCGAGGCGGGCATCGAACCGCCGCTCGACCCCATCATGGGCATGATCTTTTTGCCGCTGCCGGTGATCCCTGCGTTGCGCATTCGCCCCGAAGGGCTCTTCGATGTCACCACGTTCGAGTACGTTTCATGACAGTGCCTTAACACCCATACGCTACGCTCGACAGGATGGCGCCCGAATAGATTGCCAATGCTGCCCGCTATCCGCGGCGGTTTGCGTTCGACACCGGAAAGGACCTGCATGATCAAGCTCATCGCATCAGATATGGATGGCACGCTGCTCGACGAGAACAGCCAGGTGCCGCCCGAGACCTTCGACCTCATCCGCGCGCTTCGCGCGCACGGTGTGCACTTCGCCGCCTCCTCGGGGCGTCGTCTGGATAGGCTCTCCGAGTTCTTCGCGCCGGTTGTGGACGAGATGGACTTCGTCGCCGCCAACGGAGCCCAGGTGGTGGCGTCTGGCGAGCTCATCGACCGCGAGGTGTTCTCGCATCTTGCGATCCGGCGCCTGGCGAAGACGGTCGGCATGTTCGACCATCTGCATCTGGTACTCTTCGATCGCACCAAATCGTTTTTGCTCGACGATGAGGACAAGTTCGTGCGCGAGGTGGACAAGGACCTGCCCAATGCCGAGCGCATCTGGTATCTCCCTACGCCCGACGTGAACATTCTCAAAGCATCGATCTTTTGCGACGACGGCCATGTGATGGATTACGCCTACGCGCTCTCGCGCGAGCTGGGCGACGAGTTCGTGTTCGCGCCCTCGGGGAATGCCTGGGTTGACCCCATGCAGCGCGGCGTTTCCAAGGCGAGCGGTATCGAGCAGGTTATGAACCGCTACGGCATCAAGCCCGATGAGGTGATGGCCTTCGGCGACTCCATGAACGATTACGAGATCATCCGCTTCGTGGGATGCGGGTGCGCCATGGCCAACGCCCGCCCGGCGCTCAAGGCCGTGGCGAACCGCGTTGTGGGTTCCAACCGCGACCATGCCGTGCAGCACGAGATGCGCAAGGTGCTGGAGCGCCTGGGGTAGGGGCGAGCGATCTACATAGCCGAGGGGTCGCACAGCCGTACGATGCGCCCGTTCAAGCGCGCGGCATCCGTGCGGTCGTGCGTGGCGACGAGGACGACCGATGCGCCGGTGCGCTTGCGCACGAGGGCGGCGGCTTGTGCGCGGGAGCTATCATCAAGGCCGGTGAAGGGCTCGTCGAGCAGCAGGATATCGTGATTGGCGGCGAGTGCCCGGGCGAGCGCGATGCGCCGCCGTTCGCCGCCCGAACAGGTGCCGGCGGGGTGGAGCATCATCTCGCCGAGGCCGAGCGCGCCCAACAGCTCGGGCGCCTCGTGCCATGCTCGGCTGCCGGGCGCAAGGGGGAGCCGTACGTTTGCGAGCGCGCTTGCCTGCTCGGCCAGCCGGTCGTCTTGAAACACCATCGAGACCTGGGGCTGCTCGCGCGTCTTCTCGCCCGCGGTCACCGTCCCGCGGTCGGCCGTCTCCAGACCCGCGACGATGCGCAGAAGCGTTGTCTTGCCTGAACCGGAGGGTGCCATGAGGCAGACGGGGGTTCCCGGTTGCACGGAGAGCGTGACGTCTCGCACCACAGCGCGTTCGCCATAGGATTTGGAGACGCCGTCGATCACGAGGTCTGCGGCGGCGTCGGTGCCGCACGTTGATGGTGCACGGGAGCAATCGTGCTCATCGGGCGTCGATTCGAAGCGCCTCGCGTGTCCCGCAGCGCCGCATGCGATCGGCTTGAGCGCGTGGAGCGCCGCGCGCACGAGCCATGTGGTGAGCGTGCTCGCTGCGATGACGGCGATCGTCACGGCGAAGAGCCCGTCGGTGTCGAAGTAGACCTTGGTGTCATAGACCGCCTCGCCGAGCGAGCCGGCCGGAATGCCGATGACCTCGGCCGCCACGCCCGCTTTCCATGCCATGCCGAGGGCGGTGCCGAGCGCGGCCTCGAGATATGGATAGAGCTGGGGCATGACGAAGAAGCGCAGCCGCCGTGCGCCTCCGATGCGAAAGAGCGCCACCGCTTCATCGAGCGCGCGGTCGGTTGCACGCAGGCCGCTCAGCGTGCTTTCGTACACCAGGGGTACGACGACAAGCGCGACAACGAGCACGGCGAGGTTTGCCGCGCGCAACCACACGAGGGCAAGTACGGTGATCGAGGCGACCGGTACGCTTTTCGTCAGCGCCATGAGCGGAGCAAGCAGGTCTTCGACCGCCTTCCAGCGTGCCGCAGCGACCGCCCCGACACCACCGAGCGCGACTCCTGCTACGAAGCCCGCGACGATACGGGAGAGCGAGAAAAGGACGCGGTGCCAAAAAGAGGGGTCGGGCACGAGCGCGATGAGGCGCGCGCCGACATCGAGGGGGCCGGGGAGCAGCAGCGGGCTGTCCCAGGCCATCGAGGCGATCTGCCAGAGCACGAGCCAGGACGCGATGGCCCAGGGTGCGAGATGCAGGCGGACGCGCCGCACGATCTGTCCCTACGCCTCGTAATAGAAGTTATCGGCGGGCATGGAGCCGCCCGCCGATGCCGCATCCGCCTCGAAGAGCGTCTCCAGGTAGCCCTCGAGTGCGTTGCGCATCTCAGCGCCCGTCATGCAGACGATGTTGCAGTAGGGGATGGCCTTCTCGGCCACGGGCGCGGCGATGATGCCCGCTGCCTCGATGAGCTGCGCGGCGGTCGCCGGGTCGCGGTTCACGAAGGCGACGGATTGCCCGTAGGCATCAAGGAGCTCCTCGACGGCAGCGGGGTGCTCGTCTATGAAGGTCCGCCTGGCTACGGCAACACCGGTGATAAGCTGCGAGGCGGTGTCTACGGCAGCGGCGGTCTCGTTCCAGACGTCGGTGAGGTCGAGCGCAATGCGCGCGCCCTCAACTTTGGTGAGCGCGCTCGTGGCGAAGGGCTGCGGCAGCATGCAGACGATGCTCGGGTCGGCCTCCAGCGCGGCGAGGCACTCGGCATGCTCGCTTGCCCACTGGATGGAGACGTCCGTTGCGGGGTCCACGCCGTTGGCGCACAGCAGATACTCGAGGGCGTACTGGGGCGTGGATCCGCGTCCGGCGGAATAGATGGTGCGCCCGGCGAGATCGGTGATGGCATGCACCGTGTCGCCCGTCTCAACGATATCGAGCACGCCGAGCGTGTTCACGCAGAGCACCGCGAGCGCGCCCTCGGTTTTTTGGTAGAGCGTGGCGGCGAGGTTGGCGGGTACGCATAGCATGTCGAGCTCGCCTTGGATGAGCTGCGGCGCAAGCTCGTCGGCGGAACCGGCGAGCGTGAACGCGTAGGTGTTTTCGAGCTCGCCGATGCCTGCGGGATCGCTGCCCACGGGGCTGTCTGCAGCATCCTGGGGCGCGGTGAGCGCGCCGGCGGCATCCATGAGGCCCACGAGGCCCATGCCCGTGGGGCCCTGGAGCGCGCCGATGCGCACGGCGACGACGCCGCCGGCGAGCGACGTGCTACCGGCTGCCGAGCCGGCTGCAGCCGAGCCGTTTGCGCGGGAGGTCGCCGTGCATCCGGTAAGGCCGAGGCCGGCGGCCGCGGCGATGGCGGCAAGGAAGCCGCGCCGTGAAGGTGTGGGGACGGACGAGGGCGAGGCGTGCATGGCGACATCTCCTGTTCTGAAGCGAGGGCGGCTCGCTATGGCATTCAGCTCGGACGGACGCTTATGAGGCGTTCAGCAGCGCGAGGATCGCGGCGCCGGGGCCGCCGAGGTCGTTGGCGTCGCATACGGCATCCGCCGCCTCGCGCACCTCGCGTTCGGCGTTCGCCACCGCGATGCCGCGGCCAGCCTCCTCGATCATCGAAAGGTCGTTGATGTTGTCGCCAAACGCCACGGCGTCGGCGCGCGGGATATCCAGATGGTCGCAGAGCCAGACAAGCGCGTCGCCCTTCGTTGCCTCGGCATCCGAGACCTCGATATTGGTGGCATAGGAGCGCACACAGCTCATGGTGGGATCGATGAGCAGCGAGATCTCGATGGCGTCGCGGTCGGCCGGGTCGCGCCAGTAGTACGCGATGCGCTCAATGTGCTTGCAGGAGAGCATGAAGTCACGGACGTCGGCGTCGTAGGGGACGCGCGCGGCGAGCATGCCCTTGAGCATGAAGGGGTCGTTGGGCACGAACTCCTCGAGGCGGTCGTATTGGCTGCGGGGCGTGTAGCAGCAGCCGTCGGCGAAGATGTCGAACGTCACGTCGCGCCCCTCGGCGAGCTCGTGGCAGAAGAAGGCGCGCGCATGGCCCAGGTCTTTGCGATGGATGGCCTCGCCGGTTTGGATATCGGTGATGGCGGCGCCGTTTGCCGAGATCACATAGCGAACTGCCGGATGGTCGAGGATCTCGGGGTAGACGTCGCTCATGGCGCGGCCCGTGCAGGGGACGAACTGGTGGCCGGCCGCCGCGATCGCGTCGAGCGCCTTCCAGTTCAGGGGGTGGACCTCCTTGTGGGAGTTCAGGAAGGTCCCGTCCATATCCGAGAAGAAGATCATGGGTGTCCTTTCGCGCGCAGAGGCTTGCGCCGGGTGGTTCGCCTAACGCTCGGCGATGGGCACGTAAGCCACATCGTCCAGCACAGAATTATACGCCGGACGGATGATGCGGTTGGCCCCGTAGAGCTCCTCCATGCGGTGCGCCGCCCAGCCCGCCATGCGCGCGACGGCGAAGATGGGCGTGTAGAGGTCCTCGGGCACGCCGAGCATGCTGTAGATGAAGCCGGTGTAGAGGTCGATATTGGCGCAGATGGGCTTATCGGTTCCGCGGACATCGCGCATGACCTGCGGGGCCAGCCGCTCGATGCGCTCGATGAGATGGAACTCGTCGCCCAGGCCCTTCTGCTCGGCGAGATGCGCCGCGTAGCGGCGACAAAGGATGGCGCGCGGGTCGGAGCGCGTGTAGACGGCGTGTCCCATGCCGTAGATGAGGCCCGCCCCGTCGAACGCCTCGCGGTTCAGGATGCGGGTGAGGTAGCCTGCGATCTCGCCGTCGTCGTCCCAGCGGCGCACGTGTTCGCGGATATCGGCGTGCATGGCCATGACCTTGGAGTTAGCGCCCCCGTGGCGCGGACCCTTGAGCGAGCCGATGGCGGCCGCGTAGGCAGAGTAGGCATCGGTGGCGGAGCTTGAAAGCACGCGGCAGGCGAATGTGGAGTTGTTGCCGCCGCCGTGCTCGGCGTGGAGCATGAGCATCACGTCGAGGAGCATCGCTTCGTCATGCGTGAAGTCGTCGCCCTCGCGAAGCACCTGCAGGATGGTCTCGGCCATGGAATAGGAGCTGTCGGGCAGCGGGATATGCGCGCGGCGCCCTTCGAACTCGGCGCGGCGCAGGGCGTGCGAGATCGCGGCGATGCGCGGGAGCCGGGCGATGAGCGAGAGCGCGACATCCACCTCGTGCGCGGGATCGATGGCATCGGGAGTCTCGTCGAAGGCGTAGAGCAGCAGCACGGCACGAGCGAGCACGTTCATGATGCTCTTCGATTTCGTGGTCATGGGGAATTCGCTGATGTAGTCGCTTGGCAGGTGACGCATCCCCGCGATGCGCTCGCAGAGAGCGTCGAGTTCATCTTGGCGGGGCAGCTCGCCGGTGAGGAGCAAGAACACGAGCTCCTCATAGCCAAAGCGACCTTCCTGCTGGGCGTTCGAGACGAGCTCCGCGATATCGTAGCCGCAGATGGTGAGCTTGCCCTCATCGGGCGTCACGGTGCCGTCGGCGTTCTTGCGGTAGCCGTGCACGTCCGAGATGCGCGTGAGGCCGGCGACCACGCCGGAGCCGTCCGAGTTGCGCAGGCCGCGCTTGACGTCGTGCGCGCGGAACAGCTCCTCGTCGTAGGGCACCATGGCAGCGCCGTCGTACAGGCGCTTCGTGGCAGGGGTGATCTGGCGCGTCTCGGCGAAGTCGACGGTAGAGCGCTCCACAATGCTGGGGTGGTTGAGATGAAGTTCGGTCATGGGCATGGTTATCGCCTCCATTTCCGCACGTCCCCGCACGCGCATGTTGTTGTAACGTCGTGGGAACCAGATGCCGCAGCGCGCCTGGAGCCCACGGATGGCCTAGAGCCGGTACATGAAGCGGAAGACGTCTTCGCGCTGGATCTGCACGTCTACGCCGATCTCCTTGCCGGCTTCGGCGAGCTGCTCCTGGAGCTGCGTGAAATCGAGCGGGGAGGCGCCCATGTCGGCGATCATGGTCATGGTGAAGATGTCTTCGATGATGCTCTGCGTGATGTCGCGGATATCCACATCGGCGTCGCCCAGCACGCTGCTGATACCTGCGACGATGCCGGGGCGATTCTGTCCGAGGACGGTGATGACGATGCGGTTCGAGGCGAGCTCGGCCATGGCGTTCCTTTCGGTCGTGGCGGCCCCGGTTGCCCGGCGGCGCAGCGGATGCGGTGTGCGCGGCATCATGCCTCGCGACGTATTCTGTGCAGTTTACCCATTGTAGCGCCCTCGGCGGGCGCGCATCGTTTCCGCATGTAGACGTTACATGGGCGCAACAGGCAACGATGCGCCCGCCCATGGAGCCTTTGTGGTGTGCATCCGACCTTTTGCGGGCGGTGCCCCGTGTGCTATCCTAGGCAAGTTGTGTTTTGCCTTGGTCGGAAACCAAGGTGCCTTAGGTCCTGGTCGGCAACCAGGACGCGATCATAAGGAGTCCCTGCTATGAAACCTGGAATCCATCCCGACTACGTCGAGTGCACGGTGCGCTGCTCCTGCGGCAACACCTTCAAGACCCACTCGACCGTGCCCGAGATCCGTGTCGAGCTCTGCAACGAGTGCCACCCGTTCTACACGGGCCAGCAGAAGTTCGTCGACACCGGCGGACGCGTTCAGCGCTTCGCTGACAAGTTCGGCGGTGCCGCTCAGGCCGCCCTCGAGCGCGAGGCCGTCAAGAAGGCCGAGCGCCAGAAGGCCGCCGAGGAGGCCGCTGCTAAGAAGGCTGCCGAGCGTGAGGCTAAGGCCGCCGCGAAGGCCAAGCGTGCTGCTAAGTACGAGGCCGAGGCTGCGAAGCGCGCCGAGGAGGAGGCCGCCAAGGCTCCTGCCGAGGAGGCCGCTGAGGCTCCCGCCGAGACCGAGGCTGCTGCCGAGTAGCCGTTGCGAGCATAGCGAGCTCAAATGCCCCGCTGCGATGTGTCGCAGCGGGGCATTTTGTTACTGTAAATTGCTGCTGATTTAAGATCATATGCGAAGTGTGGATAAAAAGAGCTGCCAGAGAATGCAAGCTGCAGCGAACCCGTCATAATCCTGCAAAAACGTTGGCTCTTCACGTCTTGCTAAAGACGGGTTCGCGAAAAGCTCCACACTTCGCATATGATACTTGGTATATAGCATTTCGAAGCGCGGTATTGCGGCAATTGCTACCTATCGAAAATGAGATAAAAACAGGATCATATGAGGTTGGGCAATTATAACCATCCAAAGTCGATGAGGCGAAGATTGCCGAACGTTGTATCTGGGGAAATGCTTGTAAAACAGGCGCATGAAGCGTAAGGCGCGATGATAAATTGCCTAACCCCATATGATGTATCTTTACGTACATATAGATAGGGCGTGGTACATAGGCGTCGTTGGTGCTGGTTTATGAGCGTCGGGGCGTTATCGCGACTTTGCTCGCTTGGGTTTCCGTTGCTTGCCGGTGAATGCAGTGACGTCGATGCGCCAGACGGCAACGCGTTCAATGGCCTCAGGGGAGAATGCAACGCGCTCGCCAGGCGCCATATGCTCCATGATGCGCTGGAGGCCGCGGCGCTTTTCTAATGCATCGGCGACGGTGTGTGCAGCACCTGAGCCCATAATCGAGCGATACGCATAAGAATAGGCACACGAGTAATTACCGCGTATCAGGCCGTCTTCGATATCCATCTCGAAGGCGATGGGGGTTGCGGCAGCTTCGGCAGCGGCGAGCGCGGCGGCCTTGCGCCCTGCGGCGGCGGAGTGAATCCAGAGTGTGAGACGAGGCGTCGCGTCGGATTGGGCGCCTGTCGCAGCGGGGATGCAGGGAAGGCGGGTTCCACCAGCAAGGTCGTCCCATTCGTAGCCAAAGCTCACCGGGACGATGAAGATGCCCTCGTCGTCGGCAAGTCCCAGGCGTACCGTGTTGCAGGCATCGATGATCGCACGCAGTGCATCTGCATCGGTGACCTCGCGTTTTGCAAGCCGCATGATTCCTCCTCAGCTCGCGACGCCGTGCGGGGCGCATGGCGTCGCAACCACGATTGTAGGCCATGCGCGCCCGCCCGTGGTTTCTCCGTGCGCATAGGCGAGTGGCGACTGTTGCGCGAGACAAAGGGATAAAGTAATGCTTGCCTGTCTGCAGCTATTCCGGTGCGCGACGGGCCCGCTCGCATTCGGCGCCGCAGCATCGGTGGCGCGGCGGGCGCATAACGGTAAGGCCGCACGTCATGTGCAAGGGATACAAGAAGAGGGTCGCATGGGATTCGTTTCTAAGCTCCTGTCGATCGGATCGGACAAAGAGCTCAAGCGGTATCGCAAGATCGTCGACAAGATCAACGCGCTCGAGCCCACTTACGTCGCCATGGACGACGCCGAGCTTGCCCACCAAACCGAACTGTTCCGCGAGCGCTACGCCGCCGGCGAGACGCTCGACGATCTGTTGCCCGAGGCGTTCGCGGTGGTCCGCGAGGCATCGAAGCGCACCACGGGGCTGCGCCACTTCGACGTGCAGCTCATCGGTGGTATGACGCTCAACGACGGCCGCATCGCCGAGATGAAGACCGGTGAAGGCAAGACGCTCGTCTCCACGCTCGCTGGCTACCTGAACGCCATCCCCGGCACGGGCGTGCACATCGTTACCGTGAACGACTACCTGGCCAAGCGCGACTCCGAGTGGATGGGCCAGATCTACCGCTTCCTCGGGATGACGGTGGGCTTGCTGCAAAACGGCATGCCGCTCGACCAGAAACGCCCCGCCTACGAGGCCGACGTCACCTATGGCACCAACTCCGAGTTCGGCTTCGACTACCTGCGTGACAACATGGTGATGCGCGCCGCCCAGCGCGTGCAGCGCGGTCACGGCTTTGCGATCGTCGACGAGGTCGATTCGATCCTTATCGACGAGGCGCGCACCCCGCTCATCATCTCCGGCGCCGGCACCAAGAGCGCCAGCACCTACAAGGACTTCGCGCGCGCCGTGCGCGGCCTCAAGCGCGGTGAGGAGATCCCCTCCGATCCGCTGTCGCCCGAGCCCGCTCCCGAGCCCGACGGCGACTTCGTGATGGACGAGGCGAAGCACACCATCGCCGCCACCGAGCAGGGTCTGAAGAAAATCGAGCAGCGTCTCGGCATCGACGACATCTACGCCGACCTTTCCGGCCAGCTGGTAAACCACCTGCAGCAGGCGCTCAAGGCGCAGTACATGTTCCATCGCGACAAGCAGTACGTGGTCACCGGCGGCGAGGTGAAGATCGTCGACGAGTTCACGGGCCGCATCATGGAGGGCCGGCGCTATTCCGAGGGCCTGCACCAGGCCATCGAGGCCAAAGAGGGCGTGCTCGTGCGCGAGGAGAACCAGACGCTCGCCACCATCACGCTGCAGAACTACTTCCGCCTGTACAGCAAGCTCTCCGGCATGACCGGTACCGCCATCACCGAGGACGCCGAGTTCCGTGAGATCTACAACCTGCCCGTGCAGGTGATTCCGCCCAACAAGCCCGTGATCCGCATCGACCACGACGACCTGGTCTACCGCACCATCGACGCCAAGTACCGCGCGGTCGCGGACGATGTTGCCGAGCGCCATGCGGCCGGTCAGCCCGTGCTGGTGGGTACCGTGTCCATCGAGAGCTCCGAGCGCCTGTCCCGCTTGCTCGACAAGCGCGGCATACGCCACGAGGTCTTGAACGCCAAGTACCACGAGCGCGAGGCGCACATCGTGGCGCAGGCGGGCCGTTTGGGCGCCGTGACCATCGCCACGAACATGGCCGGCCGTGGTACGGACATCTTGCTCGGCGGCAACCCCGACGAGCTTGCCCAGGAAATGGTCGAGGCCAAGGGGCTCGACCCAGATGCCGAAGGGTACGAGGAGCGATACGCGGCCGAGCTCGAGCGCGCTCGCGCCGAGGCTAAGGAGATCTGCGCGCGTGAGCGCGAGCAGGTGCTCGCCGCCGGCGGCTTGTGCGTGATCGGCACCGAGCGCCACGAGAGCCGTCGTATCGACAACCAGCTGCGCGGCCGTTCCGGTCGTCAGGGCGACCCCGGCGAGACGCAGTTCTACCTCTCGCTCGAGGACGACCTCATGCGCCTGTTCGGCGGCAACAACATGGAGCGCGTATCCAACCTTATGGCCTCGGCCGAGATGGAGGACATGCCCATCCAGCATAAGCTCATCACCAAGTCGGTCGAGGGCGCGCAGCGCAAGGTCGAGAGCATCAACTTCTCCATGCGTAAGAACGTGCTCGAGTACGATGACGTGATGAACAAGCAGCGCAACGAGATCTACGCCGAGCGCAACAAGATTCTGGACGGCAAGGACCTCGCCGGCCACATCTCCGAGGTGATCGAGGATACGGTGGCGCGTTGCGTTGCCGGCTTCTGCCCGGTCGACTCCCATGAGGGCGAGCGCGATCTCGAGGGCCTGCACAAGTGGGTGGTCGAGCTCACCGGTCGTCCGGACGCACCGCGTTTCGAGGACGAGGGCTACGAGGCGCTCAAATCCAAGACCCTCGCGTTTGTAGAGGAGTGCTACGAGGCCAAGGCCGAGCGCCTGGGACCCGATATCGTTCAGGATCTCAACCGGCAGGTCATGCTGCGCGTGATCGACACCCGCTGGATGAGCTACCTGCAAGAGATGGACTACCTCAAGCAGGGCATCGGCCTGCGCGGCTTCGGTCAGCGCGACCCGCTCGTTGAGTACCGCTCCGAGGCCTACCGCGCCTTCGGCGAGCTCGTTGCCACCATGTACGAGGACTATCTGCGCACGGTGCTGCGCATCGAGGTGCGCCAAGCGCCCAAGGCGACGCAGGAGCAGGAAGAGGCACCCGCGCTGCGCGGTGCGCATTTCTCCGGTCCCGCCGAGGTCGACGGCGCACAGGGCGCCGCGCAATCCACGCTGCATCGTGAAGCGGTGGCGACCGCCGCCAACGCCGCCGGACGCGCGCCGCAGCCGGCTGCCGGTCCCGTGAAGACCTATGTGAAGGCCGAGAGCGGCGACCCGTTTGCCAACGTCGGGCGGAACGACCCGTGCCCCTGCGGTTCGGGTAAGAAGTTCAAGAACTGCCATGGCAGGAACCGCTAATGGCCGAGACCACGCCTGCCGCCGTAACGCCGGAGGAGCTCGACGCACTCGCCGTGCGCCTTGCCGAGGTCGAGCAGTATCTGCATCTTGAAGAGAAGCGCGAGCGCATCGCCGCGCTCGAGGCCGAGAGCGCGGCGCCCGGGTTCTGGGACGACGCCGAACGGGCCCGTGCGCACATGGCGGAGCTCTCGAGCATGCGCGACGACGTCGAGGGCGTGGCGCATGCCCGCGCCGCGCTCTCCGATGCCCGCGCCGCGCTCGAGCTGGCTGCCGAGATGGGCGACGACCCCGAGGCGGGCGATCTCGTAGGCGAGGCTGCAGCCACAGCGGCCGAGCTCAGGCGCGCCATCGACCAGATGGAGCTCTCGAGTTGGTTTACCGGCGAGTTCGATCACGGTGACGCCATCCTCACCATCAAGCCCGGCCAGGGTGGCCTTGAGGCCCAGGACTGGACGTTCATGCTCTTCAAGATGTACATGAAGTACTGCGAGCGCCGCGGCTGGAAGGTGACCGTGAACGATTGCCCTGCGGCCGAGGTCATCGGCATCGACCGCGCCACCATCACCGTGGAGGGCAAGGACGCCTTCGGCATGCTCCGTGCCGAGGCAGGCGTGCACCGCTTGGTGCGCATATCGCCCACCGATGCCAAGAAGCGCCGCCAGACCACGTTCGCCGGCGTCGAGGTCATCCCTGTGCTGCCCGACGACATCGACATCGAGATCGCGCCGGACGACATCCGCGTGGACGTGTACCATGCGAGCGGCCCCGGCGGCCAGGGCGTCAACACCACCGATTCCGCCGTCCGCGTGACGCACCTGCCCACGGGTATCGTCGTGACCTGTCAAAACGAGCGCAGCCAGATCCAGAACAAGGCCGCCTGCATGCAGATCTTGAAGGCGCGCCTCTACGAGCGGGAGCTTGAGCGCCGCGAGGAGACGCTCGACGAGATCCGCGGCCCCAAGACCGAGATCGGCTTCGGCAACCAGATTCGTTCCTACGTGCTCTATCCCTATCAGATGGTCAAAGATCTGCGCACGGGCGTCGAGACGGGCAATGTGGAGAGCGTGCTCGAGGAGGGCGACCTCGACCCGTTCATCATCGGGTATCACCGCTGGGCCACGGGCAACACCGAATAGGGCCTTCCGAGGTGCGCCATTTTGCCGCTCGGCTTCGGAGGCATGGCGGCCGGGCGCACCTCGCACGACCCTTTGTCCAGTTGGGGCGCGCTACAGCGCAACGTGCTACAATGCAGCCCGCAATATACATCGACCATGCGCCTGTTAGGGTACGGCGGTGCACCGCATGCGGTGGCCGTGCGCAGAAAGGACGGGCCATGGTGTCCCGCAGCATCTCCGATCTCATCCGCTCTCAGTTCGTGCACGATCTGCCGCTCGTGATCTTCGGGTGCGCGATCGCCGCCCTCGCGACGGACATGTTTCTCATTCCGCACGGCCTCGCCGCGGGCGGCGTAACCGGCATCGCGACCATCATCAACGAGCTGGCGGCGCGCGCGGGCGTGAACCTGCCGGTTGGCTTCCAGACCATCGTCATGAATGCAGCGATCATGCTGCTCGTGGTACGCTCAGGCGGCGTGATGTACGCCATCCAGACCGCGACCGGTTTCATGTTCTTCGGTATCTTCTGCGACCTGTTTGCGCCCTTCGTGGTGCCGCTCGCGCACACGGAGCTGCTCGTGCCCGCGCTCTGGGGCGGCATCATCTTAGGTGTCGGCCTGGGGCTCTCCTTTCGCTGCGGCGTGTCAACGGGCGGTTCGGACACCGTTGCGCAGATCGTCGCCCGCAGGTTCTCGCTGCCGCTCGGCACGACCGTCATGGTGATCGACTGCCTTATCTGTGCCGCTTCGGCGCCGGTTTTCTCGGTGGATAACGCGCTGGCTGCGGCGCTTTCCATGGTGGTGACCGGACTGGTGCTCGACCGCGTGGTCG
Source organism: uncultured Coriobacteriaceae bacterium (assembly GCA_944319885.1). GTDB lineage: Bacteria > Actinomycetota > Coriobacteriia > Coriobacteriales > Coriobacteriaceae > Coprousia. The sequence continues at coordinate 44,649 of CALUFC010000004.1, forward strand.
ACGGCGGCAACACGCAGCGCGCCGCCTTCATCATCTCCGAGCGCTACGAGGCCATCGCGCACGACATCCTCCATGGCCTCGAGCGCGGCGTCACGCGCATCCAGGCGCGCGGCGAATGGACGGGCGAGGAGCGCCCCATGCTCTTCGTCATCCTCGACAAGCGCGAGATCCAGATGCTCAAGGCGGTCGTCGCCGAGCACGACAAGAACGCTATCATGGTGATCTCGGATGTAAACGAGGCGCTGGGCGAGGGCTTCAAGGAGTTTGGCGACGAGCGCTCGGGTGCTTGAGGCGAGGGGGCGCGATGGCGGCGAGAGGCGTGGCAAAGCAGGTTTGGGCGCTGGGCGCCTGCGTCGCCGTGCTGCTTGCATTGCTTGCAGCGCTTACGGGCTGCGCCGCGGGAGCCGGTCATTCCGCTTTTGGCAGCTCATCGGCGCCGGCGGGCACCGCGCCTGCGGCCAATGTCCGCGCTACGGTTCAGGTGACCGGGCTTTCGTTTAGCAGGGTCTCGCGCACCCAGATCGCGCTCACCTGGCTCGATGCGCTCGATGCCGAGGTGGCGAGCTATCGCGTGCTGCGCGCCGATGCGGCGGCAGACGTCGACGCAGATGCATCGTGGGCCTGCGTGGCCGAGGTCGTCTCCGATGGCGCGGCAACGGGCGCGGCGCATACCGTGGTCGACGAGCTTGTAGACGATGCGCTTCGGCAGTATCGGTATCGCGTTGATGCCGAGGTGCTCGAACCGGATGCGCACCGCGCGGAGCCGGGCGAGGCAATCCTTGCCTCGAATGCGCTCATCTGCGTGGATCCGGGGCACTTTGCCGGTGCGAACGAGGTGGACGACCCGGCGGCACCGTATTGCGAGGGAGATTTCACGCTCGAGCTGGCCCGTGCGCTCGCCGATGACCTGCGCCGCACCTGCGGCATCGAGGTGCGCCTCACGCGCAGCACGGGCGACATCGCCATCGACGGCTACGCCAACGGCGCGCTCGATGGCGGACACATCGCCCTGCGCGGCGAGCTCGCGGCGGGGTGCGATCTCTTCCTCTCGCTGCACACCAACGCCAATCTCGATAACGCGAATGGTTGTCCTACCTTCGAGCAGCCGCTTGGCATCACGAAGCCCGTGGTGATCGCGAACACGTGCGCCGCAGCGTCGCCAGCAGCTCTGGAGGTGGCTAACGCTGTGGGCGAGGAGCTCGCGGCAGCGAGCGCCCAGGCGGGTATCGCCACCTGCGCTGAATTCGATACCGTTGCGGGTGCAGGCGAGCTCCGCGCGTGGTCGGACGCCTATAATGACGAGGTGAACGTGCCGGGAACGGTCTACGTGCGCCTGCGCGACGACGGCGCGAGCGATTACTACGGTGTGCTGCGCGGTGCCGCCGAGGTGGGCGTGCCCGGCTTCATCATCGAGCACGGGTTCCACACGGTGCCCGCCATGCGCGAGCGCACGGCCACGGGGGATCTCGCCGGCACCTGGGCGGCAGCTGATGCGCGCGGTATCGCCCGCGGCCTGGGATTTGTGTGCGAGAACGGGGGAAGGTAGCCATGTGGTGCACGAAGTGCGGTGCCGAACTGCCCGATAACGCGAAATTCTGCACGGCGTGCGGTGCGAAGGTTGTCGGGCCGCAGCAGGCACCGGGTGGCAGGAGCACATCGGTGCCCGCCTCTGAAGGTGCTCGCGGCGCAGCGCCGGAGACGCCGTCGCCGCGCACGCATCGCGGCCCCATGATCGCCATCGCGGTGGTTTGCGTGGTGGCGCTGCTGGCGCTTGCGGTATTCGTGGGCACACAACTTGCTGGCGGAGGCGCTGCGCCTGCGGCCGATGCGCCGCAGCAGGGCTCTGGAAGCGCGGAAGACGTTCCCGCCGAGGTCGCGGTGAGCGAGCCGGCGCGCGACCTTGCCATCTCGGTGCAGCAGGTCGATGCCTCGGCATTCCCGACGGTGCGCCTCTACCTGCGTGTTGAGGATCCTGCCACCGGCGAGGTGCCCGAGGGCCTCGACGGCTCGCTCTTCTATATCGAGCGCGAGGATGCCAACGCCACTTTCGTCAAGCAGACGGTGGTCACCGCCACGCAGCTCAACGAGACCGAGTCGCTCAAGGTGGGCATGGTGGCCGACGTGAGCGGTTCGATGAGCGGAGCCCCGCTCGACGATGCCAAGCGCATCATGCGCGATTTCGTGTCGAGCATGCAGTTCGACGCCGGCGACGAGGTCGAGCTCGTGTCGTTCTCCACCGGGGTGCGCTTGGAGCGCGAGCTCACCGCCGACGAGGCGGCGCTCTCCTCGAGCATCTCGAATCTTGCGACCGATGACATGACGAGCCTCTACGACGCGCTCTACGCCTCGGTCGAGCGCATGGCCGCGCAGGACGGCGCGCGCTGTGTCATCGCGTTCACCGATGGCAACGACAACTACAGCAGCTGCACCATGGACGATGTGATCGAGGTCGCCAACCGCTACCGGGTGCCGGTCTTCATCATCGGCATCGGTTCGGTCGACGCCAGCGGTGTCCAGGCGATCTGCGACGCTACGGGCGGGGCGTACTACAGCATCTCGAGCGTGGGCTCGATGGCCGAGCTCTACAACTCGATCTATCGCATGGAAAAGGAGCTCTACCTCCTCGAGTTCACCGATTCCACGGGTGCTTCGGTCTCGGACGCCGCGTCCATTCAGGTGGGGTACGCGGGAGCGGATTACGCGGGCAGCTGCACCTATAGCTATACGCCCAACGTGCTCTTGAGCGCCGAGAGCTCAACGATCTTTTCTGATGGCCCCGAGGCAACGGTCGAGCGATACCTCAAGAACTTCGACGACGCCATGACCTATACGGATTTCTCGCGCATCTCGGACTGCCTCAAGCCCGGCAGCGATATCTATGCCGAGCAGGAGGCGTACGTGACGCGCGGTATCTCCGAGGAACTCGACTCCTACGAGATCTCGCCGGCATCCTACACGGATGACGCGCATGCCACGGTAGCGACGCGCGAGACGTTCTACGTGCAGGTGCCCGGCAAGCCCTTGCAGCTCATGACGCAGGAGTGCACCTATGCGCTCGAGCGCGTGGGGGATACCTGGCTCATGACCTCGTTCGTGGACCTTGAGGTGACCAATCGCATCAACCAGTAGCTCATGGCACGTCTGTGCTGCTTCTATGGTGCAGGGGGCAACGCTGGTAAAATACATGCGTCCGTAGCTTTAACGTACGACACGAAGGAGCTCTAGTGGGTAACCACTTCCGCACATCAGGGGCGGATGTCGACGAGCAGCCCATGCCGCAGGCACGGCCCGCTGCCTCTCATTTCGCCCTTTCCTCAGATAGCGCTGAGGATTCCATGACCACCATTCCCGCCGAGCCCGAGCAGGCTGCTGCCGAGGCACCGGCGGCGGAGCCCGCACACATGAACGTGAACGCCGCGATGCTCAACATTCCGTCGGTGGACGCGCCCGCCGCGCCGCTCGACCCGAGCGATACCGGTGCCTTTATGGCGGCGTCGCATGCCGCGCCGGCGCCCGGCGCCGATGACGCGCTCGACGCCGACGAGGCGCGCCAGGTGGCAGATCTTGATGCCGCGCTCCAGAACCCGGACTTCACCTCGGTGTTCGCCCCGGTGGGCGAGTCGCGCAAGAAGATGGCGCGCGATGCCGGCGTGGAGCCGGTCATCTTGCTCGAGCACATCACCAAGGTCTATCCCGCGCAGCCCAACAAGCCCGCCCTCGACGACGTGAACCTCGAGGTCTATCCGGGCGAGTTCGTCTTTTTGGTGGGCCATTCGGGCTCGGGTAAGACCACGCTGCTGCGCACCATGACGCGCGACGTGCGTCCCACCTCGGGCCGCATCCTCGTGGCGGGCCAGGATCTCATGCGTATCAAGAACCGCAAGGTCCCGTTCTTCCGCCGCCAGATCGGCACCGTGTTCCAGGACTTCAAGCTGCTGCCCGGCAAGACCGCCTACGAGAACGTGGCGTTCGCCCTGCAGTGCATCGGCAAGCCCAAGGGCGTGATTCGCTCGCAGGTGCCCGAGGTGCTGCGCCTCGTGGGCCTGGCAGACCAGATGGATTCCATGCCCGATCAGCTTTCCGGCGGCGAGCAGCAGCGCGTTGCCGTGGCGCGCGCCATGGTGAACCGTCCGCCGCTGCTCATCTGCGACGAGCCCACCGGTAACCTCGACCCGGCCATCTCGCTGGGCATCATGAAGCTTCTGGAGCGCATCAACCGCACCGGCACCACGGTGATCGTGGCCACGCACGACCGCGAGATGGTCGACTCTATGCATCGCCGCGTCGTGGCGCTCGAGGCGGGCCACGTGGTCCGCGACCAGGAGAAGGGAGGCTACGGCGACTATGGCACCTACTAATCTCGGGTATTCCCTGCGCGAGGCCCTGAGCCACTTCTTCCGCAACTGGACCACCTCGCTGGGCGCCGTCATCACGATCTTTCTGTCGCTGTTCATCATCGGCCTCTTCATCATCGGCTCCGCCATGGTGACTTCGGTGGTGGGCGATGTCGAGCAGCAGGTCATCATCAACGCCTTCATCTCCGATGAAGCGACCGACGAGCAGATCCAGGCGTTCGAGGACAAGCTCAACAGCTGGGACAACATCGCGAGCATCGAGTTCAAGACGAAGGAGGACGCGCTTGCCGATTACTCCGGCAACATGTCCAACAACGCCGACGCCACGCTCTCTGCGCTCGACGGCGAGAATCCGCTGCCGCGCTCGTTCGTGATCGAGATGAACGATCCCTCACAGGTTGCCTCGACCGCGCAGCGCATCAAGGACGATCCCGATTTCCAGACGATCGTCGACGACGGCGACGTCGATGCGAGCGTGCTCTACGGCCAGGAGGAGGTGGGTCGTCTCTTCCAGATCACCCGCTACATCCGCTATGCGGCGATCGTGCTCGTGGCCCTGCTCACCTTCATCGCGTTCATCTTCATCAACAACACCATCCGCCTGTCGATCACCGCGCGCCGCCGCGAGATCGCCATCATGCGACTCGTGGGCGCCTCGAACAGCTTCATTCGCGGGCCGTTTGTGACCGAGGGCGTGATCCAGGCGCTGCTGGGATCGCTGTTCGCCATCGGCGTGCTCGAGCTTTTCCGTAACATGCTCGTGCCCATGGTGCAGAACTCCATCGGCAGCTGGATGTCGATCGAGCTCCCGTTCACCATGTACCTCACCACTTATGGTGCGATGGTTGTCGTGGGTATCGTGATCGGCCTGTTTGGTTCTGCCATCGCGATGAGGCGCTACCTTAAGGTGTAGCCCGCCTACATGGCATGATGGGGCCGGGGGTGTTCCCTTCGGGCGTGGTCCTCGCCGCGGTGCGGCTGCGGGAAACGCCCGAAGGGAACATCCCCGGCCCTTTTGCATGTAAATTGCAGTGTGCATGAAAGGATGATTGCTGTGGGACGCAAGCGGCATGCTGCTCGTCGCAAGCCGACGCGTGGCCAGCGGCGGCCGAGCCTCACCGGCACCGTGCGGCTCTCTGAGCGCGGCGGCGCGGTCGAGACGGTCGAGGGGACGTTCAGGCTTGCGGGTCGCTCGCTCCGTGAGGTCATGGCGGGCGACACGGTTGTCGTGAGCCTGCATCGCGGGCAACACGGCGAGCGCCGTGCGGTGGTCGAGGGCGTGACCGAGCGCGCGGCGACGAGCATCGTGGGCACCTACGACACGGCCGGTCCCTTGGGCGTTATCAGACCGCTCGATGCGCGCGTGCAGGCCGATTTCTTCATCCCGCCTACCGACGACTCCGCCCGTCGCGCCGGCGTTGCGCGCGGGGATGTCGTGCAGGCGCGCATCGTCTCCTATCCCACGCGCGTGGAATCGGGCGTGGTCACCATCGAGCGGCGCATCGGTGCCGCCGATGCGCCGGATGTGGGTATCCGTTGCATCATGGCGCGCTATGACTTGGATGATGGGTGCCCCGCACATGCCGAGGCGGCGGCCGGGCGGCTGGCCCTCGATGTCGAACAGGCGCTCGCCGATCCGCTGCGTCGCGATATCCGCGACCGCTTCTGCTGCACGATCGATCCGGCTGATGCGCGCGATTTTGACGATGCGATCTCGATTGAGCGCACGGACGATGGCGGGTATCGCCTGGGTGTGCACATCGCCGATGTCTCGCACTACGTCGCTTGGGCCGATGTGATCGATCTTGAGGCGCGCCGCCGTGCAACCTCGGTCTATCTGGCCGATCGCGTGCTGCCCATGCTGCCCGAGCAGCTGTCGAACAACCTGTGCTCGCTTATGCCCGACGTCGACCGCCTTGCCATGACGGTGGATATGACGCTCGATGCGCAGGGCCGCCTGCGCAGGGCGACGATGTATCCCAGCGTCATTCGCTCACGGGTGCGCCTGTCCTACGATCAGGCCGATGCGCTCCTGGCGGGCGAGGAGGCCGCGGATGCGACGCCGCGCACGCCGGTGGGTGGAGCGCCCCTTGCCGAGCAGGTCGCGCGGGCCGCGGCGGCGGGCGTCGATCTGGCGGCGATGCTCGCGCGCGCCGACGAGCTCGCCCGCGCGCGCATGTGGCTCCGCCACGAGCGCGGTGCCATCGATTTCAACACCGTCGAGGTGCACGCCCTGCTTGATAGCGAGGGCAGGCCGCGTGAGCTTGCGTGCCGCCAGCGCACGGCGGCAACGGGCCTTATCGAAGAGGCGATGCTGCTGGCCAATGAATGCGTTGCCGCGAAGCTCGCGGCGCTCGATCTGCCGTGCGCCTACCGCGTGCACGAGCCGCCCGTGCCCGACCACCTGGCCGACGCCGCGCATGTGCTCGAGGAAGTGGGCGCGGTAAGCCATCGGGAAGCAGGGAGCATCGCTGCGGGCAGCCAGGCCGCGATGCGCGCGGCGCTCGCTGCGCACGCGCACGACGGTTATAGCGAACTTGTGAATGCGCTGCTGTTGCGCGCGATGCAGCGAGCCGTCTACAAGCCGTCCAATGAGGGACACTATGCGCTCGGGGCAGATGCGTACTGCCATTTCACAAGCCCCATCCGCCGCTATCCCGACCTCATCGTCCACCGCGTGCTCAAAGCTCAGCTTGCCCGCGAGCATCTGGGTGCCCGTGCGGCGCGCGAGCGGGCCGCGACGCTCGTGGGCTCGGGTCCGGAGGCGCTCGATGCCGTGCTTCCGCAGGTGTGCCGTACCTCGAGCGAGCGCGAGCGCATGGCCGATGCCGCCGCGCACGCCTCCCAGAAGATCAAGGTGGCGCAGTACTATGCCGATCGCGTGGGCGAGCGCCTTGCCGGTACGGTCTCGTGGATCGACGCGATGGGCGTCTTCGTGCGCGTGGACGAGACGCATGCCGAGGGGCTCGTGCATCTGCGCGATCTGGGCAGCGAGTGGTTCGATCTCGACGAACGGGCGCTGGTGCTCACGGGATCCTCGACCGGGCGGCGCATCACGCTGGGCGACCGCGTGATCGTGGAGGTTGCACGTGCCAACACAGTGCGCGGCCATCTCGATTTCAAGCTTATCCACATCGTGGGTACGCTACACTGAAACTTCGAGTAACCCGGGAGGGATCATGGAAGCACCCTTTAGCATGAACGATCTTGCCTATGCCGAGAACTTTCTCGCGCAGGACGACGCGCAGACGGCGCTGCCGCTGCTGCTCGATCTGCGCGACGCAGCCGAGGCGTTCATCGATTCGTCTTGCACGCCTGCAGAGGATACGCAGTATTTCAGCTTCGGCAGCACGTTCGAGCGCCTGGCATATCGCCGGGTGGAGGACGACCCGCGCACGTTGGTGAACGTATCGGTTCCGCTCGACCGCCTGTATGCCGACCTCTCGTTTGCCTATGTGCGCCTGAACGAGTACACGCTCGCGCGTGATGCGCTGATGCAGGCGGTTCGCTGGAATCCTATGCGCTGTGCCTATCGGCTCGATTTGGCTGAGCTCTTCCGCCATCTGGGTGATACGAAAGAATGGGCATCATTGAGCCATTCGGTGATCGAGCGCGCCTCGAACGCCCGCGACGCTGCGCGTGCCTACGCCAACCTGGGCATGTTCTTCCTCGAGGAGGAGAATCTCGCTGCGGCGAGCGCCTGCGCGCGGCGTGCGTGTGCGCTCGACGATACGTGCCGGCAGGCTGCCCTGCTGCGCGAGCGACTCGACCGCGATCATCCCGAGCATGCCGATATCGCAGATGAGCAGGCGTTTGCCGAGCTCGAGCGGCAGGGTGTGCCCGCCGCGCCGAACGCCGAGATCGCGGTCTGCATGCTCATGTGCGCCACCGACGCCGCGCGTGCGGGCAACGAGCAGGAGGCCACGCGGCTCACGATCGCCGCGCGCGACCTCATCGGCGCCGATGCTGCCCGCGCGCTCATCCAGCTCATCCGCGAATCGGATGCCGAGCTCGCGCGTGATGGCCGTGAGGGGGACCACCATGCCGAAGCCTAGGGAGCGCAAGCTTATCGCCAAGAACCGTTCCGCGCGGCACGAGTACACCATCGAGGAAACCTACGAGTGCGGCGTCGAGCTTGCCGGCACGGAGGTGAAGAGCCTGCGCGAGCGCGCCTGCCAGATCACCGACACCTTTGCGCTCATCCGCGGTGGCGAGTGCTGGTTGGTGGGCGTGCACATCCATCCGTATAGCCATGGCTCGATCTTCAACCGCGACCCCGATCGTCGCCGGAAGCTCTTGCTGCATCGTCGCGAGATCGACCATCTCGATGCCAAGCTGCGCATCAAGGGGTACGCGCTCGTGCCGCTCGAGCTCTACTTCAACACCGACGGCAGGGTGAAGCTGCTGCTCGGACTTGGCCGCGGCAAGAAGCTCTACGACAAGCGCGAGGACATGGCCAAACGCGACATGCAGCGCGAGATCGAGCGCGCCCTGAAGGCGCGCAGCCGCTAACCCTTCCGGTTCGGTATGATGGGGAGAGGCCCGGGGAGCCATCATGCCGACAGGTGAGGAAGGAAGACCATGGACGTGTGCAAAGGCGAGCGGCGTCTCTTCGATGAGATGCAGATGGGCTCGCTGGTAGCGTGGAACCGCTTCGTGCGGGCGGCGACCTACGAGGGTGCGGCGGATGCAGCAGGGCGCATCACGCCCGAGATCATGCGCATCTACCGCGAGCTTGCCCGCGGAGGCGTGGGCACCATTATCACGAGTTTTGCGTATGTGCGCGATGACGGGTACCACCCGGCGCACATGATGGGGCTCGATCGCGATGAGCTGGTGCCGGCATGGCGCGAGCTCGTTGCCTGCGTACACGAGGCGGGCGCCGCGATCGTGGCACAGATCGCCTATTGCGGCGCCGGCGCCGGTAAGGGGCCGTTTGCAGCTCCTGCGCTGGGCGCCTCGGATGGCACTTCTCCCGATGGCACGCGCGCGGTGCGCGCTATGACACGTGCGGACATGGACGCGATGGCGGCGGACTTTGCCGCGGCGGCGCGCCGTGCCCAGGAGGCCGGCTGCGACGGCGTCGAGATCCACGGTGCTCATGGTTACCTGCTGAGCCAGTTTCTAAATCCGGTATGGAACCACCGGGAGGATGCGTACGGAGGGCCGATCGAGCATCGCATGCGCTTTCCGCTCGAGGTGGCGCGCGCCGTGCGCGAGGCGGTGGGCGCAGCGTTCCCGGTGCTTGTGAAGATCAACAGCTCAGACGGCGTCGAGGGCGGCATGACCGAGGATGAGAGCCTTGTGGTCTCGGAGGCGCTCGCGGCATATGTGGACGCCATCGAGGTGAGCGGCACCACCTACGGTAAGGTGAAGATCGCGGGCCCGGGCGGCCAGCACGGCCTGTACGCCTCGTATGCCGCGAAGCTTGCCGGGCGCGTGGGCATTCCGGTGATCCTCACCGGCGGCAATCGCCTCTGCGCCGAGATGCAGGAGCTGCTGGACACCACGGGCATCACGGGCTTCGGCTTGGCGCGCCCGCTGGCAAGCGAGCCCGATCTCATCGCGCGCTGGGAGCGCGATGCCAGCTATGAGCCGCGATGCGTGTCGTGCAGCCGGTGCTTCCCCGCAGCGGGGACCAACTGCGTACTTGACCGCTAAGAGCACCGTACACGGCCTGTTATGCCGTGCGCCCCGTTACAATGCGGGCAAGTGGGGAACCATGCAGGTAGGGGAGGCGCGACAGGTGATGCGACCTGCATGCCTCCGGTTTCGATAGCGCCGCAACGCGCCCGACGAGAGGGGAGTTCCCCTATGGATGCAACTGCATTGTTCAAGATGAGCTATGGGCTCTACGTGGTCTCTGCCGAGGCAGAGGGCCAGCGGGCGGGGTGCGTGGTGAATACCGCCACGCAGATCACCGCAGAGCCGCCGCGCGTCATGGTGGCGGTCAATAAGGAGAACGTCACCGCCGGCGTTATCACGGCGGCGAAGGCGTTCACCGTGACGGTGATCGATACGACGGCCGACATGCCCTATATCGGCAATTTCGGTTTCAGGAGCAGCGCGACCTTCGATAAGTTCGAGCGCTATGGTTGCGAGACCTCGGCGGTGGGCAGCCCGTATTCACCCGAGCATATCTGCGCGCTGCTGGCATGCAAACTCATCGACACGGTGGATGCGGGCACGCATCTGCTCTTCATCGGCGAGGTGGTCGATGCCCAGAACCGCTCAGATGAAGAGCCGCTGACCTATACGTACTACCATACCGTGCTCAAGGGCAAGACACCGCCCAAGGCATCGAGCTATCAGGCGTAGGAACGGCGCGCGACCTGGCTGCTCGTATAGTTATTAGGAATATGTCTTAATTGCGAAAAGCGTATCGAGCGCGCGTTCACGGGATAGGGAAGGACGCGGCTGGATATACTAACAACAACGTTCATCGCCAACGAAAGGAAACCATCATGGCTGACGAGAAGAAGTACAAGTTCGTGTGCGTTGTGTGCGGCTACGAGGTCGAGGTCGACACGCCCGAGCTCCCCGAGGACTTCGTCTGCCCCGTGTGCGGCGTCGGTCCCGATCAGTTCGAGCCGGTCGAGGAGTAGCGCATCCGGTCCCATCTGGGCTCTACGGGTGCAAGGTTCGTTCTGGTAAAGGGCGCTGACGCAGGTCAGCGCCCTTTTTCGGCTCATAGGGCGGAAGCGCGCTTGCCTCAGAGCCATCGTTGCGGGTCGATGCGCAGCCGTTCGGCGTCCACGCATCGACCGGATGGCCGCCGTTCACGTGCGGCTGGTCGCCCCGCGCCGCCGCCGCGCGCGGCCTCTCGTGTATAGGGTCGAGCTAGAGAGGCATGCGCTCCCATGAGCCGTCCGCGCGCGGCACCTCCACATGGCGATAACCCATGCGCGCGGCATGGGCGTAGGCGTCCGCGATGCCGCGGCAGATGTCGCGTGCTACATGGGCATCGGACCCCACGGTGAGCGGCACCTCCGCACGTTGGAAGCGAGCGAGCAACCCTTCAGCGGGATAGTAGTCGCTGAGGCCCTTGCGCCAGGCCGCCGTGGAGAGCTCCACACGCACGCCGGTATCGCGCGCGGCCTCGGCCATCTGGTCCCAGAGGGGTGCGAGGTCGATGGTGGGGGCGAAGCCGGCGCAGCTGAAGCGTTGGGCGAGATCGGGGTGGGCCATGGTGTCGAAGAGCGCACAGTCGCACGCACGGCACCACGTCTCCGCATAGCGGCGCCACACCTCATCGGGCCCGAGCTCGCGCCAGATGTGCTGGTCGTCCACATCGTCGATCCAGGCGCCGTCGTCGATGTCCCCCAACCAGTGCACCGAGCCCAGGCGCACCTGCGCGCCCGCGCTCCAAGCGGCGATGCGCTCCTCGCAGCCCTCGTACCAATCGCATTCAAAACCGTAGATCATCTCGAGCTCGGGATGCGCGGCGGCCGCCGCGTCGAAGGCGGCGCGATGGGCGGCAAGGTCCGACTCCACCACCTGCACCGCGCCCGCGGGGTCCATGACGGCGGGCAGGGTGAGATGGTCGGTGGAGACCAGGACCGCGCACCCCGCCGCGACGGCGGCGCGGGCGTTCTCCTCGAACGTGGCGTCGCCGTCGGAGAACGAGGTATGCGTGTGGGTGTCCACGAGCGTGCGCGGGGCGAGGGGTGACAGCATGGGCCTCGTCTCCTTACCTTGGATCTGGGGTGGGTGCCGATGCAGGCGGGTGCCGATATGGGCTGATACCGATGCGGGGTGCGCGGGGGCAGAGCCCCGCAAGTCGCGCGACCCGGCGCGAGGGGTGGCTAGGACTTGGTCTCCATGCGGGCGTGGCACTTGGGGCAGGTGACGATGATCTTGCCCTTGCCGCGCGGCACGGAGAGCATGGTGCCGCATTGCGGGCACTTGAGGAACGCCTTGGTCTTGCGCTCTTTCCACATCTTCTTCGCGGTGCGCGCCTGACGCTTGAAGTCGTTGGTGGCTGCTTGGCGCGCGGCGCTGCGCGAGCCCGTGCCGGTCGCGCCGGCGCTCCCGCGTCCCGCGAGCTTGTCCCCGATAACGGGGATGCGCGCCACGAGCGCGCGATAGGCATCGTTTTCGCGCCTCCGCGCCTCGAAGTTCTTGGAGAAGCAGCGCAAAAGATCGATTACGAGCAGCGCGAGCGCGATGAGCGACACTATGCGCAGCGAGAAGATGCTGCCCACCAGGGCGAGTACCACACCGACGCTGCCCACGGCGAGCGAGAGCTCGTCGGCGCCGTAACGGTCTTTCATGAAATTGTTCATAGAAGTCTCCTCAGGCGCGCGGTCAGGCGCCGTGCGCGGATACGTGGCGGTTTCACCTGATGGAGTGTACCCGAAACGGCGCCCTAGACGATGTGCGCTTGATGGAATCGCGCGTATCTTAACGAGCGCGAAGCTGTAGTTTGTAAGGAACTCGCGATTCCCCAGCTCTATCTTGTCCGTCGCGGTCCACGGCGGCGTGCTCTGGTTCACACTGCTCGCGGCCGGCAGGGAGCACCTTGCGCGCCTTGATAACCCGCAGCCCATCCCCAACGCGGCGATTCTGGTGTGCGATTGGGACGGCGAGCGCCTCACGCCCGTCGAGCTCATTGACCCGGCGGAAGGGCGAGGCGTCTGCTAGCCCTGTGCCCCCGTGTCCCTGCAGCCTCGCCCGTCTCTTGAGGGCGCATGTCTGCCGGGGTTGCTCGCTTGCTAGTTTTGCAGTTCTTCCCGCAGGATATCGTTCGGCGCCCAGCCGTTGTTTGCCCAGTTGGGCATCGCGTTCAGGAAGTCCATGAGTATGTCGAGGAAGGGCTTCAGGCTCGCTTTGTCGGGAATGATCTCTTCGTCGCTCACGTACTCCAAAACGGCATTTGGCGGGTAGCCCCCGCGCGACATCTCCTCCAGCGTCTCGTACACGTTGTCGGCATAGAAGTAGTCATCGGCATCGTCGGGCACGTTGGCGTCGAGAAAACCGATGAGTTTTTGCACCTCCGGCAACGTGAGTACCCAGTCGTAGAGCGTGTTGCACTCGGCCATCTCAGGCTGCAGATGGCGCACCGGCTTGCTCTGGCGGGCCTTGAGCAGATTTTGAAGCATGGGTGGGAGAGGCGCCTTTACGACCGCGGGAGCTGCCCAGGGGTCATCGGGCGCGGTGCCAGCGTCGTCGGAGAGGGTGTGGAAGATGTACCAGCGCGCCTTGCCGTCGTCCAGAATATCGGAATCGAGCAGGTCGCTTTCAAAGTTGACGCCAAGCAGCGCTTCCACGGCGCGCCGCTTGGCGTGTCGGGCGAAAAGCTCGGCATAGCCTGTTCCAAGGTCCTGCGCGGCGACCTCGTCAATAAGCTCGTCCTCAGAAACGATGCCGCGGAGCTCCGCGTACATGTTGGCGAGTCGGCAGATGCGCATCTCGGTCTCACCGTTGGCGATAATCTCGTCGAGGGGTGCAGATTCAAGCGCCGCGCGCAGCTCGACGGGCACGGTAAAGGTGTAGCTCGTGCCCGTTTTGAACGCAAAGGCCCACGGCGGACAGGGGAGAAGCCGCGTTGTGCGGTCGATGAGCTCGTCGACAGAAAGCGTGATCGAGAAACCGCTCTCCACAATGCGCTTGAGTTGCCGGGCCCGCATCTCGTTGAGGCCAAAGAGAGCCTCGCGGACGCGAGTGGAATCGGCGAGCGCCTCTACGATGGCTTCTACCAGCTCTGCCTTTTTCAGGTCGCGTGCGTACGGGACCTGCAGTTGCAGCGCGATATGCCGCACTTGATCCACGCGCAGGCGGCTGAGCAGGCGATCGAGCGGCTGGTCGGGCTTGCCTGCAACGCGCTGCTCCTCCATAAGGGTGATGATATGGAGTTGTGGCTCGGCTCCCTCCTCGTCGAGTAGATCAAAGGGTTTCGTGTCGATATAGATGTCGATGGCTCGCTCGCGCTCTTTGATGTCGAGCCCCGCGAGGACGCCGCGGTGTGTGCCGACGGGCTGCTCGGGCGGGTTGAGCTCGTACTCGAGGTCCTCTAGCGCCTCGCGCGCGGCGTGCTCGGCCTCTTCGGCGAGCATGCGGGGCACCTCCTCCATAAAAGTGGCGGCGTCCGAGATAACCGGTTGCGTCTCTACCAAGTGACGTAGCTCCTCGGCAAGCGCCTTGCGCATGCCGTCGCCCCAACCCAACGGTAGTTCCGAGAAGACGGCGGGGTAGGTTATGCGACCCGCAAACGGAATGAGGGCGATGCTGAGCCCAAGGGGGTCCTCGTATGTGGGCCGGCGGGAGAGCATGTCGAGCATCTCGCGCGAGATGCCGCACGGCTCCACCAAGCGGTCGCTGACGCTTAAGAGCAGCCGTCCGCCATCGTCGCAGAAGGCGAGAGCGTAGCCCACGTATGCCTTCTTCCACTGGCGTACCTGGCGAAGCTCATAGGAGTTGAAGCCTATGGGATTATCTGCGACAAAGTCATCCACAAGGTCGAGGTTTCGCCAGAGCTCGTCGAGAACGTTCGCAAGCTCGTTGGGGTCGTAGGCGGGGTCCTGCAGGTTGAAGTGGCCTCGCCGCAAGTCGAGGACTGCATTGGTGTACGCGGCGAGCCCATCTACGGTGTCGAGCAGAAGAATCGCAGGCTGCTGGGCAAAGATCATCTCGACTCCCATCCCCAAGACGCGTCACTGTCGTCATTGTACGTGACGCCCGCCGGGCGCGGGGTGAGCACCGCTGTCGAAATCAATATGCAGCGGTTGACTAGCGATGCGGACTACGAGGTATACTGAGGATGCCAGCGGGCCCGTGATCTAAAGGTAGCTACGGGCGGCGCGGTGTGGTTAAGGCGCCTGTTCCAGCAGGCGCCTTCTTGCTACTCAGGTGATATTGGGCTAACTGACGTTTGTCCACCAAGTGAACTCGCATCCATCTGCGGAGTTGAATTGCAGATAACCGTTGTATACCTGCAAATACCCTGTCACCGAGAGCCAGCAGTTAGGAATTTGATCAACGTCGGTAAGCATGGGCGAGAATGCGCTCCAGTCCCCCTCGGTCCAGATGACGAGCTGGACGCTGTCTGTTGCGGGGTATGCGCTTCCGATATTAACGAAGACGGGCTTGCCAGCGGAATCGCTTGAGTGGGTTACACCTACGACGGGGCCGGCGACTGTGCACCAGGTACCGGCTTTTGCCCACGCGTTGTACCACCGATCACTTTCGGGAATGGAGATAAGGTCCGGGGATGTGGTCGGCCAGCGCGGGTCGTCATACGTCGGTAAAACGCGGTGCGCCCCGCCCCCTGATTGAGGGGCGGAATTGCTCTCAAGCCTATCCGGTTCGATGCTCAGCGAATTAGTGCCAGCCTCGTCGCTTTCCACCAGGTCGTCGGGGTCACCATCGTATTCTTTTCCGCATTTCTCGCAGATGTAGGCGTCATCGCGAAGATCATGAAGGTAGACGTGAAGATGCCCATCGTTCTCTTCATAGTCATAGGAGACGGGCTCACTGTTATGGATAAACGAGCATCCGCAAAGCAGTAACGGATTGAGTGCGAGGAGGATGAAGGCGATGCAGGCAAAGCGTCTCATGGCAGCCCCTTTGCTCGGTATACTGCTGTAGCTTGAGTATACTGCCACCTCGCTTTGGCACGGGCTATGCGTTTGAGGAATCGGCTTCGATTTTTGGCTCGTCCTCTTCCGGATACATCTTCTTCCGACTGATGAAGTAGGCGCCACCCAGATAGGCCGTCATGAGGACCCAGGTCACCGGCTCGGTGGCGCAGGTACCAATGTAGCCCCAGACGGGGATGAGGAAGCTTGCGGCGAGGAACTTCATGGCGAGCTCCACGCAGCTGGATATCACGGGCGCCGCCTTGTAACCCATGGACTGCATGGCGGTGCGCAGGCACAAAAGAACGCCCAGCACGGCAAAGAACGGCAGGCTAAAGTGGATGGCGAGCGTGCCGCCCTCGATGATGCCCGCGCTTTGCGTGCCGGTGATGAGGCGGACCATGAACTCGCCCACGGCAAAGCCGAGCGCGCATGCTATGAGACCCCAGATGACCTCGAGTACCAAGGCGATGCGCAGTCCCTGGCGGATGCGGTCGTAGCGCCGCGCGCCCCAGTTCAGATTCACATCGAGGCGGTGCGCGCCGGCCGGGAGGTCAGGTTCATGGACTGCGCCAGGCTCGTCGAGGACCTGGCCGACGCGCAGGCCAGGGGGATCCTGAAGAAGCGGCTCAAGTACTACGTGCACTCGAAGCTCCTCGTCATCGACGAGCTCGGGTACCTCGACATCGGCGAGGGCGGCGCCGACCTGCTCTTCCAGCTGATATCGACGCGCTACGAGCAGCGCTCGACCATCATCGCCACCAACGTCGGCATCGGCGGCTGGGGGAAGGTGTTCGGGGACGACGTGGCGGCGAGCGCGATCGCGGACCGCGTGTGCCACCACTGCCACGTCATCAAGATCACCGGCAGGTCCTACCGGCTGAAGGACCTGCCGCGCGAGAGGAGGGAAGCGGGGTAGCCGGAAGCGGCGGGAGCCCGTTGGCGAAACTGGCGAAAGTCCGTTTGCACGAGCGGTGCCGATTCTTTTGCGCGATTGGCGAAAAGTACGTTGACGGTATCAGGGGACCGCCGGGAGGGGCCTCGGCAGGGGCCTCTCCTGCTCCCCGGAGACCTGCCGCCGCGTCCCCCTCGCGCTTGGAGAACGGGCGGGAGTTATGCTCCCCCGGCTTCTCCGCCACGGCCCTCTTGAGCTCGTTGAAGTCGGTGAACACGGTGTCGCGCAGGGCCGCGACGATCTCGGTCGCGGCCTGCCAGACCTCGTTCCCCGCGCTCGGCTTGTCGCGCGGCGTCTTCACCCGGGCGGGCATCACCGCCGCGCCGTAGCGGGCGGTCGTCTCGCGGTAGGCGTCGTCGAGCTCGACCTCGCCCTCGCGCGGGTGCCGCCCCACCCCCGTTTTCAGGTTGTCGGGCACTATGCAGGGGACGGACCCGCCGAAATAGGCGAAGGCGCGCACGTGGCATCGCAGCCATGTATCCTGCTCCATGCCCGGCGCCGGCCCGGCGTGGGACATCCGGCTGAAGGGCAGGCGGGCCACGAACAGGCAGGCCTTCGACACCTCGCCCGTGGCGGGGTCGACGAGCCGCATCGTCGGTCCCGCCCAGCCGGCCTCCATGGTGCGGCCCGCCTTGCGCCCGACGCGGCCCACCACCTGGGTCCGCGCCGCGAACTCCCGGTAGCGCTTGCAGAATCGGTCGTAGGACATCGCCGGCTCGCCCTTGGCGGCCGCCTCGTCGCGGTACCCGGCATGGAGCCTCTTGAGCGTGACGCCGACGCGGGCGAGCTCGCGGTGCACGCGATCCCAGTCGGGGTCGGGATAGACGGGGCCGTCGTGCACGCGCCCGGGGAAGAGCAGTGCGTAGGCCTCGCGGCCGGACATCCCCTCGACGTCCTCCCGGGAGACCCCTTTCTCGTCGGCGGCATGGAACGTGTCCATCACGCTGGTCTTCGAGACCCTCTGCGACCGGGTTATCGCGTTTCCCGACAGCCCCGACGCCCTCAGCCTCAGGATCGTCCCCACCGGTATGGTCCTTGCCATGGTGCACCTCCGTTCCTCGAATTGACATGGCAGGCCAAGCGTAACGGGAGGCGGGGCGAGCGGTATCGAGCGGTGCCGCAGCCGGTATCGAATGGGGATATTCGGTTTCTTGTCGGGCGGTACCGAGCGGCAATAACATCGGTATCAAGAATGGAGATTACTCACAGAGGATCGAACTCGTGATGAAGTTCTTCCTGGCGCTCGGCGAGGGGGTTGAGGCACCAGTGACGGAAGCGCCACCGCAAACCTCGCCTTTGGAAGAGCCGACAACATCCGTCATGAATGCGGGCTCCGACACCGCAAGCATCTTCGAGATGGGACGCAGGTAGGGCCTAGCGCCAGACCTCCAACGCCTTGTCCGCAAGCCATTCGGCGCGATCGGCGATATCGCCCTCGTTCCAAGACTCCTTCTCTAGGGCGCCGGCCATGGTCGCAAGGCCGGCGGCGCAGAGGGCAAGGCCGTCCTTGTATCCCTTTCCCTGCTTCTTGGTGGGCCAATCGGCATCGCGGATGGAGGCGTTGAGCGAATGCGTGATGATGGCGAGGTTGCCGAGCGTGAGGAGCTTCCGGTCCCTTCGCGTGGCAGCCTCATCGTCGAGGGCTCCCCATTTGTTGCGCCACTTCTTGGGCATCATGTGCTCGAGGGTGTACTGGTTGAACCCGAGCAGGGCCGTGCTGCTCATGCCTGGGCGAATGGCGCTTTCCAGCAGATAGAGGACGCCCTTGGACTGGAGGTTGTACAGACGCGATTCCTCGAATGCCGCTCGAACCTCGGCGTCGCCGGGCATGTACGTCGTCGCCTCTTCGTTGGCTTCGAGAGCCTTCCTCAGCGCCTCCGCGTCCTTCACCTCGTTCAGAATCAGCGAGGTGAACAGCCTGTTGTAGTTCTTCGTGGTCGCCTGAACCAGCATTCGGCGGACGATGTAGCTCTCAAGCAGGGCGTAGACCCCGGATATCTCGCCTGCAGGCTCCGCGTTCTTGCGAACGTAGAGCATATACGGGATGAGCGTCGAGTTCTTGAGGCCGAATATCAGCACGTTCAGACGCTCGACGCCGGGAGTGGAGGGGATGTCCGCGTCGCAGCAGCCTGGGTCGAACGTGGACTCGAACACCTCGGCATAGGCCTTCATGCTGTTGAGGATCTCGTCCTTGTCTCCGTTGCAGTACCTGCTGATGAAGTCCTTGTAGGACTGGAAGAGGTTGGACGTGCGCGAATAGAAGAGCTTGTCCTCGGTCGTGACGCCACGCCTCTTGTCCTGGACCAGAATCTGGAGGAATGCGTCGAAGAAGAGGTCGACGAGCGTGCGCTTGATGCGCCCGGTAACGACCTCCTGCTCCCAATACTCCCTCTTCTCAGCCGTGGGCTCGAAAACGTCTTCTCAGCACTCCTTGAACGCCTGCTCATTCTCGCGGTTGAAGAAGTAGTTCTTGAGGAGCTCCGCCGTCGTCAGGCGCACCCCGAGCGAGTTGATGGTGTCGAATATCTGCTGCTCGTCCTCGCCCTCGGTAAGGTCGATGCAGACGAACTGGACGTTCGACTTGATCGTGTTCCTGTCGACCTTCTCTGGGTCGATGTTCTTGAGGAAGTAGTTGTAGGCGCGGATGATGGCCGAGGTGCCCTCGATGGGCTCGCAGTCCGTGGCGCTGACGACGCTCTCGAAATCCTGCCGGTCGTACTTGCCGTGTCTTAGGGCGACTTCGCCGGTCTCCAGAACGAAATCTCGCTCAAACAGATTGTTGGTGCCGTTTTTCGCGCAGAGCGCCTTGAAGAAGATAACCATGGTCGTGAGGCGCTGCTGGCCGTCTATGACGGTGCGGACCTCGGACACCTCGGACCAGGTGTTGCCGGAGGAGGCCTGCTTCAGGATGATGGAACCTAGGAAATAAGGTCGCTTAGAGGCCGTGACGAACTCCATGTCGCCGAGGAAGCGCTCCCATTGCTCTTCTCCCCAGACGTACGCCCTTTGGTAGAAGGGTATTTCGAGCAGGCGCGATCCATTGAACACGCCGCTTATCGTAGATTTTCCTGCATCCATCCTTAAAGACCTATCCATCCTTCGCGGTTATTGTCGATGAGCAAATTTTGCTAATGTACAGCAACTAACATAAGCTCGCATCACTCATCCCATACGTTTTCGTCGTGTGATTCCAGGAGGTTGCCTGCGCCTTCGCCGTCATAGTAGGCCTCAGCCTCGGCAAATTCTGAGTTTATGCGCCTAATCGTATCGTCTCTGCTATTGGATATGGCGGAAAACTGCTTATGCAGCTCTTTGTAAATCACAAGCGCTGCAGGGTTATAGCCTTTATCTGAATCCGGGACAGGGTCCATTTCGATTTCTTCGCCGTCGATGATCTTGCCGACGATTCCTAAGATGTCATCTTCGGCGATATCCTGAATTGGATGAAATGCACCGTCCGAACCATAGTATTTAATAACGTGAGGTTCTACTTCAAATATCTTCATTTTCCCAGCTCCGAGTAGTAGTCTTTCCTGTTTTCGTAAGACAAGACCCCTGCTTCGAGGATCTCAAGCATGGATTCAGCGGTCTTGATCTCCTGACTGCCGTTGCGCAGCGCTTTGTCATGAGGGCTTCCGCACAGCATCAGATACTGCTTCGTAACCTCGTCGTATTTGGTAATGAATACTTTTTCGGGGTTCAAATCGAACCCAAGTACTTGATTGTGCGTCGCGACGACAACCGCCGCGTTGCTTGCCAAGTCCCTAATCTTGCTTGCGATTGATTTGCTGAGGAAGGGATTGTCGAAAGATGACTCAGGTTCATCGATGAGGACGATGCTAGACCCGTACGCTTCGTGTAGCTTTCCGAGAAACACGCATTCAGTCCGTTGACCACCTGAAAGCTTTGCCCCTTTTGAATCTATCATGCCCACCTCGACGGAAAAAAGCCCCTGCGAAAGATCAACGTCCTCAGGAATCGAAAGGAGCGTGTCGAGATAATCCGCTGCTTCCTTCTTGGTTATCTGCGCAAGAGACGTACTCGTCTTTCCTAGAGCGCTCTTTATCTCGTTTGCGCTGGTAAATTTTCTGCGGTTTGCGACGATTGCGTATTTCGAATAAGCGGAGAAATTGTCGTCTGCAATCTTTTTTGGTTTCCAACATCTATCGAGGAGCGAGGAAGCTTTCCTGAAGAACAACTCTTCTTCAAATACTTTTTCCAAGATGGGTTGAGGATACTCATCGACTGCGGAAATCTTCAGCTTTTGTCGTGCCGCATGTACGATTTTGTTCGTTAACCTGACTTGCTCCTGCTCAATCCTCTCGTGTTTCGCCCTGCGAACGAGGGATTTCAGCAAGGCAATAAGCCGTTCGCGTCCAATGGTCGACTCGATGAGGTCGGCATTGTCTTCCGACTTAAGAAGAGTGACAACTGCATTGATTAGTCCGCAAGTGTCCTTTTGATTCGGCGTCGTCATGTCTTCAGACGTGTAGAGGACACAGGACGAATAGCAATCTTGCTTGGAACTTGTCTCGGCATAAGATTTGAGACTTTTGAGATAGTCCTTGATGCTCGACAAGCGGTCCGCCTTGGTACCGTTTGCTTTTGCTTTAAGGAGTAAGTCATCCCATTTTGATAGATAATCTCTTCTTATACGGGAGAAGCGCCTGTTGAGCTCCTGGTAAAAGGTGTCTTCAGTTCCTTTCTCGACGAGTTCTCCCTGCTTAATGTAATAGACGTCTTTGTCATCACAGACGGATTGAATCCTGTCGAGGGAGAATGATTTGCCCGTGGACCGCTTACCGAGCAATAAATTCACGCCCTGGACGAGCGTTAGCCCTGGAGAGAACTCAAGGTTTGTGCTGCCGTCTTTGGCGTATCGAACCCCAGTTTTCAATCCATGCCTGATTGCTCCAAATGAGGAGCTATCCGTTGCAAGGTAGACGCTCCCAGGATGGTACTGGCTCGATTTTTCAAAGTCATTGTCGGAGCCGAAGCGATAGTCAGTAAAGCTAACGGCTTGATAGCTCAGCTCTCCCTGCTTTGCCAGACGAATAGCCTTATTTGTGCTCGACGTTTCCAGCGCTGTGATGCGCGAGCCTAAAAGAGAAATGCTTTCTTGAGTGATGCACGGATCCTTCTGGTAATGAGGAACCACGATGCACTCATCGAGATGGGGGAAGCAATCCTCGAACTCCTCCAGGGTTAGACTGGCCTCGGTGTTTCCGGCCAGTTTGGTTTCGACCTGTTTGCATGACGCTTCATGGCGCGATAAATTGTCCGGGTCATCGATAACCAGAACATGCGTCTTAAGCGCGCTGACCTCAATTCCGGGCAAAACGAAACACGTATCGGCCAACTCGTCGCGAATAGAGTCAAACTGCGACCGATCGAAAACATTGTGATTGGTAACTGCGATGGCGTTCAGCTCGCAATTTGAAATATGCCTTTTAAGCTGCTCTATATTGAACTCAAAGTTTTCATCCCACGCGGTAGCGAGTGTATGGATATGCAAGTCAGCGTGAATCATCTCTAAGCCTTCACCGCCTCGTACTGGTACGTTGTGCGCACGTTGTAGTGGAAGTCGTTTTCAAGATCAAGCGCCTCGAAGTGCTTCTTGGCGCAGCCGATCTTGATCTTCTCCGCGTCGCGCAGGGCGGGCTCGCCGTTCTTGCCGCCCTTGGTCTCGGTCACGAAGTACACGCGGTGCTCGCCGTCGGTCTCAGCAGCGCCCTCGAAGTGGCTCACGCCCGTCACGGTGCCGGGGCGGTGCTCATAGCCGAGTCCCTCTTGAGTGAAGGCCGCGCTCGCGCCCATGAAGCCGTGAGCGTCGCCATCGGGATTCTCTACGACGTAAGTCCCGCCGGGCTGGATGGCGCCGCGGACGCGCGCCGAGCGGAACGAGCCCCTGCTCCTAATCCAGTCGGCGCACTCGCGGGCGATGGCTCTCTGGTCGAGATTGTTGCTCAGCGTTAGTTCAAGTCCGACGCCTCCGACGCCGCGCTCACGACTGCGGCGCTCTAGCTCAAACTGGCGTGGATCCTTTGCATCCTCCATCGCTTTGATGAACGTCGGTTCGCTGAACAGGAATCGAACTTCATCAATCTTTGAGAGCTCCTCCTTGAGTTCTTTATAAGCAAACACCGTGAAGTAAGCACTGATTATGGAGAGTCTGGCATTCTCGTCAATGGAGGACGCAAGAGCATCACCGAGTCTCTCGGAGCCGACGTTATTCAGAAACTCCACGTCAATCAGCCCTTTCCGAAAGACGCTCTATCAGAAGCATCTTGACGAAAGTCGTAAACGACATCCCGCTCAGGGCAGCGGTCTCCTTCGCGGCATCCCGGAGGTTTTCGGGAATTCGCATGCTCACAGGAACAGTGTTGCCCCCAACAAGAAACGCCTGCAATTCGCTAGGGGCGGCACCGTTGTCCAAAAGCTCACTATATTTCATGTAAGCTCCTGAGAAATGCATTTTGCATTACAAGTATAGAACTAGTTTATCAGGTGGCGATTAGGTTAGACGGGGCGGAGCTGGGTCATCTGTCTTGATTCGAATCTGAATGCCAATTTGTTATTTGTTGTAGGATGAAAAGTGCTATTCAAACGCTGCGGCTTGGGGTGCGTCATGTCTGAAGAGAACAATAATCAGCAACCGGGAGAGCTCATCCTCGGCCTCGTTCCGACTGATATCGAAGTAAAGACGGACGATGCCCTTCGTATTCCCTTCGATCAGCTACCGGCGCTTGGAGTGGGCCTGTCCTCATTGGTGAACGCTTTTGTTCCTGCTGTAGCATCTATTGCGGCGCCTGTTCTTTTCACGGTTACCGACGCTTCGGGCAGCCCGATACCACCCGCTATGCTCCAGGCATTTAAAGACGGTTCGGGACTTCTCGGATCTTTCCGAGATCATGCTAATGGCTTCAGTCAAGCACGCCTCCACGTTGTCGAAGCTGCTTCGTCGGCGCCCGTCGCGTTTGATCCTGTAACACTCGCGATGGCTGCTGCGCTCATGGTTGTTACCCAGAAGCTTGATTCCATACGGCGTACGCAGGAGGAAATGTTCGAGTATCTGAAGCAGCGTGACAAAGCCGAGCTTCGCGGTTCTCTTCAGGCTTTGGCGGACATCGCGCGGGACTATCGTTTTAATTGGTCAAACAGCACCTTCTTGCAGAGTTCTCATGCGCAAGTGCTCGAGATCAGAAAGTGTGCGGATACTGTGGCAACGCTACAACGGGCGCAGGTCAGAGCCAAGCTAAACGGGGGACTTGTTGAAATCAGAGCAACTGTTGAGGGGCGGCTTTCTGAGCTCATCGATCACCTCGAGGAATACCGTCTTGCGACCTACGCGCACGCTCTCGCGTCCTTCTTGGAGCCATTGCTGAGCAACAATATGGACAGCGCCTATCTTCATTCCGTATCTGAGCGCATATCCGCTCATGCGCTTGCGTATCTCGAGCTGTATACAGAATGCTACAACGCTTTCGAGAAAAGCACCCAGGGTTCTCTTGATGCCGCCGTACTCGGGGGTATTTCTGGAGCTGGTAAGGCGCTCGGAGGGCTTCTTTCCCAAACCCCGCTTGGGGACATTACGCCGGTTGATGAGGCTCTCAAGGATGCGGGAGAGGGGATTGGTAAGTTCAACGACGAAATAAACGATTCTCTTATGGCAAGGCTTCGCAGCATGAGCTCACCTGAGGTGCTTCCCCTGCAAGAAGGCGTAGAATCTATCGCCCTGTTGCGGGAAAAGCCCATGGCGATCGCCGCTGACTCAAGCGCGATTTATCTTCTTCCAGATGAGGAGCTCTGCGACTGATTGCTGCTGAGCTGGGTCATTCCGGAGTATTTGAAGCCAGAAGGTGCGCGTAGATATCGTCCTGAAGTTTGGCGACGTGTGATTGCAGGTCTTTGATTTTCTCCCGCTTGCTCTTGCCCTTGGCGGTCTTTACCAGTGGCAGGGCGAGTCTCAGCGTCGACAGGGTCCGTTGCCATTCGTTGACAAGCGAGGTGCTCGGCACAATCTGAAGCCCCGAGGCGAGCAATCCCTCTATGGCGTCGAGCTGCGCCTCAATGCGCGCGATAGGACTGAGTGCTTTGGAGGGGTGAATGCTGCGGAAGAACTCGAGAACGCGGTCGTCCTTGTTGAGGTGCTCCCATACCGCGATGAGGTTCTCGGGGTTGAGGAAGGTGCTGGCGACCCGCCAGACAGCGGCGGGAACCTTGAGGGGGCGTTTGGCCGGCATGTTCGAGCTCCTTTACAACGAACTGTGCTCCTCCCAGTATAAAGGGCAAGCTGTTTGGTAAGTGTTTGGTGCTGAGGGGAAATCGTCGCACCTGAGCTTGGGCCGGAGCGCAGCGTGTTTTGATTCGCTTCGACTTTCTCGTTCGCCATCTTCTGCGTCGGCTTCGGATGCCTCGTCATGCGAATCACTTCGTGGAATTCGATGGAGCCCCTCACGGTGGATTGCTCGAGCGCGTCACAGAAGGAAGGAGAGGGCCCAGGCACCGGTGCACTGAAGCCCCGGTAGGAATCCCTCTCCCCATTGCAAGGGCACTACCCTCCCTGTTAAAGGTCAGCGAGGGATCGCCCTTACGAAGAAGGTGAGCCGAAAGGTCGTTCCCTGAATCAACCGGGCGCGCAATCGGCTCAAGATGAGGCTGTGTCCCGATTCGAAAGTCTGGGCGTGCCTCGACTCGGGGCGTTTGCGCGGGGATTTCACCCGCGCTGGCCTCCTTTGATCCCCTTTGGTTCCAGTTGCGTTCTCACGCGCCTCTGGCCACCCGAGGGGGAGGGAGCCTCCGGGTAGCGGCAACTGCATGCAACTATAGGTGTCGCAAACAGATGCCGCACTCATCTGTATTATCGCATGTGTGGTCTTACCTTTCCACTCACGGCGTCCCTTGAACTCGTGTTAGCCTGCCTGACTGTCATCAATAAGGATGATGTCGTCGCGGTCGCGCGCCGCATCGCGTAGCCGGTCGGTGAAGCCACTGATGCTAAAGATGACGAGCGTGTTGTCCAAGTGCGCCGCCTCGGGGACGGAGGCGACCTTTTCCTCAAGCTCGTGCAGCACGTTCTCGCCCACGGGGTTCTTCCAGAACTTGCACTCGCCCCAAATCGCACGCCGGTCGGTGTTGCTCACCGCGCAGGCGTCGATTTCGTGCGAGCCGCTCCACCAGCGGCCGACACGCTCGGGAATGAAGGGGAGAGACGCCTCGTCGACAAGGTCCCACAGGCGCTCTTGGCACACGGTCTCATACACGCGCGCCACGTGGGCGTCGACGAAGTTTTGCCTGATGCGTCGCTCCACCGCCTCCACGCGCCCGGTCTCCAGATAGCTCAGATTGGGGAGCACGAAGGTAAACCAGAACGCGATGAAGTTGTCGCAAATCTTGTAGAGCGAGCGCTTGCTCTTCTCGGGGTTGCGCTCGGTCACGGGCGTCTCGCGCGCGAGTATATCGAGATCGATAAGGGTTTTAAGGTACTTCGAGATGCTCGTCTGCTTCATGCCAAAGCGCGACGCAATTTCGCTCGGT
This sequence comes from uncultured Coriobacteriaceae bacterium, assembly GCA_944319885.1. Taxonomy (GTDB): domain Bacteria; phylum Actinomycetota; class Coriobacteriia; order Coriobacteriales; family Coriobacteriaceae; genus Coprousia. Next base: position 71,072 of record CALUFC010000004.1, read on the forward strand.
CGCTCGGCACCGCCGGCGATGACGCGCATGAGTGCATAATAGCTGCCGATGTCTTTGACCTCGTTTTGCAAGAGAAACGTAGGCTCGCCGTAGAGAAAGCTATCCTTTTTTAGGACGTTTTCGGTGATGGCTTGGTAGATATCGGGCTGGTCCTCGAAGAGCTCGATGTATTTGGGCACGCCGCCCGTTACGGCATAGCGCTCCACCAGCTCACGCATGGAGTAGCCGGGGAAGAACTCGTGGTAATGCGCGAAGGGAATCTGTTGCAGACGGATCTGCGCGGTGCGCCTGCCATAGAGAGGGCTATCCTCTGCGAGCACTTGATCGCGCATGAGCGAGATAAGAGAACCGCAAAGGATGAGCATCACGTTGGCGTCTTTAAGAATGGTGTCCCAGACGCGCTGGAAGATCGAGGGGTAGGCAGGATTGGCTTTTCCCAAGTATTGGAACTCGTCTATAACGATTACCGTCCGCGTCTGGTCTGAGGTGCAAACGCGTGCGAGCTCGCGGAACAGATCTTCCCATCGATCGATGCGCGCGTTTCTGAGCAGGTCGTTGTCGAGAAAGTCTGCCAAAATACCCTGGAAGCTCTGGAGATTCTGTAGCTCGGGTTCTTGGGTAGCGAGATAGTAGAGGGCGCGCTTGTTCTGAATGAATTGGTTGATGAGCGCGGTTTTGCCTACGCGGCGACGCCCGTAGATGACCACAAACGACGAGCCAGCGCGCGCATATTCGCGTTCCAAGGTGTCGAGTTCCGCTTGTCGGTCGATGAATGTATCCATAGCGTCGCCCCTTGCATACATGCTGATGCTGACAATCAAGATTATTCTAACAAGAATTATTCTGTTTGGAATAATCATTGACAGACGATGTGGGGTCGACCGCGATTCTGTCCCCAGCGGGTCGGGTACCATGGACGTAGACAATCGGAAGGGGCGCCCATGACCGCTGACAACACCGTTGAGTTCTTGGATCTGTATAACCGGCTCGAGCGGCTCATTCGCGAGCGGTATAACCTCTCGCGCGATGGCGGCGCCATCGCGTGGCTGCTCAGCCGCGACAAGGCGCCCCGGGCGCTTCGCGACGAGCTCGACTACTACCGCGAGGTGCGGAATTTCCTCCAGCATAACGAACGCATCGACGGGTCGTACGCCGTCATCCCCAGCGACGCCATGCTCGACGCGCTCCGCTCTACGCTCGAGCGCTTTGAGGGCATGGGCGCGGCCGAGGACGTCTGCACCCGGCGCGATAAAATTCGCATTGCCACCATGGACGAGCCCCTGCGCCCGGTGCTGCGCGACATGGCCGAGCACGGCTACGCGCATGTGCCCATCTTGGCCGACGGGCGCGTGGTGGGCGTGCTGAGCGAGAGCACCGTGCTCTCGTATCTGGTGGACGACATGGCGCTCGAGATTCCCGAGGCGGCGACGCTCAAGCAGCTGGAGCGCCTGCTCGCCCTCGACGCGCACGAGCCGGGGCGCTTTGCCTTTGTGGCGCGCCGCGAGCCCGCCGACGAGGTGGCGGAGCTCTTCCAGGCGTCGCTCAGGCAGGCAAACCGCCTCGTCATGGTGTTTGTGACCGAACACGGCAAACCCGACGAGCGGCTCCTCGGCATCATTACCGCTTGGGACCTCGCTAAGTTCTTTTAAGCGGAGGCGTTAGATAACGATGCCTGAGCAGTGGTCTATCTCGTGCTGGATGATCTCTGCGGTGTAGCCGCTGAAGCGCTCGGTGCGCTCGCGCCAGCTCTCGTCCTGGTAGCGCACGGTGATGCGGCGGTAGCGCGTGGTGGGGCGGACGCCCGTGAGCGAGAGACAGCCCTCCTCGGTCTCAAAGGGTTCCGCTTGCGCGATGAGCTCTGGGTTGTACATGAGGCGGGCGGGGGAGTCCGCAGCGCCGCCCTCGGAAAACACGATGATGCGCTTGAGGACGCCGATCATGTTCGCCGCCATCCCTACGCACTCCGTCCGGTGTGCGGCAAAGGTGTCCAGAAGGTCCTGCGCATGGGGCTCGTCGCCGGGTACGGCGTCTGCTGAGGGGCGTGCGAGGATGATGCGCGAGGTCATGATGGGGCGAATCACGGTTGCTCCTTTGGGTTAGCTGTTCAGCGCGTTGCGGCGGCGGGCGCCGGGTTTTGGTGAACGCGGGCGCGAGAAACGCCGTCCTGGGTGGGCGCGAGGAGCGCTGTTCTGTGTGGGCGGATGTTTAGGCTCGTTTCTATAATGATGCCATCGCGGCGCCGCGGCAACGCGGGCGCTCGGAAGGTCCATCGCGGTACGGGAGATCGATATGGCGGCGACACTTAGAGATTGTATCTATGGGCAAGCGGTGGCGGATGCCCTTGGCGTCCCATACGAGTTCCGCGCGCGGGGCACCTTTGCCTGCACGGATATGGTGGGTTTTGGCTCGCACCACCAGCCGGCGGGAACGTGGAGCGACGACACCTCCATGGCGCTTTGCATCTGCGATAGCTTCCGGGAGCTCGGTCACATCGACACTGAGGATATTCGGCAACGCTTTGTGCGGTGGTACCGGGAGGGCGCCTACACTGTGGACGGGCTCTTTGACATCGGCGGGGCGTGTGCCCGCGCTCTTGACCAGGGGTATGGCTGCGCGGGGGAGTGGGATAACGGCAACGGATCGCTCATGCGCACGGTGCCCCTCGCCTTCACGGACGCGACCGACGATGAGGTTCGTGCGGTCTCGGCCATCACGCACGCCCATCCCACGTCGACCGGGCTCTGCGTATCGCTCGTTCATATCGCGCGCATGCTTGCGCGCGGGGTCGCCCCGTGCGATGCGATTCCAGACGCCGGCGTGCTGGCGGCGCGCCCGCGGGCGGAGGTCCGCTCGAGCGGATTTGTGAGCGACACCTTCGAGGCGGCGCTCTGGTGTCTGCTCACAACCTCAACCTACGCGGACTGCGTACGCGCCGCGGTGAATCTGGGCGACGACACCGACACCACCGCGGCCGTGGCGGGTGCCCTCGCGGGCATCGTCTACGGTGCCGACGCGATTCCTGCGCGGTGGCTCGCTGCGCTGCGCGGGCGTGACGTCATCGAGGCGTGTCTCTTCTGATACGAGTTGCTACCCGCGCGGCTCAAGAGGCTCTTCTGGGTATGAAACGAAGGAATACGTTTCTGCTATGCGAAAGGAGCCTCCCATGAACGACATCATCAAGGCGCTTGAGGAGCGCAGGAGCGTGCGCGCGTACGAGGATAAACCCGTCCCGCGCGAGCTCATCGAACAGGTTATCGAGGCGGGCCTCTGGGCGCCGAGCGGCATGGGCCGCCAGTCTCCCATCATCGTCGCGGTGACCGACCGAGCGCTCCGCGACCGCCTCTCGGCTGCCAACGCCGCCGTCATGGGCGGCGACGGCGACCCGTTCTACGGTGCACTCGTTGTGCTCGTGGTGCTCGCCCCGCGCGACGTGCCCACCTACATCTACGACGGTTCGCTCGTGATGGGCAACCTCATGAACGCGGCGCACACGCTCGGTCTTGGGAGCTGCTGGATCCACCGCGCGAAGGAGGTCTTCGACGCCCCCGAGTTCAAGCACCTGCTCGCCGATCTGGGCGTCGAGGGCGACTACGAGGGTATTGGCAACTGCATCCTCGGATGGCCGGCGCAGGACCCCGAGCCCAAGCCGCGCCGCGAGGGCCGCGTATTCTGGGCGGAATAGGGCGGTTCCGTCTCGCGGCGCCGTTCATGCGCGCTCGCGGACGGACGCCGAAGCGTGCTCAAGTCGTTTATGAGCGTAAAAGATCGGTGCCCGCTGTGAGCCGCGGCTGATAAGGCAAGTCGCAATAAAGAAAGAGCAGGTAGAAGCTGTGTGCACATCAGCTTCTACCTGCTCTTCGCCGTACGGTGCGCTCTTTACGCTCATAACCGACTTGAGGGTGCGGAGACGGCGAATACAAGCGCCCCGGGAGGCGCTACTTCGCCAGTTTGTCGATGACGCGCTCGATCTCGTCGAGCTTCTCGGCCTTCTCCGCGGGCGTGCCCGATTCCAGCGCGCCGGCGACGCAGTGCTCGAGGTGGGCCTTCAGCACGTCGGCGTTGATGCGGGCGAGGATCGACTGGGTGGCCATGAGCTGGGTCGAAATGTCGATGCAGTAGCGGTCTGCCTCGACCATGCGGATGATGCCGTCAATCTGCCCGCGCGCGGTGCGCAGCAAGCGGAGGGTCTTGTCGGTATCGGCCTGCATGGTTAGGCGGCCGTGATGGAGACGACCTTGAAGGCGTCGCCGGCGGCGGTGACGGCGGCCTCGAGCGCCTCGGGAGCGACGTCGCCTGCGCACTCGACGGTGACCGTGTTGGTCTCGTGGTCCGCGTCGGCGTCGGTCACGCCCGCTACCTTCATGAGCTCGGTCTCGACGGCGGCGTCGCAGTGGCCGCAGTGCAGGCCCTCGGTCTTGATGGTGTAGTTCATGGTCGATCCTTTCTGTTGAGGACGGCGGCGCCGTCCGGTGTACCTGGTGATGCGGGTTGTGCGGGGTTCGCGCCGATTCGCCGCGCGCCGGTCGCCCGCGGCTGTTGCCCTAGCCCTGTGCGTCCGCGATGCGGTCGGTCACTTTGGGCCTAAATCCCCTCAGGCGCAAGGCGTTGGTGCAAACGCACACGCTGGAGAGGCTCATGGCCGCCGCGCCGAACATCGGCGAGAGCTGCCAGCCGAGTATGGGGAAGAGGACGCCCGCTGCGAGCGGGATGCCGCAGGCGTTGTAGAACAGCGCCCAGAAGAGGTCCTGCTTGATGTTGCGCATCACCGCGCGCGACAGCTCGATGGCGCGCGCCACATCGACGAGGTCGCTGTGCATGAGCACGACGTCGGCGCCTTCCTTTGCGATGTCGGCGCCGGTGCCGATGGCGAGACCGACATCGGCGCGGGCGAGCGCGGGGGAGTCGTTGATGCCGTCGCCCACCATGGCGACGCAGGCGCCGTCCGCCTGCAGCTCGCGCACGTGGCGCTCCTTATCGGCGGGCATGACGTCTGCGATCACGTGCGCGATGCCCACCTCCTGCGCGATGGCTTCGGCTGTTTGGCGGTTGTCGCCCGTGAGCATGACGGTTTCGACGCCCAGCGCGCCGAGGGCCCGGATGGCGGCGGCGCTCGTGGGCTTCACTTCATCGGCGACGGCGATGGTTCCGGCGAGCTGGCCGTTGCGCGCAAAGAAGAGCGGCGTCTTGCCCGCCCGAGCGAAGGCGCGCTCAAGCTCGCGGGGAACCTCGATGCCAAGGTCTGCCATGAGGGCGGCGTTGCCGGCGGCGATGGTGCTCGCGCCCTCGCGCGCGGTGACGCCGCGACCAGGAACGGCGCGGAAGTCATCGACGGTGCGGGCGGCGATGTCCAGCTCCTCGGCACGCGCCATGATGGCCTCGGCGAGCGGGTGCTCGCTGCGCCTCTCAAGGGCGCAGGCGAGCTTCATGAGCGCCTTCTCGGACATCGCGGGCGTGCCATCCGGGCGCTGTGCCGGCACGATGTCGGTGACGACCGGCTTGCCCGCGGTCACGGTTCCCGTCTTGTCGAGCACCACCGTGCTGACCTTGTGCAGCGTCTCGAGCGCCTCGGCGTTCTTGAACAGCACGCCCATCTCGGCCCCTTTGCCTGTGCCCACCATGATGGCCACCGGCGTTGCCAGGCCCAGTGCGCACGGACAGCTGATCACGACCACGGCGACGCTTGCGGTGAGCGCCTGGTTGATGGAGCCGCCGGCGATGAGCCATCCGATGAAGGTGACCGCAGCGATGCCGAGGACGATGGGCACGAAGATCCCCGCGACCTTGTCGGCGAGCCGCGCGATGGGCGCCTTGGTGGCATTGGCATCCTCGACGAGCCGGATGATCTTGGCGAGCGCGGTGTCGGCGCCCACGCGGGTGGCGCGGAACGTGAAGGAGCCGGTGCGGTTGATGGTGGCAGCGTTTACCGTTGCCCCCGGGGTCTTCTCCACGGGGATGGATTCGCCGGTGAGCGCGCTTTCGTCCACGGCGGAGGAGCCTTCGAGGACCACGCCGTCGACGGCGATCGTCTCGCCGGGGCGCACGAGCACGGTCTGTCCGGGTTGGATCTCCTCGACCGCGACGGTGCGCTCGTCGCCGTCTGCCTCGATGATGGTTGCGGTCTTGGGCGCGAGGTCGATGAGCTTCTCGATGGCACCGCCCGTTTTAGATTTCGATCGCGTCTCGAGGTACTTGCCCACGGTCACGAGGGTGAGGATGGTGCCGGCGCTCTCGAAATAGAGGTTGTCCATGGCGATGGCGTGCGCCGCATGGGTGTCTCCTGCGGCGAGTGCATCGGCCATCAGGAACATGGCGTAGACCGACCAGGCGACGCTCGCCGCCGCGCCGATGGCGATGAGGGCGTCCATGGTGGGCGCACGGTGCCAGAGGGTCTTGAAGCCGTTTTCAAAGTACGCGCGGTTGAGATACATGATGGGCACCACGAGCACGAGCTCGGTGAGCGCGAGCGTCATGGCGTGGGCGGGATCGGTGAACACAGCGGGTACGGGCCAACCGAGCATGTGGCCCATGCCGATGTAGAACAGCGGAATCCAGAACACGAACGACGCCACAAGCCGCGCCTTCATCGCCTTCGCGGTGGCTTCGAGCTTCTTGGTGGGGGATTCGAGCCGGGTGGCTGCTCGCGCCGTGCCCTCGCCGTTGTCCAGCGTGGCGGATCCTCTCGCAACCGATGCCGTATACCCGGCGCGATCGACGGCGTCGCAGATCGCATCTGCCGAGATGGATGATTCGTCGAAATCGACCGCCATCGAGCCCGAGAGCAGGTTGACGGCAACGTTTTCCACGCCATCGAGCTTGCAGACGGCACGCTCGACATGCGCTTGGCACGCGGCGCAGGTCATGCCGCCTACATCAAACGATTCATGGGCCATAGAGATTCCTTCCGATCAGTGGTCGCGCTCGTTGCCCAGGGCGGGGCGGTGCGACCGATGATGATCTTGGCGGTAGTATACACCCACACCCCCTGGGGGTGTCTAGGGTCGTGAGATTTGCGTGCGCAGCGCCGCGCCATGCCCATCTCCGGGTGCGGGAACCCTATACTTACCTGCGGCGAAAACCTGCTCCCGCGCTCCTGTTCCTGTGGACCCTGCGCTGGTCCGTTGCGCGTTCGCCTGCTGTACTCGTATACGCACGAGGTGCACGGATGCCCCGTCGCGGGTTTCCACGCATCTGGAATGGATTGCTCAACACCTATGACGACAACCGAACAACATGACCGCGCGGAGGATATCCGCGACGACGCGCCCGCGCAGCCGAGCTTTGCCGACCTGGGTCTTTCCGATACCGTGCTGAAGGCCGTGCGCGACCTGCGCTATACGGCCCCCACGCCGGTGCAGGCGGCGGCCATACCCGAGGTCCTGGCCGGACGCGACCTGCTCGCCGCCGCTCAGACCGGCACGGGCAAAACGGCGGCGTTTCTGCTGCCGGCGCTCAACAATCTCGATCACGTGGTGCGCCATGGCCGCGACCGCAAGAGCGCGCGCGGCCGCGGTCCGCTCATGCTCATCGTGACGCCCACACGCGAGCTGGCGCAGCAGATCGACACGGTGTGCACCAAGATCGCGGCGCGCACCAAGCATATCGCCCAAACCGTGGTGGGCGGGCTTTCGTATAACCCGCAGCGCAGCGCCTTGAAGCGCGGCTGCGATGTGCTCGTTGCCACGCCGGGTCGTCTGGTCGACCTGATCGACCAGGGCGCCTGCAACCTGAGCGAGGTGCAGGTGCTCGTGCTCGACGAGGCGGATCGCATGCTCGACATGGGCTTTCTGCCCGATGTGCGCAAGATTGTGAACCATACGCCCGCCGAGCGTCAGACGCTGTTGTTCTCCGCAACGCTCGACGAGAAGGCCGTGGGCTCCATCACCGATCTGGTGCACGATCCGGCGCGCGTGGAGATCGCCCCGCCCGCCGCGACGGCCGATACCGTCGACCAATACGTGCTGCCGGTGTCGCTCGAGGTGAAAAACGGCCTGCTCGCGCAGGTGCTCAAGCAAAATGGACCGCGCCGGGTCATCGTGTTCTGCCGCACCAAGCACCGTGCCGACGCCTGCTGCCGTCGCCTGAACCACGCCGGCATCCGTGCGCTGCCCATCCATGGCAACCGCAGCCAGGCGCAGCGCGAGCGCGCCTTGCAGGACTTCCGGCGCGGCCGCTGCGACGTGCTCGTGGCAACCGATGTGCTTGCGCGCGGCATCGATATCACCGATGTGCGCTACGTGGTGAACTTCGATGTTCCCGAAGAGCCCACCGACTACATCCACCGCATCGGACGCACCGGTCGCGCCGGCGAAGTGGGCTGGGCGCTCACCTTCGTGACGATCAACGACGTCGAGGAGTTCTTTGCGATCGAGGCGCTTATGGGCAAGACCGCGACGCTGTTCGATGCCGCCGGGCTCGACTGCGGCGAGCAGCCGCCCGTCGTGGATCCGGCGCGCGTGCCCGCCGCCAAGACGGGGAAGAAGAAGACCAAGCGCGGCAAGTCGACGTCGAAGAAGAAGCGCGGTGCCGCGGGTCGCGGGCAGCGTGCGGAGCGCCGCGGCAGCCGCGACGAGGCGCCGCGCACCGACGGGAAGGCTCGTACGGAAACGCAGGCCGAGGGTGCCCAGACCGTCGAGACGCCCGCGCGCAAGGAGCATGCCCTGCGCCCTGCGCACCCCAAGCGCACCGGCAAGGCGCGCGTGCGCGAGCAAACGTCCGGCCGCCATGATGCGTCGCGCCGCCGCGAGGAAGCGCCGGCGGCACCGTCGCGCGATCGCGGCGATTGGTCGCGACATGATGCGCGCCGTGCGGGCGACTGGCGCAACGGTGACCAGCCCGCTGGGCGCGAGCGGCGTGGGCACCGTCCCGAGCGCCGGGGCGGCACGCGTCCCGCTCCGGGAGGCCGCGGCCGCACCACGCGCCGACCCGGTGACGGCGGCGGGCGCGGTAGACGCTAAGCGCATCCGACGGTAAACGAGAGGCCCCCGGCAAGGTGCCGGGGGCCTCGCTGCTCTCTATGCAATCGAGCGCAGATCTAGCTTGCAACCTGGCCGATGAAGGCGCGCGTGCGCTTGCTCCGGGGATGCTCGAAAACCTGTTCCGGCGCACCCTCCTCGACGATATAGCCGCCCTCCATGAAGATGACGCGGTCGGCCACGTCGCGCGCGAAGCCCATCTCGTGGGTGACCACTACCATGGTCATGCCGCCCTGGGCGAGCTCGCGCATGACGTCGAGGACGCCGCGCACCAGCTCGGGGTCGAGCGCCGAGGTGGCCTCGTCGAAGAGCATCACATGGGGATCCATGGCGAGCGCGCGGGCGATGGCGACGCGCTGCTGCTGGCCGCCGGAGAGCTCGTCGGGGAAGTAGTCGGCGCGATCGGCGAGGCCCACGCGCGCCAGCTGCTCGCGTGCCACGCGCTCCGCCTCCTCTTTCGAGCGCTTGAGCACCTTCTCCTGCGCGAGCATCACATTATGCAGGGCGTCGAGATGCGGGAAGAGGTTAAACTGCTGGAACACCATGCCCATGCGCTCGCGGATGCTGTTCACATTCGCCTTCGACGCGCAGATGTCCTCGCCTTCGAAGATGATCTGGCCGCTCGTGGGCTCCTCAAGGCGGTTCAGGCAGCGCAGCATGGTCGACTTGCCGGAGCCGGAGGGCCCCAGCACCACGACCACCTCGCCTTTGCGGATATCGAGCGAGATGCCCTTGAGCACATCGGTCGAGCCGAAGCTCTTATGCAGATCGCGCACCGAGAGAATGGGATCGGTTGCAGGTGCGGTAGCGGTATCGGGCATGACCTTATGCCTCCTTGGACGTAGGCGCCGCAGACGCAGCGGCGGGGGTGCGACGACGAGTGCGGTGGCCGAGCGCACGTTCCTCCAGATGGCGGGTGATCTTGGAGAGCGGCAGCGTGATCACGAGGTAGAACACCGCGGCAACGATGTAGGGCGTGATCGAGCCGGTGGAGGCAACGATGGTGCGCGCGTACATCACGAGCTCCATGACGCCTACCGCGGCAAGCAGCGACGTGTCCTTGTAGAGCGTGATGAACTCGTTGGTGAGGTTGGGGATCACCATACGGAACATCTGCGGGAGCACCACGTAGAACATCGCCTGCGCACCGCTCATGCCCAGCGACCGCGCCGCCTCGGTTTGACCCTTGCTCACCGCCAGGATGCCGGCGCGGAAGATCTCGCACATGTAGGCGCCCGAGTTGAGCATCATGACGATGACGCCGAGCGGGAAGTTGGGCACGTTGATGCCGGCGAGCGGCAGGCCGAAGAATGCGATGTAGATCTGCAGGAAGAGCGGCGTGCCGCGCACGATGTTCACGTATGTGGTGGCGATGCCTCGCCAGAGGACGAACTTCGACATGCGCATGAACGCCAACAGCAGCGCCACGGGGATGCCGAGCGGGAAGGCGAGCGCCACCACCGCGATGGACATGAAGAAGCCGTTCAGCACCACCGGGAAGCTCGTCACCATGATGGTGGGGTCGAAGAACAGGCGCAAAAAGCGGTTCTCGTTCCACGACTGGACCCACGGCTGCTGCTCGAGCCATTGCGAGAGCGCCTCGGTGCCGCTGATCCCCACCACCGGGATGGTAGGAATGTTCTCGAGCGTGTGCTCGGCGCCGTTCGCAACATAGCTCGCCGCAACCTGGATGTCGCCGCCTGCCTGCGGGAAGTAGACGCCGTAGACCATGACGCTCAGGTGCCCCGCGTCGTTGAGCGGCTTGTCGAAGTCGAGCACGAGGTCCTGCCCGTCGACGGTCTCGGTATAGGAAACCTCCTCGCGGGTCATGAGGTCGTCGCCGGTGAGCATGGTTACGGCAAGGTCGTCGGTTGAGAACGAGGTGCCCTCCGGGATGTGCAGCGTCAGCTGCTCCACGCCCTCTCCCGCGTCCAGCGAGGTTTCAAGGGTGATGCGCGACTCGGTGGCGCCCTGGATGGCCGATTTATCGTCTTCAGCGTTCGGCCTGCCCGTGCAGCGCACGGTTTCCATCGCGCATGCGGGCGCGGGGAGCGCGCCCAGGCAGGCGATGCTGCCGGCCGCGACGAGCGCCACGAGGGCGAGCGCGCGGGCTAGATGATGATGGATGCTGTTCACAGAGACCTCGCTTCTCGATACGGTAACGGCCCTTCCCGCGAGGCGGGGAGGGCCGCATTAACGTGCAAGGGGGATGTTTGCCGACGTGCGTCCGCTAGCCCATGTTAGCAGAGATGAGCTCGTCGAGCGTACCGTTCTCGTCGAGCGTCTCAATGGCCTCGTTGATGGCGGCGAGCAGCTCGGGGTTGTCCTTCGAGACGGCGATGGCGTACTCCTCGCCGGTAGCGGAGGTGTAGACAACGTGCTCGTTGTCATAGGCCTCGGCGAGCATCTGCTCCACCACGGCGATGTTGCCGCACACCGCATCGGCCTGTCCGGCCTGGACGGCAGCGAAGCAGTCGGTGAAGTTGGGGAAGGAGACGAGCTCGGCGTTGGGGAAGTACTCGGCGGCGTGCTCCTCGCCGGTGGAGCCGCTCTGGACCGCGATGCGCACGGTCTCCTGGTTGAGCGCCTCGGTGGCGTTGTCCTCGGTGATGGCGGTGTTGTCGTTCATCACGGCCACGGCCTGGTTGTCAACGTAGTAGGGCGTGGAGAAGTCGACCTGGTCCTCGCGGTCGGGCGTGATGGAGATGCCCGAGAGGCCGGCGTCGGCCTGGCCGCCCGCCACGATGGCGGGAACGATGCCGTCGAAGTCGATGTTCACGTACTCGCACTCGAGCCCGAGCTCCTCGGCGATGGCGCGACCGAGATCCATATCGAGGCCGACGTACTCGCCGTCGACGAGATTCTCGAACGGCGGGTAGTCGGGCGAGGTCGCGAACGCGATGGTGCCCTCGGTGAGGGTGGTGAACTCGCCGGAGCCCTCATCCGTGCTAGCAGAGCCCTCGGTGGCAGGAGCACCGCCGCAGGCGGCAAGGCCGAGCGTGGCGGCGAGCGCGAGCGTCGCGATGGACGCGAGCTTGGTCATCTTCCAGTTCTTCATACGTTCTCCTTCAAGACCGTCGGCAACCCGGTGCATGCAGCAAAAGCAATTGGGATGTCGACTTCATGCAGATATATGCATTCGAGTATTGCATGCTCGCTGGTATTTGCAATGTTCGCGAGCGAGGTATTCAATCTGTAACTTTTCAGCCGCCGCTTTTCTGCGCGCGCTGTGCGTCACATCGCCTTGCATGCGCTGCCGCAACGTGATAGGCTACCTGCTGGGGTAATACTTAGTAAAACTTCGTAATACCAATACAACAACATGCAGCAGCGAGGCGGCATCAACAAACGTAGTGCAACAACTGCCGCCTCCGGAATCGCACCAACACCGTGCTATGAAGGATCGAACATGGCAGAGCACATGACCCCGGTCGTCGCGAAGGTGCTGCCTCAGGAGAAGGCGGCCTTCGCGGCGGCGACTCAGCGCGTGGGGACGACCCCCTCGAATGCCATACGCATGTTCATCGCCGCATTCAATCGATGCGGCACCTTTCCGTTTGACATATCACCCACTGGGGCCTTCGGGCCCGAAGCGGCAGGTGAGGATGTAGTGCGACGGTAGGGGATTTCGCGCGTTCTTGCCGCCGCGCCGCGCATAACCCGCGTGGAGCGTGCGGTTTGCCATATCATGGATGCGAGGTCACATGTGCGGCTCGCGGGAAAGGTGAGGCAATGGCGGAACGGGAACACGGCGCGGAATCGATTTTCGAGGTGCTTGCAGGCAAGGGGGCGCATCGTCCGCATCGTGCCCGCCTCACCCATGTTCCGCACCAGAACCATATGCCCGTACCCTGGCACGAGGTCCTCGACGACCACGATGTGCCCGCACCGCGCTCCAGCATCGCCGATAAATCGTCGCTCATCTGCCGTCTGGGTCTGCTCAAGCTCTCGGGTGGCTCGGGTGCATGGCGCGTGCGCGAGGCCATGAACGCCGCAGCCGAGGTGCTCGGCGTCACGCTCACCACCGATGTAAGCCTTACCTCCATCGAGTGCACCTGCTTCGACGAGACCGGCTCGTTTTCCGAGGTTGCCTCGCTTGCCACCACGGGCGTGAACACCGAGCGCATCTGGCTCACCGAGCGGCTCGTGCGCGATCTCACCCGGCACGGCGCCGAGCTGACCGTGGGGGAGTGGCACGCCCGCATGGACGATATCGAGCACCGCCGCGGCAACTATGCGCCCTGGGCGGTCGCGCTCGCCTCCGCCGCCGCATGCTGCGCCTTCGTGTTCCTGCTCGGCGGGGGTCCCATCGAGATGGGCTGCGCCTTTATCGGTGCGGGGCTCGGCATGCTGACGCGCCGCCTCATGATGGAGCGCAACCTCACGCACTTCGCCTGCATCGGCGTGGGCGTGACCGTGGCCTGCCTCAGCTATCTTCTGAGCCTATGGCTGCTCTCCTTCGTGGTGCCGGGGGCGATGGACCACGATGCCGGCTACATCGGTGCCATGCTCTTCGTGATTCCCGGATTCCCGCTCATCACGAGCGGGCTCGATCTCGCCAAGCTCGATATCCGCTCGGGGGTGGAGCGGCTCGTCTACGCGTGCACGGTCATCATCGTGGCGACGCTGGTAGCGTGGTTGGTGGCGTCGGTCGTGCAGCTGCGCCCCGATGACTTCGCGCCTTTGGGCCTTTCGCCCGCGGTCCTGCTTGCCCTGCGCGCTGTGGCGAGCTTCGTGGGCGTGTTCGGGTTCTCGGTGCTCTTCAACTCGCCGGTGCGCATGGCCGTTGCGGCGGGCGTGGTGGGCGCAGTGGCGAACACGCTGCGGCTGACCTTGGTCGACGCCGTTGCCATGCCGCCCGAGGCGGCCGCCTTCGTGGGCGCCATCATGGCGGGGCTCCTCGCCACGATCGCGAGCGCGCGCCACGGTTTTCCGCGCATCTCCATCACCGTGCCCTCGATCGTCATCATGGTGCCCGGTCTGTATCTGTATCGAGCGGTGTATTACATGGGGACGTTCGAGACGATCGACGCGCTCAACTGGATCACCCGCGCCGTCATGATCATGATCTTCTTGCCCATGGGCCTTGCGGTCGCGCGCATGCTCACCGATCGCGAGTGGCGTCACTGCAGTTAGCGCGGGCGTGCCGCCGGTTCTGTGCACAATCGATCTTACGGTGCCTGGCCAACTTGGGTATATTTTCATCGGTGAGCGCTGCGCATCTGCACCTCGCCGTCTGCAACACCACATCAAGGAGGCATCATGTCCAACCGCTTCGTCTTGAACAACATCTCCTACCACGGCTCCGGCGCGATTAAGGAGATCCCCGGCGAGCTCGAGCGCCGCGGCTATAAGAAGGCCTTCGTCTGCTCCGACCCGGACCTCGTGAAGTTCGGCGTCGTGGCCAAGGTGACCGACCTTCTCGACGAGGCGGGCATCGCATGGGAGCTCTACTCCGAGATCAAGCCCAACCCCACGATCAAGAACGTCCAGGACGGCGTCGAGGCGTACAAGGCCTCCGGTGCCGACTGCATCGTCACCATCGGCGGCGGCTCCTCGATGGACACCGCAAAGGGCATCGGCATCATCGTCGCCAACCCCGAGTTCGCCGACGTCGTCTCCCTCGAGGGCGTGGCCCCCACCAAGAAGCACGCCGTCTTCACCATCGCCGTGCCCACCACCGCCGGCACCGCGGCCGAGGTCACGATCAACTACGTGATCACCGATCCCGAGAAGGTCCGCAAGTTCGTGTGCGTCGACGTGAACGATATCCCCGACGTCGCCGTCGTCGACCCCGACATGATGGCCTCGATGCCCGCCGGCCTCACCGCCGCGACCGGCATGGACGCGCTCACCCACGCGATCGAGGGCTACACCACCCAGGGCGCCTGGGAGCTCTCCGACATGTTCCACTACAAGGCGATCCAGCTCATCTCCAAGCACCTGCGCGATGCCGTGGCCGAGGCCAAGAGCGGCGTTCCCGGCTCCGGCCGCGAGGGCATGGCGCTCGCCCAGTACATCGCCGGCATGGGCTTCTCCAACGTCGGCCTCGGCATCGACCACGCGATGGCGCACACGCTCTCCGCGCACTACGACACCCCGCACGGCGTGGCCTGCGCGATGCTCCTGCCGGTTGCGATGGAGTACAACAAGCCCGTCGTGACTAAGCGTCTGGCCGAGGTGGCCGTGGCCATGGGCGTTGACACCACCGGCATGAGCGACGACGAGGCCGCCGACGCCGCGATCGCCGCGGTGCGCCAGCTCTCTGCCGACGTCAACATCAAGCCCACGTGCGACGGCTTCGTTGAAGAGGACCTCGATCAGCTGGCAGATGACGCGATCGCCGACGCCTGCTTCCCGGGCAACCCGCGCGAGGCCGACCATGCCGCCGTGGTGGAGCTCTTCCGCAAGGTCATGGCGTAGCTGCATCCGCCGCGCACAGCCAAGGCCGGAGACTGCATATGCAGTTCTCCGGCCTTTTGCTTAGATTATGCCGTATTGACCGCTAAGCGCCGCAATCATGGCTGCTTAGCGGTCAATACGGCATAAAACGCTTGATTGACGAGTGCGGGGGCGCACCGCCGGCGACATGAGGCTCCGTTATCCCGTATGGTGCCGGCCCCGCTTCGCGACCAGGGTGGCGTGGCACGTGTCAGCAGGCGCAGCGCACGGTGCCGCCGCCGAGCACAACGTCACCGCGGTAGAGCACCACGGCCTGGCCGGGTGCGATGGCGCGCTGGGGCTCATCGAAGTCGAGACGCAGCGCACGGGGCGCGGGGGCATCGGTGGCAGCGCGTGCTACGCGCACGCCCTGATGGGGCTGGTGGTAGCGGATCTTCGCGCTTGCATGCAGCGCGGTGCCGGCAGCCTCCGCTTCGTCGAGCAGGGCTTCCATCTCGCCGGCGGGTGCCGACCAAATCCAATCGTCTGCGACGAGCGCATCCGCCATCAGGTCGCGCTCGCCGCCGAGCACCACCGTATTCGTGCGGGCGTCGATCGAGGTCACGTAGAGCGGATGCGCCGCGGCAACGCCCAACCCCTTGCGCTGGCCCACGGTGTAGCGGATGGCACCGCGGTGGTGGCCGAGCAGCGCGCCGGATGTGTCGACGATATCGCCCGCGGGCAGCTCAGCATGTCGGCGTCGTTCGATAAACGAGGCGAAATCGTTGTTGGGTACGAAGCAGATGCCCTGGCTGTCGCGCTTGCGCGCGCAGGAGAAGCCCTGTTCGGCGGCGATACGGCGGATATCGCCCTCCTTGGTGAGGTCGCCGAGCGGGAAGCGCACGTGCGCGAGCACATCTTGCGTGAGGCTGTAGAGGAAGTAGCTCTGATCTTTTGTTTGGTCGCGCGCACAGGAAAGCTCGAATACCGGGGCGGTGCCCGCAGGGCGATTCGCTTTGGGCGTGGCTCCGGGTGCAGCTGGCGATAGGGTCGCATCGGGCCGCTGGCGGATGCGTGCATAGTGCCCGGTTGCCACGGTATCGCACCCCAACATGCGCGCTTGTTCGAGCAACAGGCCAAACTTGATGCGGCGGTTGCAGATGGTGCAGGGGTTGGGCGTGACGCCGCGCTCGTAGGCGCGCACGAATGCCTCGACAACATCGCGATCGAAGGCCTCGCGGCAATCGAGCACATGGTGGGGGATGCCCAGGCGCTGCGCGATCGCTGCAGCATCATCGATGTCGCGCGCGTTGCCCGGGCCTGCATCGTCGTCGAACAAGCGCATCGTCGCGCCGACGCAATCATATCCTTGTCGCTGGAGCAGCCAGGCGGCGACGCTCGAATCCACGCCGCCGCTCATCGCCACCAGCACGCGCTGGAGTGCCATGCCGCGCCTACGCGAACAGCTCGGTCGAGAGGTAGCGCTCGCCGGTATCCACCAGAAACGCCACGATGGTCTTCCCCTTGTTTTCGGGTCTGCGGGCAAGCTCGAGCGCCGCCCACAGCGCCGCGCCCGAGGAAATGCCCACGAGCACGCCCTCATGGGTGGCGAGTCTGCGCGCGCTGGTAAAGGCGTCATCCGCCTCGGCGGTCATGACCTCGTCGTAGATGCTCGTGTCGAGCGCCTCGGGCACAAAGCCCGCGCCGATGCCCTGGATCTTGTGCGGGCCGGCGGTGCCCTTGGTGAGCACCGGGGAGTCTGCCGGCTCCACGCCCACGATCTGCACGGACTCCTTCTGTTCCTTGAGATAGCGCCCGGTGCCGGAGATGGCGCCACCGGTGCCGATGCCGGCGACGAAGATGTCGACCGCGCCGGCGGTGTCTCGCCAGATCTCGGGTCCGGTGGTGTCGTAGTGCGCCTGCGGGTTGGCAGGGTTGCTGAACTGGCCTGCCACGATGCTGTTCGGCGTCGACGCGGCAAGCTCGTTCGCGCGGGCGATGGCGCCCGCCATGCCCTCCGAGCCCGGGGTGAGCACGAGCTCGGCGCCATAGGCGCGCATGAGGCGCTGGCGCTCGACGCTCATGGTCTCGGGCATGGTGATGATGACGCGGTAACCGCGCGCGGCGGCGACCGAGGAAAGACCGATGCCCGTGTTTCCGGAGGTGGGCTCGATGATGGTGTAGTTCGCATGCGGCACGAGGCGCCCCGCGCGCTCAGCGGCGTCGATCATCGCGCGGGCGATGCGGTCTTTTGCCGAGCCGGCGGGATTGAAGAGCTCGAGCTTGACGAGGACGCGGGCTTCAAGCTGGTCCTCGCGCTCGATGTTGGTGATCTCCAGCAAGGGCGTCTCGCCGATGAGCTGGTCGATCGAGGTATAGATGCGTTCCATGGCTATCTCCTTATATATGATGGGGTTTGGGGGTGTTGCTGGCGGGTGTGGCGGATATGTGCCGGCTGCGCCCGCTGGCCTATGCTTTGGCAACCGCGCCGAGCAGCGAACACATGATGCTCACGATGATCGATCCCGCGAACGCTGCACCGAAGCCGGCGATGGCGATGCCCGCGCCGAAGATGTTCACCGAGAGCCATCCCGCGAGCGAGAGCATGAAACTGTTCACCACGAGCTGGAAGATGCCGAGGGTGATGAGGGTGACGGGAAGCGAGATCAACGTGACGAGCGGTTTGATGAGCGCGTTGACGAAACCGAGGACAAGACCCGTACACGCAAACGCGATCCAGGTGTCCACCGGTCCGTAGGGCATGATGCCCGGCACGATTGCAGCGGCGATCGCCACGGCAAGCGAGGTCACGATCCAGTTAAGCAGAAACTTCATATTCGGGGCCTATCTCTTGAAGCGGCCCGCACGGCGGGCGCTATGATTGGTCTTACGCGGTACGGTTTCGACCCATTATGCCCGAAACGACGCGCCGCATGAGGATTGCGCGTCTGTGCGCGATAAGTTCACGAAGAGGGGGCAAGGCGATGCCGCACACGTCGAGGGAGTCGAATGCACTCGTTTGCGCGGATGGGGGTGCCGAGCTGCCGTGCCCGGCATCCGATGGCGCGCGCCTCTTGGAGCTCTTCGTCTTCAATACCGACGTGCTGCTCTACGCGTATGCCAACGACGGCGAGGACCCGCGCGACCCCGGGGTCGCGGCGCGCCTCGACGAGGCGCTCATCGCGGCGCGTGATCGCTGCTGGTTCTTCGAGCACGCCTTCTCGCGCACACGCACCGATTCCGATATCTCCCGTGCGCATGCCGCCGCGCCTGAGCCGGTCGAGGTCTCACCGGAAACCGCCGAGCTCGTCGAGCTGGCGCTCGGCTATTGCCGCCAGAGCCAGGGGCGCTTCGATATCACGATGGGAACCGTGACGTCGTTGTGGGATTTCCACAACCACATCGTGCCCGCGCCGCTTGCGGTTGCCCGCGCACTCGAGCACGTGGGCTACGAGCACATCCATATGGGCCGTACGGACGGCGCACCCACGCTCGCCATCGACGATCCGGCGACGGTCCTCGATTTGGGCGGCGTCGCCAAGGGGTATATCGCCGATGACCTCGGGCGGCTGCTGTGCGCGCACGGCGTGGAGCGCTTCGTGCTCAATTTGGGCGGCAACGTGCTTGTGAACGGCGGCCGCCCGGCAAACGACGCCGCCCGCCCCCGCGTCGCGGCGGGCGCTCCCTGGCGCATCGGCATCGTGAACCCGCGCGATCCCGCGCACCATCGGGCGATGGTCCAGCTTGCGCGCGGTTCGGTGGTGACGAGCGGCATCCACGAGCGGCGGTTTGCGCAGGGCGGCGTGTGGTACCACCACATCCTCGACCCCGCAACGGGCATGCCGGCGAAAACCGATGTGGCGAGCGCCACGATCATCTCCGCGCGCTCGATGGACTGCGACGGGTGGTCGACCACGGCGTTCATGCTCGGTGCCGCCCGTGCGATCGATACCATCGAGCAGCTTGATGGCATCGAGGCGGTGCTCATCGACGAGCGCGACGAGGTGTGGTGGACGAGCGGCATCGCCGAGGCGCTCTCGCTCATCCCGACCCTGCCGCGGCTCGTGTAGCTGGGATGCTTTAGCGCGACGGTGTGCTACACTGCTCCATGTTGTCACGCCCCCACGTTATGATTGCGATGGTGCACCATGATGGATCAATCGCTGTTCGAGCGCTCCGATGTGCGCCAGCTGGTGCACGCCTTCGCCCTTATCGGCGATGAGGGCGATCTTGCGCGGTTCCTCACCGACCTGTGCACGCCCCGCGAGATCTGCGATCTCGCCCAGCGTCTCCAAGTGGCGCGGTTCCTCGATGAGGGAGACTCCTATGTCGAGGTGCAGGCGCGCACCGGCGCCTCGTCCACCACGGTGAGCCGCGTCTCGAAGGCCCTCAACGGCGATTGCGGCGGCTATCGCAACGTGCTCATCAAGCTGGAGGACGGGGCATAGAGAACCATCGAGTTGGGAGGCTGCATGGCGCATACAGCAACGTTCGAGCCGGTTCGCACGGATGCGGATCAGGCGGCGCTCGCCGAGATGGCGCACAAGATCTGGTTCGAGTACTGGCCCGCGACGCTCGGCGAGGAGCAGACCAGCTACATGGTCGACCGGTTTCAGTCGCTCGCGGCGATTCAGCGCGATATGGCGGAGCACGCGTATGAGTATTGGTTTGTGCGCGCGGCGGACGACGGGCGGCGCGTGGGCTACACGGGCGGGCATGTCGAGCCCGAGACGGGTCGCTTTTTCATCTCCAAGATCTACCTGCTGCGCGAGGAGCGCGGCAAGCACTTTGCGAGCGCGGTGATCGGCATGTACGAGGAGCTGTGCCGCGCGCGCGGTCTCCGGGCGATGTATCTCACGGTGAATAAGGGCAACGAGCTGGGCATCCGCGCCTATCGCGGCCACGGCTTCGAGGTCATCGATGCCGTCGAGACCGATATCGGCCATGGCTTTATCATGGACGACTACATCATGGAGAGGCGCGTGGACTAGGCGCGCGACGGCATGTCCGCACGGGCGGCTATGCTGGGGCCGGTACACAAGACGATAGGACGGAGCCATATGGCGGTTCGCATCATCCATACGAATGCGCCGGCACGTATCGGGGCGCAGGAGATAGGCCACCTGGCGGTGGCCCGTACTGTGCACGGGCGGGTGACGCTTCTGGTGCCCTCGCTGGCCGAGCGGGACCTCCAGCGCCGCGCGCTCGCCGAGGCGGGGTGCGGGCTGGGGGTCGACGTGACGACGCCCGCCGGGTTTATCGAGGCGCTGTGGGAGCTTATGGGCGATGGCCGGCGCTTGGTCACGCGGCTCGAGCGACGTCTCGTCATGGCAGCGGTCGTGGACAGCATGGCGTCGGAGGATCTCGCCCCGCTCAAGAACAATCCTGGTACCGTGCGCCTGCTGGGGCGCATCGCGCGCGACCTGCTGCCGTTTGCGCTGCATGATAACGAATACCGACGCTCGCCGCGCGCGGCGGAGCGGACGGTCCTTGCGGTGCTTGAGGCGTATCGAGCGGCGCTTGATGCGCGGGGGCTCGTGGAGGCTGCCGAGGCGGCGCAGCTGCTCGGCGAGCAGCTTGCCGGGCGCGCGCTGCCGTGCGCGTCGTGCGTCGCGCTGCGCGATGTGCTGGAGATCCCGGCGTATCTTGGCCGTCTGCTCGCCGCCATCGCAGGTGCGGGCGAGGTGCTCGCGTTCGTGCCGGCGGGCGCCGCCGAGCTTGCCACCGAGCTCGCGGGCACGTGCGCGGCGCTTGGATGCGACGTTGCGGTCGAGGGTGCGCCCGGTGCCCTTGGCGAGGTGCCGTTCCCGTCTCTGATCGAGGTGGCGGGTCCTCATGCCAAGGCGGCGGCATACGTCGAGGAGCTTGAGCGCTTGGCTGAGGGTGGTCGGTGCCGCGTGGCGGCGATCTCGCCTGCGTCGGGTGCGCTCTTCGACGAGCTCGCTGTGCGCCTCGCCGCCGCAGGCCTCGCGAGCTCGGTGTCGCGCGCGGTGCGCTTCACCGAGACCGGCGCGGGCAAGACGTTCGCCGCGCTCAACGATATCGTGGCATGCATGCGGGCGGCGGATGAGGGGTCGCTGAGCGATGCGGAGTGGTGGCCTGCTCCCGCGCTGTCGGACTGGCTCGTCTCGCCGTTTTCCGGTGTCGATGCCGCCTCGGCGCGCGCCTTCGATAAGCGCGTGCGCGGCCGGCGCGACCTGGGCGTTCAGGGCGTCTTGCGCGAGCTCCAATCGGTTCAGGGGCGCGTGCGCGCCGCCCGTGCCAAGCTCGACGCCGCCTCGGCGTACGCCGGGGTGCCCGTCGTGTGCGCCGATTGCGTGCAGGCGCTCTGGCAAGGGCGACCCGTCACCGCGCTCGCGCTCATGCTCGATGTCGCCCAGGCACTGCCCGCGTCTGCCTTCGGAAGCGGTGATGGCGCCGCCCGCGCTGCGCTTGAGCGCGCGGCGCTCACCCGCGCCCTCGAGTTCGTGCGCGACCTTGCCCATGCCGCCGATGTCCCGCAGGCGCTTGCGGTCTCGTCGCTCGATGAGGTGCTGGTGACATCGCGCGAGACGGCGGCACCTTCCGGTGCCCCGCGCGGTGAAGTTGCGTTCATGACGCTCGATGACGCCGTCCTTGCTCCGCCCGATGCATTCGCCGGCGCGCTCGTCGCCGATGTCGATGTCGCATCGTACCCGCTCGCGCACGCCGAGGGGCCGCTTGCGACCATGGCCTGCGACCTCGCCGCCGAGCCGGTGACGGTGGAGCCCATGGTGCGCCTGCGCTTGCAGGCCGCGCGCCTGCTCGAGGCGCATCGCGGTCGTACGGTGTTTGCGCGCGTCACCCACGATCGCCAGGCAAAGCCGAGCTATCCGGCTGCCATCTGGAGCGAGTTCGCCGCGCGTTCGAAGGCCGTGTCGCGCGTGGTGGGCGAGGGCGATATCGTGCGCGATGCCGATCCCGCACGTGGCCGCGGCCTCGATAGCTGGCGCGTGACGTGCCAGCCTCCGCAGGAGCTCTCGCAGCGGGCGGTGCCGTATCTCGTGCTCAGGCATCGCGACGAGGCGCGCGACGCGCTCGTGCCCAACCGGTTCTCGGCATCGCAGATCGAATCCTATGCGAGCTGCCCCCTGTGCTGGTTCGTCTCATCGCGCGTGCGACCACAGGCGCTCGACGCCGGGTTCGGCAACATCGAGAAGGGCAACTTCGTGCACGACGTGCTCTACCGGTTTCATGAGCGCCTGATCGAGGACGGTACCGCGCGCGTGACGCCGCAGCATCTCGATCAGTCGCTCAAGGTGCTGCGCGAGGCCTTTGCTGCGGTGCGCGCCGAGCACGCGCGGGGCAAGACCTCGAGCTCGGCGGCGCTCGTGGCGCTCTCGAGCATCGAGGAGGCGCAGATCGACGACATCCTGCCCCAGCTCGAGAGCGTGGTGCGCTTCGAGGCGCGGGTGCTGGCGCCCTTCGCCCCGGCCTATCTCGAGTACTCGTTCAACAAGCTCGATGTGACCTACGCGGGCTGGCCGCTGGGAGGACGCATCGATCGCGTGGACGTGGATGCGGCCTCGCGCGCCGTGGTGATCGATTACAAGCACCGCTCGGGTGCCGCCAGGTTCAGGCTCACCGATCCCACGGTGCCCGACAAGCGCACCGGCGAGGTGCCGGCGGATGATCCCGCCTGGCTGCCCGAGCACACGCAGACCCTGATCTACGCAACGGCGCTCAACCGTGCGCTCGGCCTCGACGTGCGCGGCGCGCTGTACTTCTTTACCAAGGGCGCCCGCCCGCAGCTCATGGGTGCTGTTGCCGACGAGCTCTGCGAGCAGGAGCACGACGACGGCCGTGTGCCGGGTGTGCGGGACGGTTTCCCCGGCGCGGGAGGCTCCATGGATTTCGCGACGCTGCTCGCACGCGTCGAGGACGGGGTCGCACAGCGCCTTGCCGCCCTCGAGGCGGGGTGTGTGCGCGCCGCGGACGAGCCGGCGGCAGGCTGCGCCTATAACCATCCGTTCGGTTTTGGCCCACGGGAGGGGTAGACGCGTATGGCCATCGATCTTACCGGGCTCATGCCCCAGCAACGCCAGATCGTCACCACGCTCGATCGTCCGCTGTTCGTCTCGGCTGGTGCCGGATCGGGGAAGACGTTCACGCTCACGCGGCGCATTGTCTGGGCGCTCTCGCGTGAATCGGGCCCCTTCGTGCAGGGGATCGACCAGGTGCTCGCGATCACCTTCACCAAAGACGCCGCCGCCGAGATTCGCGAACGCGTGCGCGCGGCGCTCATCGCCGAGGGCATGGACGAGCAGGCGCTCGCGGTCGACGACGCCTGGATCTCGACCATCCACGGCATGTGCGCGCGCATCCTGCGCATCCACGCGCTCGAGCTCGGCATCGATCCCGAGTTCACGGTTATCGAGGATGCCGATGAGCTTATGGAGCGCGCCATCGACCATGTGCTCGCCTGGGCGGGCGTGGCACCGGGCGCCGAGGGCGCTTCTGCGGCGTCGCAGGGCACGGCGGCGGGGCGGTTTCGGCACCTCTTCGGGTGGTATCCCATCATGGGCGAGATCGGCCCCGACGGCAGCGAGGCGGGCACGAGCGTGCACAAGGTGGTGCGGCGGCTGCTCGAACGCGCCTGCGCCCTGCCGGGCGGCATGGATGACATCCACCTCGTGCGCGGCTCGTTCGAGCTGGGCGGCATGGCCGATGCCTGCCGTGCGATCATCGCCGACTTCCCCCGCCAAAAGGCGGCCGAGGGCGCGCGGGCCATCCTCGATGCCATCGACGCCTTCGAGGCGAGTGAGCGCACCTACGACGATGTGATGCGCCTCATCGCGGCGTGCAAGCTGCCGCGCGCGCAGGGCAAGGTGAAAGACGCCGTGCTGCTGCTCGCCGCCGAGGCGGCCGACGCGCTCGTGAACGCGGTGCTCGCTGCGGGCTCGCCGGCGCTCGACGAGCTCATGGCGCTGGCGCGCGAGGTCGAGCGCGAGTTCACGCGCCTCAAAGCCGAGCAGTCGGCACTCGATAACAACGACCTGCTACGCCTCGCCTACGAGGCGCTGCGCGATCATGCGCCGCTCCGCGAGCTCTACGCGCACAAATTCAAGATGGTGATGGTCGACGAGTTCCAAGACACCGATCAGCAGCAGGTCGATCTCATCTCCTTTCTCACCGGCGCGGGCGAGCGCGCGCTGTGCACGGTGGGCGATGCCCAGCAGTCCATCTACCGGTTCCGCGGTGCCGAGGTCGAGGTCTTCCGCCGCAAGGAGCGCGCGATCGCCCGAGTGGCGGGCGGCGCCGCGGCGGACGGTGCCGCGCCCGCCAACGAGCCTGCTCCTTCCGGTGAGATCGTCAAGCTCGTACGCAACTTCCGCAGTCATGCGGATATCCTGGCGTACGTCTCGCGGGTCTTCGATGGCGCCGAGGGCGGCCTCATGGCGGGATTCCTCGACCTCGAGCCGCACGACGGCAGAGAGGACGGGCTTGTAGCGCGCGCTGCATCGCGCCGTCAGGCGATCTTCGTCGCCGGCGGGAACGCCGAGGAGCGCACCCGGGCTAAGGCGGCCGCCATCGCGCGGCGCTTCCGCGTCCTCGTGCAGGCCGGTCAGCCGGTGGGCGACATGGTGGTGCTGCTGGGCAAGATGTCGCGCGCGGGCGTGTACGCCGATGCCCTGCGCGCCGCGGGACTCGAATGCGTGATCTCGGGCGGCTCGGTCTTCTCGTCGACCGTTGAGGCGCAAAGCATCCGTGCGCTCGTATGGGCGCTGGCAAACCCCGCTGACACGGCGCCGGGGCTCGTGCCCCTGCTCGCATCTCCCATGTTTTCGCTGGGTGTCGAGGAGTTTCTGGCGCTCGCGACTACCTACGATCCTGCAACGGGCGAGACGCGCCGCCGCAACGTAGACGCGGGCATCGCGAGCGACGATGATGCCCCGGGCCTTACCGACCTTCCGCTGCTCGCCCGTGCGCGCGAGGTGCTGCGCGATGCCTTTGCCCGCGTGGGCCGCGACCCGATCGCGCAGATCGCCCGGGATGTCGTGAACGGCTCGGGCTGGATGGTGCGTCTGGCGGCTCGCGGCGCGCAGGGGCGGGCGCAGGCCGCGAACGTCTTGAAGGCACTCGACGCCATCGCCGAAGCCGAAGCCGAGCTCGGGCGCTCGCCGCGGCGCATCGCGCTCGCCTTCGATCGGTTCCTGGCGGGCAAGGAGGCTCCCGGAGCCTTGAACGAGCAGGATGGCAGCGCGGTCCGCATCATGACGGTCCATGCGTCGAAGGGCCTTGAGTTTCCCGTGGTCGCGGTGGCGGAGTGCTACGCCATCCGCGGCAATGCCGACCGCGTGCAGATGCGCGATACCGCCTCGGGTACCGAGGTCGTGGCATTGCCCGCCCTGCTTTCCGGTGCCCGGCTCCCCGACGGCTCGTTTGCCACGGGGGAGACGCTCTTGCGCGCGCTCGACAAGCTCCGCGAGAAGCTCACGCCCGACATGGTGGACGACGTATGCGCGAGCACCTCGGCGGCAGGTGCCTTCATGCGCATGCGCGCCGAAGACGAAGAGCTCGAGCTGCAGGAACAGGCGCGCCTGCTCTACGTTGCCATGACGCGCGCACGTGAGGTCTTGATCCTCGCCATGGATAACGCCGCCGGCACGAGCCGGTCGAGGCCCCGCAAGATCGCGTTCAATCCCGCGCTCGACCTGACCGGTCGCGTGCTCGAGCGCATCCTGCCGGACGGAGCCGCGAGCCTCGATCACGACCGGCTCGTCTTCGAGGACGCGCGGCCTGGCGACTTCGAGCTGGTTCTGCTGAACGATGTCGCCTATGGCGATGAGCTGCTTGTCGCGCGCGGCGGCGAGGCGCCCGAGGAGCCCGAGGCATCCGCGGGGGACAAAGCGCCCGAGACCTTCGGCACGCCGGCGCTCGACAGCTTCACGCTGGCCCGACCCGCCGCCGTCTCGTGGCACGTGATGCCGGCCGGTGCCCCGCCGCGCGATTCCTACAGCTACACGTCGATGGCGCGGGCGCTGCATGGCGAGGTTGGCGGTGCGGCGCTGGAAGACCGCCGCGAGCAGGACCGCTCCGATGAGTCCGCCCCGGCGCCCCAGGGCGATCCCACGGTGCTCGGCTCGGCGTTTCATGCCGCCGCCCAGTGGCTCATCGAGACGTCGTCCGATACGGTTCCCGCGTCGCGCCTTGCGGCGCTTGCGCAGTATTGGGGCCTTACCGAGCCGCAGGCCGCGCGTCTTGAGGAGGCGCTGCGCCGGTGGGAGGGTTCGCAGGTTCGCGCCGAGATGCGCACCTGGCCCTGCGTTCGCGCCGAGGTTCCGTTCTTCTCGCGCGGCATGGAGGCGGCGCGCGATGAGTTCGGCGCCTATGCCGAGGGCGCGATCGACGTCCTGTGCACCGATCCCGCCCGTCCGCATGCGGCGCTCGTACTCGATTACAAAACGGGCGGCAGCGCGGCGGAGACCGCCGATGAGCTGCACAAGAAGCATGCGCTGCAGGCGCGCGTCTACGCCGACGTGCTGCACAAGGCGGGTTACGCGCACGTCGAGCTCGTGTTCGTGCGCGTCGAGGTGGCCGACGCGCACGCGCCGGGAGAGCCGCAGACGGTGTGCTACGCCTTCAACGCGCCGCAGGAGGATGTGGGCTCCGTGTAACGCTTGAAAGGCCCGCGCGGCGAATAGGTACAATACGAAAGGAATCACGACGGCGCGCGGGCCGGGCGGTGTGCGCGCCGAATACGAGGGAGCGGGTATGGAGCTGAAGAAGCATTTCAAGGCTACGCCGGATGAGGTGTTCAATGTCATCGAGCGCTCGGTGCTGGCAAGCATCGAGGACGCGACCGGCAAGCGGGTCTCGGTGAAGAAGCTGCCGGGGTATCGCTACAAGCGCACCGTCGCGCAGAAGCATCGCCGGGTTGCCATGAAGGTCAAGATCAAGCAGTTCGAGCGCCCGAGCGTCTACGAGGCCCAGTTCGTATCGAACGAGGGCACGAACCATATCTGCTATAACCTCACCGAGAGCGCTCGCGGCGGCACCGATCTCGTCTATACCGAGGAATACGCCCCGAAGGGCTCGCAGGGCTTCATCTCTGCCGCCATCAACGGCTTCATCTACAACATCGAGGTGCGCTTCAAGGCGCGCGACACGCTCACCTACTTCAAGCGCCGAATTGAGATGGACCGGATGGAGAAGCGAAAAGGAGCGCAGTCCGCGGCGGCGAGCAGCGAGGACGAGTAGCACATCCGGTTTGGCGAGCACATCAGGTAAGGAGTAGCATCCGTGGCATTCGTCCATCTGCATAACCATTCTGAATATTCCATGCTCGACGGCGCTACGCGCGTGGGCGACATGGTCAAGCGCGCGGTCGAGCTCGGCATGCCGGCCGTGGCGCTCACCGATCACGGATATATGTACGGCATCCCCGAGCTCGGTCTCGCCTGCGATGCCGTGAACAACGCCGCGCCCGACTTCCGCCAGTGGAAGCACGACAAGGCAACCTTTGCCGAGGAAGGCTTTGGCGAGGCGCCCGAAGACGAGCAGGCACGCGCCCAGTGGGAGCGCGACTGCGCGGTGTGGGAAGCGACCGGATCGCTCGACACGGCGAAGCCCAAGCCCGTCATCAAGCCCATCTTCGGCTGCGAGGTCTACTTCACGCCCGACGAGACCCTCGCGCGCGACCGCAAGCCCGAGCTCTACCACATGATTCTCATTGCGCGTAACCACACCGGCTACGTGAACCTTATGCAGATTGTCTCCGAGGCGGCCGTCTCGGGCTTCTACTATAAGCCGCGCGTCACCCTCGACAATTTGCGCCGCCATCGCGAGGGCATCATCGCCACCTCGGCGTGTATCGCCGGCATCATCCCCAAGTGCATCGACCGCGGCGAAGATGAGAACGCGCTCATGTGGGCGACCACCTTCCGTGATACCTTCGAGCCTGGGAACTTCTACATCGAGATCCAGGATCACGGCATCTCGACCGACGCCGGCCTCACCGATGAGCAGCTCGACCGTC
This sequence comes from uncultured Coriobacteriaceae bacterium, assembly GCA_944319885.1. Classification (GTDB taxonomy): domain Bacteria; phylum Actinomycetota; class Coriobacteriia; order Coriobacteriales; family Coriobacteriaceae; genus Coprousia. The sequence goes on from CALUFC010000004.1 coordinate 99,422, forward strand.
GTCTCATCGACATCGCCAACCAGATTGGCGTGAAGGTCATCGCCACCAACGATTTCCACTACCTTACGCGCGACGACGCGCCGGTGCAGGACATCATGATGTGCATCGGCATGAACTCCAAGGTAGACGACCCCAACCGCATGCGCATGCAGGGCAGCGAGTTTTATATGAAGACCGAGGAGGAGATGCGCGCGCTTTTCCCGTACTGCCCGGAGGCCTGCGACAACACCGTCGAGATCGCCGAGAAATGCGACGTGCAGCTCGAGTGGGGCCAGATCATCCTGCCCCGCTACCCGCTGCTCGATCCGGGCGAGACGCACGAGAGCCAGTTCCGCCGCGAGTGCGAGGTCGGCCTTGCCAAGCGCTACGGCGATGATTGGGAGACACAGGTTATCAATGGCGTTTCCATCAAGGAACGTTTCGAATTCGAGTACAAGGTCATCTGCGACAAGGGCTTTGCAGCGTACTTCCTCATCGTGGCCGAGTACGTGCGCTGGGCCAAGCAAAACGGCATCGGCGTGGGCCCCGGTCGTGGTTCGGCCGCCGGCGCTCTCGTTGCCTACGCGATGGACATCACCACGTTCGACCCGCTTTCGAACGGCCTCATGTTCGAGCGATTCCTCTCACCTGAGCGTATGGAGATGCCCGATATCGATATGGACTTCGACGATGAGCGTCGCCTGGAGGTGGTGGAGCACGTCCGCCAGCTCTACGGCTCCGAGAAGGTCACGCACGTCATCACCTACTCCACCATCAAAGCAAAGCAGGCCATCAACGACGCCGCGCGCGTGCTCGATTATCCCGTGTACGTGGGCCAGCGCCTCTCGAAGATGATCTCGTCGGATCCCAAGGTGAAGCTCAAGCAGGTACTCGAGCAGGTGCCGGGGCACGAGGAGAACTACAACCCCGATTTCGCCGAGGCATACCGCTCGGACGACGACGCGCGCCGCATCATCGACGCTGCGCTCTCCATCGAGGGCCTCACGCGCGGCGAGGGCGTGCACGCGTGCGCGGTCCTCATCTGCCGCGACCCGGTGAACGAGCACGTGCCCACCAAGCTCGACACCAAGGGCGGCGTGGAGATCACCCAGTACGAAGGCCATACGGTGGCCGACATGGGCCTTCTGAAGATGGACTTTTTGGGCCTGCGCACGCTCACGGTTATCTCCAAGGCCAAGGCCAACATCAAGGCGAACTACGGCATCGATATCGATGTGGACGCCATTCCCTTCGACGATCCCGAGATCTTCAAGCTCATGCAGACCGGCCACACCGCCGGCGTCTTCCAGATCGAGTCTGCCGGCATGACGGCGACGATCAAGAACATGAAGCCCACTGAGTACAAGCACGTGGTCGCTCTCATCGCGCTCTACCGCCCCGGTCCTTTGGGCGCCGGCATGGTGGCGAGCTACATCAACCGCATGAACGGCAAGGAGCCCGCCGTCTCCTACGACCCGCGTCTGGACGACATCCTCGGCGAAACCTACGGCACCATGGTCTACCAGGAACAGGTTATGAACATCTCGGTCGAGATGTGCGGCTTCTCCAAGGGCGAGTCGGACAGCCGTATCCGCAAGCCCGTGGCCAAAAAGAAGATCAAGATGCTCACCGAGCAGGTCTTCACCTGGGAGGACGGCCACGAGGAGACCATCTACGACCACTGGATGAACGGTGCGGAGCGCAACGACTACAAGCGCGAGACCGCCCAGCGCATCTGGGACGACGTGCTCGAGTTCGCCTCCTACGCCTTCAACAAGTCGCACTCGGCCGGCTACGCCATCCTCGTTATGCAGACCGCGTGGCTGAAGGCGCATTACCCCAACGAGTTCATGGCGGCCGTGCTCACCTCCTACACGGGCAAGACCGACAAGATCGTGCACTACGTCTCCGCCTGCCGTCACGACGGCATCCAGGTGCTGCCGCCCGATGTCAACGAGTCGGGCCGCGAGTTCACCGCGGTCAAGGAGGGCATCCGCTTCGGTCTCGCGGGCATCCGCGGCGTGGGCGAGGGCGTGGCAGACGCCATCATCGCCGAGCGCGAGCGCGGCGGTGCCTTCAAGAACCTGCACGACTTCGTGGACCGCGTGGATTCGAGCCAGGCTAACCGCCGCGTGGTCGAGGCGCTCATCAAGGCAGGTGCGTTCGATGCGAGCGGCTATCCGCGCCGTCAGCTCATGAGCTTTGTTGATAAGGCGAACCCCGAGAACATCATCGACGCCGCCACGCGCCGCCAGAAGGACCGCGCGAGCGGCCAGACCTCGTTCTTCGATATGTTCGGCGATATCGAGGGGTCTGGTTTCGAGGTCTCCGTACCCGAGCCCGACGGTCAGGAATGGGACCGCCACACCAAGCTCTCCGCCGAGCGCGAGGTGCTGGGCATCTACGTTTCCGATCACCCGCTGCGCCCCTTTGAGTACGCGCTCGGCAAGGCGCGCGAGTACACGCTCTCGCAGATCGACACCGGCTTCGAGGTCGCCGCGCCCGGTGGCGGCACCGTGAACAAAGCCATCCCCGAGGGCAAGCCGTATTGGTTTGCCGGCATGGTGGCCGAGGTCTCGAAACGCGTCACCAAGAAGGGCGACCCGATGGCGATCGTGCGGCTCGAGGACATGGAAGGGGAGGCCACGGTGGTGATCTTCCCCAAGGCATACGCCGAGTGCGAGAGCTTCCTCTACGGCGAGACCGATCCCGAGACGGGTGCTGTGCTCTCGGACGCGTTCATCCGCGTGCGCGGCAAGCTTGAACGCTCCGACCGCGGCGACCAGATCATCGCGCAGGAGGTGCTGCCGCTCGAACTCAACGAGGAGTCGAACCGCCCGCGCGTGTTCGAGGTCATGGTTCCCAGCTCGCGCTTCTCACAGGGCAACATGGTGCGCTTGGCCACGCTCTTCTCGACCAACCCCGGCGGCGACCGTGTCGAGCTCTTCATCGAGCAGGGGGATGGGCAGACCATGCGTGCCGAGATTCCCACGCGCGTGAACGCGCGCTCGGTCCCGCTCATCGCCGAGGCGAAGGCGATCGTGGGCAACAAGGGCCGTGTGACGGTGATATAGGGGCATATGTCGTTCTAAGGGTCGCATTTTTAGGCGGAATCCAGCTATAATGGACCACGGTGTGACTTTGTTGGCAATGTTGAGGAGTTGACCATGATCGAATCTATCCTGATGGGTATGGGAATCGACATCGATCAGGACCGCGTCCATGTAGACTGGAGCGCGGCGAAGCTGATCGAGCACTCGATCTCGCACCACGAGGCATATCTCACCTCGAAAGGCTCCCTCTCGGTGAGCACGGGCGCCTTCACCGGCCGCAGCCCCGAGCTCCGCTACATCGTTGATGTGGCGGATGCCGAGAAGAACGTCAACTGGAACAGCAAGACGAACAAGCCCATCGACGAGGCGACCTATAAGCACGTGCGCAAGAACGTCGCTCGCTACATGTCGCAGCGCCGCCACCTGTTCGTGGTCCGCGGCTTCGCCGGCGCCGACCGCAAGTACGCGCGCAAGGTCATGGTGGTGTGCGAACGCGCGCATCAGGCGCTGTTCATCAAGCAGATGCTCGTGCATCCCACCGAGGACGAGCTCGAGAACTTCGGTCGCCCCGACATCAGCGTCTACGCCGCGCCCACCTACGTGTGCTCGCGCGACCGCGACGGCGTTGAGCCCGCAACCGTCATCCTCGACATGAACCACAAGAAGATCGTGGTCGCCGGCACCGGCTATTGCGGCGAGATCAAGAAGGCGATCTTCACGATGATGAACTACATCCTGCCGCTCGAGGACGGCGTGCTGCCGATGCACTGCTCGGCCAACGTCGATCCCAAGACCGGCAAGACCGCCATTCTCTTCGGCCTCTCCGGCACCGGCAAGACGACGCTCTCCGCCGACCCCGAGCGTCTGCTCATCGGCGACGACGAGCACGGCTGGAGCCCGCGCGGCATCTTCAACATCGAGGGCGGCTGCTACGCCAAGACCATCGACCTCACCCGCGAGCGCGAGCCGGACATCTTCGATGCCATCCGCTTTGGTAGCGTGTCCGAGAACGTGAAGCTTGACCGCAAGACCCGCGAGCCCATCTACTCCGATAGCTCCATCACCGAGAACGGCCGCGCCGCCTACCCGCTCGCGCATATCGAGCGCGTGGTAGACGCCGGCGTGGGCCAGTCGCCTTCCGTGGTGCTGTTCCTTACCGCCGACGCCTACGGCGTGCTGCCTCCCATCTCGCGCCTGTCGCGCGAGGAGGCCATGTTCCACTTCCTCACCGGCTACACCGCCAAGGTCGCCGGCACCGAGGTGGGTATCGTGGAGCCGCAGCCCACGTTCTCCGCGCTCTTCGGCGAGCCCTTCATGCCGCTCGACCACATGGTCTACGCGTATCTCTTGGGCGAGAAGATCACCCGTCACAACACCCGCGTGTACCTCGTGAACACCGGTTGGACCGGTGGCCCCTACGGCATCGGCCACCGCATCGCGCTCTCGCACACCCGCGCGCTCGTGCGCGCCGCCATGGACGGCTCGATCGACGAGGCCGGCTATCGCCACGACGAGATCTTCGGCGTTGACGTGCCGCGCGAGTGCATGGGCGTGCCCTCGCAGCTGCTCGACCCGCGTCAGACCTGGGATGACAAGGATGCCTACGACAAGCAGGCCAAGCATCTCGCCGAGCTCTTCAAGGAGAACTTCGAGAAGCGCTATCCCGGCGTCTCCCTCGAGGACCTCGCCCGTCCGCGCGACGACAAGTAAGACAGCACGCCTGCTGCCCTCGGTTCGCTGAGGGGCACGGCATAGCCGCACAACGAAGGCCGCCGAGCAATCGGCGGCCTTTTTGCTACTCGGCGATCTTGGAGAGGAACGCGCGCGTGCGCTCTTCGCACGGGTGATCGATAACCTGCTCGGCGGTGCCCTCTTCGACGATCATGCCGCCGTCGAGAAAGACCACGCGGTCGGCGACCTCGCGCGCAAATCCCATCTCGTGCGTCACGATGACCATGGTCATGCGTTCGGCGGCGAGTGTCTTGATGACGCGGAGCACCTCGGCGGTGAGCTCGGGGTCGAGCGCCGAGGTGGGCTCGTCGAAGAAGAGGATGTCGGGATGAAGCGCGAGCGCACGTGCGATGCTCACGCGCTGCTGCTGGCCTCCCGAGAGCTGACAGGGCACCTTATCCTCGCAACCGACAAGCCCCATCTTTTGGATGAGCTCGCGCGCTTCACGCTCCGTCTCGGCGCGCGGGCGCTTCTGCACGCGCACGGGGGCGTCGGCGATGTTCTGCATCACCGTGCGATGGGGGAAGAGGTTGTAGTTCTGAAAGACGAGGCCAAAGCGGCTGCGGGCGCGTTTGAGCTCATCGCCCGCGGCATAGACGGCGCGCCCGTCCTCGTCGCGCGCGGCGATGATGTCACCGAATGCGAGCGAGCCGCCATCGAGCTTCTCGAGAAGCGTGGCGCAGCGCAGCAGCGTCGATTTGCCGCCGCCCGAGGGGCCGATGATCGCGACGACCTCGCCGCGTGCAACCTCGAGCGAAACATCGCGCAGCACCTCGTGCTCGCCGAATGCCTTGCGTGCGCCGCTGAGCGCCATGATGGATTGGGTGGATGCCATGTTCAACTCCTGTGTGGGTTCTCTAATCGTGATAGTAGGAGAGCTTCTTCTCGGCTGCCGCAAGCACGAGCTCTACCAGGAAGTTGAACACCCAGTAGAATACGGCGGCGATCGCGAACGGCACCATGCTCACCTGCGAGGCGACGAGCGCCTTGGCGGTCGAGAACATCTCGGCAACACCGATCGAGAAGGCCAGCGACGTGTCTTTCACCAGCGTGATGATCTCGTTGCCCATGGCGGGCAGGATGCGCTTCACGACCTGCGGCAACACGATGTAGCAAAAGGTCTGCCCGCGCGAGTAGCCCAGCACCTCGGCGGCCTCGTATTGCCCATGCGGAATGGATTGCAGGCCCGAGCGGTAGATCTCGGCGAAGTAGGCTGCGTAGTTCACGATGAAGGCGGCGATCGTTGCCTGCCACTTGGAGTCGGGTGTGAGCTGAATGCCAAAGAGGTAATACGGCGCGAAGTAGATGGCGAACATCTGCAGCATGAGCGGGGTGCCGCGCATGATCGAGATGTAGATGCGCACGATCCAGCGAAGCGGCGCCACGCGGCTCATGCGCCCCAGCGCAACGACAACGCCCAGGGGCACCGCGCCGGCAATGGTGAAGAAGAAGATCTGCAGGCTTACGAGAAACCCTTCGGTAAGCATGCCGAGCATGACGGAAAAGGACATAGCGGACCTTTCGAAACGATGAGCGCCTCTGCGCACACAATACCCGGCGGCGTGCTCGGATGCGCAGCACCGCCGGGCGCATGGTGGGGGTGTAATCGGGCAGCGTTACGCGAGCACCCAGTTTTCAAACGAGAGGCCGTACTCGGCATATTTGTCGCAGAGTTCCTGCACCGTGCCGTCTTCAACAAGCGCGCGCAGCGCGTCGTTTACGGCTTCAGCGGTGGCGGTGTCGCCCTTCTTGAAGCCCACGGCATAGTGCTCTTCGGAGAGCATGTCGGGGAGCTGGGTGTAGGTATCGGGGTTTGCCGACATCTGGTATTCGGCGATCGAGAGGTCGCAGGCAACGGCGTCGACGGCGCCGCTTTCGAGCTGCATGAACGCGGTGTTGTACTCGCCGATGGTCTCGAGCGAGGCAAAGGTTGCGGCGAGCTCGGCCTGGTCGCCCTTGAGCACGTCGAGTGCGGCGGAGTCAACCTGGGTGATGACGGTCTTGCCGGCGAGGTCGTCGAGAGAGGCAATGCCGCTGTCGGCACGCACAACTACCACCTGGCCGTTCAGCATATAGGGCTCGGAGAAGGTGTAGTCGTCCTCACGACCCTCCATGGTGAAGCCGTTCCAGATGCAGTTGATGGCGCCCGAGTCGAGCAGGGCGTCCTTGGCGTCCCAGTCGATGGCCTCGAGCTGGACATCCCAGTCCTCGATTTCGGCAACGGCCTGCGCAAGATCGAGGTCGAAGCCGGTGAACTCGCCGTCATCGCCTACGAAGCCATACGGTGGATACGATTGGTCGAAACCAACAATAAGCGTGCCGGTGGCGCTGGCGCTCGTGTCGCTGGCATCTGCGGCAGCGGATCCGGCGGCGCCCGCGCCGCCCGCTGCAGAGCCGGCAGTGCCGGGGTTGCCGCTGCAGCCGGCGAGCAGCGCCAGGGTAGAGGCGGCGAGGCCGAGGCCCACGAACGAGCGGCGGTTCATGGTGGTGGAAGCGAGGTTCATCATGGTGAGATCCTTTCTTAAGCAGGTCGCGATGCAGCCAAGATACTTTACCTAACTAAAGTACCGCATGAACAGATAGGATACTCTTTAGTTAACTAAAGTGCAAGCTGCAAAGAAAAAAGGGTCGCATCCCGCGATGCGACCCTTGTAGCCATACGGCGCGGTACCGCTACGCCACGTCGATCGATACCTCGACCTCTTGCACGGGGACGTCGTAGAACGGGTCCTCGCGACGCCCGAGGAAATCGCGCGCCTGCTCGGGGAAGAGCGCATAGGAGAGCACGTCCTCCTCAGAGCGAGCATAGCAGGCGATCTCTTTGCGGAGCTCGCCGAGCTGCGGCAGGATGAGGTCGGCGGGGCGGCAGGTGATGGGCTTCTCCTCGCCAATAATGAGCTCTTGGATCTCATGGCGAATCTTCACCGGCGGACGACCGTACATACCGCGCACGTAGTCCTTGATTTCCTTGGGCACCACGCTGTAGCGCTCGCCGGAGAGCACGTTCATGAGTGCCTGCGTACCCACCATCTGCGACAGCGGCGTCACGAGCGGCGGATAGCCTAGGTCGGCGCGGACGCGCGGAACTTCGGCAAGGACCTCGTTGTAGCGGTCGCTCGCACCGAGCTCCTCGAGGTTGCTGATGAGGTTGGAGAGCATGCCGCCGGGCACCTTGTACAGCAGTGCCTTGGGCTCCACCTCGAGCACCTTGGGATTCAAGCCGCCCTCGGCGATGAAGCGGTCGCGCACGTGGGCGAAATGCTCGGCAATGTGGTCGAGCTTGTCCACATCGAGGTCGATCTCATAGCCCATGCGGGAAAGCGAGATCGCCATCGACTCGGTGGCCGGCTGGCTGGTGCCCTCGGCGAAGGGGGAGAGGCAGGTGTCGATGATGTCCGCGCCCGCCTCGATGGCCTTGAGGTAGGTCATCTGGGCGATGCCGGCGGTACCGTGCGTGTGCAGCTGGATGGGCAGATCGCACGCCAGCTTGATCTCGCGTACGAGGTCGTAGGCCACATCGGGCGTGAGCACGCCCGCCATGTCTTTGATGGCGATCGAGTCGGCGCCGGCGCGCTCCATCTCGGTGGCAAGCGAGACGAAGTAGCGGATGGTGTGCACATCGCTCGTGGTGTAGCAGATCGCCGCCTGCACCTCGCCGCCGGCGTCTTTGGCCGCCTTGATGGAGGTGGTGAGGTTGCGGGTGTCGTTCAAGGCATCGAAGATGCGCAGCACGTCGATGCCGTTCTCGATGGATTTCTTCACGAACGCGCGCACGATATCATCGGCGTAGTTGCGGTATCCCAGGAGGTTCTGGCCGCGCAGCAGCATCTGCAGCTTGGTGTGCTTCACATGCGCGCGGATGGTGCGCAGACGCTCCCAGGGATCCTCGTTGAGGTAACGCAGGCAAGAGTCGAAGGTTGCTCCGCCCCAGACCTCAAGGGCGTAGAAACCGCACGAGTCGAGGTCTTCGAGCACGGGCAGCATATCGTCGATGGGCATGCGCGTGGCAATCTGGCTCTGCTGCCCGTCGCGCAGGATGGTCTCCATGAATCGAATGGTGTTGGCCATAGCGGATCATCACCCCTTTCGGGTGGAACATATGGGTTGGTACGGCATTACTCCCCGGGCTGCTCGGGCGGGAAGATGCGCGCCAGGCCGAGCGAGACCAGGTAGATGATGAACATCACCAGGAAGATGCCGCCCCAGCCAAGACCGAGGATCTGCAGGGCGAGCATGAGGTTTTCAGTCATCGTGATCTCCTAACCTTACAGCAGCAGGCCAAGTACCAGGCCGCCGGCAACCACCGAGGCGATCTGGCCGGCCACGTTGGCGCCCGCTGCCTGCATGAGGATGAAGTTCTGCGGATCCTCCTCGGTGGCGAGCTTCTGGATGACGCGCGAGCTCATGGGGAAGGCCGAGATGCCCGCAGCGCCCACCATGGGGTTGATCTTCTCCTTGCGGAAGAGGTTCAAGAGCTTGGCGAACATCACGCCGCCCACGGAGTCCATGACAAAGCCCAGCAGGCCGAGGCCCATGATGATGAGCGTGTCGATCTGCAGGAAGTCGTGATACTCCATCTTGACCGAGACGCAGAGTCCCAGCAGGATCGAGATGAGGTTGACGAGCTCGTTTTGCGCCGAATTGGACAGGTTGTCGAGCACGCCGCACTCGCGCAGCAGGTTGCCAAACATGAGGAAGCCCACGAGCGGCAGCGATGCCGGCGCTACGAGGCCCGCGATGATGCAGATGGTGACGGGGAAGAGGATCTTGGCCGTCTTGGAAACCGCGCGCGGGTTGTAGCTCATGTGGATGGCGCGCTCCTTCTTGGTGGTGACGGCCTTCACCGCGATGGGCTGGATGATGGGCACGAGCGCCATGTAGGAGTACGCGGCGACCATGATGGCGCCCATGTACTTCGATCCGAGCGAGTTGGCGACGAAGATCGACGTGGGGCCGTCGGCGGCGGCGATGATACCGGCCGAGGCGGCGTCGTTGATGTCGAAGCCCAGCAGGCTCGCAACGATGATCACGAAGAAGATGCCGAACTGCGCCGCGGCGCCGAAAAGCAAAAGAAACGGGTTCGAGAGCAAGGGACCGAAGTCGATCATCGCGCCGATGCCAATGAAGAGCAAAAGCGGGAAGAGCTCGGTTTCGATGCCCATGTCGAACAGGACTTGGAAGGGGCCGGGCTGGCCACCGGTCTCGAGCACGCCGGTGAACGGGATGTTCACGAGGATGGTGCCAAGGCCCATGGGCACGAGCAGCGTGGGCTCGTACTGCTTCTTGATGCCCAGATACATCAGCACGCAGCCGATGGCGATCATGGCGATGCGTCCCGGCTCGGCGATGAGCGCGAGGACGCCTTCAAGCAATATCTCCAACAGGGGACCTCATATCTATATCGAAGGGGATGGGACGTGCGGGCGGGTGCCCGCAGGAAAAGCGGTACCTTAGGCGATCGAGAACAGCGTGTCGCCCGGGTTCACCATGTCGCCCTTGGCAACGTTGATCGAGGCGATGGTGCCGTCTTGCTCGGCAACGATCTCGTTCTCCATCTTCATGGCCTCGAGGACCATGACGCACTGGTTGGCGGTTACCGCGGCGCCCTCGACCACGCGGATATCGACGATCTTGCCGGGCATGGGCGCCGTCTGGACATGCGCGCCGGCGGGAGCGGCAGCCGCAGGTGCAGCGGCGGGTGCCGGTGCGGGGGCAGCGGGCGCGGCAGGTGCAGCGGCGGGCGCCGGCGAGGCAGGCGCAGGTGCGGGCGCGGCATCCTGGGGTGTGGGCTGAGGCGCGCCGACCTCCTCCATCTCCACGAGATACTGGGTCCCGTCGATCGAGATCTTGAACTTACGCAGCATGTGTTCCCTCCGTAGTCTTCTTGCGGTAGATGCGTTTTACCGTAAAGGAGCTCTTTTCCAAAGCCCCCGCTCCGAGCGCCGTGGCGATGCATGCCACGCGGCGATACTCGGGATTTGCCAGTGAGATGCGCCTGATCGATACACTGCTTTCCGACCGGTCACCTGCGGCGATGGCCGAGGCGATGACAATCGCCTCGCGATGCTCGCTCGGATCGACCGGCACATAGGGCGGCAGCTCTTCCCAGTCGGGACCGGGATCGTCGAAGGCGCTCGGGTGTGCGGCTGCGTGGCCGGACGCGGTGATGCGCGCCGTTGCGCGCTTGCCAGCCCGTTTACGGGGCTGCCGGGTAAGAATGCCGCGCAGCCATGAGCGAAGGCCCATGTTCCGTCCTTTCCCCATGCGGTGGTCATATGCAGATATTGTATAGGGCGCGCATGCGTTTGTGGGCAACGAAATAGAAAGTTGTGCCGGTTTACCTGCCCTGCCGTGCCTCAGATGCACCTCGGCTCCCTGACAACGTGTCTATTGAGACCCAAGCTGGGCATAATACACACGTTTATGAGTTGCGACGGTTTGTTTCAAGGCAGGGAGAGCATCATGGCAGTATTCTTCAAAGACGCACAGGGCACGTTTTTCACCGCGGTCAAGCCGGGTGCGGCAGCGCCCGAAGGATTCGAGGTCGTCGAGGCGAATGCCGTCGATGCCGCTGTCGAGAAGCACGTGCCATCGGTCAAGCTCGAGCGCGACGGCCATATCATCCATGTCGTGGTGGGCGAGGTCGAGCACCCCATGACCGAAGAGCACTACATCGAGTGGATTGCGCTCGAGACGGATGGTCGCTTGGAGATCCACGCGCTCAAGCCCGGTCAAACGCCGGCAACCTTCTTTTCGGGCGGCGTGAAGGGCGGTAAGGTATATGCTTATTGCAACCTGCACGGCCTGTGGGTGAAGGAGTTCTAGGAGGCGCTATGCCGCCAATCATGCTCGAATGATGGTGGGGCCGCCTGTGCGCGGCCCCTTTTCTCATGGGGAGGGGAGGGTGCACCATGCTGGTCGCGCTCGCACAGATCGATATGCAGCTCGGTGATATCGAGGGCATCTGCGCGCGCATCGCCAATCAAGCAGAGCTTGCGCACGAGCAGGGCGCTCGCGTGCTGTGTACCCCGGCACCGCTGTTCTCCGGGGTGCTGCCCGGCGCGATGATCGACAACGCCAATTACGAGCACGACCTCATTGCGGGGCTCGAGGGGCTTGCCGCGGTGTTTGCCCATCTGAATATGGTGGGTCTGGTGCCCGCGGTCGTGTCCTGCGAGGGGGCGCCGCTGTTCGAGGTGTTCATGCTCAAAGAGGGGCGCGTGATACCGGTGCGCTCCCTGCTGGCGCGCCGTCGCCAGGTGTCCGACGAGCTGTGGGCGCCGCCGATATTCGATATCGATGGAACGCGCATCGCGGTGAGCTTCGACGTGCTGCGCGATATCGAGCTGCTTCCTGCGGGCTGTGACCTCATCATCTTCTTCCAGGCTAACGCCTTCGATATCACCAACGAGGCGTCGTGCGCGGTCGCGGCGGTTGCGGACGGCTATTTTACGCGGGAGGTTGCCGCCAAGAGCGTGTGGCTCGCCTGCATGGCGCCGGTTGGCGCCTTCGATGAGGCGGTATTTACCGGCGGCTCCTTTTTCATGGACGATTGCGGGCGCGTCGTCTCGGCGGCCCCGTGTTTCGAAGATGCCCTGATCGTGCAGGATATCCGGCGCGGTGAGGCCATGCCGGTGCACGAGCTGCCGCCGCGTCCGCAGTTTCAGCGCGAGGCCTGGCTTTGGGAGGCGCTGCGTCTGTACGTGCGCGACGCCGCGGCGGCCCGCGGGGAAGCGCGCGCGGTGCTTGCGCTTTCCGGTGATCTTCCCAGCTCGCTTGCGGCGGCGCTCTGCGTGGACGCGTTAGGTCCGCGCCGCGTGTTCGGGCTTTTCGTTGAGCGCGAGCGCGTGTTCACGCCGGCGCAAGAGGAGGCCGAGCGCACGCGCGCCGAGCTCGTGCGCGCCCTGTGCCGCAATCTGGGCATTCGCCTTATCGAGCGCGCCGCAACCGATCCCGTGCGCTGGATGGAGCGCGACGTGGCCGCCGCCGATGCCGCGCGGCTCGAGGTGCGGCTTGAGGGCGTGTACCTCGACGATGCCGCCCGCGAGCTGGGTGCGATCGCGGTGAGTTCGCTCACGAAGACCGATGCGGCGCTCGCTGCGCCGTGTCTGACCGGAGGATTTACGGGGCAGATCGCACCGTTTGGCGATGTGTACCTCACCGAGATCGAGTTTCTTGCCCGCATGCGCTGCCGCGCAGGCGCGGCATTGCCGGCATCACTCGTGACGCTCAACGCCGTGGAGCATCGCATGCAAGATGTGATCGCGGCGTCGGTTGCCTGCGTGCGCGCAGAAGAGGGGTACGGCGAGCGCATCGCGAAGGTCCTGCTGGAGCTCGAGCCAAGCCAGATCGATGGCGTGCTCGAGGCGCATGTCGATCATGAGGCGGCATTCGAGGACATTCCACTCGCTGCGACGAACCCCGAGGCTGTCGCGCTCATCGTGATGCTCGCACGGCACAGCGAAGCCGACCGGCGCATGCTGCCGCCGGCGCCCATGGTGTCGGGCGGCTCGTTCATGGAGCGCGCGTGGCCGGCCATGCTCGCCTGGTCCGATCTGGGACGCCATGGCGCGGAGCGCAAGACCTGTTCGGTGCTCGTGCAGGCCGAGCTCGAGCGCTTTGCCGCCGAGGGCGCCGAGCACAGCGCGCTCGTGCGCAACGAGGTGCTGGGGCTCATCGGCAACCTCTTGGGCATCACGCCCGAGCAGATGGACGAACTGAGAAGCGAGGAGGGCCAGCGCCGGCTGCGCGAGAACCTTGAGCACTTTGAGAACCAGGTGCAGGAGGCGATCGGCGGCATGCTCGAGGCGGGGGCTGCAGGTGGGGCCGCGGCGGATGAGCATCGTCATCCCGGTTCGTCACATCATGGATTCCCCTTCTTCTCACCCAACTGATTCCATGCTATAGTAGAACACGTGTTCGAAATACGGAGTGTTGCGCACTGAAGGGGGCGGCATGGTCATTCTGGGCATCGATCCCGGTTTGGCGAATACCGGATGGGGTGTGGTCGAGGAGCGGCGCGGCGAATGCCGCTGCCGTGCCTATGGGTGCATCCACACCACTGCCGACGATCAGCTGAGCCACCGCCTTCGCACCATCGTGGACGATCTCGCCCATGTGGTTGAGCGCTATCGGCCCGCCTGCGCCGCCATCGAGGGCGTCTACTTCGGTGCCAACGTGCGCTCCGCCATCCCCACGGCGCATGCACGCGGCGCGGCTCTGGTAGCGTGTTCGCTCGCGGGCGTCGAGGTGGGCGAGTACACGCCCATGCAGATCAAGCAGGCGGTGGTGGGCACCGGCGCTGCCGATAAGCGCCAGGTGGCGTACATGGTGCGCAGCCTCCTTCATCTCGATCACGACCCGCGCCCCGATCACGCGGCGGACGCGCTGGCGTGCGCCATCTGCCACGCGAACCTCAGCCGCACCGCCGCGCTCACGGGCGGTGCCTATGTCCGATACCAAAGCGATCCCTATGAGAAAGGCGGGCGGTAACCATGATCGCCATGTTGCACGGCACGCTGGTAGAGGCCACGATGTCGCGCGCTGTCATCGATGTATCGGGCGTGGGGTTTGAGCTCGGCATCTCCGGCACGACGGCGGCGAGCCTGCCCGCTTTAGGCGAGGAGGTTCGGCTCTTCACGCGCTTTCGGATGGCGAACGACACCATGGCGCTGTTCGGGTTCGCCACGGTGGAGGAGCGCGCCATGTTCGATAAGCTCATCGGCGTGTCGAGCGTGGGGCCGCGTCTGGCGTTGGCGGTGCTCTCCAAGTTCGACGTGTCGCAGCTCTATACGGTGGTGATGGCCGAGGATGCCAAGGGTATGGCAACCGTGCCCGGTGTGGGCAAGAAGACCGCGCAGCGTCTCATCCTCGAGCTCAAAAGCACGCTTGCGCGCGATCGCGGCTTGGCGCAGGCTGTAACGCCGGTACCCGGCCAGCTGCCGCTGGGGGCGCCGGCGGCTTCAACGCCGCTCGACGACGCCACCCAGGCGCTGCTCTCCATGGGCTTCAGCCCTCAAGAGGCCGAGCTGGCGCTCAGCGGGTATGATGGACGTGACATGCGGGTCGAGGATCTACTCGCCGCCGCTTTGAAGCGACTTGGAATGGATGCATGATGTGGGAAGCCGATGAATCGCAGGATCTCTGGGCGGACGCGCCCGCCGCGCCTGCTGCCCATGCTGCCGGTGACCGCTTCGTTACGGGCAACCTCACCTCGGACGATCTGGATGTCGAGCGCTCGCTGCGTCCCCAGCGTCTGGATGATTACTGCGGTCAAGACCACATCAAGCAGTCCCTGCGCATCCTCATCGAAGCGGCGCAAAGCCGCGGTGAGTGCTTGGATCACGTGATTTTCTCGGGTCCTCCGGGCTTGGGCAAGACGACGCTCGCCGCCGTGGTGGCAAACGAGCTTGGCGCTCAGATCAAGACGACCTCGGGTCCGGCCATCGAGCGGACGGGCGACCTCGCGGCCATCCTTACCAACCTCCAGCCCGGGGATGTGCTCTTTATCGACGAGATCCATCGTCTCAATCGTTCGGTTGAGGAGATTCTCTATCCGGCGATGGAGGACTTCGCGCTCGATATCGTCATTGGCAAGGGCCCGGCGGCACGCTCCATTCGCCTGGATATCCCCAAGTTCACGCTTATCGGCGCTACGACGCGCTCGGGCATGCTCACCGGCCCGTTGCGCGACCGTTTTGGCATCTCGTTCAGGCTCGACTACTACGGCATCGAGGATCTGGCGCAGATCGTGCTGCGCTCCGCGTCGATTTTGGGTGTGGAGGTCGACCATGAATCGGCGGTTGAGGTTGCCTCGCGCTCGCGTGGTACGCCGCGCTTGGCGAACCGCATCCTGAAGCGCGTACGCGACTACGCACAGGTGCGCGGCACCGGCTCGGTGGATCTGGCAATCGCCCGCGAGGCGCTCTCGTTCTTCGAGATCGATGAGCTCGGGCTCGATTGGATGGACATTCGCATTCTAGAAACCCTTGCCAAGACGTATCGCGGCCGCGCGGTGGGGCTTTCCACCCTGGCGAGCGCCGTGGGCGAGGATCCTGCCACGCTCGAAGACGTGTATGAGCCGTATCTCTTGCAGCGCGGCCTCATCGTGAGAACGCCGCAGGGCCGTCAGGCAACGCTTGCTGCCTTCGAGCATCTCGGCATGGAGCCGCCCGCGCATTAACCGCCGTGGGCCTTGACGATGAGATCCGGCGCTCAAACAGGTCCTCGCGCGGAGCACGGCGGAACTCGCGGCGGACCTCATCGCCAAGGCAACTGTACTGATATGTGGGTTCGTTCCCGCTACGCGTTTGCCGGATGGGCAAGTACGGTGCCCTCGGGGAAGGCGCGGCGGAAGAGCCAGCGTGAGACGGGACCCGCGACAAGCAGGTTCCAAGGCAGCGCGGCGACTAAATTCCACGGGATGTTGGCAATCCAAGTAGGCAGGATCATCGCGGGATTGCCCACATGAGCAAAGGCTTCGACGGCACCGTAGAGCGACATGAACAACACCATCGGAAAGACCATCATGGTGCTGATGGCGAGCGTGATGGCAAGACGGCTGCTTGTGCCGGGTGTGATCAAAAAGCGGAAGGCAAACCACTTGGCAAAACGGCTCGCCACCAACACGTCCAAGAGCATGGCGACGACATAGGCGGGCGGGAAGCCGATCCATGCGCTGGCAAGCGTATCCAGGCTGAACTCCCAACCATGGACGCGGGCGACGTTGTAGATGGACATCCACAGCACCATGCAGAAACACATGATGATGGTGAAGATGAGGCTCTCTCGCTTGTTGGTTGGCATTGGTACAAGACCCTTCTCGTCGTTGGTTGACTCGTGCCGCTCCGCTCCGGAGCCGACGCATGAAAAAGCTGGCGTACCGGTTCGCGCGGGCACGCCAGCCAAGATATGCATCGGGTTGTGAGCGGCTGTAGAGATACCCTATCAAGGTTTCTCGCGCCGCGTAAGCGTTTTGTTTATGGAGGCGGGCGCGCCTCCCCTCGCCGAGTTGGCGCATGGCTAAGACATTGGGACAGCGTTGGGGCAATATAATCTAGTCACCCAACAAATAAGGAGCGCCCGGATGACTGTCCCACATGTCGAGAGGTTTGAGGCCAAGTTATCTTTCGAGCAGATAAAAATCAACGAGGGCTTTTATGAGGAAGCCATTATTGAACATTTGACTGATATGGGGTATGAGCACCTGTACGGCCCTGATGTGATTCGTGATTCGGACGGCTATCGCGATGTGTTCTTGCCTGGTGCGCTTCCCAATGCGCTCAAAAAGATCAACCCGGGACTTCCCGAGGTTGCAATCAACGAAGCGATACTCAAAATCAGCACGTGCGAGGGTGGGACGCTCGAGCAGCGGAATGAACGCTTTGCCGATTATCTCCAGTCGGGCGTCGACGTGCATTTCTTTGATGGCAAAGAGGAACACGATGACATTGTCTACCTGCTGGACTATAAGAATCCGCTCAACAACACCTTCCACGTCGTCAACCAGTGGACGTTCATTGAGTATTCCGAAAAGCGCCCCGATGTAATCATATTTGTCAACGGGATGCCGCTCGTCATATTTGAGCTCAAGTCTCCGTCACGCGAGGAGACCGATGCGTCTGATGCATACAGACAGCTGCGAATTTATATGAAGCATATTCCTTCTCTATTTGTACCAAATGCATTTTGCGTGATGAGCGACCTTACGGAAACGCGCGTCGGTACCATTACGGCAAAGGAAGATCGCTACGTTGCTTGGAAGAGCGTCGATGGCAATTACTCGCAGACCGCTCATGCGGATTGGCGGACGATGCTCGATGGCATGTTGGCTAAAGAGCGGCTGATTGACATCGTGCACAACTTCATCTGCTTCAATGATTCTGCTGAGAAGGTTGTGAAGATCCTCGCAGCATATCATCAGTATTTTGCCGTAAAAAAGGCAGCCGATCGAGCGGTGGAGGCAGTTGCTGGCGACGGAAAGATCGGCGTTTTTTGGCACACACAAGGGTCAGGCAAATCTCTCTCGATGGTGTTTCTTGCACACCTTCTACAGGAGCGCTTGAATAGCCCGACTGTCGTGGTTATAACCGACCGTAACGATCTCGATAATCAGCTTTATGAGCAATTCGGTCGCTGTAAGGCGTTTCTTCGTCAAGAGCCAGTCAATGCGAAGTCTCGAGAACATCTGAAGGATTTGCTTATCGGGCGCGAGGCAAACGGGATCATCTTCACCACGATGCAGAAATTCACCGACGGAGATCAGCCGCTTTGCAATCGGAGCAATGTTGTGGTGATGGTTGACGAGGCGCATCGTGGACAGTACGGGCTCGCCGAGCGCATAGATGAGTTCGGCAATGTAAGCATCGGTGCCGCGCGCATGGTGCGCAAAGCGCTTCCCAACGCAAGCTACATTGGCTTCACGGGTACGCCTATTGCAACCGAAGATAAAAACACACGTGAGATTTTCGGCGACTATATCGATGTGTATGACATGACTCAAGCGGTCGAGGACGATGCTACGAGGCCGGTGTTTTACGAGAGCCGTGTTATTGCGCTCCATCTGGACAAAGACGTTTTAGCAAAGCTTGATGCCGTATATGCGGAGTATGCCGAGGGTATTGGCGAGGCGGGCATTGAGCGCAGCAAGCATGAGATGGGAAGTATGGATGCTATCTTCGGTACACCGGAGACCATCGACGCTCTTTGCACAGATATCGTTAGCCATTACGAGGGCAATCGTTCAGACGTACTGACCGGAAAAGCGATGATTGTGGCATATTCCCGTCCGATTGCCATGAAGATATATTACAGAATCCTGGAACTTCGCCCTGAGTGGAAAGGCAAAGTTGGCGTTGTCATGACCATGGGCAACCAGGATCCCGAGGAATGGTTCGATGTCTGTGGCGGCGCCACGCACAAGAAGGACATGGAGCGTAAGTTCAAAGACGATAAAGATCCCTTGAAGATCGCTATCGTTGTCGATATGTGGTTGACAGGTTTCGATGTGCCGAGTCTTGCAACCATGTATGTGTTCAAGCCAATGAAGGGGCACAACCTCATGCAGGCAATCGCACGGGTGAATCGTGTGTATCCCGGCAAAGAGGGCGGGCTGATCGTCGACTACATTGGCATAGCTGGGGCGCTCAAGCGGGCTATGAAGGATTACACTGCTCGCGACCAACATAACTATGGAGATATGGATATCGCCTCGACAGCGTATCCAAAATTCCGCGAGAAGCTCGAGGTGTGCCGTGACCTGCTTTATGGCTTCGACTATCACGATCGTATCTTTACCGACAGTAAGCAGAAGCTTGCGACGTGTATCACTGACGGCATAAACTGGTTGCTCGATCCTTCGCGTTCCGATGTGATGGAAGATCTGCTCAAACAGGCACAGCTCATGAATCAAGCCTTGAGTTTGTGCAAGAGCATGGTTTGCGAAGAAGATCAGCATGAAGCCGCGTTTATCAGTGTGTTGCGCGTGCAGGTTATGCGCATCCTAGGACGTGCTGGCTCTGGCGGCGGATCAATGTCGTATGGAGAACTTAATAAACGCGTGAGTGCCATCCTCGAGCAGGCAGTTAAGTCAGACGGCGTAATAGATCTTTTCGAGAAAGATTCTGTGGAGATCTCGCTGTTCGATGAATCGTTTCTTGAGGAGCTCGCGAACATGCGAGAGAAAAACATTGCGCTGGAGACCCTCAAGCGTCTCATCAAGGAACAGGTGAGGAACTATCAACGAACGAGCGTGGTGAAGTCGCAAAAGTTTAGCGAGCTTTTGCAGAAGACGCTCAATGGATACCTCAATGGAATGCTCACCAATGCGGAGGTTATCGAAGAGCTCCTTCAGATGGCAAAAGAGATGATGGCGGACAGGAGCGAGGCCCAGCAGCTGGGACTTTCTCAAGAAGAGCTAGCGTTTTATGATGCGATTACCAAGCCACAGGCAGTTAAAGATTTTTATGACAACGATCAGCTTGTGGCCATCACGCGGGAGCTGGCCGCTGCGATGAGAAAAAACTCAACGATAGATTGGCAGCGCAAGGAGAGCGCACGAGCCGGTATGCGACGCGCTATCAAGCGACTTCTGCGAAAATATAAATACCCTCCAGAAGGTGCCGAGGAGGCAATGGAGACCGTAATGGCCCAGTGCGAGCTCTGGGCAGATACCAAGATTTACGAGTAGGAGTTGGATATGCCGCGCAAAAAGAAGGCGGATAACACTGCTGAGATTGGATTTGAGCAGCAAATCTGGAGTGCTGCCGACAAGCTCAGGGGCAATATCGACGCCTCAGAATATAAAAGCGTGGTTCTGGGTCTCATCTTCCTTAAGTACATTTCCGACAAGTTTGATATTCGTTATCAAGAGCTTGTTGCCGAGGGGGAGGGTTTTGAAGAGGATCGCGATGAATACACCTATCAAAACATCTTCTGGGTGCCGCAGGAGGCTCGCTGGGGTGTGATAGCCGCCGCTGCTCATACACCGGAGATCGGTAAAGCTATAGATAATGCTATGCGTCTCATCGAGGCGGAAAACAGCAAGCTCAAGGGAATCTTGCCAAAAAACTTTGCTAGGCAAGAGCTGGATAAGCGTCGCCTTGGTGAGGTCGTTGATCTGTTTACCAACGTGCAGATGGCGGAAAAGGGAGACACGCGCGATATCCTAGGACGCACCTATGAGTACTGCCTTGCTAAGTTTGCCGAGGCAGAAGGCAAGAATGCCGGTGAATTTTACACGCCGGCATGCGTGGTGCGAACGCTCGTGGAGATTATCCAGCCCTATCATGGTCGCGTGTACGATCCCTGCTGCGGATCGGGCGGTATGTTTGTGCAGTCTGCTGAGTTTGTTCGTCGCCATCAGGGCAACATCAACGATCTTTCTATCTTTGGACAGGAGAGCAATCCCACCACGTGGAAGATGGCAATGATGAACCTTGCCATACGCGGCATCGATGCTGACCTGGGCGCCTACAATACAGATACGTTTTTCAATGACGTGCATAAAGACAAACGATTCGATTTTGTTCTTGCCAATCCACCGTTTAACGCAAAAGAGTGGGGTGGAGATCAGCTCGCCGACGACCCGAGGTGGGAGTACGGTACGCCGCCTGCGGGCAATGCCAACTTTGCCTGGATGCAGCATATGATTCATCACCTTGCCGAAGGTGGGCATATGGGTATGGTGCTTGCCAACGGATCGCTTTCATCGCAGCAAAATAACGAGGGCGAGATCCGTAAAGCTATTGTTGAGGCGGGTCTTGTCGAGGGTATCGTCGCCATGCCCGACAGGCTGTTTTACAGCACGGGTATTCCGGTGAGCCTGTGGATCATCAGCAAGGAGCCAGGGAGTCAAAACAAGACGCTTTTCATTGATGCTCGCGAGATGGGCACTATGGTCAGCCGGCGTCTTCGCGAGTTCACCGACGAGGACGTCGCAAAGATTGCTGGGGCGTTTGATGCGTTCCGCAAAGGTGAGCTTGAGGATGAAAAGGGCTTTTGTGCTGCCGTCGGCATTGAGGAAATCGCCAAGCAGGATTACATCCTTACGCCCGGTCGCTATGTTGGTATCAAGGAAGAAGAGGATGACGGAGAGCCGTTTGAGGAGAAAATGGCTCGCTTAACCGGTGAGCTCGCTAAATGCTTTGAGGAATCCAACCGTCTGCAGGAGCAGATCAAGAAGAATCTGGAGGCGATTGGATATGGGATGTAAGTGGGAGATGCAACCTCTCGGAGAGCTATTGTCGTATATCGGCAAAGGTATAGCCCCCCGTTATGTCGAAGATGATGTCCTTGCAACAATGGTGCTTGGACAGAAGTGTGTGCGGCATCAACGAGTGAATTATGGTGAAGCGAGATTTCATAATGAGCAGAGTAAGCCAGTCAAATCTGAGAAAGTAGTTAGATCAGGTGATATTCTTATCAATGCAACTGGCGTGGGTAGTGCTGGAAGAGTTGCGCAGGTTATAGCGACGCCTAAAAGAAGATGCATAACCGATAGCCACGTCATTACACTTCGCGCGAGAGGAATCGATTCTCTGTACTTGGGCTACTATTTAAAAACAAAGCAGGCGATAATTGAGCAGCTGGCCGAAGGCTCTACGGGGCAAACCGAGATGAATCGCTCTCGACTTCAGAACGAGATTATTGTCTCTTTTCCTTCCGCTCTCGAGGACCAGCGTAGAATTGCGGGCTTTGGGCTCGCCATTGACAGAAAGTTGGAAGTTAACCAGCGCACAAATGATTATTT
>CALUFC010000005.1 GCA_944319885.1 uncultured Coriobacteriaceae bacterium
CGAGAACCCCGCCTTCAAGAGCGAGGACGCGATCCTGGAGCTCGGCACCGGCGAGGCGCTGGTCTCGTTCCTGAACGACGACGGCCAGCCGGAGATCGTGGAGCGCGCTAAGATCCTGCCGCCCCAGTGCCTCATGGCCGCCGCGCCCGAGGCCGACCTCAAGGCTGCGCTCGACGCGCAGGCCGACCTCATGAAGAAGTACGGCGAGGCCGAGGACCGCGAGAGCGCTTTCGAGCAGCTCACTGAGCAGGCCGAGAAAGACGAAGAAGCCGAGAAGCTTGCCGCTGAGCGCGCCCAGCTCGAACAGGAGAAGGCAGAGCTGGAAAGGGAGCGCGAGAAGGAGGTCGAGCGCGCCGCCAAGAAGGCCGAGCGCGAGCGCGAGAAGCAGCAGGCGCAGGTCATGAAGGGCGTCGGCAAGTTTGCTGGGCAGATCTTTGGCACCTTCGACCGTGAGGCAACGCGCCAGATCACCCGCAACCTCTTCGGAGGCCGTCGCCGCTAGGCTCGGTCTTCTCGCACGGTCGTCCACTCACGGAGCAGAGCGCGGTAGCCGTTTGCGTAGCGGCTGCCGCGCTGCCATGTGAGGGCAAAGTCGTGCTCTATGGCAAAGTTCGCCGGCGTGACGTCTGCAAGTGCGCCGTCCGCGAGCTCCGATTCCGCCGCGACTCGGTACATGAAGCTCACCCCCGCGCCGGCGGCGACGCACGCCTTGATCGCGGGAATGCTCGCGAGCTCGATGACGCCGGCGAAGTCGCCTATGGACAGCTCGCGTGCCGCAAGGTGGCGCTCTAGGATTTCTCGGGTGCCTGACCCGGGCTCGCGGAGCACGAGCCTCCGGGCGAGAAGCTCAGTGACGCTCGCGGGGCGCTCCCCGTCGGCGGCGACCGCCACAAACGGTTCCCGCGAAAGCACCTCGCTCTCGAAGACCTCCCGATCGAACGAGCCCTCCACGAGCGCAAGGTCGATCTCCCCGGCGTCGATGAGTCCCACAAGCTCAGCGGTGTTGCCCGTGCGCAGGTAGACGTGGTCGTCCGGGTGGCGCCTCAGGTGGTTGGCGAGCAGGCGCGGGGCGGTGTAGTCGGCAATCGTTCGCGTGCAGCCAAGGCGCAGGGGCGGGCGAGCGTTCTTCTCGTCCTGCAGGGCCGTCAGCTCTGCGCGCAGCCGGGTCTCGTCGTTCTCTGCCACGTCGAGCGCGCGGTAGAGCAGTTGCCCCGCCGACGTGGGCTCCACGCCGCGCCCGGTCTTGGAAAAGAGCGCGCAGCCGTAATGAGCCTCGAGCTGCCGGATGTGCTGCGACACCGCCGGCTGGCTGATATGGAGTTCCTCGGCAGCACGCGTGAAGGTGCCCGCGCGGCAGACGGCGAGGAACGTGTGAACACGGTAGTCGAGCACGGCATCTCCAATATTAGAAATTCTTATGGTTCGATAAGCATCATGCCAGAAACAATTATAAGCGATGCCGATAGGCTTATACGCGGTGCCAATGCGATGTGGAAGGATGCACGGTGGAGCTTATCAAAGAGTTTGGAACGATGTGGCGCGGTGTCCTGTTCGCCCTGGTTATCGCGGTTCCGGCGTGGCTATTGGGCAAACAGTTCGAGGTGGTGGGAGGCCCGGTCTTCGCCATCCTCATCGGTATGGTGCTGGCGCTGGTGGTGCCGGCCGGCAAGAGTGCGCCGCTTCAAGCGGGCGTGAAATTTACCTCGAAAAAGGTGCTTCAGTGGGCGGTCATCCTGTTGGGCTTCGGCCTTAATCTCGCCCAGATTGCGCATGTAGGCACCATGTCGTTGCCCATCATCATCTCGACGATCACCACGTCGCTCGTCGTGTCGTTCGTGCTGTGCCGGGCGCTCAACATTCCCGGTAAGATCTCGACGCTCATCGGCGTGGGGTCGTCCATCTGCGGCGGTTCGGCCATCGCGGCGACCGCGCCGGTGATCGATGCCGACGACGAGGAGATCGCTCAGGCCATCAGCGTGATCTTCCTGTTCAATGTGATCGCTGCGCTCGTGTTTCCCACGCTCGGCGGCGCGCTCGGGCTTACCAATGAGGGATTTGGCCTGTTTGCCGGCACCGCGGTGAACGACACCTCGTCGGTCACGGCGGCGGCTGCGGCGTGGGACGGGATGCATGCCGGTGCGAACACGCTCGATGCAGCGACCATCGTTAAGCTCACGCGCACGCTGGCAATCATTCCCATCACGCTGGCGCTTGCGTTTTGGCAGGTGCGCCTTGCCAAGAAGGCTGCAGCGGCAGGTGAAGGCTCGGGCGAGGCGGCAGGCTCCTTCGATCTCAGGCGCATCTTCCCGTTCTTCATCATCTTCTTTGTGCTGGCGAGTGTTGTGACGACGGTGTTCGCGTTGCCGGTCGAGATCACCGCGCCTATCAAGGAGCTCTCGAAGTTCTTCATCATCATGGCGATGGCGGCGATTGGCTTCAACACCAACATCATCAAGCTCGTGCGCACGGGTGGCAAACCCATTCTCATGGGGCTGTGCTGCTGGGTGGCCATTGCGGGCGTAAGCCTGGCTATGCAGCATGTGCTGGGCATCTGGTAGCGTCGCGCGCTAGAATGGTGGACGGTAACAACGGGCGCGTGAAAGGGCAGAGCATGAAGATCGCAATTCCCACGATGGGTGCGGGCGGTATGGACTGCGAACGGTCGGGCCACTTTGGCCACTGCGACTGCTTCACCGTGGTAACGGTTGAGGACGGCGCCATCACCGCAACCGAGATCATCGACAACCCGCCTCACGAGGAGGGCGGCTGCATGCGCCCGGTGGCGCTGCTTGCCGAGCACGGCATCGATGCGATCGTGGCGGCGGGCATGGGCATGCGCCCCATGATGGGCTTTGCGCAGGCCGGCATCACGGTGTACTTCGAAAACGAGACGCCCGGCGTGGGCGATGTGGCCCAGATGGCCGCTGCGGGCACCTTGCCCGTTATGGGCGAGGAGCACGCCTGCCACCATTAGGTGCGTGCACATCAGGGTTGGTGTGGCCGGTTCGCTGCGATAGCGGGCCGGCCGCATCTGTATGACTACTGGGCTGAGCTCACGTAGCTCTCGTCGATGGTGATCTTTGCGATGGTGCGCGGATAATGGTCGCGCACGATCTGCTCGATTTTGCGCTTGAGCTGGCTGTCGGGGATCTCGAGGTCGTGCGGGCGCACGCAGTCGAAGATCACGTTGGTGTGCGTGGGGCCGGGCACGGTGCGCAGGTCGTGAATCGAGAGCCGCGGATCGATGATCTTCACGGCTTGGTCGATCCAGTTGCGCATGTCGTTCACCTCGGGATCGTCGGTGACGATGGGGTCGTAATGCAGCGTGACGATCATGTGGTCTTCGGTTTTGAAGTCCTGCTCGATGTTGTCGATAAGATCATGGCTTTCCATGGGGTCGGCCTCGGCGGCCATCTCGACATGGGCGCTCGCGAACTGGCGGCCCGGGCCGTAGTCGTGCACCATGAGGTCGTGCGTGCCGAGCACGCCGGGGTAGCTCATGATCTTGCTCCGAATATGCTCGACGAGCTCCGGCGAGGGGGCTTGCCCCAGCAGCGGGTTCACCGTGTCGCGCACAAGCCCCGCACCGCTCCAGAGGATGAAGACGCCAACGGCAGCACCCACCCAGCCGTCAAGATCGAGGCCTGCCGTATGCGACAGTACGGCAGAGGCGAGAACCGCCGCGGTGGAGATGACGTCGTTGCGCGAGTCGACGGCGGTTGCGGCGAGGGTTTCGGAGTTGATCCGCGCGCCGATCGTGCGGTTGAATGCCGCCATCCACAGCTTCACGAGGATGGACAGGACAAGAATCGCCACGAGGACCGGGCTGAATTCGACCGGCGTAGGTGCAAGGATCTTTTCGATCGAGGATTTCACCAGTTCGATGCCGATGGCAACCACCACAACCGCGACCACGAGGCCCGAGAGGTACTCAAAGCGGCCGTGACCGTAGGGATGCCCGAGATCGGCTGGCTTGCTGGCAAGCTTGAAGCCCAGCAGGCTGATGATGTTCGAGGAGGCATCGGAAAGGTTGTTCACGGCGTCGGCGACGATGGAGACCGATCCCGCAGCGAGGCCGATGAGCGCTTTGGCAACGCAGAGCGCGATGTTGCATACGATGCCCACGATGCCGGCGAACTGCCCGTAGGCGCTGCGCACGGCGGGGTCGCCCGTGTGCTCGGGGTTTGCTATGAAGTGCTGTACAAGCCATTCGGTCATGGGAACTTCCTATCATGATGGCGCGGCCGGCATGCGGCGTGCGCCGTGCGTGCGATGTGGTGCCGTCCACTCTAGCACGTTGTTGTGGTAGCGTGGTGCAACGTGCCTGGTTGGATATGGTGCTGGGGGAGGGGCCGTATGTCCGACATGATGCCCGTTGTGCTGCAGATGATCGCGGTCTCGCTGCCCATCTTGCTTGGCTGGGGCCTGCATAAACTCGGCGTGCTCGACGACGCGCTCGATACCGGGCTTTCGCGTTTGGTGATGAACGTGGCCCTGCCGTGCTCGATTCTAGCATCGCTCGGCTCGGTTGCCGAGCAACCTGCAACCGAGGTTCTGCTGCTCATCATCGCCTCGTCGTTTGCGGCGTATTTCATCGCGATTGCCGGCGCTGCGGCGCTTACAGCCGCCTTGCGCGTTCCCGGCGATGTTGCCGGATCGTATCGCTTTGCCATTGCATTCGGCAACTGCGGCTTTATTGGTCTGCCGGTGATTTCGGCTATCTGCGGGGAAGAAGCGCTGCTCTATGCCGCCATCGCGCTCATTCCCGCCAACATCATGCTGTTTAGCGGCGGCGCGCTTATGTTTCCTGCGCGCGATGGCGCGCAGGGCAGCCGTTGGCGATCGGTTGCCGCCAGCCTCAAAAGCCCCACGCTCGCGGCGAGCGTCATCGTGCTCGCGCTTGCCCTCGCTGGCGTGACGAACCTCGGCGTGGTGGGGGAGTCGCTCGGCATCGTGGGGCAGATGACCACGCCGCTCGCGCTGCTCGTCACGGGGTCCTCCATCGCTCGCTACGATCCGCGTTCAATGCTCGACAACTGGCGCGCCTATGTGGCCGCGGCGGGCCGTCTCGTCATCGTGCCGCTCGCAAGTCTTGTCGTGGTGCGCCTGTTTCCGCTCGATCCTTATGTGGCACGCATCGTCGTGCTCGACTGCGCGATGCCGGTTGCCACGGTGGGCGCCCTGTTCTGCCTGCAGAGCGGCGTAGACGCAAAGCCCATGATGCAGATCACATTCCTCTCGGTGGTGGGGTCTGTGCTCTCCATTCCGTTCATGTCGTGGGTCATCGGGTGACGCGTGCCGCTTGGAGCGGCGTGCTTAGGGCAGCATGCGGTCGGGGTCGACGATCTTCTCCTCTACATACCAAAACTTGCCCGTCTTCCAGAGATACGTGGTGACGTTGCCAAACCGCAGGGTGTAGCGCAGCCCCTCTTCACCCGAGATGCTCCCTTTGGTGTGCCGCACATCGATGATCTCATCGACGGGATAGGAGATTTTCTCGCTCCAATCCACCGTGATGGGCAGGGCCACGCCGGCGGTATCGACCTTGAGCGTCACGCCCACATAGCGCTTTCTCCGCTGCACGCGCACCTCCCATCCCATAGAACACATGTTCCTATTCTATGATGCACCTCGTGCGGACACCGGTCAATCGAACACCGTGTGGAGTTTGCGCCGAGCGGCTCTGCGCGAGCACAACATCTTGGTCAAGTACTTCTTTTCAACCGTTTCTTACATGTTTTCCACCTGTAGTTGTGGAGGTTCCTACATAGCGCTTGAGGGGGTGTGCGCGCCACGCCGCAGGTAGGCGAGGTGCGGGCGCACATGGCGTTCGGACCGTGCTGGCACCGTGAAATGCGTGGCTAAAATGTTCAATTATGCTGACCTGCAGAAACACAATATATAGTGTTGGCGGCAAAAAACTTCACAGTATGTGGTGCCGAGCCTAGCGTAAGATAGATATCCGATGCTAACCGGGCGAGGGGGACTCGCCCGCCATCAATTGTGAGCCGAGAGGAACAGCATGAAGATCATCAAGCGCAGCGGCGTCGAGGTAGCGTTCGATATCGCCAAGATCGAGAACGCCATCCGTGCAGCCAACCAAGAGGTCCAGGAGGCGGATCGTCTCACAGAGCGCCAGGTGGTCTATGCTTCGCAAAACGTGGCCGATGCGTGCGAGAACGCCGGCCATACCGTCTCGGTTGAAGAGATTCAGGACCTCGTGGAGGACGAGCTCATGAAGCTCGACCGCTTCGAGGTGGCGCGCAAATATATCATCTACCGCTACGTGCAGGGCCTGAAGCGTCAGAAGAACACCACCGACGACAAGATCCTCTCGCTCATCGAGTGCAACAACGAAGAGGTCAAGCAGGAGAACTCCAACAAGAATCCCACCGTTAACTCCGTGCAGCGCGATTACATGGCCGGTGAGGTCTCCAAGGATCTCACGCAGCGCGTGCTGCTGCCGGCAGAGGTGGTCGAGGCCCACAACGAGGGCATCATCCACTTCCACGACTCCGATTACTTCGCGCAGCACATGCACAACTGCGATCTCGTGAACCTCGAGGACATGCTGCAGAACGGCACGGTGATCTCGGGCACGCTCATCGAGCGCCCGCACAGCTTCTCCACCGCCTGCAACATCGCCACGCAGATCATCGCCCAGGTGGCTTCCTGCCAGTACGGCGGCCAATCCATCTCGCTCACGCATCTGGCCCCCTTCGTAGAGGTGAGCCGCCAGAAGATTCGTCGCCAGGTGGAGGCGGAGCTCAAGGAGCTGGGCTTCGAGGCGAGCGCCGAGAAGGTGTCGCATGTGGTCGAGGAGCGTTTGCGCGACGAGATTCGCCGCGGTGTGCAAACCATCCAGTACCAGGTGGTCACCCTCATGACCACGAACGGCCAGGCCCCGTTCGTGACCGTGTTCATGTATCTCGGCGAGGCTCGCTCCGAGGCCGAGAAGCGCGATCTGGCCATGATCATCGAGGAGACGCTCCGCCAGCGCTACGAGGGCGTGAAGAACGAGGACGGCGTGTGGATCACGCCTGCGTTCCCCAAGCTCATCTACGTGCTCGACGAGGATAACGTTTACGAGGGCAGCCCGTACTTCTACCTCACGCAGCTTGCGGCCAAGTGCACCGCCAAGCGCATGGTGCCCGACTACATCTCGGCTAAGAAGATGCGCGAGCTCAAGCTTTCCCGTGGCGAGAAGCCCGGCGAGGGCGACGTCTACACCTGCATGGGCTGCCGCAGCTTCCTCACGCCTGATCGCTCGGGCAACGGCTACGACAACGTGGCCCGCGCCAAGAACTACGAGCCCGGCAAGCCGAAGTACTATGGTCGCTTCAACCAGGGCGTTGTGACCATCAACCTGCCTGATGTGGCGTTGTCATCCGGTCGTGACGAGGCTAAGTTCTGGGAGATCTTCGACGAGCGTCTCGAGCTTTGCCACAAGGCACTCCGTTGCCGTCATGAGCGCCTCAAGGGCACGCTTTCCGATGCTGCGCCGATTCTCTGGCAGTACGGCGCGCTGGCCCGTCTCGACAAGGGCGAGACGATCGACAAGCTGCTCTACGGCGGCTACTCCACCATCAGCCTTGGCTATGCCGGCCTCTATGAGTGCGTGAAGTACATGACCGGCGCCAGCCATACCGATGAGAAGGGCACGCCGTTCGCGCTGGCCGTCATGCAGCATATGAACGACAAGTGCGCCGAGTGGAAGGCCGCCGAGGACATCGACTACTCCATTTACGGCACGCCGCTCGAGTCCACGACCTACAAGTTCGCGAAGTGCCTGCAGCGCCGCTTTGGCATCATCCCCGGCGTGACGGACAAGGGCTACATCACCAACAGCTACCATGTCCACGTGTCGGAGAAGATCGATGCCTTCGACAAGCTCAAGTTCGAGAGCGAGTTCCAGGCGCTTTCCCCGGGCGGTGCCATCTCCTATGTCGAGGTGCCCAACATGCAGGACAACCTCAAAGCCGTCATCCGCGTCATGCAGTACATCTACGAGAACATCATGTACGCGGAGCTCAACACCAAGAGCGACTACTGCCAGGTGTGCGGCTACGACGGCGAGATCCAAATCGTGGAGGACGACGGCAAGCTCGTGTGGGAGTGCCCCAACTGCGGCAACCGCGACCAGGAGAAGATGAACGTGGCGCGTCGTACCTGCGGCTACATTGGCACCCAGTTCTGGAACCAGGGCCGTACCGAGGAGATTCGCGACCGCGTGCTACACCTGTAACATGAACTACGCCGAGATCAAATACTCAGATATCGCCAACGGCGAGGGCGTGCGTACGTCGCTCTTTGTCTCGGGTTGTCGCCGCGGCTGTCCGGGATGCTTCAACTCGGGCGCGTGGAGCTTCGCGGCGGGTGAGCCCTTCACGCCCGAGGTCGAGGACAAGATCATCGCGAGCTTGGACCATCCGTTTTGTGACGGTCTCACCATCTTGGGGGGCGAGCCCATGGAGCCCGAGAATCAGCTCGGGCTCGTGGGCTTTCTCGAGCGCGTGCGCGAGCGCTTCCCACGCGGCGACGCCGGCGCAGGTTCATCTGCTAAGACCATCTGGTGCTTCACGGGCGATACGCTCGATGAGCTCATGACGGGCGGACGCCACCATACCGAGGTGACCGACCGCCTGCTCGACTGCATCGACATTTTGGTCGACGGCCCCTGGAAGCAGGAGCTCTATGACATAACGCTTCGCTTCCGTGGCTCTTCGAACCAGCGCATCATCGATCTCAACGCCACGCGCGCTGCTGCCGCCGAGCGCGGATGCGCGCTCGATGAAGCGGTCTGCCTCTGGCAGGATGAGCAGGTCTATAGCACGCACAGCATGTAGGGGTTGCCCGGACGGCGTATCGTACCGCGTGCGGTTTGATGCGGGCATGAGAAAGGGGGCATGATGGCGCAGGACGCGAACGTTCCCCACAAGCAGGGATTGCATGCCATGCCGTGTGTCGAGGCGGTGTGGCGTCACCCGGTTTTTCAACGCGAATACACGCATCTGGTGGAGCTTGAGCGTGAACGCGTGTTTTGTCGTCATGATATCCGCCATCTTATGGATACAGCGCGCATCATGTGGGCGCGTAATCTCGAGCTGGAGCTCGGCATCGATCGCGAGGTTATCTATGCGGCGGCGCTGCTGCACGATATCGGCAAGGCTGCGCAGTACGAGGGAGCCGGCGAGCACGAGGTCGTGGGCGCGACAATCGCTGCGAAGATCCTTGACGATCTGCCGGCTGGGTGCGCCTTTGTGCCTGAAGAGCGGGAGATGATGCTGACGGCGATTCGCGGGCATCGTCGATTGCGCGAGGGGGCTGAACCTTTGGAGCGATTGTTGTTTCAGGCGGATAAAGCTTCGCGCGCTTGCTTTGCGTGTCCTGAGGACGTGCGCGCCCGCTGCAGCTGGTCCAATGCGAAAAAGAACCTGTCGATATACATGTGACACCGTTGCGAGGGCGCTGCGGGCGTAGTCACGATTCGTTTTTTCAGGCAGGCAATGGTTTGATGGGATGTTCTCGAGTAGACAGTTTCATGCGTGGATAAAACTGCAAGGTGGAGCGTCGCGCCATGATGGGGTTCCATGTCGCTACTCGGAGGGTTGAGACTGAACCATTGCAGAGCTGCATTTTTACGCAGCGAGTCCGTGCGGCGGGGCTCCATGAGGCGCTGCGGTGTAGTTGGAACGCGACGCGAAGCATCCGGCTATCGTATGCAGTCGTTTGGGTATAGAACAAAAGTGCGAACGAAATGCATATGTGCAGAAATGAGGGTTAGCCATGGATAAAAAGCAGTTACCAGAAGATACGACGCGCGGCGAGAAGACAACATTGGCACATCGCGATAAGGCGGGGTTGCCGGTGCCGCGTCGCGAGCTCGCCGTTATCGATGCCGCCTCGCTCGAGCATGCGGACAAGATCTTCATCGATCGGCTCGAGGTGTTCGCAAACCATGGGGTGTATCCTGCGGAGAACGAGCTCGGACAGAAGTTCATGGTGAGCGCCGTGCTGTATGTCGATGTTCGTCAGGCGGGCCGCACGGACGATCTTTCGCAGTCGATTGACTATGGCGCGGTGTGCCATGAGATCGACGCCTTTATGCGCAAGCATACCTACAAGCTTATCGAGGCTGCGGCTGAGGGCGTGGCACAGCACATCCTTGCCAGCTACCCCACCATCATCGCTGTGCGCCTGAAACTTGAGAAGCCCTGGGCGCCCATCGGACTGCCGCTGAGCAATGTGGGCGTGGAGATGCTTCGCACCCGTTAGCGGGTGACGTGCCGCCCTTCATCGCGTGTCGTAGACGAACGTGCCACCTCGCGGGCGCTTCGTTTGAGCATGGCGGCGATGTCGCGGTTGCGCGGGCAGAAGCGGTCGAGCAGCTCATGGAACCGCGCGTTGTGGCTTGGTTCGATGAGATGGCAAAGCTCATGCGTTACGACGAACTCCAGGCATGCCGGTGGATAGGCGGCGAGCATGGTGTTCATGCGAATGGAGCGGCGCGCCGGCGTGCAGGAGCCCCAACGCGAGGTCATGCGGCGCAGCTGCCACGAGAGGGCGTGCACGCCCATGCGCCCCTCGACGCGCTCGACAACGTCCGGCAGCCTGCGCGCGAGCTCGCGCCGATAGAGATCGTCGAGCGTGGTGTTGAGGGCGGAGGCGTCAATAAGTTCGCCCCAAAGCGGCACCGTGCCCGCGTGGGAGCCGGTGTCCTCTAGCCGCAGCTGCTTGCGCGCCCGCACTTGCTCAAGATGCGCAGCGATCCACGCAGCCCGCCGATCGAGGAAGGCCTGGGCGGCCCGCAGGCTTGTCGTCGCAGGTATGCTGAGGGAGACCGAGCCGTCTGCCTTCACGCGCAGATTGAGGTTCTTCACGCGCTTGCGCGTGACGACAACGGGAATCGATGCACCGCTCGTTGTGACGGTGAGCACGTAAGATGTGCTGCGACGGGCTGTGCAAGGCATGTGCGCTCCTCTATACCGATGGCCGCGTCCAATTGTAAGGGATTGCCGTTTCTGTTCCTTACACAGTGCTGACTCAGGTATAGTAGGCGCAGCAACCAGCGGGGGTGAGCCGGGCGCCGATGCCCCGCCCCGCCGACATCAAGGAGAACCACCATGCCCAACACCGGTAAGAAGGTCCGCGCACACTATCGCGGCACGCTCGATGACGGCACGCAGTTCGACAGCTCGTATGATCGCGGCGAGCCTATCGAGTTCACCTGCGGCGCCCATCAGATGATCGCGGGCTTCGATGCCGCAGTCGTCGATATGGCGGTGGGCGAGAAGAAGACCGTGCACATTCCCGCGGCGGATGCGTACGGCGAGCGTCGCGACGATCTGGTGCTGCATTTCCCTGCAGCCCAGGTGCCTCATGTCGAGCAGATCAGCAAGGGCGACAAGCTCTTTCTCTCTGGCCCGGGCGGCCAGCCGGTCCCCGTTACCGTGCTCAACGTCGATGAAGAGGGCGTCCTGCTCGATGCGAACCATGAGCTCGCGGGCAAGGATCTCAACTTCGATATCGAGCTTGTCGAGGTACTCGACGACTAGCGGCCTGCGCACTCAGGGCAGACGCCCTCGAAGAGCGTGTAGTGCGAGCACGCGCTGAACCCCGAATCCTGGGTCGCCTTCGTATCGAGTCCCTTGTCGTAGGGGAGCGAGAGGTCGGCGACCTTTCCACATGACGTGCAGATGATGTGCGCGTGCTCGCTGCAGTTCCAGTCGAACCTGCTGCCGCCGGGCGTTTTGATGGCTCGGATGACCCCTTCCTCGGCGAGCAGATTGAGGTTGCGATACACCGTACCGCGGCTGACATGCTCGTCGACCTTACGGATGGCGGTATAGATCTCATCGGCCGTAGGGTGCTCGCTGGTGGCGCGTACGGTATCAAGCACGAGTTGGCGCTGGCGGGTATTGCGGCGCTGTACAGCCACGGGGCACCTCCTTGCAACAATATCAGTACGAATTACTAATAGTGTAGCTTTGGAGATGCCGCGCGTGCAACCTAGAAGCGCACCTCGAAGTCGTCTTCATCGAAAACCACCGAACAGTCCGCGCATTGCTCGAGCCAGACGCGGCAGCCCACGCGTCCATAGTTGGCGTGGAGCGTATCGAGATGCCGAATAATCTGCGCGGGCGTTCCTTGGAGCTCCATCGCCACCGTTCCGTCGGCGAGGTTCTTGACCCAGCCGGTTTCGTGGAGCTCGCGTGCGATACCCTGGTTGGTCCAGCGGAAACCAACGCCCTGCACCAGCCCGCTGAACGTTAGCGCAAGGCGCATGGTGGCCTGGGCGGCATCGGTTGCAAGCATGTCTTGCAGGCGCTTGATGAGCTCATGCTCAAGCGGGCTGCGGAGACGCTCCTTTGCCTCCGGTGTCGAGGCCTTCTCTGCGTAACGCGAGCAAATCCGATCGATGAAGCCCATGGCGCACTCCTTTACGCCGCGTCGAAGGGGAAGATGATGCCCGCTTGCCGGCGAATCTCGTCGGTGAGCTCGAGCGCGGCGAGCGTGGTTGCCGTGAGATCGCCGATCGTGCCAAAAGGTCCTGCCGGAGCTTGGGCGCAGGGCGTGCCGCCGCGCACCGCCTCGACGGCGTGCACGAAGTCGGCGAGCTCGTATTCCATGGTGTTGTTCGAGCGGGGCAGGTCGATGTCCTCGACGCTGCCGCCCAAATCGGTACGGGTTGCCTTGGCGTCGCCGCGGACGGCCTTGCCACGCCGCTTGATGGTCATGCGCGTGGGGATGGAGATCGAGTCGAGTTCGAGCGTTGCCTGCTCGCTTTCGATCTGCACCGGCAGGTCGTCGTTGGTGATCTTGGACCAGGCGAGCTCGATCACCTTGTCGGGATAGCGCGCGATGGCGGTGCCGGCTCCATCGATCGCACCGTCGGTGATGGCGCGGGTCTCTTCGTCGAGCAAAACGACGCCGCTCACCACGTCGTCGGGCGCGCCGAACAGCGCCACCATGGGCTCGACGACGTAGATGCCGATATCCATGAGCGCACCGGAGGCCATGGCGCAGTCGAAGATATTGGTGCGGCGGCCGGCGAGCACCTCGTCGTAGCGTGAAGAGTATTTGCCAAACCGAATGCTCGCGCGGCGAACGCGCCCCAAGGTGCCGATGGCATCCCGCACCTGGCAGAACGCCGGGTCATGCAGCGGCCGCATGGCCTCCATCGCAACGACGCCGGCACGCGCGGCGGCGTCGAAGACCTGCTGCGCCGTCTTTTTGTTGGCGGCGAAGGGCTTCTCCACGAGCACGTGCTTGCCAGCAGCGATGAGTTCGAGCGCCTGTACGGCATGCAGGCCGTTCGGGCTGCCGATGTACACCGCATCGACATCGCTCGATGCCGCGAGGTCTTCCAGGCGCGTGAACGACGTATCACCGCCATGGTCGCGGGTGAATGCTGCGGCGCGCTCGGCATTGCGCGAAAGCGTGCCCACGAAGCGCGCTTCGTTGCTTGCGTTGAGCACCTCGATGAGGTTGTCGGTGATGGGGCTCGTACCGATGGTGGCGATGCGCAGCATGAGGCTTCCCTTTCCCTATGAGGGCGCCGACGTGCGTGGTCAATCGGCGTCGCCCTCGATGAATCCTGTGTCTGAGACCAGTCTACCCGAATCGGCCGCTGTCGTTGCAAGCTCGTCGCAGCGTTCGTTGAGTTCGTTGCCTGCATGCCCCTTCACCCAGATGAACGAGATGTCATGCGGCTTCGCAGCGCGGAGCAAGCGCTTCCATAGATCGATGTTTTTGACCGGCTTCTTGGCGGCGGTCTTCCACCCCCGCTTGATCCAGCCGTCGATCCAATGCTGGTTGAAGGCATTCACCATGTACTGGGAGTCGGAATGGAGCTCGACGGTGCAGGGACGGTTGAGCGCCTCGAGTGCGGCGATCGCCGCCATGAGCTCCATGCGGTTGTTGGTGGTGTGCTCGTATCCGGCGGAAAGCTCGCGGGTGAACGTTTCTCCCCGGCGATTGGTGTAGCTCAAGACGGCGCCGAAGCCCCCGTTGCCGGGGTTGCCGCGCGCCGAGCCGTCGGTGTAGATGGTTACCTTCACGGTCCTCCCTGTGCCGAATGGATGCATGCTGCATGCCATTGTAGCCTTTGCACACCGCTTACATGCGTTTTGCCAACGGTTCACGCGACCGGCGTATCGTGTGAACGTACAGCCGGGTGTGCCGAACGTTTCCGGCGCACCGCATCGAGAAGGGGAGACTATGGCCGATGTACTCAGCGTTGTCGCGCTCATTGCCGGCGGCGTCATTGCCTTCATGGCATCCGAGTTCGTGCGCATGCGCGAGCGCGCCGAGGAAGAGGTCCTGCTCAACGAGTAGCAACGGGGGGCCGGGGTACTACCTGGTACGCGTCCTGGCAGGTGGGCATCATCGGATCGCGCTGCGTAAAGCCCGCAGTGGCCAACACCCTTCGGTTGCGTTATCGTGCTGAGAAGCACCGCAACCACGAGGAGGGCTATGCAGTACAGGACGGACCCGAAGTCGGGTAGGCGCATCTCTGCGCTCGGATTGGGCTGCATGCGCTTTCCGGGTGCCGCGCCCGGCCGCCCCGACATCCGCGCGGCGGAAACCATCGTGCGCCGTGCGCACGAGCGCGGCATCAACTATCTCGACACCGCCTATCTCTATCCTGGTAACGAGGCGTGCGTGGGCGCCGTGCTGAATCGGCTCGGCCTGCGCGACGAGCTGCTGCTCGCCACTAAGCTTCCGCACGCTTCCTGTAAGCGCACGGCAGATTTCGACCGGTTCTTCTCAGAGCAACTGCGCCGGCTGCGTACGGACCGCATCGACTACTACCTCATGCATAACGTGACGAGCCCTGCGCAATGGGAGCGTCTATGCGCGCTGGGCATCGAGGAGTGGATCGATGCGAAGAAGGCGGCGGGGCAGATCGGTGAGATCGGCTTTTCCTATCATGGTAGCGCCGGCGATTTTCCCGTGCTGCTCGATGCGTACGACTGGGATTTCTGCCAGATTCAGTACAACTACGCCAACGAGCGCTACCAAGCGGGCACCGCCGGTCTGAAGGAGGCGGCGCGTCGCGGCCTTGCGGTGTTCGTGATGGAGCCGCTGCTGGGCGGCCGACTCACCGGTAAGCTGCCCGACGAGGCGCAGCGTTTGCTTGCTGCCGAGGGTTCCGGCCATCTGGCAAGTCCGGCGGCATGGGGTCTTTCCTGGGTATGGGATCACCCCGAGGTCACGATGCTGCTTTCAGGCATGACATCGCCCGAGCAGATCGACGAGAACGCCGCGATAGCCGAGCGCGCGCTGCCGGGCGGCTTTACCGATAAGCAGCATGCCTGCATCGCCCGGGTGCTCGAGGTGTTCGAACGTTCCAATCGCGTGCCCTGCACGGGATGCAACTACTGCATGCCGTGCCCTCAGGGCATCAACATCCCCGGATGCTTTGCGGCGTATAACGCCTCATTCGCTCATAGCTGGTTTACCGGTGTCGCGCAATACTTCACCGCATCGGCCATTCGAAGCGGGAATCCCAAGCTCGCCAGCAACTGCGTTCGCTGCGGTGCGTGCACGCGGCACTGCCCGCAGCATATCGATATTCCGGAGCGTCTTGTTGACGTTCGCCATCGTCTTACGCCCGGTCCCGTAGGCGCCGTGCTCGGGCTGCTCGGACGTTCGCAAGCAAACTAGGAGATGCCATGCTCACCATCGGTTGCCATGTATCGATAGCAAAGGGGTACGCCGCAATGGGCAGAACGGCGTGTTCGATCGGGGCGAATACGTTTGCGTTCTTTACCCGCAATCCGCGCGGCGGCAACGCGCGCAGCCTCGATGAGAACGATATCGCTGCCCTGCGCTCGCTGCTTGCCGAGCATGGGTTTGGGCGGCTGGTTGCGCATGCTCCCTATACCTACAACCTCTGTTCGGCAAAGGAGGATGCACGCGCGTTCGCTATCGCCTCCATGCGCGAGGACCTCGAGCGCATGGAGTTCCTCCCCGGGCAGTACTACAACTTCCATCCGGGTTCGCATGTGGGGCAGGGTTCGGAGCGCGGTGTGGAGCTCATTGCCGCAGGGCTGTGCCAGGTGATGCATGAGGGCATGGCGACGCGCGTGCTGTTGGAGACGATGGCCGGCAAGGGTACCGAGATGGGCCGGAGCTTCGAGGAGCTTGCGAAGATCATCGCGCTCGTTGAGCAAAAGCGCCCCGAGCTCTCCGGTGCGCTTGGCGTTTGCTTGGATACCTGTCATGTAAGCGATGCCGGCTACGATATCATCCACGATCTCGATGGCGTGCTGGCGCATTTTGATGAGGTCATCGGGCTCGAACGGCTCTGCGCCGTGCATCTCAACGACTCCAAGAACCCATGTGGCGCGCACAAGGACCGCCACGCGTGCATTGGGGAGGGTTATCTGGGGAGTGCGGCGCTCGGAGGCGGCGAGGACGTGCTGCGCGCTATCGTGACGCACCCCGCGCTCAAAGATCTTCCCTTCATCCTGGAGACGCCCAACGAGCTCGATGGCTACGCGCGGGAAATCGCTTATCTGCGCGGCCTCGCCGAGTAGAGGAGCGGGGCACCGCCAGACACCCCGCGAGGCAAATCCGTCTCGCAGGCCTGCGGCTTCACCTAGCCAATGAGACCGGCGGCCCGTTTAGCTGCAAGGATGCGCAGGACGCTCTCATCGATACGCTCCTCGGGGATCGTCCCGCCCTGCACGGCAACGAGGATGCCGTCGTAGGCGTCGCGCAGACTCGCCGGCATGAGCAGGATGTCGCCACCTGCCTGAATGTAGCGCACCGCGGCGTCGGCGGGGTGGAAGTTCTGGGTGATGGCGCCCATGGAGAACGAATCCGTGGTGACGACGCCCTTGAAGCCGAGCTCGCCGCGCAGCACGTCGGTAATCATGGTGGGAGAGAGCGATGCCGGAAGCCCGTCATTTGCGAAGTTGGGCGTCTCGATATGCCCCACCATCACCATGGGGCATCCCGCCTCGATGGCGGCGCGGAACGGCGCGAACTCGCACGACTCGATCTCCTCGCGCGAGCGCTCGGCGTAGACGGCGCCGGTGTGGGAATCGCCCGTCGTGTCGCCATGGCCGGGGAAGTGCTTCACACAGGGGAGGGTGCCGGTTTCGAGCATGGCCTCGACCTCCGCGGAAACCATAGATGCCACGAGCTCGGGATCGGAGCCAAACGAGCGCCGTCCGATGGCGGTGTTCTCGGGATTGGTGAGCACGTCGGCGTCGGGTGCGAAGTCGAGATTGAAACCGATCTCGTGCAGGTAGGTGCCGATAGCCTCTCCCACTTCGGCGGCACGCGCCGGGTCGCCCGTTGCGCCGATCTCGGCCATGTTGGGGAAGGTGGGTACATCGAAGAGCCCCGATTTCGCAACGCGCGCCACCAGTGTGCCGCCCTCCTCGTCAACCGAGAGAAACGGCGGAATACCGGCGCCTGCCTGCATGGCGAAATCGTGGGCTCCCGCGAGCAGGTCGCGCACCTGCTGGGCGCTCACGAGGTTCTTGGCGAAGTAGATGAGGCCGCCCACGGGGATTACCTCGAGTGCGCCGGCGGTGACATCGCCTGCAACGATGGCGGTGCGCACCCCGGTGAGCTCCTCGGGCGTGACGATGAAGAGCTGGGCGACCTTTTGCTCGAGCGTCATGGTGTCGAGCAGGCGCTCCTCGACGGTGCGCTCGTCTTGCTGACTCTCGGCGGCTTCGGCGCTTCCGGCGGGTTGCTGCTTCTTTGGCCTGTCGGTGAGAATGGGCCAGCTGGTACCGTCCTCACCCGAGGTGCTCAGAGCGTCGCAGCCGGTGAGGCCCGCGGCGGCGCAGCTCGCCGCCAGCGCGGTCAGCGCGCGGCGGGTGATGGGGGCGGTGTGTGCCATGGTTACTCCTTGCTCGTAGGTACTATCCAGACGCTCTCACATCCCCGGGTTCCGGGCAAGGTCATCAACGGTTGGCTGTAGGCGCATGCGCTAGAGGGCACTCTCGTAGATCGCGCGGGCATCGTCCAGCGTGAGTTCCATGAAGCTCCCAAACCGCTCGCCGCGCGTTTCTTTAAGGCCGGGCAGCAGCTTGTCGATATCGCCTGCCTCGATACCGAGCTCGCCCAAGGTGCGCGGCATGCCCAGTGAGACGAAGAAGTCCTGGAGCTCGTCGATCGTGGCTTCCACGGCGTCTTCGATGGCGCGCTCGGGCGTGATCTCCTCGTCGATATCCGAAAGATCGTCGATCTCGGGGTCTACCGGCTCGATACCAAAGACCTGGCGGCCAAACGTGAGGAAGCGCTCGGGATGCTCGCGCCAAACGTAGCGCATCCATGCGGGGAAGATCACCGCAAGCCCGGCGCCGTGCGTGATGGAGGTGTTGAGCGCCGAGAGCTCGTGCTCCATGCCGTGGCACGTCCAGTCGCCATCGCGCTTGCCGGGGATGCCCAGGCCGCAGCCGGCAAGGCCGTTGTGGGCGAGGGTGCCGATCCACATGAGGTTCGCGCGGGCGTCGTAGTCGCAGGGATCCGCCATGACGCGCGGTGCCACCTCGACGGCGGCGCGAATGAGGCCGAGGGCGATGTTATCGGTTACGGGGACCGCCGGCTCGCCCGAGAAGAAGCGCTCCATGACATGGCTGATCATGTCGGTCACGCCGGCAGCCGTCTGGTAGGGCGGCAGCGTGAACGTGAGCTCGGGATCGAGAAACGCCATGACGGGACGGTTGAGGTCGGTGTTGATGCCGCATTTGAGCTGCTCGGCATCGCTGCTGATCACGCAGGAGTTCGATGCCTCCGACCCCGAGGCGGGAATGGTGAGCACGCACGCAACCGGCAGCCGGCGCGAAGGCACGGCGCGCTTGCGGAAGAAATCCCAGACGTCGCCCTCGTAGACCGCGCCGAGTGCGATGGCCTTCGCGCAATCGATCGCCGAGCCGCCGCCTACGGGCAGCACGACGTCGACCGCGCGCTCGCGTGCGATTTGCACACCGGTGCGCACAAGACCGATCTCGGGATTGGGGCGCACGCCGCCAAGCTCGACATAGGCAACCCCCGCCTCGTCGAGCGAGCGCTTCACGCGGTCGAGTGTACCCGTGCGCACGACCGATCCCTGGCCGTACACGATGAGCGCCTTGTGGTAGCCCGCGCGTGCAAGCTCCGCGCCCGTGCGATCGGCGGCTCCGCGCCCGAAGACGATGGCAGTTGGTGATTGGAAGGTGAAATCGTTCATCTGGATGCTCCCTGTGTCGTATGTGCTGCCGAATAGGCTAGCACGCCTGCTCGAGGATGGCGAGCTCGCGCACGTCATCGAGCGAAATGTTCGTTTTGACAATCTGGATTGTGCGGTAGATGAGATCGATGCGCGCAACGCGGCCGGTTGTGGTGATGTAGGCGTCTTGATCGTAGTGCACCGCTCGCACGAGGTCGCCGCGCCGCACCTGCGCGACGACGCGGGATAGCGCGACGGCCTCCTCCTCGGTGAGCTCGTGGCGAGGCTCCACAACGCGTTCGCGCGTACGAATGAGTTCGTAGTAGCCGCGCAATGCTGCGAACGGCATGAACTGCGCAGCGCGATCGGCTCGGGGCCGGCCGCTTGCGGTGTATCCCGGCTCAGGCATGATGGCCTCCCACTTGTTCGTTGCGCTCGCGCGCTGTCGCCTTGTCGAGCAGGCTCATCCCGCGGATGAGGGCGTTTTTGCCAAACTTGTCCTTCACCGCGAGGACGGCATGCGCGAGCTGTTGCTCACGGTGGTGGGCCGCCATGTCGGTGAAGAGGTCGTAGGTGGCGAACTCCTCCGGCAGGAGGTTGCCGAGGCCTATGTTGATGCGCCGAATGCTTCGCGCGGGATCGATGGTCTCATGCCACAGGCGTTCAAACTGTTCCAAGAGCTCACGATACGAGTTGGTGTGCACGGGTATCTTGCGTGAGCCGCCGCCGTGGGCAAACGAACCGCGCCGGCGCGTCCCGTGTTCGCCGATAAAGACGTCATGGGGCTCGACGCCGCGGACGCCGGAGCCCTCGGACCTCGCCATCTCGCCCGCATAGCCCACATACAGCGAGATGTGGTTGGCAACCTGGCCCCGATCGACCAGTTCGAGGACGGACATGTCGACCATCTCCTTGAGCACGAGCAGCCCTTCCTCGTAGGTATAGTCCTGAGAGAGCACCTGCCCGTTGACATATGAGGTCTCGGCGGGGCGATAGGCCTGGATCTCGGCGATGGTCACGGGTTCGCGCCCAAAGGCGTGATCGATGAGATATTCGGCGTTCACGCCCAGCTCGCGGTAGAGAATCTCCTCGTCGAGCGCGGCCACGCCCATAAGGTCGTAGACGCCGTACTTGGCCAACCGTGCCGCGATGCCCGGCCCGATTCCCCAGATATCGGTGATAGGGCGGTGCGGCCAGATCTGCGCGCGAAACGACTCCTCGTCGAGGATGCCGATATTGTCGCGCACGTGCTTGGCGGTGATGTCGAGCGCCACCTTGGCGAGAAAGAGGTTGGGGCCGATGCCCGCTGCAGCGCTGATGCCCGTGCGGCGATGGACCTCGTCGATGAGAAGGCGAGCGAACGCGCGGGCGGAGATGCCGTAGAGGCCGAGGTAGGGCGTCGCATCGATGAAGCACTCGTCGATCGAATAGGGATGGATGTCCTCGGGGCTCACAAACTCGAGGTAGATGCTGTAGATATCGGCCGAGCGCTCCATATAGCGCTGCATGCGCGGGCGCGCCATGATGTAATCGATGCCGGGGGGAATCTCGAACACGCGGCAGCGATTGCGCACGCCGAGCGCTTTCATGGCGGGCGAGATGGCCAGGCAGATGGTTTTCTCGGTGCGCGCGGGGTCCGCCACCACGAGATTCGTCTTGAAGGGATCGAGCCCGCGATCGCAGCATTCGACCGAGGCATAGAAGGTCTTGAGATCGATGCAGAGATAGGTTCGCTCTTGCCCGCCACGCTCGGCCACGACCCCTCCTTTCCTGAACATATGTTCGATAATAATCACGGCGAGGCGTTTCGTCAACGAGTCTGTCGGATGGCCGTCGCGCTGCGTGGCGGGTGCGCTAAAATGAAAGCATCCGTCAGTCGGGCGCGTGCCCGTGGTCGCGGCGGGGCGGGAGCCTGTGCCGCAGAGGAGGAGCTATGTCTGTTTCCGCACCTATCGACGCTGTGAAGACCCCTGCGTGGGCGGCACTTCAGGAGCATTACGACAAGCTGCAGAAGGAGGGGATCGATCTTAAGGGCTGGTTCGCCGCCGACCCTGACCGCGTCTCGAAGCTCTCTTTCGACGCCGCAGGCCTCCACTTCGATCTCTCGAAGAACCTCATCACCGACGAGACGGTGAAGCTGCTGGCCGATCTTGGCCGCGCGGTGAAGCTCGAGGAGCGCCGCGAGGCCATGTATGCCGGCGAGCACATCAACACCACCGAGGACCGCGCGGTGCTGCATACGGCGCTACGCCGCCCCAAGGACCAGATCGGCTCGATCAT
Organism: uncultured Coriobacteriaceae bacterium; assembly: GCA_944319885.1. Lineage (GTDB taxonomy): Bacteria > Actinomycetota > Coriobacteriia > Coriobacteriales > Coriobacteriaceae > Coprousia. The sequence continues at coordinate 21,458 of CALUFC010000005.1, forward strand.
CGTCGACGGCCAGGATGCCGTGGCAGACGTGCACGAGACGCTCGAGCGCATGTACACGTTCGCCGAGAAGGTGCGCTCGGGTGCGTGGACCGGCGTCACGGGTAAGAAGATCGAGCATCTGGTGTCCATCGGCATCGGCGGCTCCGATCTGGGCCCGGTCATGGTGTACGAGGCGCTCAAGCCCTATGCCAACGCCGGCATCGACTGCCGCTACATCTCCAACATCGATCCGAACGACGCGGGCGAGAAGCTCGCCGGCCTCGACCCCGAGACCACGCTCGTGATCATCGTCTCCAAGACGTTCACCACGCTCGAGACCCTCACCAACGGCCGCGAGGTGCGCGCTTGGATGCTCGACGCCCTGAAGGAGGCCGGCGCCATCGACGGCTCTGCTGCGTCGCAGGCCGAGGCAATCGCCAAGCACTTCGTTGCCGTCTCCACCAATCTCGAGCTCGTGGCCGAGTTCGGCATCGATCCCGAGAACGCATTCGGCTTCTGGAGCTGGGTGGGCGGTCGCTATTCCGTCGATTCCGCCGTAGGTCTCTCGCTCATCATCGTGTTTGGGCCCGAGATCTTCGCCGAGTTCCTCGCCGGCTTCCATGCCATGGATGACTACTTCCAGAAGACGCCGCTCGAGGAGAACGTCGTGGCGCTTATGGGTCTCATGAACGTGTGGTACGTGAACTTCTTCGGCGCCGCAAGCCACGCCGTGCTGCCCTATACCCAGTACCTGCATCGCTTCCCGGCTTACCTCCAGCAGCTCACCATGGAGTCCAACGGCAAAAGCGTCCGCTGGGACGGCACGCCGGTTACCTCCGCCACCGGCGAGATCTTCTGGGGCGAGCCCGGCACCAACGGCCAGCATGCCTTCTACCAGCTCATCCATCAGGGTACGCAGCTGATCCCGGCCGACTTCATCGCGTTTGCCAACACCGCGCATCCCTTCAAGGACGGCGATCAGGACGTGCACGAGCTCTTCCTGGGCAACTTCCTCGCCCAGACCAAGGCGCTCGCGTTTGGTAAGACCGCCGACGAGGTGCGCGCCGAGGGCACGCCCGAGCAGATTGTGCCCGCCCGCGTGTTCACCGGCAACCGTCCCACCACGTCGATCTTCGGCGATACGCTCGATGCCCACGCGCTCGGTGCGCTCATTGCGCTCTACGAGCACATCACCTTCGTCGAGGGCACGGTATGGGGGCTCGACTCCTACGACCAGTGGGGTGTTGAGCTGGGCAAGCAGCTCGCCAAGCAGATCACGCCCGCGTTCCATGACGACGAGGCGCTGGAGACGCAGGACGCTTCCACCAAGGCGCTCATCGCGTACTACCGCGCACACCGCAAGTAGTAGGGGATAGCGCTTCATTTGGTAGATTGAGGGAGCCGGGCATGCCTCGGCTCCCTCCTTTTACCTAATCAACCATGCCGTTCGGCGCCCGTGGTCGGTATTCCGAACCATTCACTAATACGTTCTATAATATGCTATAACGTATTGCAATATAGAATGTATTCTGCCGAGGTAGCCATGCTTAACCCTACAAGTGCCACGCCGCTCTACGTACAGGTTGCCGATGATCTGCGGCGGCGCATCGAGATAGGGGAGTTCTCTTCAACGGGCATGCTGCCGAGCGAAAGCACGTTTTGCGACGATTACGGGGTGAGCCGCGCTACAGTGCGCAAGGCGATTCAGACCCTCGCCGATGACGACGTGCTCGATACGCGCCATGGGAAGGGGACGTTTGTCCATCAGCCCAAGGTCACCTCGAGTCTGAGTGCATTCAAGGGTTTCACGTTCTTCTGTCATGAGAACAACATCGAAACATCCTCGCGGGTCCTTGTGCTCGAGGAGGTCGAGCCTCCCGCCTCGGTGCGCAGGCACCTGCGGTTGGCGGCGGGCGAGCTCACCGTGTATTTGGAACGCGTGCGCACCATCGATCGTGTGCCCGCCATGATCGAGCACATCTACCTGCCGTCGCGTGGTTTTTCGTTCTTGCTCGGTATCGACATGAACAACGCCTCGCTCTATCAGACGATCGAGCGAGAGACAGGCCTTCGGCTTGAGGATAACTGCTTCCCCTCCATCGTCTTGGAGGCTGGTCTCGCGACCGAGGGGGAGAAGGAGCTTCTTAGTATCGAGGGTGAAGCTGCGATGTTCATCCTGAGCGAGACCGTGTATATGAGCACAGGTAAACCGGTCCACTTTACCAAGCAGGTTATGCTGGGCGATTACTTCAAGTATTTCTTCTCGACAAAGGCGAACCAACTAGGGATCAACTGGAGCAGCCTCGGCATCGCCGAAGGCCGCATGTAATGGGATGTGATGGCCATGGTTCAGGCATCGAGCGCTGTGCCCCTCTATAAGCAGATCGTGAAGAGCTTGGTCGACGAGATCGAGCGGGGCGTGTATCGCGAGGGGGACAAGCTCCCTACCGAAGCCGAGCTTATGGATCAATTCGGTGTGAGCAGGATTACGGTCCGCTCGGCTATCAAGGAACTCGAGGAGGCGGGCACCGTCGAGCGAACACGTGGAAAAGGAACCTTTGTCACCATGAGGCGCGAGGCGTATGCTGCGGACGACCGCGGCAGCTTCTCACGTTCCTGCTTGCTTGCGGGCAAGCGCCCCTCAACGCAGCTGCTCGAGACCACATGGACCTATCCGACCCTGCGTGATATGCGCTTTCTCGATGTGCAAGAAGACGAGACTATCTTTCAATCGCGGCGGCTGCGGTTGGTCGATGGCGTGCCCACCGTGTTGGAGACCAACAGCTATGCTCCTGCGCTCTCCTTTCTCGAACGCGAGGATCTTTCCGGCTCGCTCTTCACGATTCTAGCCAAACATCATGTGGTGCTGGGGGATAACGTGCGCACGCTGCAGGTCTGCTATGCAACCGATTACGAGGCAGATTGCCTTCATGTGGAGCCGAGGTCCGCGCTCCTGCTTTTCGTGGACAAGCGCCGCGACGATACGGGGGCTCCGTTGTTTGTGTCCCGCCAGGTGTATTGTACGGAGCGGCTGAAGTTCTACCTCTGATCCTCTGCTCATAGCGTGAGCAGCGCTGACTGCGTGCGGGCACCCGGTTTATAGTTGGGTGCCCGTCACCGTTTACGGCGAGATTTCAACCACTCAACAGAAGATGCGTCGAAAGCCGTTGACAAGAGGCTCCGTGTCTAAGTACGGTACATAACAATACAATATATAACGTACTAAAAACAGTGACTGTTTACGAGCGCGGTGAGGTGTTGAAGGGATGAGAAGGCTGTTATTGGCAAGCCATGGTCCGCTTGCACGAGCTATGAAGAGCACGCTCGAGTTGTTCACGGGGCCAGAAGACCGGGTGAGCACGCTGTGCGCCTATGTGGACGACGACTCGAGGGATGTGGAGGCCCTCATCGATTGCTGGTATGACGACCGTGTCGAGGGCGACGAGTGGATCGTGGTAACCGACATCTTTGGCGGATCGATCAACAACGCGTTCATGCAACGCCTGGGCGATAGCTCGATCAGGCTTATTGCCGGCATGTCGCTGCCGCTTGCAATCGAGCTGGTGGCGCAGCTCGATGCCATCGACGATGCAGGCCTTTCCAGTCTTGTGGCTCGTGTTGGAGCGGAAGGTACGCGCCTGTGCTCCATGCCGGTGGATTGCAACGACGACGAGGATTTCTAGAGAAAGGACCAACCATGATCAAGCTGCTACGAGTCGACCATCGCCTTCTCCACGGTCAGGTTGCCATGACCTGGACGCAGGCACTCGACACCAACTGCATTCTCATTGCGAACGATGCAGTTGTGAACGACAGCGTACGCAAGACGACCTTGAAGCTTGCGCGTCCGGCGGGGACGAAGCTCGTCATCAAGTCGATCGACGATTCTATCAAGGCGCTCGCCAGCGGTGTGACGGATAAATACCGCCTCTTCATCGTGGTTGAGAGCATCGAGGATGCCTATCGCCTTGCAACGGGCTACCAGGGCATCACCCAGATCAATATCGGCGGCACGAAACCGCGTGAAGGCGCGGATGTTCGCCTCTCCTCGACGGTCTTTGCGACCGAACGTGACGTCGAGCTCTTGCATGAGCTCCGAGATGCCGGAATCGAGGTGGAAATCAGGCAGGTCCCGCGGGACGAGAAGATTTTGATTTAGTTGCACTGTTGTAAGAAGGGGGATCTCTCATGTTGATTCAAGCGATCCTTGTCGGCCTCGTCGCCATGTGCGTGACGTTCGAATGGGCGCTGGGCACCTGCCTGGCTTCGCGTCCCATCGTCACCGGCGTGCTCATCGGCTTGGTGATGGGCGACCTGGAGACCGGCATCATCGTGGGCGCCACGCTCGAGATGGTGTTCATCGGTTCGGTTACCATTGGCGCTGCGGTGCCGCCAGATGTGATCACGGGCGGCATTCTGGGCACGGCGTTCGCTATCTCCACCGGCCAGGGTGCCGAGGTTGCGCTCACGCTCGCGTTCCCGATCGCGTCGCTCTACCTCATCGTCGATAACGCGATGACACTCGTCGTCATGCCGTTCTTCGTCCACAAGGCCGATGCCTATGTTGCCCAGGGCAATCTCGAGGGCATGGAGCGCATGCACCTGCTCGGCGGCTTCGTCGTCAAGTCTCTGCCGCGTTTCGTTGTGTGCTCGCTCGCGTTCTATCTGGGCACGCCGGTTATGAACGCGGTGCTCGAGGCGATTCCCGAGTTTGTGAGCAACGGTCTCGTGGTTGCCGGCGGCTTCATCCCCGCGCTCGGCATCTCGCTGCTCGCCTCCATGATCATCAACAAGCAGACGGCGGTCTTCTTCGTGCTCGGCTTCGCGCTCTGCGCGTATCTCGGCATCCCCATGCTCGGCATCGCCGTTATCGGTGCGTGCCTCGCCGTCATCCTGGTAGTCGTTCAGCCCGGCATCGTTGCGCAGACGCCGCAGCTTACATCGGAAGGGAGCTTTGACGATGACGACTTCTAATGCCTCCGGTGCGCACAGCATCACCAAGCAGGACTTGAACAAGGTGTTCCTGCGCTCCCTCACCATGGAGTACTCCTGGAACTACGAGCGCCAGCAGCACATGGGCTACTGCTTCTCCATGCTTCCCATCATTCGTAGGGTGTACGACAAGAAGGAAGATCAGATTGCGGCGACGCAGCGCCACATGGAGTTCTTCAACACCACGCCGTACATCTCGACGCTTATCTTGGGCATCTCGGCGGCTATGGAGGAGAGCAACTCCAAGGATGCCGATTTCGACGCGTCTTCCATCAACAGCGTGAAGGCGGCGCTCATGAGCCCGCTCGCCGGCATTGGCGACTCGCTCTTCTGGGGTACGCTCCGCGTGATCGCCACCGGTCTCGGTGTCTCGCTTGCCATGGAGGGCAGCATCTTGGGTCCGCTGCTCTTCCTCATCGTCTTCAACGTGCCGCACTATATCATCCGCTGGTTCTGCCTGAAGTGGGGCTATGGCTTCGGCACGAGCTTCCTGAGCAAGATCGAGGAGTCCGGGCTCATGCCCAAGCTCACGATGGGCGCCGCCGTACTCGGTCTCATGGTCATCGGTGCCATGGTGCCCAATCTGGTGTCGGTGAGCGTGGCAGGTTCGCTGGGAACCGGCGACAGCGCCCAGACCATCCAGAGCATCATCGACGGGATCATGCCGAGCCTGTTGCCGCTGCTCGTCACCTTGGGTGTCTTCGAGCTCGTGCAGCATAAGGTCAGAATCGCTTGGATCCTCATCATCCTCATGGCGGTCGGCATCGTTGGTTCGTTCTTCGGCATCTTCGCAGTGTAGCGAGTATAGAAAGAGGAATAGCTATGGTTACATTCGACGAGCAGGCCATTCTCGACAACGGCGCCTATATCTACGCACAGCGCGCCGAGATCGAGCGCATCGCCGATGCGGTCTGCGAGCAGGGCTTCGATTCCATCTACTTCACGTCGTCGGGCGGTTCGCTCGCCATGATGCAGCCTTTCGATTACATGATTTCGGTGATGTCGGACATCCCGGTGCAGTCGCAGATCTCCGCCGACCTGCTCACCGCGGGCAACCGTCGCATCGGCAAGGGCACGCTTGCGTTCATGGCATCGAAATCGGGTGACACGAAAGAGACGGTCGCCGCGGCGCGCAAGGTGAAAGAGGCCGGTTGCACCATTATCTCCACGCTGGGGAAGGACGGCTCTCCGCTCGGTGATCTTTCCGATTACGGTGTCGTGTACAAGAGCGGTCGCCCTATGGAGCTCGTGCTGTACCTGCTGATTGGCAAGATCTTGAAGAACAAGGGCTTCTTCGATGATTACGATCGTTTTGCCGACGAGCTCGTGAACCTACCCGCGGCGCTCGTCTCGGTGGGGAAGGCCGCCGACGAGATGGCGCGCGCCTATGCACTCAAGCATCAGAACGATCCGTATCAGATCTGGATCGGCTCGGGCAATCTGTGGGGACCCACCTACTCGTTCGCCATGTGCGTACTCGAGGAGTCGCAGTGGCTGCGCACCAAGTCGGTGAGCTCACCTGAGTTCTTCCATGGTACGATCGAGCTCGTCGAGCCCGGTGTGTGCGTGGCACTTACCATGACCGAGGCGGAAACGCGTCCGCTCGACGAGCGCGTCAAGCGGTTCTGCACGCAGTACGCCGACGATTTCACCGTGTTCGACACGAAGGATTACGAGCTTCCCGGTATCAGTGATGAATTCCGTTGGATGCTCTCACCTGTTGTCATCAACGCCGTCCTCTCGCGCGTGAGCAAGAACTTCGAGCAGATTCGCAACCACTCGCTCGACATTCGCCGCTACTACCGCACAGTCGAGTACTAATCATCGCGTGACGAGATGGGAGATACGGAGATGAAGGTCGCGGGAATTGGTGACAACGTCATCGATCGCTATCTCAACAAGGGCGTCATGTACCCCGGCGGGAATGCCGTCAACGTTGCGGCTCATGCTGCTAGGCTGGGGGCAGAGGCCGCGTATCTTGGTGTCCTGGGCGACGACTTGGGCGGTGCGATCATCTCGGACGCACTCACCGCGCTGCATGTCGACCTATCGCACGCGCCCGTGCGTGCGGGCGCCACTACCAAGACCTGCGACATGAACGTCTTTGATGGCGAGCGTCAGGAGGTTGGCTACGATATCGGCTCGGCATGGGCGCACAAGGACGCCATCACGCAGGAAGACATCGCCTACCTGCGGGATTTCGATGCGGTGTTTACCAGCGTGAATGCGAAGCTGCAGGACGACGTCCACATGCTGCGCGATTGCTCCGGTGCTGTGGTGTACGACTTCTCAGTCAAGGAGAAGTACCGCACGCCTGCGTATTTCGATCTGGTATGCCCTACGACAACGCTTGGCTTGTTTTCTTGCTCCGGTGTTGTCGATGCCGATGTGCGCGCGCTGCTCCAGCGTGCTCATGATGCGGGGTGCCAGTATGCGCTTGCTACACGCGGTATGGCTGGCCCCATGCTCTTTGATGGTGTGTCGTGGTATACGGGAACCGTCAAGCATGTGGATGCGCTCGACACCATGGGAGCGGGAGATTCCTATATCACCGCCTTCGTGGTGAAGTGCCTCGATCTGGGATGGTCGAGGGATCGCGCACTCGATGCAGAGACCATTTCCACCGCCATGGCGTTCGCGGCAGATTATTCTGCTCAAAATTGCATGCGTGCCGGTGGGTTTGGCTTCGAACACCCGTTGCAGGACCTTCGATAAGCATAGGGCCTGCCTCAAAACTCGGCAGGCCCTGTATTTTGGTCTATAATGTACTAATACGTAATGTTACAATAACGAAAACGCCGAGATGCATCGGCATGATGGAAAGGATGAACCATGTTCAACTTTGATGAGCCCCGCTACGAGAAGGTTGTCAGCGACGCGCTCGCGCTTCGTCCCCAGATCGAGGCGGCGGTCGATGAGGTGTGTCGCGACGGTTACTCCAACATCTTCTTCATTGGCTGCGGTGGCACGTGGGCGCACACCCTGCCGATGAAGTACTGGGTCGACACGACGACCGCCGACATCGATGTGCATTGCGAGATCGCGGCCGAGTTCCTCGCATGTCCGCCCAAGACGTTTAACAAGGATTCCGTCTGCGTGTTCTCCACCCGTACCGGCACCACGCCCGAGATCATCGAGGCAGCCAAGTTCTGCCAGGAGCACGGCGCCCGCACGCTCATGTATGTCTCCAACGACAACACCCCGGCGACCGAGTATGCGAACTACAAGTTCTTCAGCTTCGCTGAGGACGATGTACTCTGCGAGGCCATCTACACCTACCAGATCACGCTGGTCGCCCGCTTCCTCAAGAACGCCGGCGCATTCCCCGCGTACGACACCTTCATGGAGGAGTTCGGTCAGATCGCGCCATATCTGCTCAAGGCGAAGGAGGCCCAGGACGATCGCTGCGCCAAGATGGCCGAGGACTTCAAGGACATCGATTATCACATGGTGATCGGCTCGGGCATGCTGTGGGGCGAGGCGTACGACTACGCCATGTGCATCCTCGAGGAGATGCAGTGGCTCAAGACCAAGTCCATCCATGCGGCCGAGTTCTTCCACGGCACCATCGAGCTGTGCGAGGAGGGCACGAGCCTCATCATGCTTTACGGCGAGGATGATACCCGCAAGCTCATGGATCGCGTCGACAACTTCACGCACATGCTCGCTGATGAGAAGGATGTTCACGTGCGCGTGAACAAGTTCGATACCGCGGAGGTCGAGCTGCCCTTCAGCGACCCAGAGTTCCGCAAGATTGTCTCTCCGATGGTCATCTACACCATCACCGAGCGTCTGAGCTGTCACCTCGAGGCCGTGCGCAACCATCCGCTCACGGTTCGCCGCTACTATCACCAGATGAACTACTAAGACAACCTCCCTCTTTCCCTTGCCCTGGCGGGTGCGGCTGTTCGGGCGGCCGCACCCGCTCCGTTCGCAGGGATCGCGTATGCAAGGAGATCGCATGCCCATCAAGGCCATCGCGCTCGATATCGACGGAACGCTTACGAACGACGAAAAAGTTGTGACACCGCGCACGCGCGAGGTCTTGCTTGCGGCGCAACGCATGGGCATCACGCTTATATTGGCGTCGGGAAGGCCCATCCAAGGGCTTCGCCGCCTTGCGCGCGAGCTCGAGCTCGATCGCTATCACGGTCTGCTCGTCGCTTACAACGGCGCGGAGGTTCGCGATGCCGCATCGGGCGAGCTGCTGTTCACCAAGGCGATCTCGGTGGGGCTGTCGCATGCCGTGCTCGAGCATATGAAAAGTTTCGACGTGATTCCGATGCTGGTCGATGGAGATCGGCTCGTCGTCGAGGATGCCTACCGGTGCACGATTGAACATCGCGGGCTGCCGAAGAATATCATCAAGTACGAGCGGGATGCGTGTGATTTGCGCGTGTACGAGGTGCGTTCGCTGCGGAAGTGGTGCACCACGCCGCAGAGCAAAATCTTGACAGCGGGTACCGATACCTATCTGCAAGAATACAGCCAGCTCATGGCCTTGCCGTTCAAGTCGACGCTGAGCTGCATGTTCACGGCGGACTTTTACTTCGAGTTTACGGCGCGCGGCGTCGATAAGGGCGCGGCGCTTCGCGGCGCGCTGCCGAGGCGCGGCATCGAGCCGTCGGAGTTGGTGGCGTTCGGCGACGGCGAGAACGATATTTCCATGCTCACGTTCGCCGGCACAGGCGTTGCCATGGGCAACGCACGGCAAGATGTCATCGATGCTGCCGATTTGGTGACAGCTTCGAACAACGACGACGGCATCGCGCTGGCCCTCGAGCGCCTGCTCTCTTGATGGCGGTCATGAATCTTTTCAATTTGCTGTTGTTCGTATGATCGTACTTACGTAAGCTAGAGCGGGCATCGGCGTTGCGGTATGGCCGGTGCAGGTTCTCGTTGAGGAGGAAGTCCCATGGCTCAGCCGTTTCCCTTTCAGGCCGTCATCTCGGATATGGACGGCGTGATCGTCGATACCGAGATGCAGTATTGGAGAGAGCTGCGAGCATTTGCCGCGGACAAGCATCTCAACGTAACCGTGGAGGAGCTCAACGCGCAGGTGGGCATGTCGCATCGCGACTTCCAGCACATGCTCAAGCGCTGGCTTGACGAAGCGGGCTATCCTGTTGATTCCTACGATGATGCCGAGGCTGTCTTTAACGAATGGGTTCAGGATAAGCCGCGCAATTTTGCCGACCTGCTCAATCCGGGTGCGCGCGAGACCATCGATGCACTCAAGAATCGCGGCGTGCGCGTGGCGCTCGCATCGTCCTCGCCGATGAATAACATCATGGAAGTGCTCGGGGCGTGCGGGCTCGAGAACGAGTTCGAGGTTATCGTTTCAGGCGAGCAGTTCCATCAGAGTAAGCCCAATCCCGAAATCTACCTGCACACGCTTGACGTGCTCGGCCTTCCTGCGAGCGCGTGCTGCTGCATCGAGGACTCCGTCCCGGGCATCACGGCGGGCAAGCGCGCCGGGCTCACCGTGATTGCCAAGCGTGAGGAGCGTTTCGGGTTCTCGCAGGCTGCGGCTGATGTGATTGTCGACACGCTGCCCGACATCCTCACCGTCGGCGACAAATTGGGGGCAGGTCGCATCTTGTCATAACGACGAGGGCGCGTTTGTTGTCATGATGCTCGCGTGACGCGATTCGACGTGCCCCTCGTGCATCAGAAGCTCGAAAGCATGTTCCGATGTAGCTTCGATTACGCGCTGCACGGGAATGCCTTTAATGTGCGCGATGCCCTCGGCTGCCGTTATGAGCGAGCGCTCGAGCGCCTCGGTGCTATACGGCGCATCGAGACCGGGCGGGGCATCCGTTTCGAGCAGCAGACGGTCCAGCGGGAGCTGGCGGGCATACTCGCGACCGCGCCTCGTGGTAAGCATGTGCTCGTTGATAGAGAAGCGGCATCCATGTTGCCGTGCCCGTGCGAGCTCGTCTGATGTGCCGCTAAACCAATGGAAGATGCAGATCGTGTTGGCCCCAGCGTCCAAGATGCCGTTGGCTTTTAGGACATCGAGCACTGCTGTGGCCGACTGAACAGCATGGAGGGAGATGACGCGGCGGGGGAGCGGGTTCGCTGCGATGGCGGCGATGATCTGCTCAAAGGCGGCAACCTGGCGTTCCTCGGTGTTGGCGCCGCGCCGCCCGAAGTCGATCCCCACCTCGCCCACGAAGGCCGAGCGAGCGGCGAGCTCGGCGGCAAGCGCAATATCGGCATCACCGCACGTGCCATCCGCAAGCCACCAAGGGTGCAGGCCAACGCCTATGCGCACGTTCGGCGCGTCGCCGAGCAGCTTCGCGGCCTTGAGGGCATCTGCAGGCGTAACCGTGGTATCGAAGATGGCGATATCACGCGCCGCAGCGTCTTGCGTGACCTCAAGCGCGTTTGCCATGCGGTCAAGGTGGCAGTGCATGTCGATGAGACGATAGGGGTGCGCCATAGCTATCACCCGGTTGTTGTTTCGCACGGATTCTGTTCGGGGCCCCAGCTGCGCTCAACAAGCCGGCGGATAACATGGCCTGCAATCATCTGGCCCATGATGGGCGGCAGATAGGAGACGGTGCCGAGCGTCGGGCGCTGCGATGGGGCGCCGTCGACAGGCCTTAGCCTGTTTCCAATGTGCCGCGGCGGCTCCGTCGAGGAGAGCACCTCGAGTTTGCGGATGCCGCGCTTGCGGCATTCCTTGCGCATGACGCGGGCGAGCGCATCGTGCGACGTCTCCGCAATGTCGCAGATGCGCAGCTGCGAGGGATCGATTTTGCCCGCCCCGCCCATGCTCGAGATGAGTGGTACGCCGGCACGCTCAGCCCACGCGGCGATGGCGAGCTTCGTCGAGACGGTATCGATGGCGTCGACGATGTAGTCGATGCGCCCGCCCGTCGCGCTTGCAATCTCATCGAGCAGGTTCTCGGCGTCATCGGGGAGCGCGAACCGGTCGTATGGCGTAACGTGCGCGGCGGGATTGATGGCGAGGATCATCTCGCGCATGACCTCGACCTTGCGGCGCCCTACGGTTGTGGTGAAGGCGATCGCCTGGCGGTTGATGTTGCTCGGCGCCACTTCGTCGCCATCGACGATGACAAGCGTTCCCACGCCGCCGCGCGTAAGCGACTCGATGCAGTTCGAGCCTACGCCTCCGCAACCGAAGACCACGACCGACGAGGCGCGCAAGCGCGCTACGCCGGCTTCTCCCCATACAAGCTCGAGGCGCGATGTGGGCGATTCAGCTGTTGTGGAATGTGTGCTCGGCATAGGGCCCTCTCACTGGAAACCGTAATGGTATCTTGCATTGTAATCGAGGTGGCGGCGGGCGTATTCAAGAGCTAGGCGCTGCGGTAGCGTTTCGCGCGGCAAGGTAGATCAGGCCGCCGAGCACGTACATGCAGGCATCGATGATGTCCCCCGTGCTGTGCGGAAACGCGAGGGGTGCGAGAACCTCCCAGCTCACGCAGCAAATCGCCGAAAGGCACAGCGAGGTGGGAAGTGAAACAATGAGTTCGCGCTTGGCGACGATCCGCGCAAGGACATTCACATACGCGGGAAAGATGATACCGCCGCAAAGATCGCCCAGATGGTAATGGGCAAAGGCATAGGGAAGAAACGCGTCAAAGGAGAAAAGCCAGCGATTGACGGCATAGACGCCGATCGCCAGAAGAACGACAAGCCCATCGAGGCGTAGGCGCATGCGGCGCATACTAGAAGCAGAAGGAGAACATGATAAGCCCGAGCGCCACGCCGCACGCGATGATGAGGATTTGTGCACAACCGCCATTGCATGTGGGAACCATATACAACACTTCCGTTCTTCGTGCTGGAGACTCATTCAATCATTGTATCTGACCGGGTAAGCCAACGAGCGTACTGTCTGTCGATTCGCCATCGACAAAGATTGCCTCAATATCTGATCACCAAGGAGAGGGTTCTTGAGCGGTCGCTTTCAGGGCCACGTGCTTTGTGTGGGTCCTTTCGAGGAGTGCGTCTTCGCGGCCTTTTCGTTGTGCTGTGCGCGTGAATCCATATAGACTAGAGCGGAGTCAACGGCGCTTTTGCGCCCCTGCATAAGGAGTTATTCATGGCAGAGTTCATCTACCAGATGTATCAGGCTCGTAAGGCGCACGGCGACAAGGTCATCTTGGACGACGTGACCCTGAGCTTTTATCCCGGTGCCAAGATTGGCGTCGTGGGCCCCAACGGCATGGGCAAGTCGACCCTGCTTAAGGTCATGGCGGGCAAGGAGGAGGTCTCCAACGGAGATGCACGCCTCACGCCGGGCTACACGGTGGGGCTGCTCGAGCAGGAACCGCCGCTCGATGACGAGAAGACCGTGATCGAGAATGTGCGCATGGCCTTCGGCGACCTCATCGCCAAGATCGACCGCTTCAACAAGATTGGCGAGGAGATGGCCGCGCCCGATGCGGACTTCGACGCCCTCATGGCCGAGATGGGTCAGCTTCAGGATGAGATCGACGCGGCCGACGGCTGGGATATCGACTCCAAGCTCGGCCAGGCGATGGATGCGCTGCAGCTGCCCGATTCCGATACACCGGTCAAGGTGCTCTCCGGCGGCGAGCGTCGCCGCGTGGCGCTCTGCAAGCTGCTGCTCGAGGCGCCGGATCTGCTGCTCCTCGATGAGCCCACCAATCATCTCGATGCGGAGTCGGTGCTGTGGCTCGAGCACTTCCTCAAGAACTACCCCGGCGCGGTGCTTGCCGTTACGCACGATCGCTACTTCCTCGACAACGTCGCCGAGTGGATCTGCGAGGTCGACCGCGGCCACCTCTATCCCTACAAGGGCAACTACTCCACCTATCTCGAGACCAAGGCCGCGCGCATTGCCGCGCAGGGCCAGCGCGATGCCAAGCTTGCCAAGCGCATGGCATCCGAGATCGAGTGGGTGCGCTCCAGCCCCAAGGCGCGCCAAGCCAAGAATAAGGCGCGTCTGGCGCGCTATGAGGAGATGGAGGCAGAGGCCCGCGCGAGCCAGAAGCTCGACTGGACCGATATCCGCATTCCCGTGGGCCCGCGTCTGGGCGCCAAGGTGCTCGAAGCCGAACACCTGCACAAGGAGTTCGACGGGCGCGTGCTCATCGATGATCTTTCGTTCAGCCTGCCGCGCAACGGTATCGTGGGTGTGATCGGCCCCAACGGCGTGGGCAAGACGACGCTGTTCAAGATGATTATGGGAATGGAGCAGCCCACCTCGGGTAGCATCACGCTGGGCGAGACCGTGAAGCTCTCCTATGTCGATCAGGGGCGCGAGGGCATCGATCCCAACAAGACGCTGTGGGAGGTTGTTTCGGGCGGCACGGATAAGATGCTCGTAGGCGAGACCGAGGTGCCGAGCCGTGCCTACGTAGCGAGCTTTGGTTTCAAGGGTTCTGACCAGCAAAAGCGTGCGGGCGTGCTCTCGGGCGGCGAGCGCAACCGCCTGAACCTCGCGCTCACGCTCAAGCAGGGCGGTAATCTGCTGCTCCTCGACGAGCCCACGAACGACCTCGACGTCGAGACGCTCTCTTCGCTCGAGGCGGCGCTGCTCGAGTTCCCGGGCTGCTCCGTGGTGATCAGCCACGACCGCATGTTCCTCGATCGCGTAGCCACACATATCCTCGCATGGGAGGGCACCGACGAGAACCCCGGTAGCTGGTATTGGTTCGAGGGTAACTTCGAGGCCTATCAGGAGAACCGTGTGGCGCGTCTGGGCGAGGATGCCGCCAAGCCGCATCGCATTCACCGCAAGCTCACGCGCGATTAGGTGCCGCTACCAAAATGCGGAGCACTTTTTTCGTGGTTTGAAAAGTAGAGCTCTTCCAGCTGCGCTGTTCTGACCTGCGCAAATGCGTCAAGAAGATAGGCGGTCTACTTGGAAGACCGCCCAAAAAGTGCTCCGCATTTACATTGGAGGCTAGTTCGCCGGGTAGTTTACCGCGCAAATCGCCCATGAGGCGCCTGGATGGTTACTGGGACGGCGCTTCATATGAACGATCGCCTCATGTCGCTCGCCGTTGCGTGTGAATCGCAGGGGAAACGCGGCGCGCGTGCGCCCCGCCTCGAGCGTCCCCTGTTCGCCGGCGATGTAATAGTACTCATTTGCGATGCCTAAGACATCTGCGCCGAGCGGTAGGAGCTGCGCGAGCTCACTGAGCACATCGCCGGGGCAGAAGACATCGCGGGAGAGATCAAGTGGATACCCATCGAGCTCGGACGGCGAGAACGGACGTGGGAAAGCGGGGGTATGGCTCTCATTTTGGGTTGGATTCTCACATTCGGCGACGCTTGGCATCGGCTCTTTCGGGCTCTCGTTGTTTTGCTCGCTTGGATCGTGTGCCCCGGACGGATCGTAGGTCACGGTGAGCGAGATAGTGGGCTCTGACACGGGTGTCATAGCAGGGTTGGAATCCAGGTCGTGCGCTTCGTCCGCTTGTTCGGCGGGCTCGATGGCCGATTGCGTCTCTGCTTCGGGCCCTTGCTCCGGCCTGGGCTCGGCGCCTCGTTCAGGCGCGTTCTCAACATCGGATTCCGATGCGGTATTAATGTCCCCCTCGGACACGGACCCCGGCTCTGGCGTGGATTCCGCTTGGGGCGTCGAATCCGGATCAGGCATCGGTGTGGGTTTGGTTTGGGACTCCGGCTCCGGCGGTTTGACGCACGTTGGCCGGACCGGTTTCACATCCTTGCCCGATTTCTTGCGTTTCCATGATTTCGCACCGGTGCCAGTACCAGCTTTGCCAGCGGGTTTTGCCGCAGCGTCCCAATCGGGTTGGCTCAAGATGGTGGCATAGACGCGCCCACCCTTGAAGACGGTCAACGTTACGAAGTCACCAAGTGCCTCAAGCAGCTCGCGCGTATTCGAGAACCCCATGAGCTCCGCCGAGAGCCCATCTGTCGCAAGCGCCTCTTCCACATGGGGGAGAAACGTCTGCTTGCCGCAACCAAGCTCCTTCTTCAAAAGCTGGTAAAGATAGATATGGTTGCCCCGCGAAAGCTGCGAGGTGGAACATGTTGATGCCATGATGCTTCCTTCTGTCTCGTCTGGTAAAGCATCATAGCACGCCGCATATGATGCGGTCGCGCGGCCGGGGTCGACGCGCGGGGCGCTGAGGCGTTACGCTGCGGATGAGGATGCGTTGCCGGTGGTCGAAGGGGCGGAGCTGGTGCTGTTCGATGCCGTACCGTTCGAGGAGCTTCCCGTCGAGCCATCGGAAGGCTGCTGATCTTCCCCTGTGGTGTCATCCCCTGTTGCATTGTCTGCCGAGCTGACGGAATCTCCTTCGTCGCCGCTCGTCGTGTCGTTGCTCGCGGGCTGGTCGGTTGCGGTGCTCGCAGGCGGATTTGCCTGCGCGTTCTGCTCGGGTGCACGTGCCGTGGTATCCGCAGAGTCGGCCGCTGCTGCAGAGGAGGTGCTTTCATGCCCTTTTGTGGCGGTATCCCGCTCGTTTCCGGGGGTATCGTCGACAGGGGCGGTGAAGATGATGGGCTCGGTCTTTTCGCCCAGCCCTTCGCCTGCGGTGAGTGCGAAGATCGCGGTGGCGCTGAGCACCACGGCAACGATGGCGATACCAATCGAGAACGCTATCACTTTATATTGCGCGCGATGGCGCTCTGCGGCGGCTTTCGCTTGCAGCGAAGCGGGTGCAACGCGTGCGCCGCGTCGGTATCCATCGGTGGCGCGTTCTACGCCTTCGCGTGGCATCGCATCGCCGAGACTGTCGCGCACAGGCGCCGCGCCGGCTTCGTGCGGGGATTGCCGCAGGCTGCTCGCCACGTCGCCCAGCGCATCCTTGCCGTTTTTAAGTTTCTGCGCACTTGCGGTGAGGAACTTGCGATAGAGCTGCGATGACACGACGGTGACCACCGAGCTCACCGCGGCGCCGATTACCGAGCCGCCGATGCCGATCTTCGAGGCGAGGACCATCGACGTCGCCGCTGCAGCGGCGCCCGCGATGATCTGCGCGAGGGAGATGCCGTCGAAGAGCCCCTCTTTCTCGATGGTCATAAGCTGGGTTTGGCCGATTGCTTTTTGCCTGTTGCTCGTGGTGTTCTGCGTGCCTCTTGTATAGATACGGGTTCGCTGTTGGTCGGTATATTGAGATGCCATGTCAGTCCTCCGTCATGGCTCAAGAAGGTTTCGTTCAGCCCGCGCCGCGCGGGCTGCGGGCATTGTAAACCTACGGTACCCACCGAGCGAGGCGCCGCCGTGCTCATGCGCAAGACAACAAAAACAATGAACACATGAAGATGCCGTGGTGCTCGGGCGCCCTATGTCGCGGAGGCTCAGCTGCGCCCTGAAGGCGATACGGGCTCCCAGGTGCGATCGCGATAGATCTTGCGCGCATCACGCATGCCGCGCACCAGCGCCGGGATGCCCGTTTTGAAGGTGCGGTCGACGGCGATGAGCCTGATGAGCTCCTTGGCAAAGGTAGCGGCCGTTCCTAAACCAAACAGGAGGCGGTGGTAATCGCCAAAGAGCTTCATGTAACGCGCGGTGAATCCGCGGTTGCGCATGATGTAGTAGCGATTGAAGTCGCTCGTTGAGTTGAGCTGCCGCTTGCCGGCGATGTCCCAGTTCGAGACGGCGCGGGCGCGTTTGAGGATGACGTCTGCCACCACGGCGGCATCGAAATGCTTGCTGGCAACGTAGCCGTACGCGGCGTCATCGCCATAGATGAAGTAACGCGCGTCGGGCAGACCGATCTTTTCGACTACGCGACGCGAGAACAGGCCGCCCTCGAAGCACAGCTGGTTCATGGGCTTGTAGCCGCGCTCGTCGAAATCCCATTTGGCAACGGGATTGGGGATGCCCAGCGTGGTGATGAACTGGTACTGCCAATAGAAGGGGCCGCCGTCGAAGTCGAGGCGGGAACCCTGGATCACGTCGAAGCGGTTCGTCCAGCGGGCGAGCTTTTCGATGGCGTCGGGCAGGACGGTGACGTCATCGTCCATGAGCCAGAACCACTCCGCGCCCAGTGCGAACGCGCGCGCGGTTCCTGCCGAGAAGCCGCCGGCACCGCCGATGTTCTCAGTTTGCGGCGCGTAGACAACGCGATGGGTCGAGCCCTCGGCATCTGCTTCGGTTGCTCCCCAGAGCCCGAGCGCTTGCTCGTCGAACACGCGCACGAGCTGCTCGGTGGCGGGGGAGTTCTCGTTATCGACGATGATGATGCGCCAGGGCGCGCAGGTGAGGGCGGCGAATGAGGCAAAGAGATCCTGCAGCATCTCGCGACGCTTGTAGGTCACCACCACGATGGCGAGGTGGTCGATGCCGTTGTTGCAAGAGGCGTGTGGTGCCCCGGATCCTATCTTGGATTCGCTCACGTTTGCGAAGCCCTTCTGCGGTACGTCTCGTTTCTGCGCGTCGATGCGCAGAAACATTATAGGCGAGGAGCGACGTGTGGAGAAAAGGCCCGTGCGGCTTACGGTAAATCCTCGAAAACGGCGCGGCGCGCGTCCGCGGAACAAGAAGGGGCCTCCGCGCGGTATGATGAAACATACTACGATTCAACGAGGAGGTCTGCGTGAACGAGCTGGAGGCGAATGCTGCTGTACGCCCAAAGGTGTCGCTTCTTATGCCCATCATGAATGTCGAGCGGTACCTGCGTGAAAGCTTAGGGTCTGCATGCGGGCAGAGCCTGCAGGATATCGAGATCATCTGCATCGACGACGGGTCGACCGATTCCTCATTGCACATCATGGAGGAGTTTGCCGCCCGCGATGCACGCATCCGCATCATCGCAAAGGCAAACTCCGGCTACGGCGATTCCATGAACCGAGGACTCGCTGCGGCTCGCGGTGAGTACGTGGGCATACTTGAGCCCGACGACATCATGTATCCGGAAGCGCTCGAGAAACTGGTTGCGGCGGCAGATGCAGGGCAGGCCGATATCGCCAAGGGAAACTTCGAGCTGTATTGGTCTCAGCCCGAGGAGCGGACGGAGTTTTTCGAGATCGCGACAAGGCAAATGTGTGGCGCGCCCTCGTGCCCGCGTGACGACGAGTTCATCTTTTACCAGAAGCCCTCGATTTGGTCGGCGGTATATCGCCGCGCGTTCCTGGACGACTGCGCCATTCGCTTTCTGCCAACGCCGGGGGCATCGTTCCAAGACTGCTCGTTCTCCTTCAAGGCGTTTGCTGCAGCGGACCGCGTTGTCTACATCCATGATGTCGTGCTGCGGTATCGGCAGGATAACGAGGGTTCTTCGGTGAACGCGAAAAACAAGGTCTTTTGCACCTGCGATGAATATGCCGAGATTGAGCGGTGGCTGCTGAACGAGTTTGCGCGTGAGCACGGAGATGCTGCGGCGCGTCACTTGCTGCGCGTGGCGCATATCGCCAAGTACGATTCGTACATGTGGAGCTATGTCCGCCTAGCGCCCGAGTTTCGCGTGCCGTTTCTCGAGCGTATGGCACGGGAGTTTTCCCGGGCAATCGAGCGGGGCGAGGTTGCGCTCGATGACCTCAAGCCGTGGAAGCGGGCGAACCTTGCCTCCATCATGCGCGATCCGGCTGCATGGGCGAGCGCGAACGCATCGTATGCGAATGCCGGCGCGGTGGGCCGCATGATGCACTACCTCAAGCTGGGCGGGCCCGGACTGCTTTTGGCCTATGCGGGAAGCAGGTTGCGCCATGAGTAACGATTCCCCGTGCTTCTCGGTCATCGTTCCGGTGTATAACACCGAGCGCTCGCTTTCCGCTTGTCTTGACTCTGCCCTCGCACAGACCGTCCGCGATATCGAGGTCATCTGCGTCAACGATGGGTCGCCCGATGGATCGGCGCGCGTTTTGAGCGCCTATGCTGCGCGCGATGAACGCGTTCGCGTGATCACGCAGGAAAACGCCGGGCTCTCCGCGGCGCGCAATACGGGGATTCATGCTGCGCGTGGGGAATATCTCGCGTTCCTCGATTCCGACGATACGATCGAGCCCACGTTGTGCGAGCGGGTGCGTGCGGCTTTTGACACGGCACCAGACGTCGATGTCGTGACGTTCGGTGCGGTGTGCGAGCCCGAAGATCGCGCCTCGGCTCGCATCAAGCGCCTGCTGAGCCCAGCGGATGCAACCTATGCCGGATTCGATGCAGCGCTGCTCTTTTCAGCAAATGCGCAGCCGTACGCATGGAGGACGGTGCTCACCAGGGCGTTTTGCGAACGCGAGCACATCCGGTTCGATGAGTCGCTGCGATTTGCCGAGGATGTGCCGTTTCATTTTACGGTGTACCCGCTCGCGCGCACGACGGTGCTGCTGTCTGACAAGCTCTACCACTACCGTATGGTCGAGGGGTCGCTCACGCATGTGTATAACGCAAGCGCGTCGCGCGAGCGCAAGCTTGCCCAGCATCTCGATGTGCTCGAATCCATATTCTCGTCATGGCGCGAGCACGGTATCGATTCGCTCTGTCCAGCGGAGATGATCACCTGGTGCCTCGACTTTACGCTATTCGACATCATGGGCGTGCCCGAGGAGGTTGGGACGACGGCAGCTCGCCGGCTGGCAACGCTGCTGGCCGACGCCTACGGCGACGCATGGTGCGCCATGCCCGGAAAGGCCGCGGTGAGGCGGGCCGCGCATGCCGTAGCCCATGCCGAGCACGGCGTTCGTATGAGCAAGATCGACCTGATGCGCTTTTTCGTGGCGACGCGTGGGCTCGTGCAGTGCGTTGAGCGTGCGTTGCGGCGTGGATAGGTGCGGGGAAGGAATGAGGATATGAGCGATTGCATGGACGTGATGCTCATGGCATCCGAAGACTTGCGCGGTGACGGTTTTCTTCGCGTGGCTGCGGCAACGCCACATATTCGCGTAGCGGATGTGGCTGCGAACACCGAGGCGGTCCTTGCGTGTGTGAGGCGCGCCGCCGCGCGCGGCGTGCGTGCGCTTGCGCTACCGGAGCTCTGCCTGACCGGATACACCTGCGCCGACCTCTTTTTCGACCGCACGCTGCTGCGTGCCTGCGAACACGCGCTCGAGTACCTGCTCGACGAGACGCGCGATCTGGGGTTGCTGTTCACGGTGGGTCTTCCGGTTGCTCGCGAGGGTGCTCTGTACAACTGCGCCGCGGTGTGCTGCCGCGGTGCGCTGCTGGGGCTTGTTGCGAAGGCGAACCTGCCCAACTACGGCGAATTCTATGAGCGCCGGTGGTTCACGCCGGCTCCCGGTCCCTCGGATGCGCTGATGGTCGATATCGCAGGGCAGACGGCTCCGCTTTCCTCGCACATGCTGTTCCGGTGCGTTGATGAAGGAGCCGAGGATCTTGCCGTCGGCGTGGAGATCTGCGAGGACCTGTGGGTTGCCGATCCGCCGAGCGTGCGCATGGCGCGGGCTGGCGCCACGGTGATGCTCAACTGCTCCGCCTCGGACGAGATCATCGGCAAGCAGGCATACCGACACGGCCTGGTGAGCAGCCAGAGCGCGCGGCTGTACTGTGCGTATGCGTACGCGGACGCTGGTGAGGGCGAGTCTACGACCGATCTGGTATTTGCCGGCGAGAACCTCATTGCCGAGAATGGCTCGCTGCTCGCGCGCACCGATCTCTTTACCTGCGACATGGCAGTGGCCGACGTCGATATCGACCGCTTGCTCGCCGAGCGCCGCCGCTCGACCACGTGGGTGCAGCCCGTGCCCGATGAGCGCGGTGTGCTTGATGTCGAGTTCTCGTTCACCGATTTCGACGTCGAGGTCTTCTTCGATGACGATGGGATCGATGCCTTCGAGGATGAGCTTGCCGAGGAGCCTGTCATGCGCAGCGCGCTCGAGATCGACCGCGTGTTCCCGCGCACGCCGTTTGTCCCCGTCGACGCCGGCGATCTTGCCGAGCGCTGCGAGGAGATCTTCAACCTGCAGGCATCGGGCTTGGCAACGCGTCTCGCCCATACGGGGACGAGGCGCGCGGTCATCGGCCTGTCCGGCGGACTCGATTCTACGCTCGCGCTCTTGGTGACCGTGCGCGCCTTCGACGCGCTTTGCTATGACCGCGTAGACATCACCGCGGTTTCGATGCCGGGGTTCGGCACCACGGCGCGCACCAAGTCCAACGCGGAGAGCCTGGCGGAACAGCTGGGCGTCTCGTTCCGCGAGATTTCCATCCATGCTGCGGTCGAGCAGCATTTCCGCGATATCGACCACGATCCGGCCGTGACCGATGTGACCTACGAGAACAGCCAGGCGCGCGAGCGCACCCAGATCCTCATGGACCTTGCCAACAGCCAGGGTGGGTTCGTCATCGGTACCGGCGATCTCTCCGAGCTCGCCCTGGGATGGGCAACCTACAACGGCGACCATATGAGCATGTACGCCGTGAATGCGAGCGTACCCAAGACGCTCGTGCGTCATCTGGTGCGCTACGCGGCAACGCTCTTTGGCGGCGATATCGAGCGCGTGCTGCTCGACGTGCTGGATACGCCTGTCTCGCCGGAGCTGCTGCCGCCCACGGGCGACGGTCAGATTGCGCAGAAGACCGAGGACCTTGTGGGGCCGTACGAGCTGCACGACTACTTCCTCTATCATCTGCTGCGTTTTGGCTTTGCGCCGAGCAAGATCTTCCGTATGGCGCTCCGCTCGTTCGAGGGCGCCTTCGACCGCGAGACCATACTCGCTTGGCTACGCGTGTTCTACCGGCGGTTCTTCGCCCAACAGTTCAAGCGCAGCTGTCTGCCCGATGGTCCCAAGGTTGGTTCGGTAACGCTCTCTCCGCGGGGCGACTGGCGCATGCCGAGCGATGCGGCAGCCGCGCTGTGGCTCTCAGAAATCGATACGCTGTCTTAAAGGAGTTGACCTGCCATGCAGTTCTCGAAACGACTCGATCAGTTTGGCGAGGAGGTCTTCGCCTCGCTCAACCAGAAGCGCCTGGCGCTCGAGGCCGAGGGGCGCACGATTTACAACCTCTCGGTGGGCACGCCCGATTTCCATCCGTATGCGCACGTGGTCGACGCGCTGGTAGACGCTGCGCACGATCCTGATAATTGGAAGTACAGCTTGGGTGATCTGCCCGAGCTCAAGCAGGCGGTCTGCGAATATTACGAGCGCCGGTTTGGAGTGGCCGGCATCACGCCCGACATGGTGACCTCCTGCACGGGCACGCAGGAGGGCATGGGACAGCTCGCGCTCGCGCTGCTCGACCCGGGCGACATCGCGCTCGTGCCCGATCCGTGCTATCCCGTGTTCGCGGGCGGCGTGAAGATCGCGGGAGGGGAGTGTGCGTACTATCCGCTCTCAGCGGAGCACGACTTTTTGCCCCATGTGGCGGACATCGACCCCGCGCTCGCCGATTGCGCAAAGTACATGGTGGTGTCGCTGCCGGCAAATCCCGTGGGCAGCGTGGGGACGCCCGAGGTCTACGACGAGATCATCGCCTTCGCGCGCGAGCACGATTTGCTCATCATCCACGACAACGCCTATTCCGACATCGTCTACGACGGCCCGCGCGGCGGGAGCTTCCTTGCGCGCCCCGGCGCGCTCGACGTGGGCGTGGAGTTCTTCTCGCTTTCCAAGTCGTTCAACGTCACGGGCGCCCGCGTGAGCTTTTTAGTGGGCCGCGCCGATGTGGTCGCTGCGTTCGCAAAGCTCCGCGGCCAGACCGATTTCGGCATGTTCTATCCCATCCAGCGTGCGGCTATCGCCGCCCTCACCGGTCCGCTCGATGAGGTTGAGCATCAGCGCCATCTCTATCAGGAACGGCGCGATGCCCTCTGCGACGGGCTCGAGCGGATTGGCTGGGAGCGTCCCAACGCGCACGGCACCATGTTCGTGTGGGCGAAGCTCCCCGGGGACAGAACCGATTCCATGGCGTTTTGCGAGGAGCTCATGGAGCGCGCCGGTGTGGTGGTGACGCCCGGCGCGAGCTTCGGGCCGCATGGCGAGGGCTTTGTGCGCATGGCGCTCGTGCTGCCGCCGGAGGGCCTGGAAGCGGCGGTCGCGGCTATCGAGGCGGCGGGTATCCGCTGATGGCGGAGGCGGCGGAGCGCTCGGGCGCAGCGGGTAACTTTGTCATCTATGCAAAGACACAGCTCGAACCGCTACACGCGCGGCCGCTGTGCGCCGTCGACAGCCTCGTGCTCTCGTGGCTCGCATACTTCAAGCTGAACGATCAAAGCCCCGTTTATCAGGGATTTTGCTCGTGGGACGGCCTGCCGGTGAGAGAGCTGCTGCGCGCGGAGGATTTCGATGCCATGTTCGGCGAGAGCTGGGATTCGCAAGGCAGCCGCGAGCTGCTGTTCGCGGTCTGTTCGAGCCCCCGCTTTCGCGACATGCGCGTGTGCGGCTATCGTACGAGCTTTTCCGAGGAGGCCGAGGAGCAGTTCGCCGCTGTGACGTTTCAGCTGTCCGACGGTTCCGTCTACGCGGCGTTTCGCGGTACCGATTCCACGCTGGTGGGCTGGAAGGAAGACTTCAACATGGCCTTTCAGAGTCCGGTGCCCGCGCAGGTTTCGGCGGCGGAATACCTCGAAGAGGTGGCGCATGCATTGCCCGGAGCGCTCTATGCCGGTGGCCACTCCAAGGGCGGCAACCTGGCCGTGTACGCGGCGATCATGTGTCCGCATGCGCTGCAAGATCGCATCGTGCGCGTCTTCTCGCATGATGGCCCGGGATTTAACGAGCAGTTTCTGCGCGGTAAGGGATTCGCGCGCATGCGCGGCCGCATCGACAAGACGCTGCCGCGCTCGTCGATGTTCGGCATGATCTTCGAAGATCAGGAAGACTACGCCATCGTGGACAGCACGAGCTTTGCGCTGCTGCAGCACAATCCCTTCTCCTGGGTGGTCGACGGCACCGATTTCAAGCGCGTGGAACGCATCTCTGCCGGCGCGCGCTATCTCGACAAGACGCTCTCGGATTGGATGGCGCGGATTCCGCCCGAAGAGCGCGGCAGGGTGATCGACGCCGTCTTCGATGTCATCGGCGCCACGGATGCGACCTATTTTGCCGAGATTCGCGATAGCTGGCAGGAGAGCCTGCCAAAGATGCGCGCCGCGGCAGGCGAGGTGCCGGCCGAAACGAGAGATCTGTTCAAGCGCTTGATCAAGGCGCTGGTGCGCACGGCAACGATTGGCCAGGTTGCCGATACGGCCGGTCGCGCCGCCGATGCTGCTGGCAGGCTGGTGGAATCGGCCACGCAAGCGGCAGGCAAGATGGCATCGCGTCTTCAAGGCGGCTCCTCGCCGCAAGCTGTGTCAGAGGACGGTGGCGATGCGGAGTCCGATTGCGGCGGGCTTGTGGATATCGATGCGTTCGATAGGCTCAGCAAGCTCATCGCCGAGCTGCGGGAACGCTATCCGTCTGCGTAACGTTTTGCCATCGCCGCGGCGCTGTGCCACGTCGTCGTATTTCCGAACTGACGTAGCGCTCGGCTTCGTGTGCGCGATGCCGCACTGTTTGACGACGACGCCTTACTGCCGATCATGTGCGGCCTTGCGCAATGGTCACGATTGAGGACATATGGGCGCGTACGCCCTAGCATCACCCAGCCGATGGTCATGAATGGGGACTTATGGGTTCTCGGGGCGTAGCATGGTGTGCCCGATGGTCATCATCATAGACCTATGGGTTGCGTGAGCGTGGGCGATGGCGTAGCAGAGTCATTTTTGCAAGCCTGATGAGGTGTTTCGCCATACAATATGGCGATTTGAGCGTCGTTGCTCATGTTCCCAACATGTTTTCCACCCATATGTCCTCGTTCGTGACCAGCAAAGCGGTTGGGCTATGCCGAGAACACCCATAGCCCACCGATCGTGACCACGGATACGGTGTTGCTACGGGGCACTCACTCATATCCCAAAGCAAATGATCATGTCGTTGTTTGCTGCCGGCATTATGCCCCGATGGGCATCCGTGCGCGTTATCTGTCGGCGGGCGTGTGCTATCCTGTTACGCGTTTTGAAGCGAGCATGAAATGGCGCCGTTGAGGCGACTTTTGCCGAGCATGGTGCCCGGTCTCTCATGGTGGCATGCGCGCGTAACGGGTATACATATCATTCTTGCGGGTAGTGAGGGTGTTCTATGCAAATCAACCATGCTGTCTTGCACGTTCTGGACTTCGATTCCGCGGTCAATGTGTTTTCCGAGCGCGAGCTCGACCTCGATACCCGCGCCGCGCGGTCGTTTGTGTCGAGGCATCTTCTGCGCGCTCGCTCGGCGGCCGACAATCGTCTCGGTTCATTTGCCGAGCAGAGCGCGTTTGCGGGCGAGATCAAGCGGTACTTGTTTGGCGAGCGGGAGTTCCTGGATCTTTCGCTTGATATCGCTGAGTTTTTGAGTGGCGAACTTTCGCGTGCGGAAAAGCTCGAGTCGACCGATGTGCTCATTGCCGATTTCGATGATGAGGACGATGTGCGCTGGTTTGCCATCTTGCTGCTGGGTAGCCGCCAGGCGTTCATGCATGAGGTTGAGAGCGCTTCGGGTTCAACGAGCTGCGGTATCGCGCGCCACTACGCCATTTTGCCGAATCCCTCGCAAAAGGTCGCGTCGTATGCGCTCGTTCGAGCGAGTTCGCTTGAGGTGCTCTACCGCGATAAGGAGCGCGTTATCGCCGGCGAGCGCCGGCAGGTTATCCCCGAGGGGCTGCTGCAGTGCACCGAGGGCGTTTCGAGCAAGGAGGTCATCGAGCAGGTGTCGCGCGTGGTGACCGAGGTTGCCGAGGAGCATGGCGCGAACACGGCCGTAGCGCTCGCCGCAGCGAAGGCGGCCATGGTCGAGGCGATTGAAGAGGACGAAGAGCTTCCGCCGTGGGACATCGTGGACGAGGCCTTCGAGGACGAGCCGCAGCTGCGCGATGCCGTGAAGCAGGCGCTGCGCGATGAGCAGGTGCCCGAGCGGGTGCATGTCGAGCGCGCCCAGGGCCGCCGCGCCGCGGTGCGCAACGTGAAGATTCGCACCGACACCGGCATCGAGATCACGCTTCCCGCCGAGCTGGCACACAACTCGGAATACGTGTCGTTCGTCAACGAGCCGAACGGCCTCATATCAATCGAGCTCAAGCAAATCGGCAGCATCGAGAACAGGTAAATTCATTTGGACCCCACAGGGTAGTGCCCTGCGAACGTCCTCGCCGTGGAGCGGCTGCGGATGGTTCGCAGGGCACTACCCTGTGGGGCCTAGGTATCCTTTCGTTCTCGATGCAGCTGATCTACTTGAAGGTCTCGGCACAGAGCAAGGGGACAGGTGGTCCTTACCTTGAGGCACGTTCGAGGGCCCCTGCGCCATGGAGGGTTGTCGAGTACGAATGCCCTTCCGGATGCCTCCGGCAAACAATCCGCAGCCGCTTTGCGGCGAGGACGTTTGACGGAGGCATCCGGAAGGGCAAACTGTGTGTAGGCATGCAACCCTACAGCTGGCGCAGAGCGTCCTCGAGGCCGGTTTTGCTGTCGGTCTGCTCGTCGCGCTGCTTGATAACGCGGGCCGGCACGCCGGCAACCACGGCGTTGACTGGGACATCCTCGACCACCACCGCTCCCGCAGCCACGACGGCATGTTCGCCGACATGCACACCCTCGAGCACAACGGCGTTGGCGCCAATCATCACGTCGTCGTCGATGCGCACCGGTGTGGCGCTTGCCGGCTCGATGACGCCGGCGAGTACGGTTCCGGCACCGATGTGGCAGCGCTTGCCCACCGTGGCGCGTCCGCCCAGCACGGCGCCCATGTCGATCATCGTGCCCTCGCCGATGACCGCGCCGATGTTGATGATCGCGCCCATCATGATGACCGCGTTGTCGCCGATCTCCACCTGATCGCGGATGATGGCACCGGGCTCGATGCGGGCGTTGATGTGCTTCAGATCGAGCAAGGGCACAGCGGTGTTGCGGCAATCGTTCTCCACCACAACGTCGGCAATCGCCAGCGCATTGCGCTGGAGCACCGGCTCGATATCCTCCCAGGTGCCGAAGAGGATGCGCCCGTCGGGCGTTCCGAATACCTTCACGTGATCGGTGTTGTTGGCATGGTAGTCGATATGGCTGCCCGGCTGCTCGCGGACATACACCTTGACCGGCGTCTTTTTGGGTGCGGTGGCAATATAGTTGATGATTTCCTGAGCGTTCATAGGTGTTCCTCCCGGTGCGTCGCTACGGTAGGTCAAGCGGTCATTCGATTATCCCGTGTGTGAGCGCGTGCGAGCAAGGCGAAAGTGCAAACGTTTCCCAACGATTGCAGGAAACCTCGGCTATGCGCCGTGCCCGCACGCGCACGGCGGGGTGTCGCTGCGTTAGATAAGGAGCTCGCGCGCGCTGCTCAGGCACGGCATGCCAACCGCGCGGGCTTTCGCCGTAAGCCGGTCTGCCGCCCGGGCGCCGAGCATCGTTGCCTGATCGAGGCAGATGAGCGTACCGCACTGCTTGAGCAGCGCTTCGGCGCGGGCGCAGGCGTCGTCAACGTGTTCATAGGAATCGAGTGCGATGACTGTTTGGGCGAGGCTCTGTGCAAGTGCGGTATCGATATCGGTCGCGTGCGGTGCGACGACGGCGAAGGGCACGCCGGCTCGCTGCAGGGAGCGGAAGGTGTCGGCAGCGTTGTTCCCTCCAGCGAGGACGAGCGCCGCCGGCGCTCCCGGTGTCCGCGCGAGTTCGATGGTACCGAATGCGGGCGAGAAGCTCGTACCGTCTATGTTGTACAGCGCCGCCATGGCGTCGCTGGTGAACACCTCGCATGGAGCACCTTGCCGCATGATTGAGCCATCGCGCACGGACACGATCCAATCGGACGCGCGCAGCGCCAGCGCGATATCGTGCAGCGAGGCGAGCACGGCGAGGCCGCGCTCGCGGGCGAGCCGACGCAGCAGCTCAAGCATGGCGATCTGCGAACGGATATCGAGATACGAGGTGGGTTCGTCAAGCAGGAGCAATGCTGGCTCCTGGCACAGCGCCCGGGCGATGAGGGCGCGTTGGCGCTGGCCGTCGCTCATGTGGGCGAAATCCCGTGCGCGCAAGCGCCAGACATCGGTTGCCTCCATGGTTTCGCGCACGATTTCCTTGTCGCGCGCGCCGAGCGTGCCGAGGCGTCCCGTATACGGGTAGCGGCCCGATGACACCACGTCGTAGCAGGTGAGAAGCTCGGTATGCGGCAACCGGGTGAAGAGCGCTGCCCGCACTCGCGCTTGCTCGGCTTCGCTCATGGTGCGGATATCGCGCCCGAGGATCTGTACGGTGCCCGCAAGCGGCGCGAGCTGACCGGCGATGGTTCTCAGCAGCGTGGTCTTGCCCGCGCCGTTCGGACCGATCAACGTGACCATGTGACCAGGCTGCACGCTGAAGGAGATGTCGCTCAGCAGCGGGCGCTCGCTGTGGCCTGCGGCGAGCTGCGAGACGGAGAGGACGGGGGCAGATGCCTTCATGACCTCACCCGCCGTTTGAGGAGCAGCATGATCACGATGGGAGCGCCGAAGACCGCGGTGACCGCGCTTACCGAGAGCTCTACGGGCGAGAACAGCGTGCGGGCGATAAGGTCGCACCCACAGCAGAACACGGCACCCGTGAGCAGGCAGGCGGGTGTGACCACGAGCGGTCTCGACGAGCCGACGCCGCGCTTTGCCAGGTGCGGGGCGGCGATTCCCACGAATGAGACGGGGCCGGCAAAGGCGGTGACGCAGGCGGCGAGCAGACTCGAGGCGGCAACGATGGCGAGTCGAAGCCGCCGAACATCCACGCCTACGCTCGACGCGTAGCCCTCACCGAGCTGATAGGCGCCGAGGGGCTTGGAGAGCGCGAAAACCAAGACGGACACCATGGCGACGAGTGTTGCGGACAGCGCGACGTCTGGCCATGCCGAGCCCGAGAAGCTCCCCTGCGTCCAGCTCTGAAGGTTCGCGATGCTTTGGTCGTCGGCGAACGCGATAAGGAAGTTCGTGATCGCGGAGCAGATATAGCCAACCATGACGCCTGCGATGATGAGGGTACTCTGGTGCTTGACGCGCCGCGCGATCATGAGCACCAGCGCCATGGTGGCAAGCGAGCCGGCCATGGCCGCGCCGACCGACATCCATGGCGTCATGATCTGGTTTGCCCCCAACAGCACGATCATAACGAGGGCGACCGTGCAACGAGCGCCCGATGAGATGCCGAGTACGAAGGGGTCGGCGATGGGGTTGGCGAAGAAGGTTTGCAGTAAAAAGCCGGAGAGCGAAAGCGCGCCTCCCAGAATCGTTGCCAGAAGCGCCCGAGGTAGGCGAATCTGCCAGATAATCTGGCTCGCGGTGCTCTCCGAGGGCCCGGCGACGAGCAGCGAGGCAACGTCTGCGATGCCGATTGACGTGCTCCCCACCGCGAGGCTCGCGGCAAAGAGCGCGGCAAGCGCCGTGAGGAGCACAAGGTAGCAGCCGGCGGCCCGCGTGAAGCGTCCCATATCTATTCAAGCCGCCAGATAAAGCGGCCGTTATCCTGCGTACCCTCGAGCGTGGCGTGGAGCTCGTCGATGATGTCGGGGGTGCTTGTCATCTGCTGGTACATGTTGCTGTCGCAGATGTAGACCTCGCCGGTTTGCACGGCCTTGAAGTCGGCGAGCAAGGGGTTCTTGGCAACAAGGTCGTCGAGGGTCGTGGCACGTTCGTCCATTGTGGCGTTGTAGATGATCACGTCGGCGTCTTTCGCCTCGGCATAGAAGCGCTCCATCTCAACCGTGAAATATGTGGTGCGCGAGCTTCCGCTCTCATCTTCCGGATCGAAGGCGATGCATGCGCCGCCAGCGAGCTCGATCATCTGGTGGAAGTAATCGCCCGCGCGCCGCACAACCGCCGCACCGTTTTCATCGATGTAGAACACCGCGACGGTTTTCCCGGTGCTTTGCTGTTCGGCACTTGCCTCGACGCGCTGCACAGCTTCCTCAAAGTAGGCGTCTGCCAGTTCCTCCCGTCCAAAGATGACGCCCATGAGGCGGATCCACTCAAGCCTGCCCAACACGGTGTCCTCGGTGCTCGATTGCTCAACGAGCACCGTGACGCCCAGCTCCTTGAGCTTGGCGATGGCATCGGGATAGCGGTTGACCATCGTGTTCTCGATGGCAAGCGTACAGCCCTCGCTGGCGATGAGCTCGTAGTCGGGCGTACGGTACCGTCCGCCATAGGCAACCTCGCCCGCCTCGAGCGCGGCGGCGAGCTGCTCGTTGGGGCAGTCGTCGGCGGTGACGGAGGCAACGGTTACGGCATCGAGCGCATCGAGTTCGTCGAGCAGGCAGATCATACCGGTCGAGACGAGATAGAGGTTGTCCACCGGTTGCTGGATGGGTGCGATGTCGCTCGCAAGGCCGTCCGGCACCGTTGCGCCCTCGGGCACGACGAGGAACCGATCGCCCGAGGCGAGGCAGATGAGGCGGTAGCCGCCTGCATATTCGTCAATCGTGAACGCCGTTGCGTACGATAGATCGATCTGGCCGACATGCTCGAGGTCGCAGTCAAGATCGAGGTTGCGAAACGTCGCGGCAGATTCCGTTGCGGCACTCCCGGTGGACGAGCTGCCTGCTGGCGAGCTGCCCGTGGAGGGTGTCGCCGCCTCGCTGCAGCCGGTGACACCAAGACAAAGCGTGACGCAGAGCATAACGGCGCATACGAGGCGCTGCATGGATACTCCATTCTCTCGAGTGATCGGGCGCATGGTCGCGTGTTAGCAGGTGGCTCCTCCGGTGACCTGCTTGGCGAGGATCGCCTCCTTATCGATGGGGGCGCTGAGGAGCTTGCCCTGCACGTAATCGAAACCGAGGCGCGTTACGGTGTCGGCGAAGCGCTCGCCCGAGATGCCCTCATCGCGGAAGAAGAGGATCGCCCGTTCGACAACGTCCATAACCTCGTCCTCGTTGGTGAAGATCTTATCGAGCGCTCGGCCGTGTGCGGTCTTCTTGCCCCAGCGCCCGCCGATGTAGACCTTGTAGCCAACCTGGGCCTCGCCCACAGCATCGAAGGGGCAGGTGCCGATGCAGCGGCCGCAGTGGTTGCAGAGGGTCTCATCGATGGTGATCTTGCCGTCTGGTCCAATCTGGGCGTCGCCCATGGGGCACGCCTTCACCACCTGGCATACCTTGCACGCACGGCACTTCTCAAGATCGATCTGCGGTACGAGCTGGCCGACGATGCCCAGGTCGTTGAGGTCGGGCTTGACGCACATGTTGGGGCAGCCGCCCACCGCGATCTTGAACTTATGCGGCAGCTCCACGCCGTGGTAGCCCACATAGAAGCGCTCATGCAGCTTCTCGGAGAGATCGAACGTGTCGATGAGGCCGTACTGGCACGTGGTGCCCTTGCAGCTCACCACCGGGCGCACTTTGGAGCCCGTGCCGCCGGCGTCCAGACCGTGATCTTGCAGGAAGGCGATGCATGCCTCGATCTGTTCGTACCGCACGCCCTGGATCTCGAGGGTGAGGCGCGTAGTCATCGTGACCTCGCCGGAGCCAAAGCGCTCGGCAGCCTCCGCCACAGCGCGCTGCTCGTCCACCGTGATCTTGCCGTTGCGCGTGATCACGCGGATGTTGAAGACGTCGTCATAGCGCTTATCCTGGAGGCACCCCAGGCCCTTGAGGCGCTTGATCTCGGCGGCGGGGAGCTTTGCCCCGGCCGGGCGCGGCACGCGGACCTCGTTGAAGGTCACGCCGCCCTCGAGCACGCGCGTGGCCGTGTAGCCAGCAGCCTTGAGGCGGTTTTGCGTGAAGTAGCCGCGCTTGCCCTTGGCGCATACCAGCAGGAGCTTCTCGCCCTTGGCGTGGCCGGGCAGGCCCTCCGGCCCGATCTTAGTAAGATCCACCCACTCGGCGCCGGGGATGGTGGGCGTAGGCAGGACATCGATGACGTGGTAGTCTTTGGCAGCGCCGGCAGCGTACTCGGCCGGTGTGAAGCTCTCGAGCTCGCCCGCGAGCTTGTTCTCGAGGATGTAGCCGGTCGTAACCAACGGATGGATGGCGGTCGAGAAGGGCGGCGCGTAAGAGAGGTCCATGAGGTCGAGGTCTTCCACGGCGAGTTTCTGGTAGAGTGCCGTCACCATGACGTCCACGACCTTATCCACCGCACCTGCGCCGAGCACCTGCACGCCGAGCAGCCGGTGCGTCGCGCGGTCTGCGATGAGCTTCACAAAGAAACTCGAGGAGCCGGGGTAGTAGTGAGCCTTGTCGTCCACCACCGAGACCACGCTCACCGGGTCAAAGCCCGCCTCGCGCGCCGCGGCCTCGGTGAGACCGGTTCGCCCGCCGTTCAAGGTGGGCAGCAGGCGCACCACGCCGGTGCCGAGCGCGCCGGGGTAGGGGGTCGGCGTGCCCGTGAGCGTGCGCGCGATCGCGCGGCCGCAGATGTTGGCTGTGGAGCCCATGGCGCTCCAGAACGGTGCGCCCGTGATGAAGTTCGCGACCTCGGCGCAGTCGCCAGTGGCATAGACGTCCGCCAGGTTGGTGGCGCCGAACTCGTCCACGAGTACGCAGCCCTTGAGCAGCTCCACGCCGGAGCCCTCGAGCCATGCGGTGTTGGGCCGGATGCCAATGGAGAGGATCACGAGGTCCGCAGGCAGGGTCCCGGAGGCGGTCTCCACGCCCTCGACCTTCTCGCTGCCAACCAGGCTCTTGAGGGCGCAGGACGTCATGACGCGCATCCCCGCCGCCTTGAGCTGCCGTTGCGCGAAGCCCGCCATCTCAGCGTCAAAGACGTTGGGCAGGATCTGCGGCATCGCGTCGATCACGGTGACGGAGAGACCACGCGCGAGCAGGTTCTCGGCAATCTCCAGACCGATGAAGCCGGCACCCACGACCACGGCGCGGCGCGCCCCGGCGTTCGCATAGGCGCGGATGGCCTCGGCGTCATCCGGCGTGCGCACGGTAAAGACGCCGGGCAGATCCGCGCCGGGCAGCCCGGCGGGCACAAACGGCGAGGCGCCCGTGGCGATGACCAGCTTGTCGTAGCGCTCGGCATGCTCCGAGCCGTCTTGCTCGCGCACCGTGACCTCATGGGCGGCCGCGTCAAGCGCCACGGCCTCCACGCCGCAGCGCACCTCCACGCCGGTGAGGCCCGTGTATGCCTCTGGCGTGTTCACGATGAGATCGCCGCGCGTGGGAATGTCGCCGCCCACGTAGTAGGGTAGTCCGCAGCCGGCGTAGCTGATGTCCTGGCCCTTGGTGATGACCTTGACCTCGGCCGATCGGTCGCAGCGCTTGAGCTTGGCGGCTGTTTTGGTGCCGGCAGCGACGCCACCCACGATGAGATACCTCATGTCCACCCCTCCTTGGTCTCGCCTTTGGGCGAGGTTGCAGTCGATATTTCTATAGTACGACCGTTTGCCGGACGGGGCGGGGATGAGTTGCCGGATGGCGGCGCAAGCGGCGGCTTGCTATGCGTGCGGGGTGCCGAACATGATTTCATCGAAGGTGTAGAAGCCCGCGGGCCGCCCGACGAGTCGCTGGACGGCAGCAAGCGCGCCGTTCACGAAGATCTCGCGGTTCTCGGCGCGATGGGTGAGCGAAACCTCTTCGCTGGGACCGAAGAACGAGACGGTGTGCGTGCCCGCCACGGTGCCGCCGCGCAGGGAGTGCATCCCGATCTCTGAGGCGTCGCGTGCACCGCACATGCCCTGACGCCCGAAGACCGTGCGCCAGGGGGTGCCTGCGGGCTCTTTGGCGCCGGTTACGGCATCGAGCAGCATGTTCGCCGTGCCGCTGGGGGCGTCCGCTTTCTTGTTGTGGTGCGCCTCGCAGATCTCGACATCGAAGCCTGGCAGCTCGCGGGCGGCAAGGGCAACGAGGTGCCGGAGCGCGGCGACGCCGATCGAGTAGTTGCCCGAATGCAGCACCGGCGCGCACTCGCTCAGCGAGCGGAGGGCATGCATCTGTTCGGGCGTGTAACCCGTGGTGCCCGATACGAGCGCCGCACCCGTGCGCCGAACATATGCGGCGACGGCGTCGAGGGTGGCGGCGTTCGAGAAATCGACGATGGCGTCTGCCGCCGGTGCCGCTGCAAGCTGGTCGAGCTCGAAGCCCACCTGCGCGGCGATATCGAACAGCGGCGTCCCATCTGCGTCGCGGGCCGCCTCGGCATGCTCGCGAATGAGCGTCCCCATGCGGCCGTTTCCCATGATGACGAGGCTAATCAAGGATACCAGCTCCCTTCATGGCCTCGATGAGGCGGGCGCGCGTGTTCTCCGCCATGGGGCAAAGCGGCAGGCGATAGGTTGCCTCGATGAGCCCCATCTGGGCGATGGCCTCCTTCACCGGGATGGGATTCACCTCGGAGAAGAGGGCGTGGATGAGCGGGATGCCCGCGATCTGTATCTCGCGGGCGCGCTCGATGTCGCCGTCGAGGAAGGAGCGGCACATCTCATGGACAAGCGCCGGCTGCACATCCGCCCATACCGAGATGGTGCCCGATGCGCCGAGCGCCATGAGCGGCAGCGTGAGCGCATCCTCGCCGGAGTACATGCGAAAATCGTCGCTCAGCAGGTGCGCGATGCTGGCTGCGAACGAGACGTTGCCGCTGGCCTCCTTGATGCCCATGATGTTGGGATGCTGGGAGAGGCGCTCGACGTTATGCACCGAGATCGAGCAACCGCACCGCCCGGGAATGTTATAGAGAATGCACGGGATGTCGACGGCGTCGGCCACGACCTTGAAATGCTGGTAGATGCCCTCTTCGCTTGACTTGTTGTAATAGGGGGTGATGGTGAGTAGGCCGTCGACGCCGATCTTTTGGTATGCAAGGCTCTTTTCGAGCATGGTCTCGGTGCAGTTGGAGCCCGAGCCCGCGATGACCGGCACGCGCCCCGCTGCGCGTTCGACTACGCACCGCGCAACCTCGTTGTCCTCTTCGTGCGTCATGGTCGAGCTCTCGCCGGTGGTGCCCAGCGCAAGGATGGCGTCGGTTCCCGCCTCGATCTGGAAATCGACCAGACGCTCAAGCGCTTCGAAATCCACCTTGCCCTGGCGGTCGAACGGCGTCACAAGCGCGACGACAGACCCTTCGAGCTTCCTAATATCCATTGCCGCCGTCCTTTCTACTTGATGCGGTATCCGGCTGCCTCCCGCGCGCGAGCCATAGCTTGCAGCTCACGCCCAACAGGCGTCATGTCGAGGGTTGCAAAATAGTCACAGGGGTTCTCGGTGCGCCTGATGAGCTCGCAGGAACCGTCTCCATGCAGGAGAACCTCCGCAGAGCGCATGCGCCCGTTGTAGTTGTATCCCATGGCATAGCCGTGCGCGCCGGTATCGTGGATAACCATAAGGTCGCCCAGCTCGATGTCGGGCAGCATGCGGTCGACCGCAAATTTGTCGTTGTTCTCGCAGAGATTGCCGGTGATGTCGTAGGTATGCGTCGCCGGCGCGGCGGACTTGTCTGGTCCGTCCTGCTGCCCCATGACCGTGATGTGGTGGTAGGCTCCGTACATCGCCGGACGGATGAGGTCCACGGCGCTCGCGTCGACGCCGATGTAATCCTTGTAGATGCGCTTCTCGTGCAGGGCACGGGTGACAAGGCAGCCGTACGGTCCCAGCATGAACCTGCCCATCTCGGTATAGATGGCAACATCATCCATGCCGGCGGGTACGAGCACCTCGTCGAAGGCGCGCTGGACATCGGCGCCGATGGCGCGGATATCGCAGGGCTCGTCGTCCGGACGGTAGGGAATGCCCACGCCGCCGGAGAGGTTGATGAAGGCGATATGCGCCCCGGTTTCGCGCGCGAGGCGTACCGCGAGCTCGAAGAGGATGCGGGCGAGGGCAGGATAGTAGTCGTTGCCGCGCGTGTTGCTGGCAAGGAAGGCATGGATGCCAAACTGCTCTGCCCCGCGCTCGCGCAACATGCGGAACGCCTCGAAGAGCTGCGTCTCGGTCATACCGTATTTCGAGTCGCCGGGATTATCCATGATGCCGTTGGCGAGCTTGAAGAGCCCGCCGGGATTGAACCGGCATGAGACGGTGCGCGGGATGGGTCCCGCGACCTGCTCGAAAAAGGGGATGTGCGAGATATCGTCGAAGTTCACGATGGCCCCAAGCTCACGTGCCATGCGGAAATCGAGCGCGGGCGTGTCGTTCGAGGAGAACATGATGTCCTCGCCGCGCATGCCGAGCGCGTCGGCGATCATGAGCTCGGTGGCGCTGGAGCAGTCGCAGCCAAAGCCGTACTCGCGCAGGATGGAGATGAGGGCGGGGTTGGGGTTCGCCTTGACGGCAAAGAACTCCTTGAACCCGGGATTCCACGAGAAGGCATCGCGCACCGCCTCCGCGTTTGCGCGGATGCCGGCTTCATCGTAGAGGTGGAAGGGGGTGGGGAACTCGTTGGCAATGGCGACGAGCTGATCTTTCGTAACAAATGGGCGCTTCATGCAAGCTCCTTGGGTGATAGCGCTCCTGCAGGGACACCGCAGACAGTCACGCGGGTGTTTCCCGCGCGCCCACCCGGCGAGCGCGCCCGCTCAACCGAGTTCGGCGGAATCGCCTCCGCACGGGGTCCTTGCCTGCCGGCTCGCCCATGCATTTTCTCATCCGCGCCTCTATCGTGAAGGCAACTGTACCATATGCTGGAGCGGCGAGCTGCCGCGCCGGGCGTTGTGTCGGGCATGTTACAGGACCCGACGGGCCGGTAATCGCGGCAGCAAACGCTCGCGTTGTGTCCGAGCGCGGCTATACTGGCAAGAACTGCTCTGCTTATCGCATGAGCTTGCTGCGGCTGCAGCGCCGAACTATGGGAGGTGCCATGGAAGACCGTCAAGATGGTGCGGGCGAGGCAACGCATGAACTCGACATGCTCATGCGGTATCGACGCGACCTGCATCGCATTCCCGAGCTCGACGATGAACTGCCCCAGACCACAGCCTACGTGAAGCGCGTGCTCGAAGGCTTTGCGTGCACGGTGTTCGAACCCTGCGCGAGCGCGGTGTGCGCGTATTTTGACATGGGGAGATCGCGTACGGTCGCGATTCGTGCCGATATGGATGCGCTGCCGGTTACCGAGGCAACGGGACGTCCGTTTGCAAGTATGTGTTCTGGCAGGATGCACGCCTGCGGACACGATGGCCACATGGCGATGGCGCTTGTCGCCGCCGCATGGGTCGATCGCGTGCGATCGGGTGATGCAGAGGGCGTGAGCGCCGCAGATCTCGTGCGCAACGTGCTGTTTGTCTTTCAGCCTGCAGAGGAGACCACCGGCGGCGCGCAGCGTGTGTGTGCAAGCGGGGTGTTCGAGCGGCTGCGTGTCGACCGCATCTTCGGGTTTCACCTTTGGCCCGACCTTCCTCAGGGCGCGATCGCGTCTCGGCCGGGTGCGCTGCTGGCGCGCTCAAGCGAGACGACGGTTACGTTCCACGGCGTATCCGCCCATATCGCGAAATGGCGTGAGGGACGGGATGCGTTGGGCGCAGCGGCGCGTTTCGTGGTGGGCGCGAAGTGGCTTGCGCGGCGGCTGGAGCAGGACGAGCCGTGCACTGTGCGGTTTGGCCATCTGGTTGCGGGAAGCGTGCGCAACGCAGTGGCGGCATCGGCATGCGTCGAGGGGAGTCTCCGAGTTTTCTCGGATGCCATGTTCGATCGAGCGACGCAAGAGATCCGCGCGCTCGCAACGACGGCGGCCTCTGAGGAGGGCTGTACATGCGATGTGACGTTTTCCGAAGGGTATCCGCCGGTTATCAACGACGCCCGCCTCTTCGAGCAGGCGGCGAGTACCCTGCCGGAGCTCGGGCTCGTGGAAGAGCCCCTGCTCATCGCGGAGGATTTCTCGTTTTACCAGCGCTGCCTCCCCGGTGTCTTCTTTCTGCTCGGTACGGGGACGGGCATCCCGCTCCATGCCGACACGTTCGACTTCGACGAGCGCGTGCTGCTGTGCGGGCTCGATGCATATAAGCGCCTGCTGCTCATGGCGTAAGCGGGGCTGTGTGCGGGCCGGCGTAGGCCGAGCGCGCGTAATAGCGGTAGCTCCTCGCTCTACGAAATACGGCGCCCCGAGGGGCGCCGTATGGGCAACGAGCATGTTATGCGTGGCGCGTCTGCGCCTGCAACACTAGAGCTTGTGGACGTTCGAAGCCTGAAGCTTGCCGTTCTGGCCCTGGGTGATCTCGAACTCGACGGCCTGACCCTCATCAAGGGTCTTGTAGCCGTCCATCTGGATCTCGGAGAAGTGGACGAACAGGTCGTCGCCGTCCTCGCGGGAGATGAAGCCGTAACCCTTGTCGGGGTTGAACCACTTAACAGTTCCTTGAGACATAACGTGCCTTTCTATCTTGCCAAGATGGCAACTGGTGCGCTCGCGCGCGTTGACGATGCGGCAATACCGCGAGGGATATGGTACCCCATGTCTCAGGCGATTAACACAAAAGGTTTTCGCTCGTCCGAACGCGCTGCACGGCGCAGAGGATTCCACATGGTAAAGGCGGGTCGAAGCGATGGGGACGAGTCCGAGCTACACGGTGATTTCAATCTGGTTGCCCTCGGGTCCCAGGATGCAGCTCTCGTAGTAGCCGTCACCGGTGGTGCGCGGGCCGCTCAGGACCTCGTAGCCGTCTGCGCGCAGCCGCTCGGTGAGCTCGTCGACGCGCTCGGGGCTTCCCACGGAAAACGCCACATGGATGAAGCCGGTGCGTGCGGGCGTTTTCTCGGGATCCTCCATATGCTCCCTGTTCATGATCTCAAGGCGCGCTCCATCGCGAAACGAGAGGAAGTAGGAGCGAAACCCCGTGGTGGGATTGTGGTAGAGCTCCCCGGGGCATGTGGCGTCAAAGTAGCGCTCGAAGAACGCTTTGGTGCCCTCGAGGTCGTTTACGTACAGCGCGAGGTGCTCGATGCGCATGGCGGTGTCCTTTCGTTCGCAGCGTCTCGCTGGCGTCGCGGCCGATGCCATCTCAGCGCCATGATATCCCGTTGGGCGAATCGGGCAAAGCCCGAAGGCATTGAAGCTCCTCCAGAAAGACACAGACCTTAGCTGCGAGCTAATGAAATGCCGGGCCGCTTCCCAGACAATGGGGCTGCCCCGCGGCGGGGCGGTTTTCGAGGAGAAGGAGAAAGCAATGGCTGATACGGAACAGAGCATCCCGCGCTCTGCGGCATCGATCACGGCGTTGGTGCTCGGCATCATCGCGCTCGTCATGTCGTGGATGCCCATCATCAACAATTTCGCGTTCATCTTCGGCGCGCTCGGCCTTATCTTCGGCATCGTGGGGCTGATTGGAGTCATGCGCGGCAAGAAGGCGGGCAAGGGTATCGCCATCGCCGCGCTCATCGTCAACGTGCTCTCGCTTGCAATCGTGCTCGGCACCCAGAGCATGTACAGTGCCGCGATCGATGACGCGGTCAACGGCCCGGCGGCGACGAGCGCCGCGCCGAGCGAGCAGGATGACAGCGCCGACGAGCCGTCAGGGGAGGAGCCTCAGGGCGAAGCGCGCTACACCGACCTTGCTGTCGGCACGAGCGTGGAGCTGGAAAACGGACTGGCCGTAACGGTGGATTCGGTTGAAACCGGACTTGCCAATTATGATGGATCCGTTGTCGTGGGCGTGCATGTGACCTACACGAACAATGGAGACGATACCGCGAACTACAACCCGTATGACTGGAAGGGCGAGGACGCCCAGGGCGCCCAGGAGTACACGACGTTCTACAGCGAGGGGGCGGATGAGCTGAGCTCTGGCACGCTCGCTGCAGGCGGTTCGGTGTCGGGGAACGTCTATTTCGAGGACGGCACCGTAAAGGCGCTGTACTTTGCTTCGATGGTGGCAGACGAGCCGACGGCAAGCTGGACGCTTTCCTAGGAGCATCTTGTGCCGAGGAGGCGGCAAGGCTTCGGACACCCCCATAGCGAGGATCGAGAACGCGACCGGGTGCGAGAGACGCGCGCCCGGTCGCGCGTGCGCAGACGGCGTCGATGGGATACAGTGAAAACGGGAGATGAAGGCGGGTCTTCGGGGGTGCATCAGATGACAGCGTGGAAGATGGATGCAGACGCGGGCGCAGGTGATACCGACGTGCGCAATCCCGCCGAGCCCCTCACCGACGAGCTTCTCGACGAGCTGCTCTCATCGCCAAGTCCGGCGGCATTTACCGCCGCGCATGGCATCACCCATCGCGCACTCGCGCCGTATCTCAACGAGCTGCTCGCGGCAAAGGGACTCAAGCGCTCCGAAGTGGTCCGTGCCGCCGGCATCAACGAGACGTTCGGCTACCAGATCTTCAAGGGGCAGCGCAACCCTTCGCGCGACAAGGTGCTGCAGCTCGCCTTCGCCATGCGATGCGATCTCATTGAGACGAATCGCCTGCTCCAAGCGTCTGGTGTGAACGAGCTGTATTGCAAGGACCGTCGCGATGCCATCATCTTGTTTTGCATCGACCGTGGTCGGTCGCTGCAGGAAACCGACGAGGAGCTCTATCGCTTTGGGGAGGCGACGCTCGGCTCGTGATGTCCGGGCACTTTGATACCATGGGTGCCATGGACGTGCATGAAGATACAACCGATGACCTCAAAGAGTACCTCGATGCGGTGGCGCGCTCGGATGGCTATGCGCCCGTTCGGAAACTCTCGGCGAGCGAGGGTGAGGTAACCGAACTTGTTCGCTTCAAGGGCGAGGGCGGTTGCTCGCTCGGTCCGTTTGTGCGCAAGGTGATCGATGTCGAGCACGCCACGGGCTCGGTCTATGAAGATCTCTACCGCGCTCAGCGTGCCGGGCGGCGCTTCGTGCACATCCCACGTGTTCTTGAGTGCTTCAAGACCGGGCGCAGCCTGGTTGTTGTGAGCGAATATATCGAGGGCGATACGCTCGATGCGCTTGTTGCGCGGCGCCTGTCCTATGCTGCGCCGGACCATATCGATCGCGCCGGATATGACGTGGCTCGCGAGGTCTTTCCCCAGATATGCGACGCCGTGATCGAGCTGCACGAGTCATTTGACCCTCCGGTGATCCATCGCGATCTCAAGCCGCAGAACGTTGTGATTGCGCATGCGGGCGTCTTTCTCATCGACTTCGGGATCGCGCGCCGGTATCGCGCTGATGCGGCGCGCGATACGGTTCGCCTCGGCACGCGCGCTTACGCCCCTCCCGAGCAGTACGGCTTTGGGCAGACGGGTGTTGCGAGCGATGTGTTCGCGCTCGGCGGCATGCTCGCCTTCTGCCTGACAGGCGCCGAGCCCGCAGAGGGAGCGGGGAGTTTGACGCTGCCCCCGTACCTCGATGCGCGCCTTGCGACGGTGGTGCGCACGGCCATGGCGTTCGACCCCGATGCCCGTTTCTCCTCGGTTCGCGAACTCAAGCAGGCGTTTCTCGACGCCGCCGGGGTCACGCCGGGCGAGGATGATGAGGGTTCGGCGCTTC
This sequence comes from uncultured Coriobacteriaceae bacterium, assembly GCA_944319885.1. Classification (GTDB taxonomy): domain Bacteria; phylum Actinomycetota; class Coriobacteriia; order Coriobacteriales; family Coriobacteriaceae; genus Coprousia. The sequence goes on from CALUFC010000005.1 coordinate 63,652, forward strand.
CCAGGACGCCGGATGCCCCAGGAGCGACCGATCTGCCCCCTGCACCCGCTCCGCCGCCTCGGCGTGCTCGCACCGATCGGGGCGCGCTCGTGCAAAACGTTGCGATCGGTTTAGTTGCGCTGCTGTTCTTGGCTGCATGCGCGCAGGATATCGCCTCGCCCGGGGAGGCTCTTACGGGCAAGCCGCCCTGGTACATCGTGGCGCTCGATGCCGGCATCGTTTTGCCGACCATCTGGGGATGCTTGTACTGCGCGCTCGATAAGCGCATCCTGTACCGGCATGTCCCGCGCTTGGCCGGCAGGACCTGGCGAAGCGACCTCATCGCGCTTGGCAGCTACCTCGCCATCGCCTTCTTGCTGCTGCTTGTCGCATCGGTTGCAACCGGTCTTTCGTAGTCGAGCTCGCCGCGTTGCGCGTTTCGAGTTGGAGCTCTGCGCGGGATTGACGGTGCGTCATTTCGATGTAATTCGCCAACGGCCTGCGTTCGGGGAGCACAATATAGCGTTATTGAATCGAACAGAGAGGTTCAAGGAGGCAACGCGTGCACATGGATCGAGCCCCGCGGGCACCCTACGCCGACGTCAAGCGAATCGGCATTCCTCGTGCGCTGCTGTATTACCGATACGGTATTGCATGGCAGGCGTTTTTCGAGCATCTCGGCCTCGAGGTCGTGCTCGATGCGCCCTCAGACCGCTTGACGCTGGAAACGGGCGACCATCTCTCGGTCGACGAGTGCTGCCTGGCATCGAAATTGTTTCTCGGGCATGTGCTGGCATTGGTCGAGCGCGGCGTCGATGCGGTGTTCGTGCCGAGCATCATGGGGTACGGGCGCTTCGAGACGTTCTGCACCAAGTTTCAGGCGCTTCCCGATCTCACGGTAAACGCGTTCGCGGTCGCGGGGAAGCGAGTCCGCGTTGTCTCCGTTCGCATCGACGAGCGGGGTGACGAGTCGGAGGAACAGGCGTTCATCGGGCTCGGCCAGCGTTTCGGAGCCTCGCGCAAGGAGGCGAAGCGTGCGTGGCGGGCGGCGGTTGCGGCGCAGCGCGCATACGACGGCGCGATGGCGCACGAGCAGGAGGCGCTGGTCAAGAGCATCGCCAAGTTGCCGGAAGCCGACCGTCCGCTCACCATCCTCGTTGCCGCGCATCCGTATGTGAGCCACGACCCCTTCGTAGGCGGCGTTGTGGAGGATGCCCTGCGCGAGCAGGGGGCGTGCGTGCTCTTCGCCGATGAGACCGATCGCGCGCGCTCGCTCAAGCGCAGCTACGATTTCTCTCATTCCATTCCGTGGATGGTGAATCGCGAGCTCATCGGATCCATCCTTGCGCTGCACGAGGTCATCGATGGCATCGTGCTCATGAGCGCCTATCCGTGCGGGCCGGACTCGATGTGCGACGACGCCATCGAACGCTGCATCAAGGGCAAGCCCATCCTCACCCTCACCGTCGATGCGCAGGCGGGTACCGCCGGTGTCGAAACGCGCGTGGAGAGCTTCGTCGACATCCTTTCATATCAGAAGAAGGGCGGGTATCTGAATGCGTAGCTTCCAGTCAACACCTGAGCAGGGCGTCGGCGAGCCGCGCGCGAAGGAGCAGACAGAGGAGCGCGGCCGGATCGTGATGAAGTCAGGGTCGCCGCGTCCGCTGTTCTTCACGGGCAAGCGGCCTCGGCGCGACCGCCATTCGCGGCGCAAGGTCTCGTTCTTCCATTTCCGCTCCTATGAGCCTGCGTTCAAATACTTCACCGAGCAGGTGCTCGACGCCGATTTCGTCCCCACGCCCACCCCGACGCGCGCCACCATCAAGCGCGGCGAGGAGATGAGCGCCGATTACGTGTGCACGCCCTTCAAGCACATCATCGGCGATTATGCGGCTGCCCTCGACCAGGGCGCCGACGTGCTCGTGCAGGTTACCGGGTTCTGCCGTCTCAACTACTACGGCGAGCTGCAGGAGATGATTCTGCGCGAAGCGGGATACGATGGGTTCCAGATGCTGAACTTCAGCTATGTTCCTTCGGGCAAGATTCGCGACTATATCGCGTACTGCAAGAAGATCGTGAACCCCAACCTGTCCGTTGCGCATGGCATCAAGAATCTGTTGGGTGCTTACCGCATGGTCGAGCATATCGATGCCGTTCGTGATCGCTATCTCGCTAACGCCGGCTTCGAGGTCGAGCATGGATCGTTTGCGCGGGTTCGCAAGCAGTTCTTGTCGGATATGAATGCGGCAACCACGAATGCTCAGATCGAGGAGGGATTCCGTCGGGCGATGGATGCGTTCGACGCGCTTCCCATCGAGAAGCCCGTCGATCCGGTGCGCGTGGGCATCGTGGGCGAGTACTACACGGCGCAAGACCCCACCAGCTGCCTCAACGTCGAGCAGAAGTTGCTGGACATGGGAGTCGAGCTTTCTAACGCCATGTCGATCTCGGCGTTCAATCTGCACTATAACGCGCGCGCCGCGCAGGCGCGCGTGGCCGAATACTGCGCGTACGACATGGGGCCGACGTCGACGTTCAACATCGATGCGGCCAAGCGCTATGCCGAGGCGGGGTACGACGGCATCATCCACATCAAGTCTGCCGGGTGCACCCCGGAGATCGACGTGATGCCCGTTTTGCAGCGTCTCTCTCGCGAGGAGCACGTTCCGGTGCTGTTCCTCACCTTCGATACGCAAACAAGCGACGCCGGGCTCGATACGCGCCTCGAGGCGTTCTACGACATGATCGCGATGAGAAAGGTCCGCTCATGAAAGCATTTCTTGGTATCGATACCGGCTCTATCTCCACCAAGGGCGTGGTGATTGATGAGGCGAGGAAGATCATCGCGCGCAGCTACCTGTGGACCGAGGGCGATCCTTCGGGTGCGGTCCGGCGCGTCGTCGACGATCTCAGGAGTCAGATCGACCTCGATAACGTCGAGGTCATGTCCATAGGAACCACGGGTTCGGCGCGGCGGCTCGTGGGGGCAATGCTTGAGGCGCAGGTGGTGAAAAACGAGATCACCGCCCATGCGGTCGGTACGACCTTTTTGCATCCGGACGTCCGGACCATCCTCGAGATCGGTGGTCAGGATTCAAAAATCATCTGCATCGAGAACGGCATTGCGGTCGATTACGCCATGAACACCCTGTGCGCGGCGGGCACTGGCTCGTTTCTCTCGAGCCAGGCGCATCGCCTCGGCGTCGAGGTGGAGGAGTTCGGCGAGATTGCTCTCACCTCGGAAAAGCCGGCGAACATCGCTGCGCGCTGCACCGTGTTTGCCGAGAGCGATCTGGTGCATAAACTGCAGGTGGGATATGAGAAGAAGGATGTCATCGCGGGGCTTTGCCGGGCGGTCGCCACGAACTACCTGAACAACGTGGGTAAAGGCAAGAAGATCGAGAGCCCCGTTGTCTTCCAGGGAGGTGTCTCCAAGAACGTCGGCGTGGTGCGCGCATTCGAGGATGCGCTTGGCATGGAGGTGCTCGTCGACCCCGATGGCCATCTCATGGGCTGCTTCGGCGCCGCGCTGCTTGCAGCGGACGCGCCCGTCCATCGCGCTGAGCCCTTCATGTTCGATGTCGATGATTTCGAGTTCCGTACGCGCGAGGTGATATGCGGACACTGTGCGAATCATTGCGAGATCGTTTGCGTGTATCGCGATGCCGAGCTCATCGATTCCTGGGGCAACCGCTGCGACCGTGGGGCAATCCGTCCAAAAGCCAAGACGGAGACGGCTTCTTAAGCTGTCCCAGATGCTGCGACGGGCTGATGGGGCCAGAGCGTGGCGTTGCCCTGCGTAATATGATTCAATCTTAGTATCATATGCGATGTGTGGAGGAATATCGTGCACAATCGGGAAGCTCCGAGATGCTTCTAGCGTTACCGCAGCTAACAGGCTTGTAGATGTTTGGTAGGGAACGCGTTTGCTCGAGAATTTGCGAAGTAGTTCCACACATCGCATGTGATACAAATTCAGTAACGATTAAATAGTCCCGTAGAAGGGCTGATTGGTACTCGCAGGGTACAAAAAGGAGGCTGCAAGAGCCTCCTTTTTACTCTGTATATATAGTTTTAGGTGCGAGCCTGAGGGATGGTCCTAAATCCGGTTCATCTGGCCGGAAACCTTGTTGTACCAGTCCTGCCACGTGGGCGGGCAGTACTTCTGAGCGGCGGCGGGGGTAAGCGTCGTGCCGTACATGCGCTTGAGGTAGGCAACGTGGTAGTTGATGGCCTCGGTCCAACTGCTGAAGCCAAGCCATCCGCCACCCTTCTTGCTCATGCCCCATGCATTGTAGCTATTGGCGCAGTGCAGGCCCTTGGTGCTCTCGATGCAGGCAATCGCCGGCGACCAGCGCGGATCCACGCCGTTGTTCCAAGCGGCGACGGCAAAGGTCTCACCATGGCCGGCAAGCGGCGAGCCAGCAAGATAGTTGTTGATACGACCGGTCCACTCGCTTACGAACGCATCGTAGTCGCTGTTCCAGTCGACGGAGCCGCTACTCGGCTTGCTGCTCGTGTCGACAGTCTGATTGGGCTGATTGGCGGTGCTGTTGGGGTTCTCGCCACTCTCGCCGGTCCCCTCGGCGGGCGCCGTCGCCTCGGCGGAGTCCTCGGCCTCGAGCTCGGCAAGCGCTGCAAGCTCGGCAGCGGCCTCCTCCTCGGCCTTTGCCTGCGCAGAGGCGCGCTGGGCCTGAGCCGTCGCAAGAGCATCCTCGGCAGTCTTCTTTTCCTCTTCGATCTGTACCTTGGCCTGATCGAGTTCGGTCTGCTTCTGCTCGAGCTCCTGCTGCATGCTGTTGAGCTCTTCGATGGCGCCGACGTTGGTCGAGGTGATCTCGTCCATGTAGACGCACGTGGTGATGAAGTCGCTCAGGCTTTCGGAGTTGAGGACAAAGCTCGCGAGCGGATTGGAGCCCTTTTGGAACTTATAGAGCTCGCGCATGGCCTCGCCGGCCTCTTCCTGCTGCGTGGGGAGCTCGGATTCGATCTCGGCGATGCTGGCGGTGTTCTCGTCGATCTTCTGCTGCAGCTCGTCGAGGCGTGCCACGGCGTCGTTGTACGCTGCTGCGGAATCTTCGACTTGCTGTGCGGCAGAGCTGAGCTCGTCTTGCGTCTCCGCGGATACGGCGTAGGCCGCAACAGGGGAGAGCGCCGGGGTTGCCGTAAAGGCGACGGCGAGCGCGGCGCAGGTGAGCGCGCGAGCCGGCTTGGTTGCAATCACGCTGATAATCGAACGTTTTGTATCTCGCATAGATGTCCTCGACATTCTGCTTGCCTGAAACGCAGAACGATTATATTACGTGATCTAAAAAGACTAACCCCCTATCCAATCCTTAAGGCTCAAGTTGAAGGTTTAGGATGGTGATTGACCTGCGCATTTAATGAGTCGTTAAGAAACGATGGAGTTTCAAGTTCATGTTTAAGGTTAATGCTTGGACCGAGAAAAACCGGCGCGATCGCAATGCCAGTGGTCTTGAGAACAGGTAGGGCCGGCTTTAGACGCAAATGCGCTCGTACGGATCGGAGCTCACGCCCTGCTCGAGTACGCGGCGGGCCCACTCCTTGGCCGAGAATAGCGAGTGGTCGCGGTAGTTGCCGCAGCTCTCGGGCTCGGTACCGGGGACGTCCTCCCATTCGGTGCGGTAGGCGATGTCCTCAAGCGCGGCCTTGAGCGCGCACGCGACCTCGCGGGTGTCGTGCTCGCCCCAGAGCAGGAGATGGAAGCCCGTGCGGCAGCCGAACGGCGAGCAGTCGATGTAGCCCTCGAGGCGGGGTCGCAGGTAGGTGGCGAGCATGTGCTCGAGCGTATGCAGGCCGCCGGTCTCGATGGTGGTCTCGTTGGGCTGCGCGAGACGGATATCGTAGTTGGAGATCACATCGCCGGCGGGCCCGTGCTCGCACCCGATAAGACGCACGTAGGGTGCGATGACTTTGGTGTGGTCGAGCTGGAAGCTCTCGACTTCGGCGCGTTCGGGGCGAGCGGATGCGAGGCGGGGGCTGGACATGAGGGCTCCTTTCACGTTATGGGTCTCAGGCGTGCTGCCGCGCGCGACGGGGCTTCGGTGGCAGCCGGTGTTTTGCGCACGAGCCCCATGGGCTCGAGAGCCTATGCTAGCATACGGATACATATAACAATTTGGCCTCGATGGTGGTGCGGAGACGCACGGGCGCCAAGCGCCCAGGGGAATGGGGTTCGAGTCCCCAGCTATGCCAGTAACCGTGGTTCGCAGGATCGCTGTGAGCGCGTCGCAGATCGGACGGCGCGCGCGACCGAAGACGCGATGAGCCGGGTCGCCTCCCATCGCAAGCGCCTGAGGCGCGGGCCCTGGAGAGAGGGGACCCATCATGAGGGGACCGATCGGTTCGCTGCGCGACCGCGCGGCGAAGCTTGTTGCCATCGCACTTGTTGCCGTATTGGTGTTGGGGCAGGCGCCCGCACGGCTATGGGCGGAGGGCGCCGACGCGCTCGCGCGCGCCTCGATCGAGCTCGCGGACGCGGGCGACGAGGCGGACGGCGCGCATGATGCCGTGCGGGGGGAGGTCGCGGGGAGCTTCCCCGAGCGGGAATCCGACGAGACGGCAGGCGGTGCGCCGGGTGACGAGGCCGCTGGCGCCGATCCGTCTGGCGACCAGCAGCACGCGGACCCCGCAGCGGGCGCCTCGGACGCGCAGAGCGGCGAGCAGGACGCGTCGCCGCAGCCCTCCGCCGCGACGGCGGCGCGCCAGCCGGCGGAGCGCGATGCCGGGCGCGCGAGCGGGCAGGCGCTCTCCGACATCGTAGATCGGCTCGAGGCGGACGATTGGCGCCTCGAGCCGGTTTACGGCGTGGATACCAACGCGAACGACCTGCTCAAGGCGCAGCTTGCCGAGATGGGCGCCGAAGATGTCGAGGTGCGGGTCTCCGCAGTTGAGATCAGGGTGCCGAACGACAGCGCGGAACTCGGCATCTCGTGCGCAGACGACGCCACCAACGGCGACATCACGTACTTTTTCATGGATCCCGATGATGCGGGCTTCGCGGGCTTCACCACGTACCGCCAGATCACGCCGACGTTCGTGCTCTCGCGCGGTTCCGAGCGCGCCGCGTTCACGCCGGCGCGCTCCACGCAGATGCCCTGGGATGAGGCGCGGGTCGAGGCGATGCTGCGCGAGGACGCCGCGTCGCTCGCCCTCGGATATGCGGCGGGAGAGCGCGCGGATGCGGTGACGCAGGACATCGTGCTGCCCTACAAGCTTGCGGGCAAGAGCTGGTCGACGGTTGCCTGGACCTCGTCGAACGAGGACGTCATCGAGGTGACGGGCTACAGCTGGGAGGACTACACCGGCGCCGTCACCCGGCCGTCTGCAGACGCCGCGGTCGTGCTCACGGCGACGATCGGCGTGGTGACGAGCGGCGGTCCCGAGGCCACGGTCGACGTGTCCTTCGAGGTGACGGTGAAAGCGGATACGCAGGCGATCGAGGATGCGCGCGCGGAGCTGCAGGAGAAGGTCGACGCGGCGTTCACCGCGGAGGCGCTCGCCTATAGCGAGGACGGGGGCGCAGTCGATGCGTCTGCCGTATCGGGCGACCTCCAGCTGCCGCGCACCTCGGCGATCGGCATCGACGGCAAGTACTACACGGTCGAGTACGCGGCGTCAAACGATGCGATCCGCATCAATGGCTATCGCGGCAGCGTGTACCGGCCGCTGCCGGGTTCTGCCGGTTCTGCCGTGACGCTCACGCTTACCGTAACGAGCAAGGACACGCCCGAGATCACGGCATCCAAGAGCGTCGACCTTGCGGTGGCTCCGCTCGATGCTGCCGACATCGACGCCGAGCTCGCGCTTATGGATGCCGCCAAGGACGGCTACGCCGCGGCGCTGCTTGACGGCCAGGACGCCGATGCCGTGACGGGCGACCTCGCGACGTTCCAGAAGGCATATCTCGATGCGAACGGGAACCTTGCCTGGGCGCGCAGCGCAGCCGACGTCGCGGGCGACGGGATCGTGGCGGACGATCTTGAACCCGACGATGACATGGGCGCTGTGGCGGGGCACTGGTTCAAATCGAGCGATGCGGACGTGGTGGCGCACGACACCCTGCGCGTGACGCAGCCCGCGTACGACACCGAGGTCACGGTGACGAGCGCGCTGTCGAGCGAACGGTACGCGCGGTACGGTGAGTTTTACGCCGACGACGCGACGTGGGGCGCAGCGTTCGCCCAGCTTGCCAGCCAGCCGGTGAGCGCCACCTTCACGGTCAAGGGCGCGCTCGGCGCCGAGGACCCTGGCGTCGAGGCCAGCATCTCCATCGTGGGCACGGACGCCTTCGGCGAGGACCAGGTGTGGGCGTCGCGCACAGATTGCGTCCTCGAGCAGGGGGCTACCGCCGCCGACCTGATCGAGCAGGCGTTGGCGGACGCCGGTCTTGAGCACGAGGCGACGGGCGTCGGAAGCGCGTCCTACTATCTGAGCACCGTTACCGCACCCGACGGCCGCGTGCTCGGGTGGGACGAGGAGACGGGCCGGTACTGGCAGCTTTTCGTGAACGGCGCCGCATCTGCGGTGGGCGCCGGCGAGGTGGTTCTCGAATCCGGGGATGAGGTGGCGCTGTACTACTCGGCATGGGGCGCCTCGCCAGACGATATCGGCAAGGCGAAGATCACGGCGGCCGTGCGGATCATCGGCCCCGATGCGGCGGATGCCGACACGTCATGGGTGCCGCTTACCGAGCTCTCGCTCCCGCAGGGCTCCACCGCCGCCGATCTCACGGAGCGCGCCCTTGCGCTCGCCGGGTTGGAGGCGGAGACGGGGACGGGCTCGTACGGCTGGTTCCTCAACAGCATCACCTCGCCCTTTACCGGCAAGGTCCTCGGCACGGTGGAGACGGTGGACGGCGGCTTACGTTACTGGCAGCTCTTCGTGAACGGCGCCCCGTCCGAGCTCGGCGCCGGCGGCGTGATGCTCGATCCGGGCGACCAGGTGGTGTGGTACTACTCTGAATGGGGCGCCTCGCTTCCCGAAAACGAGGTGGCGATCGATCCCGGTGCCTGGGATGACCGTCCAAGCGATTGGACGGCCGAATGGCAGGGCTTCGCACCGGGTGCCGTGGAGGGCGTCGCCAGCCCAACCGAGGGCGGCGAGCTCGCGTGGAGCGTGAGCGTGGGGTCGAGCGTGGGAAGCGCAAGCCCCGTCTACCAGAGCGATCCCGTTATCGTGAACGGTCGCGTCTACGTGGCGGTGGGCGATACGCTGAAGGTCTACCGCGCCCAGGACGGACGGCTCGTCGGCACCGCGAAGCTGGCGACTGCGATCGATTCTGCGGCGCGCATGGTGTACGCGGACGGTCTTATCGTGGTGCCGCTCCACGGCGGCCGTTTGCAGGTGCTTACGGCCGACGAGCTGCGCACGGTCTCCTTGTCTCCCGCGGTCGCCTCCGATCAGCAGGCGCTTTCCTCGATCACGGTGGACGGAGGCTACGCCTACGTCGGTACGACGACGGGCGGCGGTGATGCCGGTGTCCTGTATTGCGTGAATCTGCGCACGGGTGCGCTGAGGTGGTCTGTTTCAGACGATGCGGGCGCGGGCTACTACTGGACGGGCGGGGTGCTTGTCGATGATCACCTGGTTGTCATCGATGGTGCGGGCACGGTTGCCGTACGCGACGCGGCGACGGGCGCGGCAATCTCGACGCTTTCGTTGGGTGAAGACGCTCGTGCCCAGCTCGTGGCGGATCCCGCTGATGCGTCGACGCTGTATGCCGTAACGAGCGACGGCGTGCTGCACCGCATCGTCATGGATGGCGGCGGTTCGCTTGTCGAGACCGGCTCGGTTGCGTTTGCGACGAGCTCGACCTCAACGCCGGTGATATCGGGGGGATATGCGTATGTGGGCGGCGGGACTACCGAGTTTACCGGCGTGCTCGCGGTCATCGATCTCTCCCGCATGCAGGTCGTCCATGCAATCACGACCTATACTGGCGGCGCGTCGCTGCCCGGTCTCGTGCAATCGACGCCCGCTGTGAGCGTTCAGGGTGATGCAACCTACGTGTACTTCACCTGCAACGCTGCGCAGGGCGCGGCGTATCTCTATCGTGTGGGCGATGCCGAGGCGAAGCTGCTCTATCAGCCCGAGGATGGCAGGACGGGGTGGTGCCTGGCGAGCATCGCGGTGGGCGGCGACGGCGCGCTGTACTACCTCAACGACTCTGGTTATCTATTTCGCGTCGATGCCGGACCGGCACTTGAGGTGCACGGTCCAACCGATGACGCGCGGGTCGATGGCGGCAACGACGATGGCGATTCGTCTGCCGCGCCGCTCCAGCGGCTCGTTTCGAAGGCGGTGACCACCATCAAGCTGCGTGGCACATCGGATGCGGGCGAGGATGAGGGGTCGTCTGCATCGCTGCTCGAGGGGTATACCTCGGCCGATGTCATGCGCGCGCTGCTTACGGCATCTCCGCGCGGCGGCGCGGATGCATCACGGGACGACGCCGCGCCTGCGACGATGCCTGTCTGGCCGCTGTTCGGCATGGCGCTGGGTGCGCTGGTGCTTGTCGCAGTTGCTGCGTGCGGTCGTGGAGATAAAGGGGGACGGTAGCAATGGATACCAAGAACATGCGGTCACGTGCACCGCACATCGTGCTGGCGGTGCTTGCCGTGGTTGCAATCGCGGCATGCGGATGGTGCGCCGGCGTCTACGCGAGCGGCGGGGACCCGTTAGGCTTCCTTGCCTCCGAGGCATTTACCACCGTCGAGGAGCCCGAGACCACCGAGGCGGAATCCGGCAAGCAGAACACGATGGTCCTTACGGTTGATGATGTGCGCGCGGCACTGGGTGGGCTTGCGTTCGGCGGCGAGGATGTTTCGGTTGATGTTGAGGCCGCCGAGGCAAACGCCGTGCTGCAAGATGGCGGCATCTGGGTCGAGGCGCGCGAGGGCGCGGCTGCTTCCGAGCCCGTAGACGATACCGCGCGTCGGATCTGTGCGCTGGCGCGGTGGGCACGCGGCGAGAACGCCGGCATCGACCAGGTGACGTGGATCGCTGAAGACGAACACGGCTCGGTGGCAGCGGTGCTTACGATGCCGGTTGCCTCGGCGCCGGAGACGGGCTCCACGGGCGCGTTGCTTGCTGCTTGCAGGGGCTATCGCATATCCGGCGATGTCTTCGCGGGGCTCGAAGGGGGCTTCGAACAAGCAGCGGGCACCGCGCCGGTGCTGCCCGACGGCACCGAGGTGCCGATTGCGCTCGAACAGACGCCCGAGGAGGAGCGCGCGCAAACCGAGACGACGCGCGCCGAGCGCCTCGTGACCGGTGGCGACACATCTTCTCAGGGCGGTGGGGCGGCCCAGGATCTCATCACCGTGAGCGTTACGGTAGACGGCACCGCGGCGGGGGCGGGCAGCTCATCGGCACGCGTGTCGGTTGCACCCGGCGCGTCGGTTTACGACGCACTCATGGCCTGCGGCGTGAGCGTGAACGCGCAGTCGAGCGCGTATGGCATGTATGTCACGGCGATCGGCGGGTTGGCCGAGCGGGAGCACGGGAGCATGAGCGGTTGGATCTTTACCGTGAACGGTGCCGAGCCCAACGTCTCGTGTTCGGCATATGCGTTGAGCGATGGCGACGCGGTTGTGTGGCGCTATGTAAACGCGGAGGGCTAGCACGCGGCAGCACGGCGCGTCGCTGCTTGGGACGCGTCGCATGTCGTCGTGCTGTGTGCTGCGACAAGTTTTAACCTGTCCCCATCTTGACGGCGGTGCGAGCGCGGCGCTACGATGCAATCGCTGTTTCAGGGCGAGGTGGAATCCCTCACTGGCGGTATGTCGGATGCAGGCGAGAAGATGCTTGCATGCGCAGGGCATGGGGCCATGCGCAAGCCGGCGAGTCCGCGACCCCGGCCGTGCTGGCGCACGGGCGGGCTGACCCGGTGGGATGCCGGGACCAACGGTTATAGTCCGGATGGAAGAGGCAGGTGATCATATGTCTGAACAGTATCAGCAGACCCCGTATGTCAGCACGAATGCATGGAGTACGCGCCAGCTGGTAACGATGGCGCTCATGTGCGCACTCTCGGCGGTCTTCCAGTTCATCCAGATTCCCATCATTCCGGGTGTCACGTTTCTCACCTACGATCCCTCGCTTGTACCCGCGATGGTGTGCGGTTTTGCGTTCGGTCCCGCATCGGGCATCGTGGTGGGCACCATCGCATCGGTCATCCACGGGCTCGTGCTGGGTGAGTGGGTCGGGTCGCTCATGAACATCGTTGCGACGGTGTGCTTCGTGCTGCCGGCAGCGCTCATCTACCGCAAGAGCCATACGCTTACCGGCGCTATCGTGGGCCTTGTGGTAAGCTGCATCGCCGCGACGCTCGGCGCGCTCGCTTCCAACCTGACGATCGGTGTATGGTTCTGGTACGGCTCGGTTGATGTGATCGTGCCGATGCTGCTGCCGGCCATCGTTCCGTTCAATCTGGTCAAGACCATCTTGAACTCCGTGCTCACCTGTGTGGTCTACAAGTCGATTTCGAATCTCATCACGCCGCGCAAGAACCGTGCCTCCGGCGACCGCGATGCCCGTTAACGCGGCGGGCGAGGCGGTGCCGCCCGCGGTTTCGTGTCGCGACGTCTCGTTTAGCTACGACGGCGAGACGCGTGCGCTCGATGGCGTCGATCTCACGATTGCGGCAGGGGAGTTCGTTTGCCTGCTGGGCGGCAACGGCAGCGGTAAGAGCACGCTGGCGCGCCATCTCAACGCCCTGCTCGTGCCCGACACGGGCACGGTGACCATCGAGGGGCGCGATACCGCGCGCCCAGAGAACATCCTGCCTATCCGCGCATGTACCGGGATGGTGTTTCAGAACCCAGACGATCAGCTCGTTGCCTCGCTCATCGAGGGCGACATCGCCTTCGGTCCGGAGAATCTGGGTATCGAGAGCGCCGAGATCGCCAAACGCGTCGAGGCGGCGCTTGGCGAGGTGGGCTTGCAGGGATTTGGCACGCGCGAGGTCCAGGCGCTCTCCGGTGGCCAGAAGCAGCGCGTTGCCATCGCCGGCATTCTCGCGATGCAGCCGCGCATTCTCGTGCTCGACGAGGCGACCTCGATGCTCGATCCGCGCGGGCGGCGCGGCCTCATGCGCTTGTTGCGTGAGCTCAACGAGGGCGGCATGACCATCATCATGATTACGCACCTCATGGAGGAGGCGGCTGAGGCGTCTCGAGTCGTGCTGCTTGAGCAGGGGCGGATCGCGGCGGACGGCACGCCCGAAGAGGTGCTCACCCAAACCGAGCTGCTTGCGCATCAGCATCTCGAGCCGCCGTGTCCGGTGCGGCTTGCCGCAGCGCTTGCACACGTGGGCATCGAGGTGGTGCCAACCGTTGACGAGGCGCGGGCTGCATCATCGATTGCCGATGCCGTGCGGCGCCATGCTCGGTCGCAGGATGAGCGCCAGCGCCTCATGCTTGCCGTCGCCGCCGCGCAGGACAAGGCGGTGCCTTGCGCATCCGCGCGGCGCGCCGAAGCGGTCATAGCGTTCGAGCATGTTTTCTACTCCTATCTCGATCGCGCACGCAAGCGTCGGCATGCGCGTGCGCACGCCGCGACGCGCGGCGATCGTGCCTGGGGCTCTGGGCCGGATGCCGTATGGGCGCTTGAGGACGTTTCGTTTGAGGTATATGCGGGCGAGTTCTTGGGCATCGCCGGTCATACGGGTTCGGGGAAGTCGACGCTCATCCAGCTCATGAACGGTCTGATCACCCCTGAGCGGGGGTGCGTACGCGTGGATGGCATCTCATGCGCGGACCGCGCGGGGGCCGAGCATGCCCGTCAGCGCGTCGGCGTGGTGTTCCAATACCCCGAGCATCAGCTCTTCGCGCCCACGGTGCTCGACGATGTGGCGTTCGGTCCGCGCAACCTCGGGTGCACGGAGCGCGCGGCGCATGAGCGAGCGCGTCACGCGCTCGAGCTCGTGGGGATCGATGCTGCGCGCATCGAGCGCATGAGCCCGTTCGAGCTGTCGGGTGGCCAGCAGCGTCGCGTGGCCATCGCGGGCGTGATCGCGATGGAGCCCCAGGTGCTCGTGCTCGATGAGCCCACTGCCGGGCTTGATCCCGCGTCGCGCCGCGACCTGCTCGGATTGCTCGATGAGCTGAACGAGGCGGGGACGACCATCGTTATGGTCTCGCATGGCATGGAGGATCTTGCGGCTCACTGCACGCGCATCGCGGTGCTGCGCGAAGGATGCGTGGCATCCGTGGGGACGCCCGACGATATCTTTTCCGGTGCCTGCGATCTTGCGGCATCGGGGCTCGATATGCCCGCAGCGCAGCGCATGGCGCGCCGCATCGCGGAGCGGGGGGTTGCGCTCGAGCGGCGCGTGTATCTCGAGGAACAGTCGCTCGCGCGCGGGATCGCAGCTGCCTGCGCCGAGGGGGTCGATGCGTAAATGGGCGGTATCTTCTCTTTTGGCAGCTATTATCCCGGTACGAGTTTGCTGCACCGGCTTGATCCGCGCACCAAGCTTCTGGGAGGCCTTGCATTCATCGTGCTCGTGCTGACCGCGCACGACCTGGCGGGACTTGTTGTGGTGCTCGCGTTTGTGAGCTTTGCCTACGCGCTCGCGCGCATTCCCGTCCGCGAGGCGCTCGCTTCACTTGCCCCGCTCATGGTGATCGTGGTGCTGGCTTCGGTGCTCAATCTGTTCGTCATCCAAGGCGGTGCTGTTTTGCTGCGCATCGGGCCGCTCGTCGTCAGCGAAGGAGGCGTGTGGTCGTGCGTGTTTGTTGCGGCGCGGCTTGCCCTCATGATGGCGGGCATGAGCCTCGTCACCCTCACGACGCAGACGCTCGATCTCACCGAGGCGCTCGAGCGCCTGCTCGCGCCGCTGGCGCGCGTTGGCGTGCCCGCCCATGAAATCGGCATGATCATGGGCATCGCGCTGCGCTTCATGCCGCAGTTCGCCAGCGAGCTGATGAGCATCTATCGGGCGCAGGTGAGCCGCGGCGCGGGGGCGGGCGGTGCGCTCGCTCGCGCGCGCATGCTGCCGGCGCTCATGGTGCCGTTGTTCACCAGCGTGTTTCGTCATGCCGAAACACTCGCTTGCGCCATGGATGCACGCTGCTACCACGGTGGCGTGGGCCGAACGCGTCTGCATCCGTTGCGCTTCACGCGACTCGACGCAGCTGCGCTTGTTGTGCTGGTACTGTTCGCGGCATGTCTCATCGGCGTAAACACGCTGCGGTAATCTTCGCATCGGGAAAGGACTGGTATGTCTGGTATCGAAACCGTCGTAACCTATCTCACACGTGTTCCGGCATGGTATCTCGCCACGAGCGAGAACGGTCAGCCGCATGTGCGCCCGTTCAGCTTCGCGCAGGTGTGCGATGGTAAAATCTGGTTCTGCACCGCAACGACCAAGGACGTGTGGCGCGAGCTCGTTGCCAATCCGCGCTTCGAAGCCACGTCGTGGTGGCCCGGTCACGGCTGGTTGATCCTACGCGGCGTCGCCGGTCTCGACGACCAGGTGAGTGAGGAGGTTCGCGAAGCCGGGTATCGGCATCTTACCGGGTTGGGGGAGCACTACGAGGGGCCGCACGACCCCACACTCACGTTCTTCTCGGTCGAGGAGCCCACGGCGTGGATTTGCGACCATGAGCAGTGGAAACCGGTTGCACTCTAGTGCGCGCCGACGATAGGAATGCGGTGCGCGTGGGTGTGCGCGGCGCAAGCTAGCTTGCGAGGAACTTCTTACGGCTGAAGAAGTTGTACCAGGTCACGCAGAAGGTCGCGACGATCTTCATAACCTGGTAGACGACGCCCAGCACGGTGACGCCCACGAACATGAGCGCGTCGGTGAGGGCGAGCCCGATGGCCGAGAGGATGGCGAAGATGGTGAACTCGCGCTTGCGGCTCATATCGTCGCGATGCTCGAACACGAAGCGCATGCTGAGTGCGTAGTTGAGGGCCACCGACGCAAGAAAGGAAATCGAGGTTCCCAGGAGATAGTCCATGTGGAATCCCTCGACAAGCACGATGAGCAGCAGCCAGTCGACGGCGAACGATACGATGCCCACGACTGCGAACTTCGCGAACTGCTGCGTTGCTGGTTTGGTGATAACCGAGCGCACCGGTGCTCCTTTTGCATGACGGCAAACGATACAAAACATGCCCGCGAGCGTCTTGATAAGCGGCGCTGCGAGCACGTGTACTATACGGCAGATATCAGGGAAATGTAAGACGTAGGCGAGCAATTTGCAAAACATCGCAATTTCGCCACGGTAACCGTACATTTTGCGCTATGCGCGCTCGTCGCCCTCGAGGAAGATCTTGCGGGTCACGAAGTTCCATACCATGACCACCGCGGTGGCAACGATCTTGATGATGCGGTAGTCGATCGCGGTATATGCGGTGCCCGCCCACATCATGACGTCGTTGATGCCAAGGCCGATGACGGAGAGGACGACGAAGATGACAAACTCCCGTTTGCGGCTCATGCCCTCGCGATGGCTGAAGACGTAGCGCATGCTCGCGAGGTAGTTGAACACCACCGAGACCGTGAACGAGACCGTTGCCGAGATGACGGGATCGATGCCGAAGACCTCGGTTAAAAACACCAGGACGCCGAAGTCGATGAAGAAGGCAACCACGCCGACCACGCCGAATTTCACGATCTGTGCAAGCAGCTTCTGCATGCCCTCATCCTTTCGCAGCAACCGACGCAAACGCAACGAGTATACTACGCGCGCTCCTCGAGCACGCCTGAGCGGTAGGCATCCAACAGCATGCGCAGGTCGGATATCTGGTCGCGTATCTCGGTGCCGGTGTCGGTATCGCTCACCATGATGCGGCGATCCGAGGTGGCAAAGCGAAACGTCTCGCTATGGATGTCTGCGTTGCGGGCCAGCGCCTCGTCGATGCTCTTGAACGCCTCATGCGCTTTTAGGCGCATCCCGCGCGAGCTGGAGATGAGGGTGTAGCCGGCGATGCCCGTGGTGGGATGGTAGGCGCGGCAGAATCCTCCATCGATCACGAGGAGCTTTCCGTTTGCGCGGATGGGCTTCTCGCCGCTCGTTGTCTTGACGGGCGTGTGCCCGTTGATGATGTGGCCGCGCTCGGGCGAAATGCCAAACTCGCGGAGCACCGCATCGCAGGGGCCCTCCTCGCGGGTAAGGGTGAAATACGCGTCCATGGGTTCGCGCCAGGTACTGCGGTCGTCGATATAGGCGCGCTCGAACGTCTTTACCACGCGCCCGGACGCAGGCGATTTGCAGCCGCACCACAGATACCACATCCAGTCGAGCGCCTCTTGGTCGCCCGCGCGCCAGGCACGGCGCGCGATGCGATCGCAGAAATCGAGGTAGTCGCGGCCAGAGCGCCATGTGCCGAGGCAGTTCATGCTCGAGAAGGTGCCATCGGCGTTCATGGGGATGCAGCCGTGGAAGAGCAGGTTGTCGTTCGCAACGAGATACATCGCGCCGTGGCCATAGAGAAAGTCGACATGGCTCGCGAGGTGCCCGGACGAGGTGAACTCGCCCACAAGCTTATCGACGATGCCGCGCTCCGCCTCGTTGAGGGCGTAGGGGTCGCGCGCGTCGACGGTGGGGAAGTTGCATGTGACGAGCGGGTAGGAGGTACTGCCGATCTTGACCGTTCCCTGGTTGAGGTCGAGCTTGTCGAGCAGCAGCCGGTCGCCCATATCGAACTCGGGATGCCGTGCGATAACCTGGCCTTCGAGCTTGAAGAGCAGTACGTTGACCGCCTTCATGAGCGGGGTGAGCGTGCCTTCGGCATAGTAGGTGCGATTGGCGAACGTGAGCAGCTCGCGCAACGAGATGCCGTAATCGTTCTCCAAGATCTCGTAGTTGCCGTAGCGGAGGTTGTTGCGCAGCACCGTCATGATGCAGGCGGGTTGGCCGACAGCGGCGCCCATCCAGAGCAGGTCGTGATTGCCCCATTGGATGTCAAGGCGTTGATGCGTACACAGCGCGAGCCGGTCCATGATCTTCGCGGCCCCGCCGCCGCGATCGAAGATGTCGCCCACCAGATGGATGTGGTCGACGGCGAGCCGCTTGATAAGCTCGGCAAGCGAGGAGATGAAATCCTCGGCGGCATCGGTCTCCAGGATCGAGGCGATGATGCGCTCGTGGTACCGGACACGGTAGCTGTTCTCATCAGGATGGGTGTGCAACAGCTCGTCGATGATATAGGCGTAGGCATGTGGGATCGCCTTGCGCACCTTGGAGCGCGTGTAACGGCTGGAAAGACGCCTCGTCACGGTGATGAGCTCGTTGAGCATGGTCTTATACCAGCTGGGGGAGTCTTCACGCGCCCGCCGCACGCGCTCGATCTTTTCGTGGGGGTAGTAGATGAGCGTGCAGAGGTCGGCCTTTTGCTGTTCGGTGAGGCGCTCGCCAAAGGTCTCATCGACATGCTCGCGCACCACGCCCGAACAGTTGTTGAGGATGTGCATGAACGCCTCGTACTCGCCATGCACATCGCTCATGAAGTGCTCGGTGCCCTTGGGCAGGTTGAGAATGGCCTGCAGGTTGATGATCTCGGTGAACACCGCCTGCTGCGTGGGAAATTGCTGGGAAAGCAGGGTGAGGTACTTGAGCGTCTGCTCGGATTGTTCGAATACCATGGTCGTCCTCCGCGTATTCACTGGATTGTTTCAAGTATAGGTGAATAACTCGCGGGCGTTCGGTTTGCCTTGTGCAGAAGGGGGCGGAACGTGAGATAATGGCACGCGATTGCGAATGAATGGCCGGGTGCCCCAGAGGGGGTGCTCGCTCGTGAGGTGAAGGGATTGTCATGGCGGATTACATCTTGGCCTGCGAGTCCACGGCAGACTATCCACGAGAGTTTTTCGAGGAGCGCTCCATCCTCTGGGCGCCGTTTCACTACAACGTCGACGGCGGCAGCTATCCGGATGATCTCTACACCTCGGTCACGCCCACGGCATTCTTCGACATGATGCGTTCTGGCAAGCAGCCCACCACCTCGCAGGTGGGCGTGGGCGACTACGTCGAACTGTGGGAGCCGGCCCTCAAGGAGGGCAAGGACGTGCTGCACCTCACGCTCTCGTCGGGCATCTCGGGCACTTACAATTCCGCGTGCGTCGCCGCCGAGCAGCTGCGCGCCAGCTATCCCGACCGCCGCATCACGGTGATCGACTCGCTCAACGCCTCTGCGGGCTTCGGGCTCATCATGGAGTACCTTGCCGACATGCGCGATGAGGGCAAGACCTATGATGAGCTGCTCGCCTGGCTCGATGAGAATCTCCTCAAGGTGAACGCGTGGTTCTTCGTATCCGATCTCGAGTATCTCAAGCGCGGCGGTCGCGTCTCGGCCACGAGCGCGCTGCTCGCCAACGCCCTCAAGATCTGCCCCGTGCTCAACGTGGACTTCGAGGGCAAGCTTATTCCGCGCCAAAAGATTCGCACCGTGAAGAAGGCCATCGCCGAGCTCGTGCGCATGTTCGAGGCGCACGCGGACGGCGGCCGTGATTATGAGGGCAAGATTGCCATCTCGCAGAGCGAATGCATGGGCGAGGCGGAGGCCGTTGCCCGCGGCATCGAGGAGCTCTGCCCGCGCCTTAAGGGTAAGATCCGCATCACGAATATCGGCACGGTTATCGGTGCGCATACGGGACCGGGTACGGTGGCGCTGTTCTTCGTGGGCGACAAGCGCGTCGACTAATCCCCGTCGCTCGTCAGGTAACAGGAGTCATCCATGGTAGATATTCTTAGCGAGGTGCTCGGTCCCATCGCGCTCATGCTGGGCGTGGTCGCGGGGGCCGCCCTGCTCTATTTCCTCGTCTCGACCGTGAAGGCGAGGCTCGAGGCACGGCGGGCATCCCGTGGAGGCCATCATCGCCGCTAGCGCTGGGCTTTCTTGATCTTGGCGATATAGAATCCCTCGAAGAGCCGCGAGGGGCATACGGTGAGCGTGCCGGGAAGCTCGTTTTGCAGGCAGGGGATCGCGCCCGCTTCGACGGCGTCTGCGACGGCTTGCGCCGTTGCCGCGCGTGCGGGGGCGTCTTCGGGTACGGGTCCGGTGAGCGGTTCAAGCTCGCAGTCGCGATGGCGCTTGAGCGCCGCCAGCACCTGCCGCTCGTTTTCTTCCGGCAAGATCGAGCAGGTCGAGTAGACGAGCTTGCCGCCGGGCTTCAGCACGGTGAGCGCGCGGTCGAGCAGCGCCTGCTGGCTCTTTACCACGCGCGTGAGCAGCTGGGCGGTCATGCGCGTGCGGGCCCGTTCATCGCCGGCGCGGTAGGTGCCCGTGCCCGTGCAGGGGGCGTCAAGCAGAATCTGATCGAACGAGAAGAACTCGTCGATGCGTCGCGCATCGATGCGCATGATATTTGCCGCGCGCACGCCGAGCTTGCGCAGGTTGTATTCGAGCTTGTCTGCGCGGGACGCTTTCATCTCGCAGGCCGTGATATGCGCGTGCGGCGCGAGCGCCGCCATCTCGGACGTCTTGCCGCCCGGTGCCGCGCACATATCGAGCACATCGGCGCCGTTGCGCGGAGCCAGCACGAGCGGCGGCAGCATCGAGGAGAGGCTTTGCAGGTAGATGCTGCCATCTTGGTAGATGGGAAGGTCCCAGAGCTTGCGTTCGCGTGCGTTGCTGAGCACAAGGGCGTCATCGTACCAGGCTACACGTCCAAACGAGATGCCCGCGTCATTGAGTGCCGCAGCAACCTCGTTGCAGGTGCTGCGCAGCGTGTTTGCGCGCAGGGTCACCGGACGCGATACGGCGGCTTCAAAGCCGGCGCGCACGGCCTCACGGGCAGGCTCCTCGAGGGGCGCCATGAAGCGCGTCAGGAGCTCGGGAAGCGCATGGTCTTGAGGCATGCAGATCCTCCTACAGAACGATGCCGGCGACGATGAGCGCCACGCAGAGCGCACCGCAGACGGCGTCGCGCAGCGCAAAGGGATAGCGGCGGTAGCTGCTCGCACGCGTGCGGAGGTAGAAGCCGCGCTGCTCTGCGGCAAGTGCGGTGGCGTCGGTTTTACCCACGGAGGTTACGAGCAAGGGAATGCACACCGGCAGCATGAGGGAGAGCTTGCGGAACGGGTTTTTGGAGTCGAACTCGACCCCGCGGGCTGTCTGCGCTTCCATGATGGCGTTCATTTCCTGGGTGAACACGGGTACGAAGCGCAATGCCGTGGTAAACGTGAAGGCGTACTTGTAGGGGATGTGCAACTTCTCGACGCATGCGTTGGCAAGATCGGTCGTCTTGGTCACGGTGAGCACGAGCACGAGCGGCAGCGCCACGCCAAGCAGCCTGAGGCAGGCTTTGGTGCCCGAGACAAGCCCGTCGGTGGTGGCGAATAGAATCACCGGGTCGCCGTGCCGCACAAAGGCGAGCTGAAGCACGAGCATGAGCACGGCAATGGGGACGAGGACCTTGAGCAGCGAGAAGAGGCGCGTTGCAGTACCCGCGTAGACGCCGAGCAGCAGCGTGAGTAGCAGCAGCGCGATGAGTGCGGCATAGCCGTCTGACAAGATGGTGGCGATGATGATCGACGCGGCAAGCGCGAGCTTGGTCACCGGATTGAGACGATGCAGGATCGTGGTGCCGGGAACGTAGTCGATAACATTAAGCATGGCTGCCCTCCCTAACGTCTGCGCGGGCGAGGCGCGCCGTGGCGTCAACGATACCGGAGACCTCGGTGATGCCGGCATAGGCATCCGAGACGTCGCGTGCAAGCTGCGCCGCGAGCTCAACGACCTGCGGAGGCTTGACGCGGGCGCGCTTCATGAGCGCGGCGTCATTGAAGACCTCCGTCGTAGGCCCGGAGGCAAGGATGCAGCCATCGGCCATCACCACGAGGCGCTCGGCGAAATCGGAGACAACCTCCATGTCGTGGCAGACCATGATGACAGCGGAGCCCTGCTCGGCCATCTCGCGCACCGTCTCCATAACCGTCATGCACTCGCGGTAGTCGAGGCCGCTCGTTGGCTCATCGAGGATGACGACCTCGGGTTCGAGCACGACGACCGAGGCGAGGGCGATCATCTGGCGCTGGCCACGGGAGAGCGCGAACGGTGCCTCGTTGGCGGGAAGCCCGAAGCGGTCGATGACGCGTGCGGCGCGCTGTTGCGCTTCGCCACGGGGAACGCCGGCAAGTTCGAGGCCGAAGGCGACCTCTTCGAGCACGGTGTTCTTGCAGAGCTGATGGTCGGGGTTCTGGAAGAGCGTTGCCGTATGGCGCGCGATCTGCGATACGGGTACATCGCGCGTATCGAGCCCGGCGACGGTGACCGAACCAGATGAGGGCTTGAGCAGGCCGTTCAGGAGCTTCGTCGCCGTGGTCTTGCCGGCGCCGTTTTGACCCACGATGCCCACCAGCTCGCCCGGGTAGACCGTCATCTCGAGGTTGTTGACCGAGGCGCCGCCGTCTGGATAGGAAAAGCAGACGCCGTGGAAGCGCACAACCGGCTGCGCATCCTTGGCATGCGGTCGCGCGGTGCGGGGCTCGGGGGAGGTGACGGGTTTGCTCGGGGTGGCGCCCGTCACGATCGAGGTGATGAGCTCTGCAGCCTCTTCGACGCTCAGGCATGGCTCTTGCGCCGTGCAAAGGCCCTTGGCCGTTAGGCTGTTGGAGATCCGTGCCACGCGCGGGCTGTCGACGCCGATAGCCCGCAGCTCGGTAGCATGGCCAAACACCTCATGCGGCGTGCCCTCGAGCGCAATCGAGCCCTCGTTCATGACCACGAGACGGTTGCAAAACTCCGAGAGCAGCGCCACCTTCTGCTCGATGACCACGACGGTGATGCCCTCATGCTCGTTGAGATCGCGCAGCACGTCGAAGACCATGCGCGAGCTCACGGGATCGAGCGCGGCGGTGGGCTCATCGAGTACGAGCACGCCGGGGGCGAGCGCGAGAATCGCCGCGATAGCGACCTTCTGCTTTTGCCCGCCCGAAAGCGTGGCGATCTCGCGATCGCGCAGGTCGGCGATGCCCACCGCATCGAGCGCGGCGGCGATGGTCGCTTCGATGCGCTCATGCGCGACGCCGAAGTTCTCGAGGCCGAACAAGAGCTCGTCTTCGACAACCGAGGCGACCATCTGGGCGTCGATATCCTGGTTCACGCTGCCCACGATGCGCGAGATGTCGGTGAGCGTCATGTCGCAGGTATCGGTGCCGTCTACGATCGTCTCGCCGTAGAGCGATCCGGTGAAGTGGTGCGGAATCGCGCCGGATAGCACGGCGGCGAGCGTCGATTTGCCTGCGCCCGAGGGGCCGATGATGCCGGTGAACGAACCTGCGGGGATGCTCAGCGTGATGTTGCTCAGGGCATTTTGGGCGTCATGCCCGTATGCGAACGAGACATCGCGCATCTCGATGATGGGCTGCATGGGAACCTTTCGTGCCGCGCGCTGCGTGGATTAGTCGGCGAGCTTGAGTGCGTGCTTGATGGGCAGATACAGGGCGCCTACGAGGATAGCATTGAATACCGCGGTGAGCGCAACGACGGGCAGCATGAGCGAGATGAGGCTCGTGTCGAACTGCATGAGCGCCATCTTGACGACCATGAAGATGGCGCCGGAAAGAAACGTCGTCACGAAGGTACCCACGGTGGGGATGATGGCCTTGGCATTGGTCTTCATACCGGCATTCACGATGAGCGCCATGACAACGGCGGCAATGCCCTCGGCCACAAAGTCGATGCCCGGGGAGGTGGTGGTGATCTGGATCACCGCTGCGGAGACGAGGCCGATGATGAGCGCTTGGCCGGCGTTGGGCCGCACGATGAGGATGGTGAGGCAAAACGCCGAGATGATGAACTCCGGTGCGATGGTGCCGGCGGAGATGGTGGAGATGGCCTTGCCAACGGTGAAGTTCAGGATGAAGCCGGCGGCGAGCAGCACGGCGAGCAGCACGAGCGCTTTGATATCGAGCTTGCCGCGGTCGACGGTGGATACGGTGCGGGGCTGGGTGGTGCTCTGGGACATGGTGATCAACCTTTCTGCGTTGTTGTGTGCGGGGTGTTCGAGGGGAGGCGCGTGGTGCGAACGGGCGGGGCGAGCTATGAAAAAAGGCCCCCGGTCAAACCGGGGGCCTTTGCCGTGCCATAGCATGCAGGCGCGAATGGGCTCACCGTTGACCGGCCGAGTTCTCACCACGCCACCACCAGTTCATGAGGGAGTTGCTGCGTGCGTACATCATGCTGGTGGCTCCTTTCTTGTGTAACGTGACGATGCGGTCTTGCATCGCGTTGAGGGCACTATAGCACAGCGGGAACCGTGCCGGGTGCGAGGAGGCCCGATGATGCCTGAAGATTGCGAGCGTGTTTCGGCACGTCACGCAAGGTTCGAGAAATCGTCGATGATGATATCGAGGCAACTCGGCAGCACGCGCGCCCCGAACACGCCCGTGTTGGCGGAGATGACCTCGCCATCGAACTGCATGCCGAGCGAGGGCGTGCAGGTGACTTTCACCTCTTTTGCCTTGAACATCTTGAATTGCGGGCGTCCGAGCCCCATGCCCTGCGGATCGAGGACGCCGGCGAGCACGGTGGGAAGCAGCTGCACGAGTGCCGCCGGTTCGATCACGGCGATGTCGATGAGGCCGTCATCCATGCGGCACCCGGGGAAGAGGTTGATGTCGTTCTGGATCACCGATGTGTTGGCGACCATGCAGGAGATGCCGTCGATCTCGTCGATCTCGCCGTCGTGCTCGATGGTGAAATGCGATACATCGGGTTTGAGCGTCGAGAGGGCGGAGAGGAAGTAGGCGATCTCGCCGATTTCCTCCTTGGCCGGCGCGGCTTTCTCCATGATCGTGGCGTCGAAGCCGGAGCCTGCGATGATGATGAAACCGTGCCGCTTGAGCGAATCCGCCCCGTCTTTCCAAAACAGTTCGCCCATGTCGACCGATGCGGTGCGTCCCGTGCGGCACGCGCTCGCGAGGGCCGCGATCTCGGGTGCGTTGCCGATGTTGTTGAAAAACAGGTTGGCGGTTCCCGAGGGGAACACCAAGATGGGGACGTGGGTGTCGCGCAGGCAGTCGAGGAGGCTCGAGACCGTGCCGTCGCCGCCCGACACCACAACGCGGTCAAACGAGCGGACGTCGGCGACGACCTCGTTGTTGTTCACCGACGGGCCGAGGAAGCGCATGACGATTTCGTCGCCTGCGGCAGCAAGGGCATGGGCGAATGCGAAGATTTCGTCCGAGCGGGGGCCGGACACCGGATTGTGGATAATGAGGCAACGCATGCCGCGGTTTCCTAATCGTGAGTTGGGAATGTATAGTTACGTTGTTGTATCCTACCCGCGTTCTCCCCGCGACAACCCTTGGTATCGGACGTGTATGTATATTTCCACAGTTGAGGATTTGCAAGCATTTTGCGCGCGCGCGGCCGCCTATCCGGCCGTGGCGGTTGACACCGAGTTTCTGCGTGAGCGCACCTATCATCCCCGGCTTTGCCTGGTGCAGGTGGCCACCCCAGATGAATGCGTGGCCATCGACCCCATTGCGCTGGCCGATACGAGCGCGCTCGAGGAGCTGTTGGCCAACGAGCGCGTCCTCAAGGTGTTTCATGCCTGCCCGCAGGATATGGAGGTCTTGCTGCATGCGCTGGGCGTGCTGCCCGCACCCATCTTCGACACCCAGGTGGCTGCGGCGTTTTTGGGCGAGCGCCTGCAGATCTCATACAACGGGCTCGTGCACGCGTTTTGCGGCGTGACGCTGCCCAAGACCGAATCGCTCACCGATTGGTCGCGCCGTCCGCTCTCGCCGAAGCAGATCGAGTACGCCCTCGACGATGTTCGCTATCTCATCAAGGCCTACGACGTCATCCGCCGCCGCCTCGAGGAGACCGGGAGGCTTTCGTGGGTGATCGACGAGCTGCGCCCGCTAACGCAGCGTGCGCACTACGTGGTCGATCGGCGCGAGGTGTACCGGCGGGTCAAGCGCGTGAATTCGCTTACGCGGCGCCAGCTCGCCATCGCCCGCGAGCTCGCGGCGTGGCGCGAGGCGCGCGCCGAGAAGCTCGATATTCCCCGCAAGTGGATCATGTCAGATGAGGTGCTGCTCGCGCTCGTGAAGCGCACGCCGCAGAGCGCTGCCGATTTTCGCAGCATACGCGGTACCGAGCAGCTTTCGGAGGCCGATGTCGACGTGGCGCTCGTCGCGGTGTCGCGCGGCATGCGCTGCCCCGCCGATCGCCTGCCCGAGGTGCACCATGCGCGAAAGTCTCCCTCGAGCGACGTGGAGAGCGTGAGCGACCTCATGTACGCGCTCATCCGCTTGGTGTCCGAGCGCTCGGGGGTGGCGACCGCCATGATCGCCTCCCGCGACGATCTCGTCGACTACATCGAGTGCCCTGAGCGCAGTCGCCTGCGCGAGGGCTGGCGCTTCGAGTTGGTGGGCACGCGTTTAGACGACCTGCTTTCGGGGAACATGGGCCTTACGGTTAAGGATCGTCGCGTCGAGATACTTTAGCGAATCGGAGGGCATGCGATGCCGCTGTACTATGGCTACGGATTCGGAATCGATCCGGCGTACCTCATATTGGTCGCCGCTTCGATTGCGCTGGGTTTTCTCGCCCAGACCTATATCAACAACACCTACAAGCGCTGGGCGCAGGTGCCCTCCGATGGGGATACCGGATTTGAGGTCGCGCGCCGCATGCTCAACGAGGCGGGGTGTGCCGAGGTGGGCATCAAGCGCGTCGACGGCCGGCTCACCGACCACTATGACCCGCGCGACAACAACCTCTATCTCTCCACCGAGAACCTATCGGGCGGCTCGGTTGCGAGCGTGGCGGTGGCCTGCCATGAGGCGGGTCATGCGGTTCAGCGCGCTCAGGGGTATGGGTTCATGAAGGTGCGCCAGGCGCTTGCGCCGGTGGTGAGCTTCACGCAAAACGCGTGGATCGTGGTGTTCATGCTCGGCGTGGCCATGAACCTCGCCGGCCTGCAGACCTTCTCCATCGCGCTGTTCGCCTTCTCTGTCATCTTCCAGCTGGTCACGTTGCCCGTCGAGATCGATGCGAGTCGTCGCGCCGTCGCGTATATCGAGGACTCCGGCATGAGCGTCCAGCAGGTGCAGGGTGCACGCAAGGTGCTCACGGCTGCCGCGTTCACGTATGTGGCGGCGGCGCTCACCTCGATCATGCAGCTGCTGTATCTCATGGGGCGCCTGCAGCGCTCCGACCGCTCGTAGCACATGGGGGATGGGACGGTTCTTGTCAGGCCGTCGTGCTTCGCTCAGCGGCTGATATCGGTTTCATGGGGGTTGCCGGCGCGTGTCCGGGCGATGCCGTATGCTTGATATCGACGACTTGAAAGGTGGGGAGGCTTTGTGGGCGCTTGGAATCTAACGGGGACATCTGCCCCTGTGCAGGGCGCTGCCAAAGATGCGCTTTCCGTTACGCAGGCGGTCGAGCTTGCTGCGGGCGCGCTCGATGCGCTCCCGCAGATCACGATGCTGGGCGAGGTGACGGGATTTCGCGGTCCCAATGCGCGGAGCGGCCACTGCTACTTTCAGATCAAGGACGATGCGAGCGCGGTGGACTGCATCGTGTGGCGCGGCGTCTATGCCAAGTGTGCATTCGAGCTGCGCGATGGTATGCAGGTACTGCTCACCGGTGGGTTCAATCTGTACAAGCCCACGGGGCGCATGAGTTTCGTGGCGCGTTCGCTGGCGCTTGCGGGAGAGGGGCTGTTGCGGCAGCAGGTTGCGGCGCTTGCCGAGAAGCTGCGGCGCGAAGGCCTCATGGACGATGCCCGCAAGCGGCGCATCCCTGCCTTCTGCACGCGCGTTGCCGTGGTGACATCGCTTTCGGGCGCTGTGATCGATGATGTGAAGCGCACGCTGCGTCGCAGGAATCCGCTCGTTGAGCTCGTGTGCGTGGGTGCAAAAGTGCAAGGCGACGGTGCCCCCGCCGAGCTGATCGAGGGGCTTGCCCGCGCCGCGGCGCTTGTCCCCGCGCCCGACTGCATCTTGCTGGTGCGCGGCGGCGGTTCCTTCGAGGACCTTATGACCTTCAACGACGAGGAGCTTGCCCGCGCTGTTGCCGCATGTCCCGTTCCCGTGGTTACCGGTATCGGCCATGAGCCCGATACCTCGATCTGCGACATGGTGAGCGATCGCCGCTGCTCGACGCCCACGGCGGCTGCCGAGTCGGTGGCCCCGGCCATCACCGAGCTTGCCGATTTGCTCGCCGCGCGCGAGCATCGTCTGGCAACGGCGACTACCGGTATGGTGCAGGCTGCGCGGCGCGATCTTGCCATGCAGGCGCAGCGCACCCGTCAGGCGATATCGGCATCGCTCGCGCAGGAGCGGCGGACGGTCGAGGGCTTTGCCCGGCACGGCTGTCTTACCAGCCCGGGATATCTCATCGAGCGTCGTGCGTCGGAGCTCGCGCAGACCAGCGATCGCCTCGAACGTGCGGCAGCGCGCTCGCAGGAGCGCGTGGTGCGCGCGGTCGCCGATCTTTCCATGCGTCTCCGTGCCGCGGGGCCGCGTGTTACCGCGACGCGCCCGGCACTCGATCTCGCTGCTTCGCGGCTCGAGGCGGCGGGGGATACCTTGCTGGGAGGGCGGCGCGCGGCTCTCGGGGCGCAGGCGGCGAAGCTCGATGCGCTTTCGCCGCTCAAGGTCCTCGCGCGCGGTTACGCCATCGCATACGATGCCCATGGAGTTGCAACGAGTGCCCGTGATTTCGCACCGGGCGATGCGCTGCGCGTGCGCTTTGGCGATGGCGAGGTTACCGGTACGGTGACCACGGTAGAAGACAACGGCTAGCACATATCCTGAAGAGAAAGGCAAAGAGCATGGCAGAGCAAAAACCGGTATCCGAGCTCAGCTACAAAGAAGCGTCCCAGGAGCTCGAGCGCATCATCCGCGCACTCGAGTCGGGCGATATGGAGCTCGAGGAGTCGCTTGAGAGCTATACACGCGGCGTCGAGCTGCTGCGCAGCCTGCGTGAGCGCTTGGCCGACGCTGAGCAGAAGGTGAGCGTGCTCATGAAGGACGTCGACGGCAACGATACCCTCGTCGACGCCGCTCCCGCCGACACCTCGGACGAATTGAAGCTGTAAACTATCAGCACAACGTATCGATGGCGTTGCTTCCCGCGCCGCACTTGCGGGCATTCATGGCTTAGAGTTCGGGGGGCGCGCATGAGAGGAGTCCCTATGTCCGACTGCATCTTCTGCAAGATCGCCAATCATGAGATCCCATCAACCGTGGTGTACGAAGATGAGCTCGTTATCGCATTTGACGACCTGAACCCTCAGGCACCGGTCCACACGCTCGTCGTTCCCAAACAGCATTTCGAGAACATCATCGATGGCGTGCCCGGAGCGGTGCTCGAGGCGATGACCCACGCCATCGCCGAGGTTGCGAAGATCAAGGGCCTCGACGAGGGTTTTCGCGTCATCGCCAACACCGGGGCGGCAGCGGGCCAGACGGTCATGCACCTGCACATGCACGTGCTGGGCGGCAAGGACCTTGGTGAGGGTCTGGTCTAAGGCGCAGATGCCCGTTATTCTGCGGTATGATTAGTGTGTATGCGGCCGCCGTGTGTGACGGCCGATGGTCTTCACGAGGGGAGTCTCATGAACGTTCTCGTTATCAACGCCGGTAGCTCGAGCCTCAAGTTCCAGCTGCTCGATACCCAGACCGGTACGGTCTTCGCCAAGGGCAACTGCGAGCGCATCGGCATCGATGGTTCGTTCATCGGTTACACGCTGAACGGTGAGAAGGGCAAGCTCGAGGTCGAGATGCCCGATCATCGCACTGCCGTTGGCCACGTGTTCGATCTGCTCAAGGGCGTCGACGCCCCGATCGAGGGTATCGGCCACCGCGTGGTGCAGGGCGGTTGGTACTTCCCCGAGTCCGCTGTGGTGACCGACGAGACGCTCGGCTGGGTGCGCGAGGTTGCCCCGCTGGCGCCGCTGCACAACTACGCCGAGGCCGACGTCATCGAGATCTGCCGCGAGATGTTCCCCGATCTGGGCAACGTGATCGTTCCCGATACCGCGTTCCACTACAACATGCCCGAGCATGCGTGGCGCTATGCGCTGCCGCGCGACGTGGTCGACACATACCATGTCCGTAAGTACGGCGCTCACGGTACGAGCCACCGCTACATCTGGCGCATCGTCAACGAGTTTTTGGGCGGCGAGGCGCACAAGGTCGTCAGTTGCCACCTGGGTTCCGGTGCAAGCCTGTGCGCCATCGAGGACGGCCACTGCAAGGACACCACGATGGGGCTCACGCCGCTCGACGGCCTGATCATGGGCACGCGCTGCGGTACGCTCGATCCGGCGACGGTGTTCTACCTCTATCGCGAGGCAGGCATGTCTATCGACGAGATCGACACCATGATGAACAAACAGTCCGGCCTGCTTGCCGTTTCGGGCGTTTCGAGCGACTCGCGCGACGTTATCGCCGCCATGGAGGAGGGCAACGACGACTGCAAGGTTGCCGTCGAGATGTTCACCTATCGCGTGGCGCAGCTCTTCGCCGAGATGGCTGCCTCCATGGAGGGCGTCGACACCATGGTCTACACCGCCGGCATCGGCGAGAACTCCGACTACCTCCGCGCCGCCATCGCCAAGCGCCTGGGCTGGATGGGCGTGAAGGTTGATTCCGAGCTCAACGCGATTCGCTCGGACGATCCGCGCGTCATCTCCACGCCCGATTCTGCGATCAAGGTGCTCGTGGTTCCCACGAACGAGGAGCTCATGATCGCGCTCGACGTCGAGGCGCTCCTGGGCTAAAGCCAGAGCCACCACAAGACGATTTGAGGGGCCGTCGGCGTTTCAGCCGGCGGCCTTTTTGCATCCTGCATGCGGCGCTCTTGTATGTGATGGGGGCGTCGCGCTTGCCATCTCTGAACAATGCTGAACACAGGCGCTCGCGCACGGCCACGTTGTACTCGTGGCATACCATGAAGATGAACAGCGCGCGCGAAGTTGGTTGCGTTGGAAGGAGGACATGATGTCGATGGTGCTGATCTGCGATGACGAGCCCGATGTCGCCACGATCGTCGCCGAGCTCTTGCGACGCGAGGGGATCGAGGCGCGTACCTGTGCGAGCGGGCGAGAGGCGCTCGCTGCGCTTGAAGAGCGCAAGGTTGACATGGTGGTGCTTGACATCATGATGCCCGAGATGGATGGCTATGAGGTGTGCCGTCGCATCCGCGCCGCCTCGCGGGTTCCCGTGCTGTTTCTTACGGCAAAGGACACCGATATCTCCCAGGTCGCAGGATTCGCTGTGGGCGCCGACGATTACGTAACCAAGCCCTTCAAACCCCGAGGTCTCGTTGCGCGCATCAAGGCTCATCTACGGCGCACCCAACGCCTTGCTGCTCCCGAGGTCGCAACCGTAGTTCGATGCGGTCCCGTGACCTGCGATCTTATGCGGCACACCGCCGAGCTTTACGACGTCGCGCTCGAGCTTACGCCCACGGAGTTCGATGTGCTTGCCGCGCTTGCGCACGCCGGCGGAGCGGCGGTGCCAACCGGCGAGCTCTACCAAAGCGCTTGGCATGAGGAGCCGCTTCCCTCTTCGCGCAACTCCGTCATGGTTTACATCCGGCGCCTACGTCGCAAATTGGCGGCAGTCGATCCCTCAAGCGAGCACATTGAGACGGTATGGGGTGTGGGATACCGCTTGGCGACGGACGTGGGCAGCGCAAGCCATCCGCTCCCATCGGAAACGGAGGAGCCATCATGCTAAATCATGCGAAGAAACACAGCGTTGGCGTTCGTTATCACCTTTCTGCGCGCGGCGCGCGCCTGTTCAAGCGCGAGATGCTGCGCGTTATCGCTCTCTTTGCGCTCTTTTTCGCGGCGCTTGCTGGAATCTGGTTCGTGCTGCTCGAGCTCAATCAGAGCACGACGTTCTACACCGCGTTTCGCTCTGCCGTGATTTCGGAAGAGGAGGTCCCCCTCGACGAGGTTGGGTCAGACCTCAAGCTTGAGATAGCTCGTGCCCAGGAGGATATCGAGAAGGACCTCGTGTCTACATACCTTGAACGCTGTCTTGAGGGCTCGCTCCAACCGACATCAAAGGACATGCAATCACTGCTCGCTGCAGCGCAGCAGGCTCGCAACGATATGGGCAGCCTGTGGGAAACATGGGTGGATCAATGGGGGGCCGACAGCGTTGCATATGATCTTGCGTGCGTCACGCTGCGGGGAGCGCTCGAGCAGGATCCCGGTTTGCTCGATCGGGTTGCCCCCGAAGCGAGCCGAGCCTTGGCAGGTGATCCTGAAAGCATGGTTGTCTACTCATGGGCAGATGACAGCCAACCCTTCGTAACGTACAACGCCTACGGAGATGGGCGCGTTGTTCGCACGGACAGCACCCTCTATGAGCTTTTGGGATGGATGCTGCGTGTGGGCACCATAATCGCAGTCATGGGCGGCCCGGTGCTCATCATTGCCTCGTCGCTGCGTCGTCCGCTTGTGCGATACGACGCGCTCTGCGAGATGGTGCGGACGGTCGTCGATGGACGTGATCAACTGACCGATCTTCCCGAAGGCCTTGCCGAGGATCGTGCGATGGTCGAGGACTTGCGCAAGCAGCAAGAGCAGCGCGAGCGCGCGGCGCGCGAGGCGGAGGGCCGTAAAAACGAGCTCGTTGCCTACCTCGCGCACGATATCAAGACGCCGCTTACGTCGGTGACCGGATACCTGTCCTTGCTCGACGAGGCCCCAGACATGCCCGCAGAGCAGCGTGAGCGATATATTGCGTCGGCGCTGAACAAAGCCTATCGCCTTGACGAGATGATGGATGGATTCTTCGACATCACGCGCTTCAACATCGGTTCGCTCGAGCTGGAGCGCTCCCGGTTCGATCTTGCAACCTTCTGTGAGCAGCTTGCCGACGAATTTCAGCCGGAAGCAGAGCGGCGCGCCATTGAAATCGTCGTGAGCGCTCCGGAAGACACCGCGGTGTACGCGGACGCGGACAAGCTGTTTCGAGCTGTGGGCAACATCATGAGAAATGCGCTGGCATACGCGGATGCGAACTCCGCGGTGCAGATCATCGCCCAGATGGATGCAGCTGCGGGCGCCGTTGCGGATCAAGAGACGTGCGGTAGCTGCTCGATAACTGTGGTAGACCATGGCAGGGAGATATCTCCTGCTCATCTTGAGAGAATCTTCGAGAAGTTCTATCGCGAAGGCGCGGCGCGGAGTTCAAGTGCGGGGGGCGCTGGCCTTGGCCTGGCGATTGCCCGTGAGATCGCTCGCGCGCATGGGGGAGACATCACGGCAACGAGCGAGGAGGGCGTCACGACCTTTACGCTTACCATTCCTCAGCGAGGATGAGCGCTCGGAGCCGGACGCGTCGATAGAAAAATCGGATTACTCCGCGAAATATGTCATTTAGTTCAGATTCCGGAGTACTGCGCCCGCGGATAAGCTTTATTACTAGGAATGTATCTTATATAGGCGGCATAATTCTATGTACTTTAGAATTATGCCGCCTATTTGATCAGCTTCAAACGGCTGATGCGCCTTGAACGCTCCGGAATCTGAACTAAATGACAAAATGAGCGTTGAAATGAGAAAAAACACGGCACGCATGAAGATCGCGGCGCATGAAGGCCCAAGCAGCGCGATTGCAATTGCCTGATGAATGAACACAGGATGCCCCGGACCATCTCCGATACATCCGAAGCAGGAGCTTCAGGGATGGCTGGAAAGACGTTCCGGGGCCTGAGTGCGAGCGTGTCGCGCGTGTGACTACTCTGCCATCTGAGCCTGAACGGCGGTGATGGCGACGACGCCCACGATGTCATCGGCGGAGCAGCCGCGCGACAGGTCGTTTACCGGCTTGGCGATGCCCTGGAGAATGGGGCCGTAGGCATCGGCGCGGCCGAAGCGCTGGACGAGCTTGTAGCCGATGTTGCCGCACTCGAGGTTGGGGAACACGAGCACGTTGGCATGGCCGGCAACCGTGCTTTCAGGAGCCTTGAGCATGGCGGGGAATACGATGCAGTGGAATACGATGTTGTCTTTGCCGATGAAGTGGATGAG